>MEKU01000089.1:14113-31862 GCA_001767195.1 Acidobacteria bacterium RIFCSPLOWO2_02_FULL_67_21
AGCGCGTTGGCGAGCCGGATCTGCTCCGGCGTGCGGCATTCCGGTTGGAGCAGGCGCGGCGAGGCTACGAGAATGGCCGCGCAGCGGGCGCGTGACGTGGCGACATTCAGACGGTTCAGACGATAGAGGAAGCCCATGCCGCGCGGTGCGTCCTCAACTGACGAGGCGGCCATTGCATAGATCACGACCGCCTCGTCCTGCCCCTGAAACCTGTCGACCGTGCCCGCCTGCACGCCCAGTCCCCGCAGCGCTTCGTTCAACCGGTTCACGTGCGCGTTGTACGGGGCAACCACGATGATGTCCCTTCCTGTCAGCGGCTTCGTGCCCTCCCGATGGTGAACCCATGCCGCCCCGGGTTGCAGCAGCCTGCGCACGATCTCTCCGACTGCGGCAATCTCTTCCGCCGACGAGCTCTGATTCCCGTCGTGAGCCACCGGGACCCACCAGAGCCCTGCGCCGTCGAATCCGGCGGTGCCGTCCAGCCGCTGCCGCTCCAGCCCGCCCAGGGGGTGCAGCCGGCTCTCGTAGAACATTTCCGACGTGAATCCGCAGATCGCCGGCGGGAGGCGCCATGTCTCGGCGAGGAAGATCCCGCGATCCGGCGGCATGGTCCTGGCGCCGCCAAGGACGTACTCGAGGGCCGAGATATCGGTTCCGTCCGGATGGCTGCCCTTCTGCGGCTGCTCGAGCTGTTGAGGGTCGCCGAGCAGGACCACGCTCTCCGCCGCCTGACAGGCCGCCAGCACGTTGGCCAGCGACATCTGTCCGGCTTCATCGACGAACAGCACATCTACGGTGCGGGCCGCATCGGGCCTGGCCCAGAGCCACACGGTCGCGCCGGCGACGTTGGCGCTGCCGTCCGCAAGGCGGTGCAGCATCTGCTCGTTGCCGGCGACAGCCTCGATGCCGTCCGTGACAGCCGCATCTGTGTCTGTCTTGTGGATCGCCGTGAGTAGGCACACCCATCGCGGCGGCCTGCCGGACGACTTCCTGCAGAAGGTTGTCGATTACCTTGTGGCTGACGGCCGTCACACCGATGCGCCTGCCGGCGGCAACCAGCGCGCAGATCATCCGCGCACCCGTGTACGTCTTCCCCGATCCGAGCGGCCCCTGAACCGGCAGGCACGTGCCGTCGAGCTCGGTGGCGATGCGCACGGCGAAGTCCGACAGCGGCTCGGCAGCCAGCGGTCCGAACGTGCCGGCACGCAGCCGGGGCGTGCGGCGGAGCAGGAGATCGCACGCGGCGCCGCCGCGAAAGCCTCGATCCGCGACGTCCGCTCCGAGACGCAGCACCGCCTGCTGCATCACATCGGGCGAGAACGTCTCGCTGGCGAAGACGGCGGGGGGCCGAAGCGCCGCGCGCGAGGGTCCCTGCTTGACGTCGATCGTCCAGCGCTCGCGATCGAGTGCCTCGAGCGTGCCGAGCGACTGCTGGTTCTGCAGCTTCTCGTTCCCGCGACCTACGTGCAGGCCACGCCAGACCTGATGATGGGCGACCTGCTGAAGAACATGCGCTCCAGCCAGATCTTCAGCGTTTGCGGTCACCCCGAGGTCCGCGTTCACAAGGCGGCGCCGGCCGCACAGGGCGGCGCCCAGCGGTACCAGGTGGAGCTACTCGGCCTCGATACGTTCGATCCGACGACGATGGAGGTGGACCATCGGCCGGGAGACGATGTACCGGCCTGGTTCCTGGATGTGGATTACAACGAGTCGGCGCACTTCAAGGTGTCGCAGGCGTTCTTTCCCCGCAACCGGCGCGTGGGACGACCTGCGGAAGGCGCTCAAGGCTGACTACGACGACAGCGTCTGGGACCACCTGGCCGGGACCAAGAGCGCGCCGTTCGAAGCGGGCGAGCATCGCCAGGTGGCGGTGAAGGTGATCGACGACCGCGGGAACGAGCTGATGGTGGTCAAGCCGCTGGAGTAGGCGTGGATCGCAGGATTACCCCCACCAGCGGACTGCGTCTGTTCGAGGTGGTGGCGTCCGATGGCCGCAGGGTCTGCCTGCACGAAGACTGGTGTCATGCCCACATCCTGCAGCGGAAGCCCGAGATCGCGCAGCTGCAGAACCCCGTGCAGGAGATCGAGCGCGCCCTGACCCACGCCGTCATGGTGCGTCCATCGCCTGCCCACAGGGAGCGGCGAATCTATGTAGGCCCGGCCATCGGGCGCGGGTTCTTCCGGGATGAGTGCCTGGAGGTCGTGGTGCAGCCGACCGGAGCGGATAGGGGCTTCGTGATTACCGCGGTGATGAGAAAAGCGGTGGCTGAGGGTGGGCCTCCCGGAAGCGCTGGAGGGCCGGCGCGGTGAACCTCGCGAGCAGCGCTTTCGCGAAGGCCGCGTCAATCCGATCCGGCTCGTGGCCGAACCGCTCGGCGCAGTCCAGCACCTCGATGCCGATGACCTGGCCGGTGGACGAGGCCACGCGGACGTAGATGCCCGGCTCCACTTCGATGTTCTCGGCCGGCTGCGGATCGCCGACCCAGGCGAAGAGAAGGTCCACGTCGGGCTGGTAATCGCACCGGATGCCGACCGACCGCTGGGACGCAGGGTGCATCTAGGACGGATTATGCTCTGGCCGGATCCCGCAATCAAGGCGGCACGACAGCATGCACGAGTTTGAGGTCCCCGAACCGATCATCTGCTCATCCTATGAGGAGCCGCCGTTCCATTGGCACCTCGAGGAAGGCGCGGATCCTCTCAAGAAGCCTGGTCGCCGCCCTGCTCAGTACTATTACCGACCGCCGGCTGCGGACACCACGGGCGAAGAGGGGATGCCTGCCGGGACCGCCGTCGAGCTGCAGCTCGTCAACCTGATCCGCGACCGGCTGGCACAGTGGCGGGCCGATCGCCATCCCGGCGCGACGCGCACAACCTTGGAGCTCCTGGAATACTGGCGCCGTGAAGGGCGCCAGCACCGGCTCTTCTTCGCCCAGCTCCAGGCGGCGGAGACGATCATCTTCCTGACCGAGGCGCGGCGGGACTACCTGCAAGGCATAGACATCCCTCTACGTCGAGGCCGAGCGGTATGTGGAGAGCGATACCGCGCTGGTCAGCCGCGTGCTCGGGCGCGAGGTCGGCGGCAAGCAGAACATCCTCATCTTCAGCGACGAGGCCCACCACGCGTACCGGATCAGGCGGGAAGAGCCGGATCCGGGCGAGGAGGACCTGCTGGGCGATGAGGACGAGGCGGAGGACTTCTACAAGGAGGCCACCGTCTGGGTCGACGGCCTCGATCGGATCCACAAGCTGCGGGGCATCAACGCCTGCATCGACCTCTCTGCGACGCCGCACTACCTCGGACGGGTCGGCCAGGACACGAACCGCTCTTTCCCCTGGGTGGTCAGCGACTTCTCGCTGGTGGACGCCATCGAGTCGGGCCTCGTGAAGATCCCGCAGCTTGCCGTTCGGGACAGTACGGGCGCCAAGATCCCCGGCTACTTCAACATCTGGCGATGGATCGTCGAGCAGCTCACGCCTGCCGAACGTGGCGGAAGAAAGGGATCCCCGAAGCCCGAGGCGATTCTGAAGTGGGCCAACGCTCCGATTTCAATGCTTGCGGGCTTGTGGGAGGAGCTGCGGGCTGAATGGGAGGCCTCGCGCGAGGATTCCCGGCCGCCCGTGTTCATCCTGGTCTGCAAGAATACGGCGATCGCGAAGGTTGTTTACGAATGGCTCGCCGAGAACAAGCCGCCTACAGGCATTCCGCCGCATCAGATTGAGGGCTTTCTGAACCGGACCGGCCGGGTGAGCACGATTCGCGTCGATTCCAAGGTCGTGCATGAGACCGACACCGGCCACGCAAAGACAGACGAGGCGCAGTGGATGCGTTTCACGCTCGACACGGTCGGAAAGACCGTGTGGCCGGCCGATCGGCAGGGACGGCCGCTCTATCCAGAGGGGTTCGAGGAGCTGGCGCGCAAGCGCCCGGCCGAGAAGGTCGACCTGTTTCTGTCCCCTTATTACGGCTGGGCGATCGAGCGTCTCGTCGAGGCCATTCGCCCCGATGCGTCACAGGGCGAGGCCCCGGAGATTCCGCGATACGAGGCCAATCGCGAGCCGGGATCCTCTGCGGATGTCGACTACTGGACGACCCGGGACGTTCGCGAGGTGGTGCGGAGCCACGTCAACTACGTCGTCGCCGATACGCGCGTGTGGGAGCAGTCGGCGGCATACGTTCTCGACACGCATCCGCTCGTAGCGACCTTCGTGAAGAATGCCGGATTGGGTTTCGGGATTCCGTACGTTCACAACGGGTGAGGACACGACTACGTACCGGATTTCGTCATCCGGCTCGATACCACGCCTGTCGCGCACCTGATTTTCGAGACGAAAGGGTTCGACGAGCTCGCCGACGTCAAAGCTGCGGCGGCCCAGCGCTGGGTGGATGCAGTAAATGCCGACGCGCGGTTCGGCGTGTGGCGGTACGTCATGGTACGGAAGATTGGAGACACGGCGCCCGCGCTCGAACAGGTCGCGTCATCTCTCGCGTCGCTGTCTGTGTAGCCAGTCGACGCCGCTCTCCCGAATCCGACGTCGGCCTGAGGCCTGACACCTGAGGCCTGAGGCCTACTAGAATTCTCGGATGCTCATCGTCATGAAATTCGGCGGGACCTCCGTGGGGTCCGCCGAGCGCATCGCCCAGGCGGCGCAGCTCGCCGCCGACACGGCCGCCAGGGGCCATCAGGTGGTCGTGGTCACCTCCGCCATGAGCAAGGTGACCGACGCGCTGATTGCGGCCGCGCGCGGGGCCACCGGCGGCCAGTGGGATTCCCGATTGCGGCAGGAGCTCTTCGACAAGCACACGGCGGTGGCCGAGGCGCTCATCGGCGATCCGGTGCGTCGCGACGCGGTGATCGAGTCGCTGCGCCAGCGGCTCGACCGGTTCGAGAAGCTCTGCTTCGGCCTGTCGATGGTCCACGAGCTCACGCCCCGGCTGCTCGACGCGATTTCGGGAACGGGCGAGATGCTGGCGGCGCCGCTCCTGGCTGCGGCCATCGCGGCGCGCGGGCGTCCGTCGGACGCCGTGGATGCCACCGAGATTGTCGTCACGACCGACCAGTTCGGGGGCGCCGAGCCGCTCATCGAGGAGACGCGGATGAAGGCGGCGGCGCGGCTGCGGCCGGCGATCGCGAGAGGCGAGATTCCGGTCGTGACCGGCTTCATCGGCGCCACCTCCGACGGCGTGATGACCACCCTCGGCCGCGGCGGCTCCGACTACTCGGCGTCCATCATCGGCGCGGCGCTCGAGGCCGACGAGGTCTGGATCTGGACGGATGTGGACGGCGTGATGACCGCGAACCCGTCCGAGGTGCCGGAGGCGCGCACGCTGTCGGAGATTTCCTACAGCGAGGCCTCCGAGCTGGCGTACTACGGCGCCAAGGTGCTGCACTACAAGACGATCCTGCCGGCGTTCCGCCAGCGGATCCCGGTGCGCATCCTCAACAGCTTCAACCCCACGCACCCGGGCACGCGCGTCACGGTGGAAGGGGATCCTGCGGCACGGGGCGTCAAGGCGGTGACCTCGATCCGCGGCGTCATCATGGTCGCCATCAGCGGCACGGGCATGCAGGGCATCCCGGGCATCGTCGCCAAGACGTTCGATGTGGTGGCGGCGCAGCAGGCGAACGTGCTGATGATTTCGCAGGCCTCGTCCGAGAACAACATCTGCTTCGTGCTGTCGGCGGCCGAGGCGCCGCGCGTGGTCGCCGCCCTGCGCACGGGGCTCGAGTTCGAGCTGATGCGCGGGCATATCGAAGAAATCAGCGCGGAGCAGCAGGTCGCCATCGTGGCCGCCATCGGCGATCGGATGCGGGGCACGCCGGGCATTGCCGCCACCGTGTTCGGCGCGCTGGGCAAGGCGGGCATCAACGTCATCGCCATCTCGCAGGGATCGTCCGAGCGCAACATCTCGCTCGTGGTCACCGAGCAGGAGGCGGCGGCCGCGGTGCGGGCGATTCATCGGGCGTTTCAGCTGGAAAAGAGCATGTGACGATCGATGATCGATGATCTCGATATCGATTGGCAGATGGGCACATCGATGCATCGACGAATCAATGATGCACCGATGCATCGATCGACCCATGGATAGATCGACTGACAGATCATCGATCATCGATCCGTCGATTGGTGTGCTCGCGGCGCGCATACGGGCCGCTGAGCGCCTCACCATCCTGACCGGCGCCGGTGTGTCGGCCGCGAGCGGCGTGCCGACGTTCCGCGGAGCGGACGGGCTGTGGCGGCAGCACCGCCCCGAGGATCTTGCGACGCCGGAGGCGTTCGAGCGGGATCCGCGGCTGGTGTGGGAGTGGTACGCGTGGCGGAGGGAAAAGATTGCCGCGTGCCGGCCGAATGCCGCGCACGACGTGATTGCCGCATGGTCGCGGCGTCCGGGCTGCCGGGTGGTGACACAGAACGTCGACGATCTGCATGTCCGCGCGGGGACGTCCGCGCTCGTGCGGCTGCACGGCTCCATCTGGGAGCTGTCGTGCTGGAACCGATGCGCGGCGCAGCCGACGCCGTGGCGGGACGAGCGGGTGCCGCTCCCCGACGGGGTGCCGGGCTGTCCCCAGTGCGGCGGCCTTGCCCGCCCCGCGGTCGTCTGGTTCGGCGAGCCGCTCCGTGCAGCGGACGTGGACGCAGCGCTCGAGGCCACGGCCTGCGACGTCTTCCTGACCGTCGGCACGTCCGCCGTGGTGTACCCGGCCGCCGGGCTCGTCCATGATGCGCGCCGCCGCGGCGCCTTTACGGCCGAGATCAATCTCGAGACGACCCCGGCGTCCAGCGCGGTCGACGTCGCGATCCATGGAGGAGCGGAGGCCGTTCTTCCGCAGCTCGCGGAGCTCCTGTAAGTGCTGCCTGCTGTCTGCCGCCTGCTGCCTACTGATCTAAGATCGCTCCCATGCACAACCCGTTCGTGCCCGAGACGCTCGAAGGCTGGAGCGTGCTCCATCTCATGTACCGCGTCCGCTGGGACCGTCTGCGCGGCCGGGCGGCGGCCGAGCGGGATCGCCTGGCTGCCGACGCGGCGCGGGCGCTGGCCGTCCCCGACGCCGGCGCAACCGCCATGGTGCAGATCCTGGGGCACAAGGCCGACCTGATGTTCGTCTGCTTCCGCCGCCGCTTCGACGAGCTCGCCCGCGCCCAGCTGGCGCTGTCGCAGACGGAGCTGCACGAGGCGCTGGAGGCCACGACGTCGTACGTCTCGGTCGTCGAGCTGGGGATGTACGAGATGACCGCGAAGATCCACGAGCAGCTCGGCACGAAGCACACACCCGGGAGCGACGAGTTCGACCGGGCGTTCGATGCCGAAATGGAGACCCAGCGACAGCGCGTCATGGGCCGGTTGTTTCTCGAGCTGCCGAAGGGACGGTACGTCTGCTTCTATCCGATGAACAAGCGCCGCGGCGAGCAGCAGAACTGGTACAGCGAGACGTTCGAGCGGCGCGCCGCCATGATGCGCGAGCACGGAATGATCGGCCGCCACTATGCCGGCAGGGTCACGCAGGTGATCTCCGGATCGATCGGCTTCGACGACTGGGAGTGGGGCGTCGATCTCTTCGCGGATGATCCGCTCGTCTTCAAGAAGCTGATTTACGAGATGCGCTTCGACGAGGCGAGCGCCAAGTTTGCCGAGTTCGGTCCGTTCTACACCGGCCTGCAGTTCGCGCCTGGCCAGCTCGCCGTGTTCCTGAACGGGGGCGTGCCGGGGCTGACGTAGACTTCAAATCCCAAAGTGTGCATTCGCGGGTACGTCGAAAATGCGACGTCGCCGCCGACAGGGTTGTCGCATCTGTGCACACCGCACGCGATTACAATTCTGTGGGGCACCCGTAAGTTCCGCGGGCTGAGGACGAAGCGCGGACGCCATCCTGTTCCGGCTGAGGCGCGGAAATTGCTCTGCTGTCCGGCGTGATCCCACAGGCATCCTTCGTGTCGCGCCTTCGGCGTCATCGCGAGCGTGGCGGAATCTCGCTCGACGAGATCGCGGCCGTCACGCGGATCAAACCGGAGCTGCTCGAGGCATTCGAGCGCAACGATCTGTCAGACTGGCCCCGCGGCCTGTACGCGCGTGCGTGGGTGCGCGCGTATGCCAGCATGGCCGGACTCGATCCAATCGATACGGTCGACGAGTTCTGCCGGCTCTTTCCGCACGGCGATCGCCGCGCCGGCGCCACGCTGCAGCAGATGGCCGCCGTCGTGGCACACCCCTCCGGGTACCGGGACGAGTTCACTCATGGGCCCGACCGGCGTCGCACCGCCGCGCCACGCGTCAACGTGCTGCCCGCGCCCTCCTGGCCCGGGCTGATCGCCCGCTCCGCGCAGGTGCTCTGGTGGCGGATGGTCATCGCGCTCAGGACGCCCGCCGCCCAGCGGCTCAAACGCAGCCCTCGAGCGAGTTCTTGAGCCACCACCAGTAATAGCGTAGACTAGCCGTCAGCGTGCGACATCTAGGGGTCAGCGCCGGATTTTCCTCTCAGGACGTCTTCGTGTTCCGGTTGCGGCTCCACCGCGAGCGGCAGCGTCTCTCCCTCCACGATCTGGCGACGGCGATGCGGGTGAACGCGGAGCACCTCGACGCGCTTGAACACAACGATCTCTCGACATGGCCGCGCGGCCTGTATGCCCGGGCGTGGGTGCGCACCTACGCCACGCTGGTTGGCCTCGACCCGGCGGATACCGTCGACGAATTCTGCCGGCTGTTTCCGCACGGCGATCGCCGCGCGCGCGACACGATGCGCGACATCGCCGCCATCCTGTCGCAGCCGTCCACGTATCGTGACGAGGATCGCGAGGTCGACCGGCGGCGGAGGATTTCGCCGTCCGAACGGCCGGAGCCGCTCCGTGCCGGCGTCATGGATGCCGTCCGCGCGCGGTTGCGGACGCTTGCCGAGCGCTGGCTCACGGGAGGCGCTGATCCGGCCCGCGATCGTCTCCCGCTGGGTTCCGATCCAGGAACCGCGCTTCGAATCGGCCGAGGACGACGAGCGTCAGTCGCACCATGACGGCGGGACGCATTGCGAGCGGCGGGACGCCGTTCATGGCTGCCAGCCGATCGGCCGGCCCCTGTTCTGCTCGTCCAGCCACGCCTTGAGCGGCGCGTAGTAGTCCGCCATCGCCGTCGCATCCATCTGCCGCTGACCGGTGAGCGCGTCGAGCGCGTCGGGCCACGGGCGGGACGCGCCCATTTCGAGCGCGGCGCGCAGCCGTTGTCCGGCGGCCGCGTTGCCGTAGATGGAGCAGCGGTGCAGGGGCTGCGTGCATCCCGCCGTCTTCCCCAGCGCCCGATGGAACTGGAACTGAAGGACCGACGACAGGAAGTAGCGCGCGTAGGGCGTGTTGGCCGGGACGGCGCCCGGGTCGAAGAGCTCCTCGCCGCGGGCCCGTGCCGGCCTCACGCCCTGATACTGCTCCCGAAGCTGCCACCAGGCGGTGTTGTAGCTGGCCGGCGTCACGCTGCCGCTGAAGACCTGCCAGCGCCACGCATCGACCACGAGCCCGAACGGCAGGAAGGCCAGCCGCTCGAGCGCCGACTGGAGCAGCAGGCCGATGTCCCCAGAGGCCTCGGGCGCCGTCGTTATCAGCCCCGCCTTGACGAGATATTCGGGCGTCACCGACAGCGCAATCGTGTCGCCGATGGCTTCGTGGAAGCCGTCGTTGGCGCTGTCGCGGAGGATCGGCGGCTGCCCCGCATACGCGCGCGAGTAGAAGTCGTGCCCCAGCTCGTGATGGATCGTCCTGAAATCCTCCTCCGTCTGCCGGCATGTCGTATCTGGAGCGCCACATCGCTCCGGTGTCGGCAAAGCCAAGCTCGCGGGCGCCCTTGTTCGAGAGCTCGACAAAGCGCGCGTAGCGCTGCTTCATGGGCGGCGCAATCGAATGCCACCCCTCCCAGACTTCGAGGAGCCGGCGCGGATCGCGATCGGTCGCCATGATTTCGGTGATCTCCTCGATGTTCAGGCAGTCCTCGCCTGATTCCCCGTCCGCGCAGTACTGGCCGCGTCCGTAGACGCCCTCCATCGCCGCCACGAGCGCCGCGAGCAGCGTCCATGCCGCCGGAAGTCGATGCGACATGGCGCGATCATAGGCGCGACGCGCCAGCTATGGAAGGCGCGGCGGGCTGGCCTCGATGAAGGTGCGGTGGAGTATCCGGACCGCCTCATCCGTGCGTTCGCGGGGCACCAGCCACGTAATCCGGAAGGAAGAGGTCGCCAGCCCGCCCGGGAGGATGCCGGCCGCCGTCAGGGCGCCGGTGCCGGCGCGGACGTTGGCGTACGTTGCGTTGATGCCGGCGCCGATCGCGCTGACCGCGGCAAGGCCGTCCACGAGCCGCGCGTGCTGGCCGAACCGGGCCGCCAGGCCGTCGCGCAGCCTGGCCTCGTCGTGCAGGTTGTCGCGCGAGACGGCCAGATGGGTCGCCCCCGACGCCACGTGCAGCTGCTTGCCGGAGACGCCTCGCTCGTCGAGCAGGGCAAGAAGGTCCGCCGGCGCGGCGTCGCTCTCCAGCACGAGCAGGTCGCGCTCGCTGGCGACGCCGGCGACCGCGCCCGGCATGCGCGGCGGATGCTTGCGTACGACGGTGCCGTCGCTCGAGGGGTCCGGGCCCGGGAGCGGTCCGCTCGTCGCCCTCGCGTAGATCGCGATCCCCTTCTCCTTGGCGAACTCGACCGCCTGTGCGTTGAGGACCTTCGCGCCCGCCTCCGCCAGCTCCTGCGTTTCCTCGTACGACAGGGTGCCGATGCGGCGCGCCGTGGTGACGACACGCGGGTCGGCGGAGTAGACGCCGTCGACGTCGGAGCAGATCTCGCAGTACTCCGCATCGAGCGCCGCCGCCATGGCCACCGCGGTCGTGTCGCTCCCGCCGCGGCCGAGCGTCGTGACCTCCTTGCGGTACGAGACCCCCTGGAACCCCGCGATGACGGCAATCCTGCCCTGGGCGAGCGCGTCCTGGACGCGAAACGGCCGGACCTCGATGATCCGCGCGTCCACGTGGCGGTCGTTGGTGATGATGCCCGACTGGCTGCCCGTAAAACTGATCGCGTCGCCCCCCAGCTCGCGGATCGCCATCGAGAGGAGCGCCATCGAGATCCGCTCGCCCGCCGAGAGCAGCATGTCGAGCTCGCGCCGCTCGGGGTTCGGCGACACCTGCTTGGCCATCGCGAGCAGCTCATCGGTGGTGCCGCCCATGGCCGACACGACGACCGCGACGTCGTGTCCCTGGCGGCGCGTCCGCATCACCCGGTCGGCCACCTGGCGCAGCCGCGCCACGTCGGCGACGCTGCTGCCCCCGTACTTCTGAACGACCACCGCCATGTGCACAGGATAAACCGGCGGAATGCGCGGGCGCCGCCGGCCGTCAAGGCCGAGTCGGATATAATCCGGGTCTTCCTTCCTTCTACATGAGGAGGCCCATGAAACTGCGTATCTCGATCCTGTCACTTGCGATCATGGCAGCCCTTGCGGCGCCGGCCTCGGCGCAGACCGCACCGGCTCCATTGCGGTCGCCGGACGTCATCTTCGTGCCCACACCGCAGGAAGTCGTGGACGCCATGCTCAAGCTGGCCAAGGTCGGAGCCAACGACGTGGTGTACGACCTCGGCTCGGGTGATGGGCGGGTACCAATCACCGCGGCCAAGACGTACGGCGCGCGCGGCGTCGGCATCGACATCGATCCGCAGCGGATCAAGGAAGCCACCGAGAACCTGAAGGCGGCCGGCGTCGGCGACAAGGTCCGCTTCCTGAATCAGGACCTGTTCACGACCAACATCAGCGAAGCGAGCGTCGTGACGCTGTACCTGCTGCCGTCGCTCAACCTCAAGGTGCTGCCGAAGCTGAACGCCGAGCTGAAGCCCGGTACGCGCGTCGTGTCGCATGCGTTCGACATGGGCGACATCAAGCCGCAGCAGACCCAGAACGTGAACGGCCGCACGATCTACCTCTGGACGGTGCCCATCAAGTAAGGGGGCAAGGGGTCAGGGGGCAAGGGGTTACTAGGGGTAGAGGCGGGCCCTGAAAGCCCCGCCTCTGCGACCTGCGAGACTCGACGTGCCCGACGTCGTCGCCATCCTCGAACAGGGGCGCCACCCGCCCCCCGGCCGCAAGGGCTATCTCGACTGGCTTCGCGGAGCCGGCGTGGTGGTCATGATCCAGGGGCATGTCATCGACGCGTGGACGTCGGCGGCCGGCCGCGAGCGCACGGCACACCAGTGGATCACGTTCGTCGGCGGGATCGGCGGCGCGCCGATCTTCCTCTTTCTCGCGGGCGTGTCGCTGGCGCTTGCCGCCGGCGCGAGAATGCGCGCCGGCCGCACGGACGCAGAGGCGGTCGCCCTGGCGCGCCGCCGCGGCTGGCAGATCCTCGGGCTCGCGTTGCTGTTCCGGATGCAGGCATGGCTCATCAGCGGCGGCGGGCTGCAGACGATCCTCAAGGTCGACATCCTCAATGTCATCGGCGTGTCGATGGTGGCCGCGGCGGCGCTCTGGGCCCTGGCGCGCCAGGGACGGCCGCGCGCGCTGCTGCTGGCGGCCGCCGCCGCCGCGGCGGCCATGCTGACGCCGGTCGTCCGCAACGCGGGCCTGCTTGCCGTGCTGCCCGACCCGCTGGAGCGATACCTTCGCCCGGCGGCCGGTGCCACCACTTTCACGCTGTTTCCCTGGGCGGGGTTCGTGCTGGCAGGGTGCGCCGTCGGGCTGTGGCTCGAGAGCGCCCGGACGTCCGGCGGGGAGCGCCGTGCCAACGCGGCCATTGGCGCTGCGGGCCTCGTCCTCGCGGCCGGGGGATACGCCGCGTCGTTGCTGCCGCCCGTCTACGCGGACACGAGCTTCTGGACCAGCTCGCCGACATTCTTCTTCATCCGGCTCGGCATCGTGATGGCGCTGGTCGCGGCGGCCTATGCCCTCAATCGTGGCGCGGGACGGTCACCGCTCGCCGAGTTCGGACGGTCGTCGCTCTTCGTGTACTGGATTCACGTCGAGATGGCGTACGGGGTCGTCAGCGCGCCGCTGCACCGGCAGCTCCCGCTGGAGCAGGCGTACCTGGGATTCGTGCTGCTGACGATGGTGCTGTTCGGGATCGTGAAGTTGAAGAACCGCATGACGTCGGGCCGGGCGAAAGCCCGGCCTCTACGACCGATCGGATCCCTGATCCCTCACCCTGATCCCGAAGCTAGAACGCGACGAGATACGTCATCTTGGCGATGACGGCCCGGCTGAGCATGTCACCCGTCCGCTCATCGCGCTGCTCGTTGTAGACGAGGAAGAAGTCGCTGAGCGGCCGGTGGATGATGTTGAAGCGGAGGTTGGACGTCCACTGATGGTTGTCGCTGTTGTACTGCAGCAGCCCGTTGAAGAACATCTTCGTGTTGAAGTTGTAGTTGATGCGCGTGCTGAGCAGCTTGGAGACGAACGACCCGGTGGCGACGTCGATGTCGTTGAGCTGCAGCGACACGGACGCGTTGAGATTCTCGTTCAGCCGGAACGCCGGGCCGATGCTGTAGCCGCGCCGGTAGCCGTCGTAGAAGCGGCCGTTCGAGTACCGGCTGCTGACCGACACGGGCGCCGAGTTGTTCGTGTTCCACAGGCCAAAGAATTCCGAGAACTCGTAGCGGCCGGGCGTGATGCGCGTGCCGAGCGACCGGTTGATCGTGAAGGGCGCCAGGATGTCTTCGACGTTCGTGTTGACGCCGATCTCCGCGTTCGAGCCATCCTGAAACCGCGACATCCAGTGGTAGCCCTGATACCGCGATTCGACGGCGTCGTCCAGATGGCGCGTGAATTGGTCGAGGTGCCAATGGATGTACGCTTCACGAACTACCTTGGACAGCGCCTGCGGCCGCCACCGCGTGCCGAACACGCCGTTGAGCGTGCCGACGCCGCGCCGTGGAACGAAGCCGAGCTCGTCGTTGAAATTCGAGCCGATGTTGCTCGAGGACAGCTGCGCCTGCCAGTCCCGGTTGTTGTAGTCGAAGCCAACCCGGGTGACGTACGTGTCGCCGCCGGCCGCGACGGCCGAGTCCGGCGAGAAGGTGTTCGCCGCGTAGCCGGTCAGATTGAGAAAGCCGAACCGGAAATTGGCATCAAAGCCCGCCACGCGATTGAAGTTCGGCCCTGAGGCGTCCTTGTTGAGGAAGATCGCACCGATGTCCGACTGCGCCAGGATGTCGCGGCGGACGCGGAGCGCCGTGAAGTTCGTGGCGGGCGCGTTGCCGAGCTCCCGCTGCTGGATGTTGAGGATGCCGATCGAGACGGGACCCTGGCGTCCGCTGAGCCGGGAACCGGCGAGAATCGGAATCGCGTTCCCGTCGTTCGACAGGCCGATGTTCCGGCTGAAGAAGAGCTGCATCTCCTGCGGCGCGTTCTGGCGGCCGCCGCCGCCGCCGCCCCCACCGCCGCGGCCGCTCCCGCCGAACTGGAAGATGCCGGAGTTCTCGAGGAAGAAGTCGCGCTTCTCGGGGAACAACAGACTGAAGCGGGTCAGGTTGATCTGCTGCTCGTCGGCTTCGACCTGCGAGAAGTCCGTGTTGACCGTGAAATCCCAGACCAGCCCGCTCGTCACGCCGTACTTGACGTCGACCCCCATATCGAAGTCGCCGGTGGCTTTCGCTCCGCCGACCGTATTCGAGCTCGTGACGGCGGACGGCTTGACGCGGAGGTTCATGCCCGGGCGGAGGCCCCGAAGCCCGTCGACGCTGCCGGCGAGCGAGACGCGTTGCAAATCGTAGATCCGCGGCAGCGGAGACCAGTAGCTGTCTTCGTTCAGGCGCCGGATCTTCCGCTCGAAGTTGACGCCCCAGGTCTGGATGTCGCTGTTCGTGAACTTGAGCGTCCGGAACGGAATCCTGATTTCCGCGGTCCACCCCGTTTCCCCCACCGTCGTGGTGACATCCCAGATCCCATCCCAGTTCACGTTGTTCTCGCGTCCTTCGTTGGCCATCTGGGCGTCCCACTTGGCGCCGGCCGGGTTCGTGGCGAACTGGTACCCGTTCCGCTGATCGTGAAAGGTATCGAGGGCGATCCGGAATCCGTCGCTGCGATTGGTGTCGAAGTCCTTGTCGATGTCGCTGACAATGATCCGCCCGGGCTCGTCGTCCCTGGCGAAGATCCCGAAATAGAGCGCCTCGTCGTCGTAGAGCACACGCACTTCGGTGTCGAAGGTCGCCGGGTCGCCCTCGCGCGGGTCGTTCTGGATGAAGTTGGTCGCCATCGGCGCGTCGAGCCATGCTGGCTCGTCCAGCCGCCCGTCCAGGGTGATGCTGCCGGCGGCCCTCACGGCGGGGAGCCGCCGCTCGAGATGGGCGGTCGCGTAGTCGATCGGGGCGGCCGCCGTCCGCCGGGCGGCCGGGGCCGCTTGGGCGGCAGTCGACGCCTGGGCAAGGGCGCTCGAGGGGGAACCGGCCTGGGCGAATATGAGTGCGCATGCCACCGTGCAAAATGTGGCAACAGATCGAACCATGCTAACTCCTTGTGCCGACGTCAGATAAACTGAGACGGACGAGCGATGAACAGGGCGAATTTGAATAAAAACCGAAAAAACGGGTTGAGCAAAGGGACCGCAGGTCGATACAATTCGCCCCTTCCCTGCGTCCCGTAACGGGAGCCGGAGAGGACCCTACATGATAAACGTAGCTGCCATCCGAATGCAGCAGTTTGGTGTGCAGTTTTACCAGGCCTCGCTGACGGCCGAGGACATCGACAAGCTCGTTCGTTTCGAGGTCCTGAGCTACGGCGAATCGGGCCAGCCGGCCGTCCGGGGCGGAAAATCGCCTTCCAAGGTGAACTGGGACCTCCTGGAGCGGCGGATCGCGTCGAGCGAAAAGGCGTATCAGCGGCAGATCATCAGGCGAAAGATCGACGAACTCGTCCAGTATTACGAGCAGTGCCGGCAGGCGCGCGATCTGCCGTCGATTCCCGGAGCGGTCATCATCTCCTGCGATGAAAAGCTGAGCTTCGAGCCGGCAGAGCCGGGCGCCATTGTCGGCCGGCTGAAAGTGCCCGAGCGCGAGGGCATCCTGCGGGCGATCGACGGCCAGCACCGCCTGCTGGCGCTGCACGCCGACATCGACAACATGCGCGGCCACGACTTCGCGGTGCCCGCGATCATCTTCGACCGGCTGCCGGAAGACCACATCGTCCAGATGTTCGTCACGATCAACGCGAAGCACACGCGTCTCAATGCGTCGCATCTGGTCAGCCTGTCGGGCCGGCAGCTCTATCGCGACGAATCGCTGGCGGTGGCGCACGACGTGGTGCGGGCGCTCAACGACCGCGAGGACTCTCCGCTGCACGGCGAAATCAAGCTGCTTGGCGTCGGCCGCGGGCGCGTCGCGCAGGCGCCGCTCGCCCAGGAGCTCAAGAAGCTGTTTGCCGGCGACGCCTTCGGCGGCCCGCGCAAGTCGGCCGACTTTCACGACGACGCCAAGAAGTTCTTCGTCAATTACTTCAAGCAGGTGGCCGTGGTCTTCGGCGCCGCCTGGGGCGGGCGCAAGTACAGCATCAAGTCGGCGGCCGCGCTGCGCGCGTTCGTCCGCGTCTCTCCCGACGTGGTGCGCCGGCTGGATCAGGAGCACGTGGACCGCAGCGACTTCCGGGCGATCGGGCGGGTGATTGCCCCCTGGGGACGCCGGATTGGCGATCAGCGCTTCGAGACCGAAGGGGCATGGAAGCGCAGCGGCACGACCGTCGACTCGCTCGCGAGAGAGCTGAAGCTCGCGCTGGAGTATCCGGAAGGGGCGGGAGTGTAGACGTGGAACAGGAGGGAACGCCCGAAGGCGTTCCCTCCTGGTACGCCGGCCTGGCTCCCCCCAGCGTTTACCGGCTTTCTGCCGTAAACCACAGACCGACGTCGCCCTCACAGGGCAACGGGTGTGCCGCCGTTTTTCCGCGGAAAACGCTCGATCGGCCGTCGGCTGAGCTTTCAGAATTGGTGGCAGGAATTACATCGGTGTACTGTCGGCACGCATGAGGATCGACCTCAATGCTGACGTAGGAGAGGAGCGGGCGGGCGCGGCCGGCGGGGACGCCCGGCTGATGCCGCATATCACCTCCGCGAACATCGCGTGCGGGTTCCACGCCGGGGGCCCGGGCGTGATGCGCGCCACCATCAGCCTTGCGTGCGATCACGGCGTCGCGGCCGGTGCGCACCCCGGGTTCCCGGATCTCGAGGGGTTCGGCCGCCGCGAACTGGAGGTCTCACCGCGCGACGTCGAAGACTTCGTGGTGTATCAGGTAGGGGCGCTTGCCGCGATGGCCGCCGCCCAGGGCGTGCGGCTCCAGCATGTCAAGCCGCACGGGGCGCTCTTCAACATGGCCGCGCGCGATGCGGCGCTGGCCGACGCCATCGCGCGCGCGGCGCGGCTGATCGACCCGACCCTCATCCTGTTTGGCCTGCCGGAATCCGAGCTCGTGGCCGCCGGCCGGCGCGCCGGCCTGCGGACCGCCAGTGAGGGCTTTGCCGACCGCGCCTACCAGCCGGACGGGACGCTGGTCGCGCGCGGCCAGCCTGGCGCGGTCATCGACGACCCTGTCACGGTCGTCGAGCGCGCACTCCGGATGGTGCGCCTCCGCGAAGTTCAGGCCATCGACGGCTCCGTCGTGCCGCTCCAGATCGACACGATCTGCGTGCACGGAGACACGCCGGGCGCGGCGGCGCTCGCAGCCCGGATTCGGACGGCTCTCGAGCAGGCGGGAATCGAGGTCGTATCCGTGGGGCGAACCCTGGAGTAGTTCGACGTAGCGGCGGGCCTTCAGGCCC
>MEKU01000089.1:31872-75614 GCA_001767195.1 Acidobacteria bacterium RIFCSPLOWO2_02_FULL_67_21
GTTCGAGTTCAGCTCGCGCGCTTCGACTCGTCGACCAGCACGCGCCGGAGCACCTTGCCGACCATTGTCTTGGGGAGGTCGGGCCGGAACTCGACCTCGACCGGCACCTTGTACGGCGCCAGCCGCTCTCTGCAGTAGGCCCGGAGCTCGTCGGCGCCGGGCTGCTGCCCGGGCCTGAGCACGACCCAGGCCTTGGGCACCTCGCCCTTCAGCGGATCGGGAACGCCGGCAACGCTGACTTCCATGACGGCGGGATGGGTGGCGAGCACCTCTTCGATCTCGCGTGGCCACACTTGAAACCCGCTCGTTTTCAGCATGTCTTTCTTGCGATCGACGAGGAAGATGTAGCCGTCGGCATCCACATACGCGAGATCGCCGGTATGCACCCACGGGCCGCCCTCGCCATGGGTTCTCAACGTCTCGGCCGTCTCGGCGGAATTGTTCCAGTACTCAGCCATGTGCTGCGGCGCCCTGAGGAGCAGCTCACCGATTTCGCCAGACGGCAGGTCGCGCTCGCCGCGCTCGGCGTCGACCACGCGCACCTCGACGTCGGGCAGCGGCAGGCCGATCGACCCGATCTTGTTCGGGCCTTTCACCGGATTCACGCAGCATGCCATCATCCCTTCGGTCAGCGAGTAGCCCTCGACGATGCGGGCGCCGGTCGCCTCCTCGAACTGGCGCTTCGTCTCAGCCATCAGCGCCGCGGCGCCCGAGAAGCACAGCTTGATGGACTTGAGGCTGACGCGGCCGGCGCGCACATCAGGGTGGTTCAGGATGGCCGTGTAGAGCGTCGGGATGCCGTTGAAGAATGCCGGCCTGACCTGACGGATCGTCTTGAGCAGGTCGCCGATATCGCGGGGGTTCGGCACGAGCGACAGGGGCGCCGGCGCCGTGAACGCCAGCGGCTGCACGCCGACGTTCGCATAGACGTGGAACATCGGCAGCGGGAGCATGATGACGTCGGTCCAGGGCGTGAGCGCCGACTTGGTCCACTCGAACAGCTGCCGGCCGGCAGCGACGTAGTGGCGATGCAGCCCGACGACGCCCTTGGGCGTCCCCGTCGTGCCCCCGCTGGAGAGAATGACGGCCCGGTCGTCGGGGCGCACCGTCACCTCCGGGCGCGGGGATGTCGCATGCTCCCGGACGAGGCGCTGAAGCCAGAGGTCGCCGGGAGCCAGGGTTGCGCGATGCCCGCCTGATTGTTCCTTGAACAGCGTGAACAACAGCCGGAGCAGCGGCGGCAGGTACTCCTTGATGGAGGTCGCGATCACCGTGCGCACGCCGGTCCGCCCCTGGATGTTCTTGACTCGCTGGTAGAACGGTGTGAGCGCGATGACCATCGAGGTGCCGGTCGAGGTCAGCGCCATCTCGAGCTCACGCTCGCTGTAGATCGGGTTCAGCGCGACCACGATCGCGCCCGCCTTCCAGATCCCGAACTCGGCGACGAAGAACTGGGGACAGTTGGGGAGGAGGAGCCCGATGCGGTCGCCCGGCTTCACGCCCATGGCGGCCAGTGCCGCGGCGAAGGCAGTGCTCTGCGCCTCGAGCGCGCCGTACGACATCGACGAGCCTTTGAACAACAGCGCCGGCCTGTCGCCGTGATCGCGCGCAAGCGCGCCGAGCAGATCGGGAAGCGTGGTATCGGGGTAGGGCGCGAGGCTCCGGGCGACGTCGGGGTCGTAATGCGCCAGCCAGGGCTTCACGGGGGATATTCTACGGGAGCAACATCAACAGCAGCGCTTTCTGCGCGTGAAGCCGGTTCTCCGCCTGATCGAACACGACCGATGCTGGAGATTCGAAGACCTCGGCACTGACTTCCTCGCCGCGGTGAGCGGGCAGGCAGTGCATGAAGAGCGCCCCGGGCGCAGCGGCGGCCATGAGATCGCCGTTCACCTGGTAGGCACGGAAGACCTTGCGCCGTACCGCGGCCTCGATCTCCTGGCCCATGGACGTCCAGACGTCGGTATAGACGGCGCTCGCATCCGCGACCGCCTGCCGGGCGTCGCTGAACGCCCGCACCTGCGCGCCCGCGCGCGCGGTCCGCATGGCGTCCTCGACGACCCGCGCCGGCAGCTCGTAGCCGCGCGGGGTCGCGACGTGCACGGAAATGCCCAGTCGCGGCATCGCATGGACGAGAGAGGTCGCGACGTTGTTGCCATCTCCGACGTAGGCGATCGTCCGCCCCTCGCACGTGCCCCAGCGCTCGCGCAGCGTCATGACGTCCGCGAGCGCCTGGCAGGGATGCTCGGCGTCGCTGAGGGCGTTGATGACGTGCAGCCGCTGGGCGGACCGGGCCAGCGTCACGACCTTCTCATGCGCATAGGTGCGAATCACCAGCGCCGTGACCCACCGCTCCAGGTTGCGCGCGAGGTCTTCGAGCGGCTCGCGCGCCCCGTCGGCGAACTCGCGAGGCAGGTGCAGCGTGTGGCCGCCGAGCTCGTTGACGGCGATCTCGAACGTCGTCCGGGTGCGGAGCGAGGGCTTTTCGAAGAGCAGCGCGACGTGCGCGCCCTGGAGGGCGCGAGCGGTCGGCGCCTCGCAGCCGAGCAGCCGTTCGGTCTTCAGCTGCGCCGCGAGATCGAGCAGCCGCAGCATCTCGTCGGGCGACAGGTCGAGGATGGAGAGGAAGTCTTTGCCCGGCACAGCCGGCGCGGCCGGCGGGGTCATGTGCGGTACTCGCCGTTGATGCGGACGTACTCGGCGCTCAGATCGCAGGTCCAGATCGTCGCCGCCGCATCGCCCGATCCGAGGTTCACATCGATCTGGACCGTCTTGCCCTGCAGATGCCGGCCCGCGATCGGCGCGGCCTCGTCGTGCGGCAGCCCCTTCTCGAAGAGCAGCGTGCCGCCGACGTGGACCGTGAGCCGGTTGATGTCGAAGCGGACGCCCGATCGGCCGGCCGCGGCGACAATGCGGCCCCAGTTCGGGTCGGCGCCGTGCACGGCCGTCTTCACGAGCGGCGAGTTGGCAATCGTCCGCGCCACCTGGCGCGCCTCGTCTATCGTGCGGGCGTGCGCGACGGTCACCGCGATGACCTTGGTCGCGCCCTCGCCGCCGCGCACGATGCCGATCGCGAGCTCGCGCGACACCGCCAGCAGGCCGTCGACGAGCGCCGGATACGTCCCCTCGTCTATCGTGATGCCGCCGGCGCCGGAGGCGAGTGCGAAGAGCGAATCATTGGTGGAGCATTCGCCGTCGACGGTGATCGCGTTGAACGTGTCGCGCGCGGACAACTGCAGCGCCTGCCGAAGCAGCGGGGCCGGCACCGCCGCGTCGGTTGTCAGAAAGCCCAGCATCGTCGCCATGTTCGGCTCGATCATGCCCGAGCCCTTGGCCATGCCGCCAACCCTGAACGAGCCGCGCCCGGTATGCACGGTGACCGCGTGCTCCTTTGGGAACGGGTCGGTGGTCATGATGGCCCGCGCCGCCTGGGCTCCCTGGCCCGGGCTCAACTCGGCGACCGCACGCCTGATCCCGGGCACCACACGATCCATCTTGAGCGCGACGCCGATGACCCCGGTGCTCGCGACCAGTACGTCTTCGGGGACGCAGCCGAGCGCCGCAGCGGTTTCGGCAGCCATCGTGCGCGCGTCTGCCAGGCCCTGCACGCCCGTACAGGCGTTGGCGCAGCCGCTGTTGACCACGATGGCGCGGGCGCGCCCGCCGGTCCGCTCGATGTGCTGCTGGGACACCAGCACGGGCGCTGCCTGCGCCAGGTTGGTCGTGAAGAGCGCCGCCGCCGTCGCCATGCCGTCCGCGGCGAGCACCGCCAGGTCGAGCGCCGTCGACGACGGCTTGATCCCGCAGTGGACCGCGCCGGTCCGGAAGCCGAGGGGCGCTGTGACGCCGCCCGCCGCCGCCTCGATGGTCGTGACGCTGGCAAAAATGGGGTCGGGAGTCATTGTTGAGTGACCTCCAAAAATGACTCCCGACCCCATTTTTCCAGCGGCTGGACGACGGCGTACTGGCCGCACTGCCGGAACCCTGGGCAGAGATGGCAGTCGGTGACGATCTTCTCTGGGAGCCAGACGTGGGGAACGATGGAGAACCCGAGACGCACGAAATAGGCGGGCGCGTGCGTAAACGCGCACAGCTTCTTGAAACCGTTCGCCCTGGCGCGCTCGGCGAGCTCGTCCACCATGCTGCCGCCGACGTCAAGACTTCGCGCCTCGGCGCTGACGACGAGTGACCGCACCTCGCTGACCTCACGGCTGAGCGGGGCGAGCTCGCCGCAGGCCACCATGCGACTGCGACGCGTCGCCACGATGAACCGGTGAGCGTGGGCCGCGACCTCCTCGAGAGCGCGCGGCAGCAGATGGCCCTCGGCCCGATGCGCGACGATCAGCGCATGAATCGCCGGAGCATCCGACGCGGTGGCGTCGCGCAGGCAGACATCAGGAGGCGCCGGTGCGCCGAGCGTGGTGGCGCCAAGGGTCGTCGTGCTCATACCGCGACCTCCGGTGCGATGGCGGCGAGAACCGTGTCCAGCGTGTCGACGGCCCGATCGATGTCGGCCGGCTCGATCGTCAGCGGCGGCAGCAGCCGGACGACCTTCTCGTCGGTCCGGTTGACGAGCAGACCCCGGTCGCGTGCGGCGTCGATGACCGGCATCGCATCGACGCTGAGCTGCAGGCCCCGCATGACGCCCGCGCCGCGGACCTCCGTGACGATCGGGTGCTTGAGCGCGAGCGTGCGCAGCCGCCGCTCGAAGTGCGCGCCGACCGTCTTCACGTGCTCGATGAGGCCTCCCTCCATCAGCTGCGTCAGCACGAACACGGCTGCGCGCGTGCCGAGGAGGTTGCCGCCGTACGTGCTGCCGTGGTCGCCGGCCGAGATGGCCTGCGCGACGCGCTCGGAGACGAGCGTGGCACCCACCGGCACGCCGCCGCCCAGGGCCTTGCCGACCGAGATCAGGTCGGGCCGGAGGCCCAGCGCCTGGAAGTAGAAGGGATGTCCCGTCCGGCCGAGGCCGGTCTGCACTTCGTCGGCGATATAGAGAGTGCCGGTTCTGGCACAGACGTCGTTGAGCGCGGCCGCAAACGCGGGCGAGAGCGGACGGATGCCTCCTTCGCCCTGAATCGGCTCGGCGATGACTGCGACCGTCCGCGTCGTCACCGCAGCGGTCAGCGCGTCGGGAGATGCGGGGTCCACGAATGTGACGCCGGCCAGCAGCGGCGCAAACGGCGCCCGGTAATGCTCGTCGTGGGTGACGGAGAGCGAGCCGAACGTCCGGCCCGCGAAGCCGCCTTCGAGCGCGACAAACTCGGTCCGGTCCTTCGCGCCCTGCGTGTACCAGTACCGGCGCGCGAACTTGAGGCACGCCTCGACTGCTTCGGTGCCGCTGTTGCAGAAGAATGTGCGCGTCAGTCCCGACAGCTCCGAGAGCCGGGCGGCCGCCTCCGCCTGAAACGGGTGGTAGTAGAGGTTCGACGTGTGCAGCAGCGTGGCCGCCTGGTCGGCGATCGCGGCGGTCAGGCCGGGGTGCGCGTGCCCGAGCGACGTCACGCCGATGCCGGACACGAAGTCGAGGTACTCGCGGCCGTCGGTGTCGAACAGACGCGCGCCGCTCCCCCGGACAAACGCCACCGGCTGGCGCTTGTACGTCTGCAGGACGTGCCGCAGCTCCCGCGCTCGAATATCGTCCAGTGTCACTCTCATCGCACCACCTGTGTGCAGCCCGGCGGCGGCGCCGGCGCTGCGGCCGCCATGTCGAGCGGCACCTCCCGGCCGTTGGCAATCACCACGTCGCGCACGCCGCGCCGCAGCGCCGTACGGCACGCCTCGAGCTTGGCCACCATCCCCCGGCTGGCCGTGCCGCTGCGAATCAGACGTGCGGCGGCTCCCGACGTCAACCGCTCGATCGTGCGCCCGTCGGCATCGAGCACCCCGGCCGTCCCGCCGGCAACGACCAGCCGGGAGGCGCCGAGCGAGGCGGCCAGATGCGCGGCCAGGGTGTCGGCGTTCACGTTGAGCACCTCACCGGACCGGGTGGCGCCGATGCAGGCGACAACCGGCAGGTACCCCGCCGCAAGCAGATCCACGAGCAGCCGCGGAGCGCCGTCTGCGACCGGCGAGCCGACCAGCCCGAGATCGACCTTGTCGCCCGCTGCCGTCGTGATCGGCGCCGCCCGGCGCATCGTCGCCACCGCCGCATCCGCGCCCGTGAGACCCACCGCCGGAGCGCCGGCGCGCCGGAGCGCGGCCACCAGCCGCGTATTGATGGCGCCGGCAATCACGGCCACCACCACCTCGAGCGTGGCCGGATCGGTCACGCGAAGCCCGTCCACCTGCTGCTTCGGGATTCCCGCAGTCGCGAGCGCGGCATCGATCTCGCGCCCGCCGCCGTGCACCACCACGACCGCGGCGTGGCGCGCCAGCCGGGCGATGCCGCCGGCCACCCGCTGCAGGTCGGCGGGCTGCTCGAGCAGCTCGCCCCCGAGCTTGACCACGAGGCGGGACCGCGTCGAGCGACCGGCGCCGCGCCTTCGGCCTGCCGCACCAGAGGTGCGCTTCACAGCAGTCCCGTGCGCTCGTCGATCCCCAGCATGATGTTGAGGTTCTGGACCCCCTGCCCGGCCGCGCCCTTCAGCAGGTTGTCGAGCACGACCACGAGCACGAGCCGGCCGCGCTCGGGATCGACGCGCCAGCCGATGTCGCAGAAGTTGGTGTAGGCGACATGCTTGATCTCCGGCAGGTCCGTGCCGGTGAGCCGCACGAACGGCGCGGATGCATAGGCCTCCTGCAGCGCCCCACCCACGTGCGCCTCCGTGACGCCAGGACGGACCGACACGTAGATCGTCTCCAGGATCCCTCGATCGAGCGGGACCAGGTGCGGCACGAAGGTCACCGGTCCGGCAAGCTCCTGCTCGATCTCGGCGGTGTGCCGATGGGAGAAGATGCCGTACGCCGCCACGCTGCCGTGGTTCTCACAGAAGTGCGTCCGGTCGCTGGGCGTCTTGCCGGCGCCGGAAATGCCCGACTTCGCGTCGATGACGATGCTGCCGGTGAGCAGGCCGGCCGCGGCGAGCGGCTCGAGCGCCAGGAGCGCGGCCGTCGGATAACAGCCCGGACAGGACGCCAGCCGCGCGGTCCGGATCGCGTCGGCGTGCCGCTCCGGCAGTGCGTACACGACGCCGGCGGGCAGCGTCCTGGTCGCCGGGTACCACCGCTCGCGATCGGCATCGCTGCGGATGCGAAACGCGCCCGACAGGTCGATCACGCGGACACCGCGGTCGACGAGCGGTGTGCCGACTTCGGCGGCGGCCGCCTCCGGCAGCGCCAGCATGACGACATCGGCCGTGCGGGCGAGCCGATCGACATCGAGCGGGATCACCGCGCCGTCCCAGATCCGCTTCAGCGCGGGCAGCGGCCGCGGCGCGCTGGACGCCCCCGACGACATGGCGTCGGTCAGCGTGACGCCGGGGTGCCGCGCCAGGAGGCGGACGAGCTCCTGGCCCGCGTAGCCGGTGGCGCCGGCCACGGCCACACGGGCGCGCGCCGGCGATCCGGCAGCCGGCCCCCGTTCGGCGGCGGCAGGGACTGGAGAGGCCATTTTCGTCATTGGAGAAGAGAATATTTATACATTTACATGCATAAACAGTCAA
Organism: Acidobacteria bacterium RIFCSPLOWO2_02_FULL_67_21; assembly: GCA_001767195.1. Taxonomy (GTDB): domain Bacteria; phylum Acidobacteriota; class Vicinamibacteria; order Vicinamibacterales; family UBA2999; genus MEKU01. The sequence goes on from MEKU01000089.1 coordinate 39,477, forward strand.
GCACTTGGGATATCCTTGCAGGCAGCGATGAAGGCGCGCCGGCAGTCGGTGATCCTCGAGACCATCCAGCGGCAGCCGGTGCGCAGCCAGGAACAGCTCCGCCGGCTGCTCCGTGCGGGCGGCTTCGACGTGACGCAGGCGACCCTCTCCCGCGACATCCGTGAGCTCGGCGTGGTCAAAGGCGGCGCCGACGGCGCGTATCAGCCGCCGGCGCTCGCCTCCGCCAACGGCAACGCCGCCCGATCGCTGCTCAGCCGCGCGGTCGCGGACTACCTGACGCGCGTCGACCGCGTGCAGCAGCTGGTCGTGCTGCGGACCGGCCCCGGGCAGGCGCCGCTCCTTGGCGTGGCGCTCGACGGGGCGCGGCTGCCGGAAGTGGTCGGCACCATTGCCGGTGACGACACGATCCTCATCATCGCACCCGATGTCCGGCGGGCGCGCGCGCTCATCAGGCACCTCGAAGGGCTCTCGCGATGACCGGCCGGGTCGTCCTGGCGTATTCCGGAGCACCGCGTGGCGCGGCATCGATCCGGGCGCTGGCCGCCGGGCACGCCGGCGGCGTGGTGGCCCTCGTCCTGGACCTCGGGCAGGGTGTCGATCTCGAGGAGGCCCACGCCCGCGCGCTCGACGCCGGGGCGGCCCGGGCGCATGTGGTCGACGTCCGCGACACGCTTGCCCGCGAGTTCATCCTGCCTGCGCTCCACGCCGGCGTCCGGGCCGATACCGGCGATGCCATGGCGATTGCGCTGGCGCGCCCGCTGATTGCCAGAACGCTCGTCGACATTGCGCACATGGAGGCGGCGGCCGCCGTGGCGCATGGCGGCACGGACGCCGGCCGGGCTCAGCTCGATACGGCGCTGCGCGCGCTGGATCCGGCGCTGCGCATTCTGCCTCCTGCTGCGGACGCGCCGGGCACGGGCGTCCCCACGGTGCGGGCGACGCTCTGGGGGCGCCTCATCGAGTACGCGCCGGCCGGCACGGAAGGGCCCGCCGAGTCGCTGTACTGGTGGACGCGAAGAAAGGCGGCCGCGCCGGCATCGGCGGCGCACGTGGAGATCGGGTTCGACGCCGGCGTGCCGACCACGATCAACGCCGTGTCGCTGCCGCTCATCGAGCTGATCGAAAGCCTGTCGATTATTGCGGGGCAGCACGGCATCGGCCGCATCGTGGACGTCAACGGACGGCCCGGCGCGCCGCACCGGGCGCACGAAGTGCCCGCGGCGGTGGTGCTGCAGGCCGCGCACGGAGCGCTCGAGGCGGCCGCGACGGGCGAGGCACGGGCGCGCGCCACGCGCGACCGGAACGCCCCGTACGCGGGGCTGGTGTTGAGCGGCCACTGGTTCAGCCCCGCGCGCGCGTCGCTCGACGCCTTCAACCACGAGGTGCAGAAGCAGGTGACCGGATCCGTGCAGATCGAATTCGTCAAAGGCGAGCTGGCCATTCTGGCGTGCCGGCCCGCCGTTCCATCCGAGGCGCCTGCGGCGCTGCCTGCATCATGACGCTCTGGTCAGGACGCTTCGACACGGCCCCCGACCCGGCGGCGTTCGACTTCGGCGTGTCGTTCGGGTTCGATCGCGCGCTGTTCGAAGACGACATCACCGGCAGCCTTGCGTGGGCCGACGCGCTCGGCGTCGCGGGTGTGCTGTCGCCGGACGACGCCCGGGCGGTCGCCGACGGTCTGAGGGCGATTCTCGAGGAGGGCCGGCACGATCCGGCCTTTGTCGCCGGTCCGGATGAAGACGTCCACAGCTTCGTCGAGCGCAAGCTCGTCGAACGGATTGGTGACGCCGGCCGGCGGCTGCACACCGGCCGGTCGCGCAACGAGCAGGTCTCGCTCGACCTCCGCCTCTATCTCAAGCGCCGCATCCCGGCGCTGCAGCACCAGGCGGCGGTGCTCGTGGAGGCCTGCGCGGGTCAGGCGGAGCGGGCGGGCCTTGCGTTGATGCCGTCCTACACACACATGCGCCGGGCGCAGCCCGTTCTGGTGGCGCATTACTTTCTCGCCCACGCGGCGGCGCTGCGGCGCGATCACGCGCGGCTGGCCGCGGCCGCCCATGAGGCGGATGCGCTGCCGCTCGGGTCGGGCGCGGTGGCCGGCACCAGCTATCCCATCGATACCGCGCGCCTGGCGCGAACGCTCGGCTTCTCGAGGCTCGTCAGCAACAGCCTGGACGCCTCATCCGATCGCGACTTCGTCGCCGCGTTCCTCTACGCGGCGGCGCTCGCGATGGTGCACTTGAGCCGGCTCGCCGAGGATCTCGTGATCTTCACCGGGGAGGAACATGCATTCTTCGACCTGGCGGATGCATCGGCCACCGGCAGCAGCATGATGCCGCAGAAGAAGAACCCGGATCCGCTCGAGCTGGTGCGCGGCAAGGCGGGACGCGCGATCGGGCGGCTCACGGGCTGGCTGGCGACGATGAAGGGCCTGCCGAGCGGCTACAACAAGGACCTCCAGGAGGACAAGGAAGCGGTGTTCGACGCCGAGGCCACGCTGCAGGCGTCGCTTCGCGCCGCCCACGCGGTGGTCTCACGGCTGTCGTTGAACGCCGAGCGCGCCGAGCGCGCCGCGTCGGGGCTGCTCCTGGCGACCGACGTGGCGGATTATCTGGTCGCGCGCGGCATGCCCTTCCGGCGGGCGCACGAAGTGGTCGGGGCGCTCGTGCGGCGGCTGCTGGCGGAGGGCCGGGACTTCAGCACCCTGACGCTCGAGGAATGGCGAGCCGCCAGCGAGCTGTTCGGCGACGACGTGCCGCAGGCGGCCACGGCGCTCGCCTCCGTCCGGGCGCGGCAGACGCCGCAGTCGACCAACCCCGCCGCCGTCGGCGCGGCGCTGGAGGAGTGCCGCGCGTGGCTGAAATCCTGTGGTTTGGGGATTTGATATTCGATTTGCTACACTCTGGACGCCTGCACCTTTTTTCACGTCCCGCCTGAAAAGGAACGGTTCCGGTTCTTGGGCCGCCGTCAGCGTTGCGGCCGATCTGGTTCGGGGAGGATGCACCACTCATGCAACAGCGCCGGCTTCGGCTCGGTGACATTCTGGACGACTATTGTCCGCGCGAGCGGCGGATCACGAACCACGTTATCGTCGCCATGATCGAGGACGAAGTGAAGCAGACCCGCTGCTCGACGTGCGACGCCGACCACGAGTACAAGCAGGCCAGAATCCCGCCGCAGCGCCGCAAGAGGTCCGAGTCGTCCGCCGCCGACGGCGACCCCGTCGAGTCGACGCTTCGGCCGCGAACCGACGATGCAGGGTCGCCCGCGGAGACCTTCGATCTCGACACCGACCCGGCCGCGGCGTCGCTGGAGGCGGCCGCCGATTCGGCGGACGGTGAGGCTGTCGAGGATCCCACGACCGGGGCCTCGGATGACGAGGGGCCCGTGCACCGCCGGCTGATCCGCGCGACGCTCCCGCGTCCTGAGGGCCAGATGCCCGAGCGCAAGGAGCCGGATTTCACGATCCGGCAGCCGGGCTTCCGTGACGGCCAGAAGAACGGCCGGCGGGGCCGACGTCCTCCGATGCGCGGGCCGGCCGGCTCCCAGCCGACCCGTTTGGGCGGCCCTCGAACCGGCGGTTCGGGCCAGGGACCGCGCCACGGAGGCGGCGGCCCCGGCTATCGGGCCCAGGGCAACCGCCCGGGTGGACAGCCAGGAGGAGCACGGGGGCAGCGCGGCGGCCCCGGCGGCGCCGGCGGCGGCCGCAAGCGCGGACGATAACGCCCGCTCATTCTTCTCCGCGCCTCACGCATCCGTGCCCGACTTCACCGGTAAGCAGGGACTCATCGTCGGCGTCGCCAACAAGCGATCGATCGCCTGGGCGATCGCGCAGGCCACCGCCCGCCGCGGCGCCCGGCTCGCGCTGACCTTTCAGGGGCGATTCGAGGAGCACGTGCGGGAGCTCTCGGAAGGGCTCACTGAGCCGCCGCTGGTGCTGCCGTGTGACGTGCAGTCCGACGAGGATATCGCCGCCGTCTTCGCGCGCGTCGAACAGGAGTTCGGCGGCCTCGATTTTCTGGTGCATGGAGCCGCATTCGCTTTGCGCGACGAGCTGACGTCGCCCTTCCTCAACACATCCCGTGCAGGCTTCCGCATTGCGCTCGACGTGTCGGCGTACTCGCTCGTCGCCCTGGCGCGGGCTGCGGTGCCGCTGATGGAGAAGCGGGGCGGCGGCAGCATCCTGACGTTGACCTACCTCGGCAGCGAGCGCGTGTTTCCCAATTACAACGTGATGGGCGTCGCCAAGGCGGCGCTCGAATCCACCGTGCGATACCTGGCCGCCGACGTCGGGCCGAGAAACATCCGGGTCAACGCGATTTCCGCAGGCCCGATCAAGACGCTCGCGGCGGCGGGCATCGGCGGGTTCTCGACCATCCTGGATGTGTACCGCGACCGCGCGCCGCTCCGGCGTAACGTCGAGGCGGCTGAGGTCGGCGAGGCGGCGGCATTCCTGCTCAGCGACGCCGGACGCGCGATCACTGGCGAAGTGCTGATGGTCGACTCCGGCTTCCACATTTCTGGCATGTAGGTTGCTCCGTGCGTGCCCCGGAGGCACGACGAATGCGGAAGCCAATAGCTGTGCTTGTGCTCGCGGCGATCCTGGCGGTCGGCTGCGGCAAGACGGTCGGCGAGGCGATCGACGACACCACCATCACAACTCGCGTGAAGACCGCGATGCTCAACGACCCGGCGGTCGGGGGCCTGCGGATCGACGTGGACACCTTCAAGGGCGTGGTCACGCTCTCCGGCCGCGTCAAGAGCGACGCGGAGCGCACTCAGGCGGTGGCGCTGGCGCGCGGCATCGACGGCGTGGCCGAAGTCAAGGACGCGCTGCAGGTGATCCCGGAATAGCTACCGGCCCCAGCTCTCGGTCCTGATCTGGGCCCCGGGGACGCCGAGCGCCGCGAGCGTGGCGGCCGATTCGTCGACCAGCGGATCCGGACCGCAGACGAAGCAGAGCGTCGACGCCGGCTCGTGGAGCACGGCTTCGAAGTGGGCCCGGCCGATGCGACCGCGCCGGCCGATCCAGCTCGCGCTCTCGTCGCGTGTGACGGTCTGATGCAGCTCGAGGACGCCTGCGGCCGCGTGCGCCTCGAGCTCCCGGATGAACGCGAACTCGTCGGCCCGCCGCGCGCTGTAGAGCAGTGAAATCCGGTGCGCGGCGCGCCGCCGCAGCAGGTGGTCGAGCATCGACCGCAGCGGCGCGATCCCCGTCCCCCCGGCCACAAACAGCACCCACGCCGCGTCGGCGTCCGCCGGCAGCGTGAATGTCCCCATCGGCCCTTCGACGTCGAGCGTCGTGCCGCGCGCCGCGTGGCCGAAGTTGGCCCCGAGCGATCCGTCCGGTTCCACCGCGACGAGCAGCTCCAGCCGCCCCGTACCGACCGCCTGCTCGGGCGACGAGGCGATCGAATACGGGCGCCGATCGCTTTGCCCGTGTGCGCCGACCATCACCGCCTGCCCCGGCTGGAACACCAGGGGATCGTTCCGGAGATCCAGCGTGATCAGGCGCGAGCGTGGCGTCACGGCGTCGAGATCGACAACGGGGACGGTGAGGAGCGCCACGACGGCAGTGTACCCTCGTATGATGGAGGCCGGAGAACGAGTGGGCAGCATCCTCGAGAGCATTCCCGTCGGCCAGCGGGTCGGCATCGCCTTTTCGGGCGGGCTGGATACGAGCGCCGCGCTGCACTGGATGCGCGCCAAGGGCGCCGTGCCGTACGCCTATACGGCGAACCTCGGACAGCCCGACGAGGCTGATTACGACGAGATCCCGCGCCGGGCGCGGCAGTACGGCGCCGAGCACGCGCGCCTCATCGACTGCCGCACCCAGCTGGTAGCCGAAGGCCTCGCCGCGCTGCAGTGCGGCGCGTTCCATATTTCGACCGCCGGCGTGCCGTACTTCAACACGACGCCGATCGGCCGCGCCGTCACCGGCACGATGCTCGTCGTGGCGATGAAGGAGGACGACGTCCACATCTGGGGTGACGGGAGCACATTCAAGGGGAACGACATCGAGCGGTTCTACCGGTACGGCCTGCTCGCCAACCCGCACCTGCGCATCTACAAGCCGTGGCTCGACCAGGCGTTCATCGACGAGCTGGGCGGGCGCGCCGAGATGTCGGAGTACATGCAGCGCCACGGGCTGCCGTACCGGATGAGCGCCGAGAAAGCCTATTCGACCGACTCCAACATCCTCGGCGCGACACATGAAGCCAAAGACCTCGAGCGGCTCGAGTCGAGCATGAAGATCGTCGCGCCGATCATGGGCGTCCCGTTCTGGCGCGACGACGTGAGCATCAAGGCCGAAGAGGTGGTCGTCCGGTTCGAGGAGGGGAGACCGGTGGCCCTCAACGGGATGTCGTTTGCCGACCCGGTGCCGCTCCTGCTCGAAGCGAACCAAATCGGCGGCCGGCACGGCCTCGGCATGAGCGATCAGATCGAGAACCGCATCATCGAAGCGAAGAGCCGCGGCATTTACGAGGCGCCCGGCCTGGCGCTGCTGTTCATCGCGTACGAGCGGCTGGTGACCGGCATCCACAACGAGGACACGATCGAGCACTATCGCGACGACGGCCGCCGGCTGGGCCGGCTGCTGTATCAGGGACGGTGGTTCGACCCGCAGGCGATGATGCTGCGCGAGGCGTCGCAGCGCTGGGTCGCCCGCGTCATCACCGGCGAGGTCGCGATCGAGCTGCGGCGGGGGAACGACTATTCCATCCTCGACACCCGGAGCCCGAACCTCACGTACCACCCCGAGCGGCTGACGATGGAGAAGGGGGAGCCGCTCTTCACGCCTCGGGACCGGATCGGCCAGCTGACCATGCGCAATCTCGACATCGTCGACACGCGGGAGAAGCTGCTCGCCTATATGAAGACAGGCATTCTGGCGGGGGGCGATTCCCCGCTGCCGCGCCTGGCCGAAGGCGAGCGGAAGGCCGAGACCGGGAAGACCGAGACGACGCCGGCGGGGAACAAGCCAAGGAAGCCGTAGCGTCTTCGCGCCGCTCGCCCGTCGCGCGCCCGTACGTAGTGCCGGGCTTCAGCCCGGCCAATACTCAGCCCGGCCAATACGTAGTGTCCGGCTTCAGCCGGACCCGCCTGTTTGCCCATGTATGGGCGCAGCGTTACACTGCGGCCCGTCCTGAAGTGCTTGGTTACACAGTTCCGTCGACTACTTGTAGACGACGTCAATGCGTGCATACCATTTTCTTGAGAGTCGCTGGGCCGAAGACGATTTGCAAAAACAGCGGCTCAAGATCTCACAGTTTGCCGATCTCGGGGACTCCGAGCTTTCGGCAAATCTTCTGAGCAAGAGTGTTCACGATTTCGGTGTGGCGCGGAACAGCTTCTACTGCGCCAGTTTGTGGGTTCGTCCAGAGTGAGTAAGAGCGGCCTTCCCGCTTGAGCACGCAGCCGTGCGTGCGCAAGTACTGCAGGAGAGTACTCCGCTTCACTTCACGGTCACCGTCTCCCGTTCTGCGTCAGGCAGTACCCCGCGAAGGCCATCTTCACGCCGATCCTCAAGAATCAGCGCAATGGCCTCGGCGAGATTGTTTCTCGCGTCTTCCTTGGTGCGGCCCTGTCCGTTCGCGCCTGGAATTTCGGGGCAGTACGCCACGTGCCAATCCCCATCACGTTCGAATACGGCCGTAAATTCATTGTGCATGGCGCCTTCCTGGAGTCTACGATACCGCCGCCTCAGGCTGGCTGTCTAACATCGGACGCACCGACGCGAGTCACGTGCCTACGTGGCGAGGGGTGCGTCCGAGGCCGCGGCGACCTCGTTCTTGCGCCCGCTCTTGTCCTGGTACATCCGCAGGTCCGCCTGCGCGAGCAGCGCCTCCGAGTTGTCGCCGTCGTGCGGAAAGACCGCGGCGCCGGCGCTGATCGAGAGCGGCACCTGCCGATCCGGCTCCACGGTCAGCGCAATCCGCCCCACGGCCGCCTGCAGCTCAAGCCGCTTGGCCTCCGCCTCATCGCGCCCGCATCCCGACAGCACCACCACGAACTCGTCGCCGGCATAGCGCACGCACATGTCGTACGGCCGGATCGTGCCGCGCAGGACGCGGCCGACCTCGCGGAGCGCCCCGTCGCCCACCCCGTGGCCGTAGCTGTCGTTGATCTCCTTGAAGGCGTCGAGGTCCATGACGAGCAGCGCCACCTCGCCTTTGAGGCGTTCGGCGCGCGCCAGCTCGCGCGCGAGATGATGGAAGAGCGAGCGCGTGTTGGGCAGCCCGGTCAGCGGATCGGTCAGGGAATCCTCCTGCGTCCGCTCGAAGACCGTCGCATTGCGAATGACCGCCGCCGCCTGCTCGCAGACGCGGTCGAGAAGGCGCGAATGGTCCTCGGTGTAGAACCCCGGCTGCGCGTGGTAGAGCGTCAGGACGCCAATCAGCCGTTCGCCCACGATGAGAGGACAGGCCAGGGCCGACTCCAGCGGCGTGGAGGCGTCCACGCCGCCGGCCTGCAGGTCGCCACCCGGTTTTGCATTGATGAGCGGGCGGCGGTTCCGGGCCACCCATCCGCTGATGCCCTGCCCGTATCGCACCGTCAGCTGCTCGAGCATCTCCGCGGCGGTCCCGGTGGCGAAGCGGCAGCGCAGCTCCTCGCCGTCCTCCGAATGGAGAAACAGCGCGCACGCGGAAAACGGAATGAGATTCGACAACCTGGAGGAGACCACCGTCATCGTGTCGGCGATCGTCAGGGTCGTGCCCATCGCCTGCGCGATCTGGTAGAGCGCGTAAATCTCGCGGTGGGCGACGGCAATGTTGTCGAACACGGACGGCCGCGACGGGCTGTCGGCGGCGTCGACCAGCTCCGGGAGCATCCTGACGAACGTCTCGACCAGCCTGGGGTCGAATGCCTTGCCCGCTTCGTCCTGCAGCTGCGCCACCGCGGCCGTGTGGTCGATCGCCTTGTGATACGGCCGGTCCGACGTCAGCGCATCGAAGAAGTCGACGATTGAGAGAATGCGGCCCCCGAGCGGGATCCGATCATCCTTGAGGCCGGCGGGGTAGCCCCGGCCGTCCCAGCGCTCATGATGGCTCCGGATGAGCGGCGTGACCGGGTAGGGAAACCGGACCGTCCGCAGAATCTCGGCGCCGAGCTCCGGATGGATCCGGACCTTCTGGAACTCCTCGGCCGTGAGCGGGCCGGGCTTGACGAGGATGTGCTCGGGAATCGCCAGCTTGCCGATGTCGTGCAGGAGCGCGGCCGTCCTGATCGCCTGCACCTCTGTGTCGGTGAGGCCCGCGGCGCGGGCCAGGCCGGCCGCGTAGATCTGAACCCGGCGGATATGGTCGGGCGCGGTCTGGTCCTTGGCGTCGATGGCCACCGCGAGCGCCTCGATCGTGCCGAGGTGCATCTCGGTGAGGGCGCGCGACGCGCGGCGCTCGTCCTGCAGCACCCGGCGGCACGCGCGGTAGGCGAGATACGCGGCCACGGCGGGCAGCGAGAAGCGCCACGCCGGAGCCATCGAATACGCGGACGCTGCCGCCGCCGCACAGGCAGCGACAAGCGCGCCGCCCGCGTACAGGCGGGCGGCAGCCGGCCGTTGGTCCATCCCGACCCGGATTGTACGTCGGCTACTTCGCGAAATCAGGCAGCCAGATGATCGTGATGCGCGTTCTCATATTTCCCCCTGTTCAGCTACCGGAACCCACCCGGCGCCGGTTGTCGACGATGGCGGGCGCGGGCCAGACAACCTGGTCCGCATCCAGCGTGCTCCAGACGATGTTCGTGCTCCAGACGATATTGGTGCTCCAGACGATGTTCGTACTCCAGACGATGTTGGTGCCTGAGACGGTGTCGCCGTTGACGGCGCTCCACAGCGCCCGCCCGTCGTCGCTCGTGCCCCAGACCGCAGTGTTCTCATCGTGCGTGCTCCAGACGATGTTGGTGCTCCACACGATGTTGGTGCTCCAGACGATATTCGTGCTCCAGACGATGTTGGTGTTCCAGACCTGGTTCTCGTTGCCGCGCGTGCTCCAGACAATGTTGGTGCCGCGGACGTCGCTATCGTCGCGGGTGCTCCACACGATGTTGGTGCCCCGGATCCCGTCATCGTCTCGGGTGCTCCAGACGATGTTGTCACCCGTCTTCAGGCCCCAGACGACGGGGTCGCCGGTGCCGGTCGATTCCGCGCCCCAAGTCACGCCCGTTGCCCAGGCGTTCGCCCCGGGCAGCGGCATGCCGCCGATGACGCGGTTGTTTCCCCACAGGATGTGCTCGCTCCAGGCGATGTACTCGTTCTCGATCGTGTCGCCCGGCTCGGGGATGCCGCGCTTCGGGGATGCAAAGAACTCCGCCATGCGGATGGCCCCGAGCGCGTTCAGGAGACCGGCGCCCTGCGCCAGGAACGGCTCGTCGTCTCTGACCTCGGCGGTGTATTGCAGGATCGCCTTGACGGCATTGGGCGTCAGCTCTGGATTCGCCTCGAGCATCAACGCGACCGTCCCGGTCACCACCGGCGCGGCCATGCTCGTTCCCGTGAGGCTCAGATAGGGCTTGTAGGGTGTCGACCGCGTCCCATCGAGCAGCAGGTGCGGATACGTCGCATACAGCGTGCTGTGCGGATCCGACAGCGACTCAGTTCCCACGCCGGGCGCGACGAGATCCGGCTTGGTGGCCATGTCGATGGCCGTCGGGCCTCGCGAGCTGAAGCGTGCCAGGGTGTCGTTGCCGCGCGGCTCCGTCCCCTCGTGGTTGGCCGCGCCGACGGTCAGCACCCACGGCGCGTTTCCGGGGCTGGTGATGGCGCCGTACTGAATTTCACCTCGTTCGTCTCTACCGAGGTTGCCGGCCGAGGCGACGACCACGATGCCGGCCTCCACGGCGCGGCGCGCCGCAAGCGTGAGCGGATCGGTGTTGTACGACTCGAACACGCCCGAGGCCACTGAGATGTTCAGGACCCGGATGTTGTAGGTGTCCTTGATCGCAATTACGTAGTCGATCGCGGCGATGACGTTGCTCGTGTAGCCGTGGCCGGTCCCGTCGAGCACCTTGAGGCCGATCAGGCTCGCTTCCGGCGCGACGCCCGTGCGCGCGCCGTCCGAGTCGAAGCCGTTGCCGGCAATCACGCCCGCCACGTGCGTGCCGTGCCCGAACTCGTCAAACGGCTGGTCGGACGTCCAGACGCGGGGACTTGCATCGGACGTGAAATCCTTGAAGTGCACGACGCGTGGAGACGCCTGCGGCGACTTCGCATCGGTCAGGTACAGGTCGTCGTGCCAGGCGGTAATGCCGGAGTCGATGACCGCCACGCCGACCCCTTTGCCGGTGAGCTTGTACTCGTGGCGCGCCGTGGCCGCGGCAATCGCCGCGCCGGTCCGCTCGAGCGTCGGGAAGACGGGATGATCGAGGCGGACCGAGGCGACCTGCGGATTCCGCGCGAGCGCGCCGAGCGCGCTCGCATCGATGTCCGCGACCTGCGCGCCGAGCGACGGAAGCTGCCGGCCGGCGGTGCCGCCATGCCCGGTGATCACCCGGACGTCCGGGGTGCCCCGGAACTGCACGATGACCCGCGACCGGTTACCGCTCGGGAGCGTCTGACCCGCGGCGCCCGGGGCGGCCAGCATCAGGCCGGCTATCACGACGACCGCCGCGCGAAGTGCCGAAGCGAAAGTTGGTGTGCGCATAGTGGGAGAGGTGGCCCAGAATGGGCAAATCCATTGCCGAGTTAGGCGCGGACGCCGGTGCATCGTGTAAGGGTTTCATGCACAGAGACTTACCGGACGCCATGAAGCGTGTACACCCAGGGCACCGGTGCAGATCCGCGCATCGAGTGTGCGAAAACTGCACAGGGCGCTGACGCTTCGGAGCGGCAAAAACGTAACGGCCGGCTAGGCGGACCGGGACGGTCGCGACGTCCTCGAGCCCGGCTCGAGGCCGTACTCGACGATCTTGCGATAGAGCGTCCCGCGGCTGATCTCCAGCAGGCGCGCGGTCTCCTTCTTGTTCCAGCCGGTGACCTCGAGGGCGCGCAGAATGTGCGCGCGCTCGGCGTCGCGCAGCGTGAGCACGCGCGCCGGCGTCGGATCGGCCGACACGGGATGCGCGTGCAGAAACTCGACGTCCATCTCCCGGATGAGACAGCCGGGCGCCGACAGCGCCGCCCGGGAGACGGTGCTTTCGAGCTCGCGGATGTTGCCCGGCCACGGGTACGCCTGCAGGCGCGCCATGGCGCCGGGGGAGAACGTCTTGCCGTCGAGCGGCAGGCCGTTGGCCGCGCAGTACCGCGCGAGGAATCTCGTCGCGAGCACCGGTATGTCGACCGGCCGCTCCCTGAGCGACGGCAGGCGGATCGCGAACGCGTTGACGCGGTAATAGAGGTCCTCCCGGAACCGGCCGTCCCGCAGGTGCAGGTCGAGCGGCCGATTGGTGGCCGAGATCAGCCGGAAGTCGACGTGCACCGATTTCTGCCCGCCGAGGCGCTCGAACCGGCGCTCCTCGAGCGCGCGCAGCAGCTTGGCCTGCGCCACGAGCGACAGATCGCCGATTTCGTCGAGGAACAGGGTGCCGCGGTCGGCCAGCTCCAGCCGTCCCGGCTTGCGATCGTGCGCGCCGGTGAAGGCCCCCCGCTCGTAGCCGAACAGCTCCGACTCGAACAGCGTGTCGGGAAGCGCGGCGCAGTTGACCGCCTGAAAGCGCTCCTTCCCGCGGCGGCTGATCTCGTGGATCATGCGCGAGACCACTTCCTTGCCCGACCCGGTCGGCCCCAGAATGAGCACCGAGATGTCGGACTTGGCCGCCGTGCGGATCCACTCGAACACGATCAGCATTTTCTCGTCGCGGCCGATCATTTCCCGGAAGCGCTGCACCGACGGCGCCTGGTCTTCGGTCGTGATGGCGGCGCGCCGCTCCAGGAACAGCTCGAGCAGCGACACGATCCCGGCGCGCTCCGGCGATCGCGCCGCGAAGCGGGGCGGGGCTGTGCCCGCGAGCGGCCGGACCAGGCCGAAGTCGACGAGCTCGTTGAGGCAGTTCTCGACGTCGAGGCGCATGCGGCCGAACGCCGACATCAGCGAGTCGATGTCGAACGATTCCTGCGGGCGCGCGTTGAAGAAGCGCAGCAGGCCGGCCCGGAGCGGCGACTGGATGAGCGCGCGAAAGCGCGCGTCATCATCGGCCGGGGCGTCCGGCCGGGACGGCGCGGCGGCGGCGGCGCGGGAGGCGAGGGCGGCGGGCTGTTCGTCCACGAGTCCGCTTTGATCTATCGGCCGCGGGGCGGCAGGCCGACAGTCCGCCGACGGGCCGGACAAGGTAAAGTATCGCTGTGCCGCACCGATCCCCGGGCGCGCCCGGAAAAGGCCGCGCCCAGTACCTGTCCGGCAAGCCGATCCGCTACTACCGGCCACGCGGCAGCGCCGATGTGACCCGCCTGATCGATGAGGGATTTCAGGCCTTCAATGCCGCGCGTCTCGGCGAGGCGTGCCGCGTCTTCACCGACAAGATGCTCCTGCCGGAGCACGACACCACGATCGGGCTGACGGTTGCCGGCGCCCTGACGCCGGCGGGCCTCGGCGGCTGCATCATCGAGCTGATGGACCGCGGGCTGATCGATTTCGTCATCAGCACCGGCGCGAATCTCTACCACGACCTGCACTACGCGCTGAACTTCACGCTGCATCGGGGATCGCCGTTCGTCAACGACGTCGACCTGTACGAGGAAGGCGTCATCCGCATTTACGACGTCCTGTTCCCGACCGACGTGCTGCTCGAGACCGACGCCTACATCCGGGACTTCCTCGTCCGGTGGGGCGTCAACGCGCCGGTCTCGACGGCGGAGCTGCACGACGCGCTCGGGCGCGATCTGCTCGACCGCCATCCCGGCTGCCAGGAGCATTCGGTCGTGGCGGCCGCCGCGGCGTTTGGCGTGCCGATCTATACCTCGTCGCCCGGCGACAGCTCGATCGGCATGAACATCGCCTTTCACGAGCTGATGAACGGCAGCACGCTGATGATCGATCCGAACAAGGACGTCAACGAGGTCTGTGCCTTCATCCTGGCCGGCCGGAAGAACGGCTGCGTGATCCTCGGCGGCGGGTCCCCGAAGAACTTCTACCTGCAGGGGCAGCCGACGCTCTGGGAGGTGTACGGAATCCCCAAGGGCGGCAACGACTTCTTCATCCAGATCACCACCGATTCGGTGGTGTGGGGCGGGCTGTCGGGCGCCACGCCGGCCGAGGCGGTGAGCTGGGGAAAAGTGAACCCCGGCGTGCTCCCCGACACCGTCGTCGCGTATTGCGATTCGACGATCGCCTTCCCGCTGTTCTGCGAGTACGTCGTCGGCTGCGAGCACAACCGCCGGGCGCGCAAGGAGCTGGTGCACCGCCGCGACGAGCTCGTGGGGACGCTGCAGCGCCAGGCGCGTGCCGCGCGGCAGCAGCATCCGGAGCCGGTGGATCCGGTCGACACGATGCCCGATCTCGAGAGGCATCGCTAGTGGGCACGCTGGCCTCGGAGCTGGGCCCGCACGCAGACCGCATCGCCGGTCAGCCCCGCCTCTACGTGGACGCCAACGTGCCGGCCGGGCTGGTCGCCTTCATGCGCACCCGCCTGCACTGGGACGTGCTGGCCGTCGTCGAGCACGACGATCTGCGCCGCGCCCGCGACGGCGATCACTACCGCCTGGCGCGGCAGCTCGGGCGGACCCTCATCACGTTCGACCGCGATTACCTGGAAGACCGCAAGTTTCCGCCCGCCGACAGCGGCGGCGTCGTGGTGCTCACGGCCCCGACCGACGGCGGATACACGGCGCTCCTCAAGCAGCTGGACGAGCTGTTTCGCGCCGAGCCGGCGACGCTGCCGCTCGAAGGGCGCAAGCTGCATCTGCATGTGGACCCCGATCTGATGCACCCATGATCGTGCTCACCGGCGGCGATCTCGTCCTGCCGGATCGCATTCTCGCCAACGGATCGCTCGTCATCGACGCTGGACGGATTGCCGCCATCGAGCCGTCCCCGCGCGTCGATCCCGGCGGCGCCACGATCGTCGACGTGGGCGACGGCTACATCGTTCCCGGCTTCATCGACGTCCACGTCCACGGTGTCGAAGGGTTCGATACGCTGGATGCGGGCGATCCGATAGCGGCAATCGCCTCGCGGCTGCCGCGCTACGGCGTGACCGCATTCTGCCCGACGAGCGTGGCATGCGGGCCCGTCGCGCTGGCCGCGATGCTCGCCCATGTGTCCAGATCGCGGGCGGCGCGTCCGTCCGGCAGCGCGCGGGTGCTGGCGGCCCATCTGGAAAGCAATTTCATCAACCCCGAGTACCGGGGGGCACAGCCCGCAGAATGCCTGCGGCGTCCGCCGGGTCCGGCTGAAGCCGGACACTACGTACGCGAGGGCAATTCCGTACGCGACGGCGAGTTCGTACGCGAGGTCGATTTCTCTGCCCGCGAGATTCTGGATGTGATTGCCGCCGCCCGTCCCGACGTGGGTATCGTGACGCTGGCGCCGGAGCTGCCGGGCGGGGTGGATCTCGTACGCGCGCTGACGGCGGCCGGCCATCGGGTCTCACTGGGGCACTCGGGCGCGACCCTGGACGAGGCGATGGCGGCCATCGATGCCGGCGCGCGGCATGCCACGCATCTGTTCAACCGGATGACTCCGCTGACCCATCGTGCGCCCGGCATCGCCGCGGCGGTGCTCGCGCGCGAGGAGGTGGCTGTCGAGATCATCTGCGACGGCTATCACGTGCACCCCGTCGTCGCGCGCATTGCCGTTGCCGCCAAGGGCCCCGCGCGGGTGATGGCGATTACCGACGGCACCGCCGGCTCCGGCATCGCGCCCGGGTCGACGGCGCGGCTCGGCGGCCGACGCATCCGGGTCACCGATTCGGCGGCCGTGCTCGATGACGGGACCTTGGCGGGCAGCACGCTGACCATGGACCGCGCGTTCAGGACGGTCGTGACGGCGCTCGGTCTGTCTGTGGTCGATGCGGCGATCGTGTGTGCCACGACGCCCGCCCGCGAGCTCGGCCTGGCGGGCTTGGGCGTGCTCGCGCCCGGGTGCGTCGCCGACCTCGTCGTGCTCGACCGCGGCTTCCGCGTCCGCGGCACTTTCATCGCCGGCGAGCAGGTCTACCGCGGCGGTGTCGCGGCGTAGCGCGTCGGATCCTCCACGCCCGCGTCGCTGAAGGCGTCGCGGCGCTCCCGGCACTTGCTGCACCGGCCGCAGTGATCGACGGCTGGAGCCTGCCCGCCGTAGCCTTGGCGAAGGCGGGGGTTCATGCAGGAGAGCGTCAGCGCAAGCGGTACGCCGAGCTCGATCCCGAGGCGGACCACGTCACCCTTCTCCAGACCGGCAAACGGAGCGTCGACGGCGATCGGATGCGCGAGCCCCAGCGAGAGCGCGCGTGCCATGCTGTCGAAGAAGATCGCCGTGGCATCGGGAAACGGGTTGCCGGCCAGCGGCCCCAGGGCAATGCGCTCGATGCCGTGCCGGGTGCAGTAGATCGCCGTCTTGCTCAGCAGCGCCACGTTCCGTCCCGTCAGATAGACGTCCTCGTCCGGTGTGTCGAACGCCGGCGGCTCGCCGCGGAGCGCCCAGTGCGTGGCTGGATACAGATCGTCGACGCGGAACGACAGCCGCGCCAGCGGCGCCAGGCGGCCCGCAAACGGCGGCTCCGCGAGCAGCCGATCCAGCGCAGCCAGCTCGCCCGGTTCCCACGCAAGCCCTGCGCTCACATAAATGGGCTGCACTGGGCCGCGCCGTGCCTCGGACGCCGCCAGGACAGCGCTGTCAAGACCGGCCGACAACAAAACCGCGGTGGTGGCCATATCCCAGTCCAAAGCCGGAAGCCCGAAGCCGTTAACATTACAGCCTATGTATTCGGTCACCAAGCGCATCGAGTTCTGCTACGGGCACCGCCTGCTCGATTACGACGGTGTCTGCAAGCATCCGCACGGGCACAATGCGGTCGCGGAGATCGAGATCCGCGCGGACGGCCTCGACGCCCGGAACATGGTGGCCGACTTCGGCGACATCAAGCGCGTCGTCAAGGGATGGATCGACCGCGAGCTGGATCACCGCATGATTCTGCGCCGCGACGATCCGCTGGTGGCCGCGCTTCGCGCCCTCGGAGAGCCGGTGTACCTGCTCGACAGCAACCCGACCGTCGAGCGCATCGCCCGGCTCGTCTACGACGTGTCGCGCGAGCAGGGCCTGCCGGTGGTCCGTGTCACGGTCTGGGAAACGCCGACATCGTGGGCGACGTACGAACCGTAAATTTACGAATTTACGTATTGACGAATTCAGACTGCCCCAAAACCAATCCGTAAATTCGTAAATCCGTAAATTCGTAAATTCCTCAATGCCACTCATTGTGTTCGATCTCGACGGCACGATCGTCGACTCGCGCCGCGACCTGGCCGACTCGGCCAACCAGCTTCTCGAGGAACTGGGGGGCGCGCCGCTGGCTGAAGACGAGATCGGCCGGATGGTGGGCGAGGGTGCGGCGATGCTGGTGCGGCGGGCGCTCGCGGCCGCCCGACTGTCCGAAACGCCGTCGGCGCTGCCGCGCTTCCTTGACATCTACGACGGGCGGCTGCTGAATCACACGCACGCGTATGAGGGAGTCGTGGACGCGGTACGGGCGGCCCGTCGTCATGCCCGCACGGCCGTGCTCACCAACAAGCCGGCGGCACCGAGCCGGCGCATCCTGGCCGGCCTGGGCCTGAACGGCCTGTTCGACGATCTGATTGGAGGGGACGGCCCGTGGCCGCGCAAGCCCGACCCGTCGTCGCTCCTCGCGCTCATGGAGCGCGCCGGGGCCACGCCCCGCACGACACTGCTCGTGGGCGATTCAGCCGTCGACCATGAGACCGCCGCGCGCGCAGCGGTGCGCTGCTGTCTGGCCTCGTGGGGGTTCGGGTATGAGACATTTCCCGCCGACCGGTTGACGGGAGAGGAGTGGATTGCGGCCTCGGCCGCGGATCTCACCGCGATGCTCGAGCGGTTCTTTCGTACGTAGCGCCGGGCTTCAGCCCGGCTCATAGGAGCCCGGCTGAAGCCGGGCACTACGTACCGATGTTACCGGCTGAACGGCAGCTCGTACGAGAAGTAGGCGAAGACGCCGAGGTCGGTCGATCCGCCGGCGAACGATGCCGGGACTCCGATGCCGGCGACCGCCTGCGCATCGCCGACGTTCCATCCGGTCCGGACGCCCGGCGACACGACGAATACCGTCTCCCGCCTGTCGGCGCCGGCCTGACCGGTGTCGTCCCACTCGACCAGCGATTCCAGCATCAGATTCACCATGGGACGCATCTGCCAGATGCCGCTCAGAGCGAGGTGCGGCGTGAACAGGTTCTGCTCGCGGCCGTCCACTTCAGCCGCCGGTATATGGGTGAAGCCGGCGTTCCAGTGCAGGTAGGTGTTGCCGGCCTGCTTGCTGAACGGAAGATTCAGCTGCCATCCGGGCCCGCCGCTGCCCAGGCCGCGCGAGGCGCTGCCGGTCGGCAGGATCACCGAGACCCGGGGCGAGAAGGCGGGCGCCGACTCCGTTTCGCCGGACGCCTGCCACCGGTAGTTGATCAGGACGTCGCCGATGCCCGCGGTGCCCCCGATGGCTCGCGAGGGGACCGTGAACGACAGCTGGTGCGTCTGGGTCACGAGCGGCCATTCCTGCGTAAACGCCGCCTCCCAGTCGCCGCCGCCGACCAGGTGGACGCCGAGGATGTTCTGGAAGATCCCGGCCTCCTGATTGAACGCTTCCTCGACGAGAAACGAGTTGTCGAGGATGCCGAAGGGCATCGGCTGCTGGGCACGGGCGGGCCCCGACACACAGAGGAGCATGAAGAGCGCGGCGGTCATCTGCACGAGCAGCTTCGACGCGGCGCGCGTGCCGATCGTGATCCGCTGGTCCTGCCTGCGGACGCGGACGCTGTCGGAGGCCGCATCGCGGTCCTCGACCTCGATGGACTCGCCCGGCTTCAGCTGATGGTGCTCGATGAACCGGAGGAACGTCTTGTCCTGGTCGATGACGCGCGAGATGGTCACCGGGGTATGCAGCGGGCACGTGAGCAGGGTCTGCGCGATCTGCGGCTTGACGATCCCGTGGGCGTCGGGGATCGGGTCGCCGTGCGGATCGACCTCAGGCCGGCCAAGCATCTCGTCCATGCGGTCGATCAGCCGGTCGGAGACCGTATGCTCGAGGAGCTC
The DNA here is from genome assembly GCA_001767195.1 of Acidobacteria bacterium RIFCSPLOWO2_02_FULL_67_21. Classification (GTDB taxonomy): domain Bacteria; phylum Acidobacteriota; class Vicinamibacteria; order Vicinamibacterales; family UBA2999; genus MEKU01. The sequence goes on from MEKU01000089.1 coordinate 58,643, forward strand.
GGCTTCCTCGTGCACTTCGTCCCAGCCGTAGCCCATGACGCGCACGAGAAACATCTCGACCACGCGATGGCGGCGCACGACGAGCGCGGCCAGCCGCTGGCCCGCCTTGGTGAGCGCGACGCCGGCGTACGGCTCGTACTCCACCAGGCCCGACTCCGCCAGCGTCTTGACCATCGTCGTGGCCGTACCAGGGGCGACGCCGAGAGCCGCCGCCAGCTGGCCCATCGGCAGCAGGCGGGTCCGGGGCGGGAGCGTGGCCATGCCGAGGTAAATAGCCTTCAGGTAGTTTTCAACGGTGCTCGAGGCCAGCATGTGTGCCGTCCAGTCCTGGAAATTTGAATACAGGCGATTTGACTTTTCAATAGACTATCAAGTAATTTTGAATAATCAAAATGTCCAAGCTGAGCCGACGATCGTGGCTGCGGGCGACGGGACTTGCCTCGGCGGCGGGGGCGATTGCGGGCGCCGCCCGTGCGAGAGGCCAGGACAGCGGCCTGCCCGCCGCTCACCCGCCGCACGACTCGCACGTCATGGGCGTCGTGGGCCGGGTAGCGCCGGACGGCCTCAAACCGTCGGTGTATCTGCGCAGCTGGAATTTCTCGGAGCTGCCGGCTGACGAGCGCGCGAAGTTCTATCGAGAGACGCCCCGCCCGGACGGGACGCTCCTGCGCGAGTACGAGTTTTTTGCCGCCGACCGGGAGATCGAGATTGCGCCCGGGCTCTTCTTTCCCGCCTGGACCTATAACGGCCAGGTGCCCGGGCCCACTATTCGAGCCACCGAAGGCGACCGCGTGCGCGTGACGTTCAGGAACCTCGGGACGCATCCGCATTCCATTCACTTTCACGGATGGCACCCGCCGGCGATGGACGGCGCCCTGCCCGGTCAGGAGGTGCAGCCGCGGGAGACCGTCGTCTACGAGTTCGACGCGGACCCGTTCGGCGTGCACCTCTATCACTGCCACACGGTGCCGCTGAAGCGGCACATTCACAAAGGTCTGTACGGAGCCTTCATCGTCGATCCCAGAACGCCGCGCCCGCCGGCCGACGAGCTGGTCATGGTGATGAACGCGTTCGACACGAATTTCGACGTCGAGAACGAGGTGTACGCGGTCAACACGATCGCCCACGCGTACATGTACGAGCCGATTCGCGTGACGGTCGGCCGCCTCGTCCGCATCTACCTCGTCAACATGACCGAGTTCGACCCGGTCAACAGCCTGCACCTGCACGGCATGTTCTTCGACGTGTTCCGGACCGGCACGTCGCTGACGCCGTCGGACCGGACCGACACGTTGATGCTCTGTCAGGGCGAGCGGGCAATCCTGGAGACGACCTTCCGGTATCCCGGCGCCTTCATGTTCCACGCGCATCAGACCGAGTTCGCCGAGCTGGGCTGGATGGGCCTGTTCCGGGCGGAGGAGGTCTCCGGCACATGACGCGCCGTCTCCTGCTGGCGGTGCTGCCGCTGCTGCTGCTCGGCGGCCTGCTCGCGCTCATTGCGAGGTCGGACCCCGCCGACATGCTGCGCGGCGACGGCTATCCGCCTGTCGAGCGCCTCACGGTTCAGCGGGTCACGCTCGAACCGGGCGGGATTGTCGCGCGGGTGATGAACGACGGCCCCGACGAGGTCACGATCGCGCAGGTGCAGGTGGACGATGCGTTCTGGACCTTTACGGCAGACAACGGAGTCGCGCTGCGGCATCTCGGGCGGACGACGCTGCGCATACCGTATCCCTGGGTTGCCGGAGACGCGCACGTGGTCCGGCTGCTCTCGTCGACCGGTGCGACCTTCGAGCGCGAGATTCCAGTCGCCGTGGAGACACCGACGCCGAGCGCGCGTTTCTTCGGGGTCTTCACGTTGATCGGGCTGTACGTGGGCGTCGTGCCGGTCGCGCTCGGGCTGCTCTGGTTTCCGTTTCTCACGCGTCTGTCGGCGCGCGCGATGGACTTCCTGCTCGCGCTGACGGTCGGCCTGCTCGCGTTTCTGCTCGTCGACGGCGCCCAGGAGGGCTTCGAGGCGGCCGCCGTGCTGCCCGAATCGTTCCAGGGGCCGGTGCTGTTTGCGCTTGCGGCAGCGGGAGCGTACCTGCTGCTCGAAGGCATCGGCGCCTGGCTGAAGTCGCGCCGGGCGAGCGCCGATGAAGGGTACCGGGGGTGGGTGCTGGCCGTTCTGATTGCGGTCGGAATCGGGCTGCACAACTTCGGCGAAGGGCTCGCGATCGGATCGGCGTTCGCGCTCGGCGAGGCGGCGCTCGGCACCCTGTTGATCGTCGGCTTCACCCTGCACAACACGACCGAAGGGCTGGCGATCGTCGCGCCGCTCGCGCGCGCCCGGCAGGCGGTGTCGCTCGGGGGGCTCGTGCAGCTCGGCCTGATTGGCGGCGTGCCGACGATTGCCGGCGCATGGCTGGGCGGGTTCGTGTATTCGCCGATCTGGTCGGTGCTGTTCCTGGCGGTCGGTGTCGGCGCGATTGCGCAGGTGATTGGACAGATCGTGCGCCAGATGTCGCGGGAGGGCTCCGCGGCGCGGATGCTCGCCACGCGTCCGGTGCTGACCGGCCTCGCGGCCGGGTTTGCGGTCATGTACGTGACCGGGATGCTGGTGGGATGAGTCTTTTTGGCAGGCGCGTACCGGTTCCGGCGATCGCGGCGGCCGCGCTCCTGATGCTGCTGGCGGCGATGCTGCCGGCGCTCAGCAGCACGCCGGCTCGTGAGATCACGCTGGTGGCCCGCGGCATGGCGTTCTATCTCGCGGACGATCCCGCCACGCCGAATCCGGAGATCGTGGTCCGGGCCGGTGAGCGCATCCGCGTCGTGCTGCGAAACGACGCGCGCGGGATGGCGCACGATTTTGCGGTGCCGGCTGCGAGCGCGGTGCTCCGCCCCATCCAGTGGAGCGAATCGGACGACGTGGTCTTCGACGCGCCCGACGCGCCGGGGGCCTACGCCTATGAATGCCGGCCCCACCGGCTGATGATGCGGGGTACGCTTCGGGTGCGCTAGCACCCCAACGCGCCACAACCCGCGCGTTGGGGACCCCGCGTGAGCCTCCGCAACACCCTCGCGACCGCCGACGGCAAGCGCCGGTACGTCCGGCGGCTGTTTGCCACCATCGCCGACCGCTACGACCTCATGACCGTCGTGCTTTCCTACGGCCTCGACCGTCGATGGAAGCGCCGGCTGATCGACCGCGCCGCGATCGGCCCCGCGGATCGCGTGCTGGACCTGGCGTGCGGCACCGGCGATCTGCTCGTTGCCGCGGCGGAGCGGGCGCGGTCGGCCGTCGGTGTCGACATCACGCATCGGATGCTGCAGCTGGCGCGTGAGCGGGTGAATCGTGGGGAAGGGGCTGCCCCACACTTTGTCGTGGCCGACATGCTCGCGCTGCCGTTCGGCGCACCGCGCTTCACGATGGTGTCGACGGGCTACGGGCTGCGGAACGTGCCTGACCTTCGCGCCGCGCTGTCCGAAATCGAACGCGTCCTGCTGCCGGGCGGCCGGTTCGTATCGCTCGATTTCAACCGGCCGCGGCACCCGGTGGTGCGCGCGGCGTACCTGGCGTATCTGACCGTCGTCGGCGCGGTCCTCGGGTTCATCCTCCACGGGGATCCGGATACGTACCGGTATATCCCGGAATCAATCCGGCTCTATCCGGGCGCCGAGGGTGTCAAGCGGCTCATGGAAGAGGCCGGGCTGGTCGATGTTCAGATCCTGCCCGTGCTGGGAGGGCTGATGGCGATACATACGGCGATGAAACCAGGGGCTGGAGTGCCTTTCACACGCACGGGCCACAGAGACACAGAGCCACAGAGTTGTTGATCTGGTTTTCTCTGTGTCTCTGTGTCTCTGTGGCTACGTGGAAGTGAAACCGATGTCAGCGTTCGATCCACGGCTCGAGTGCGTCGAGCAGAAAGGCCAGGACGTCCTCTTCGGTGAGCGCGTCGGGCGGCGTGTGCGGCTTGACGGGGCGTTCATCGCTCAGGGTGCGCGATCCGTGCGTGTGCGAGACGCGGCAGACGACCTGCGCCGGCTCGGACGCCGCATCCAGCGCGAACTCGATGAAATCGTCGCGGCCGCGGTCGTTGGCCAGGCGCAGGCCGCCGCCGGGTGTGAAGACCGTGAACGAATAGCCCTCGGCCTTGAGGCTGCTGGCGATCTGCCGGGCGAGGGGAGTGGCCACCACCTCGAGGAACTGCTCGTACGCCCGTCCGGCCGTGACGGTGCGTTCCCGGCGCTGCTGCGTGCGCTCCCGGGCACCGGCAATGGCGCGCGTGAGGCGATTTCTGACGATCCCGATTTCCACCGTGTCATTGTGGCACTCGCCGGGCCGCCAGCACCAACCTCGGCCGTCTCCCGCACGTCACAATAGAAGCCGGTCCCTGACGTCAGACCCGAGGAGCAGAAGCCATGGTTCATGTCACGTCCGCGCGCATCCTTCTCGCCTCGATCGTGCTCATCCATGCGGGTGTGGCGGCAGCTCAGGAGCCGCCGGGCAGGCAGGTGGTTGTGGTCGCTGGTGAAGGAGTGGTGCAGGCGGCGCCGGATCGTGCGTGGGTGAGCGTCACGGCGGAATCCCGGGCCTCCAGCCCCCGTGAGGCGCAGCGGCGGAATGCGGACCTGATGCGGCCGGTTCAGGACAAGCTTCGCTCGGCCGGCCTGCCCGCGGATGCCATCCGCACCGCCGGCTACGACCTGCAGCAGGAGTGGGATTTCGTGAACAACCGGCGCGTGTCGCGCGGCTTCGTGGCGCGCAATACGATTGAGATCCGCGTCGACGCGGTCGACCGGCTGGGCGAGTTCCTCGAGATGGCCGTGGAGTCGGGAGCGACGTCGGTCGGCGGCATCCGCTTCGACCTTCGCGATCGGGCCCGCCTCGAGCGCGAGGCCCTCCGGCTGGCGGCCGCCGATGCGCGCGCGCGGGCCGACGCCGCGGCGTCAGGCATCGGGAGGGCGATCGCCCGCGTCGTGCGCGTGGAGGAGCAGGGGGTGCCGGTCCGTCCGCCGATCCCGTACGTCGCCATGCGGGAGGCGGCGCAGACATCCGACGCGCCCGTGATCGCCGCGGGAGAGATGGAGCTGCGCGCGCAGGTGACGCTGACGGCGGAGCTCGACTGAGAGGATGGCCATCGACTACGCCCGGGCCAGGCGTCTGCTGGCGCGCCGCGACCCCATTCTCCGGGATCTGATGCGGCAGTACGGCCCGTGCGGGCTGGCCGAGTCTCAGCACGAGGACGCCTTCGTTGCGCTCGTGCACGCCATCATCTCGCAGCAGCTGTCGAGCCGCGCCGCCGCGACGATTGCGGGCCGGTTCGACGCCCTGTTCGACGGCCGGCCGGCGCCGCGTCAGGTCGAGCAGGTGCCCGATACGGTGTTGCGGCAGGCAGGGCTCAGCGGGCAGAAGATCGCGTATCTGCGCGATTTGTGCCGGCGGATCGGCGATCGGTCGCTCCCCCTGGCCTCGCTCGACGACATGCCGGATGAAGGCGTGATCGCCGCGCTGACCCAGGTGAAGGGCATCGGCCGCTGGACGGCCGAAATGTTCCTCATGTTCCGGCTGCACCGGCCCGATGTGCTGCCGGTCGGCGATCTTGGTATCGTGAACGCAGTCCGGAGGGCGTACCGGCTGCGCGCGACACCGACGCCGCGCCGGCTCACGCAGCTTGGAGAGGCTTGGCGGCCGTATCGATCGGTGGCCTGCTGGTATCTGTGGGCGAGCCTGGCGACCGCGCCGCTCAAGGAGTAATGGCGATGCGCACACGCGTTTGTGTTCCGTGGGTGGTTGCCGTGGCGATGGTGGCGCTGACGCAGGCGCCGCCCTCGGCGCAGAACCGCCGGTCCGAGGCGCCCGACATTCCGCGGCTGCCATTCGAGCGGTACACGCTGCCCAACGGGCTCACGGTGCTTCTGAGCCAGAACCGGCAGCTGCCGATGGTCGCCGTCAACGTGTGGTACCACGTCGGTCCGGCCAACGAGGAGCCGGGACGGACCGGGTTCGCCCACCTGTTCGAGCACATGATGTTCCAGGGCTCGAAGCATACGCCCCCCGATTCCCACTTCCGTTTGCTCGAGGCCGCCGGCGCCAGCGGCGTCAACGGGACGACCGACTACGACCGCACCAATTACTTCGAGACGGTGCCGTCCAATCAGGTGGAGCTCGCGCTCTGGCTCGAATCCGACCGCATGGGGTACCTGCTCGAGCAGATCGACGAGGCCGCGCTGGCGAACCAGCAGGACGTGGTCCGCAACGAGCGTCGTCAGAGCGTCGAGAATCAGCCGTACGGCCTGGCCGGCGAGGCGCTCGTCCAGACGCTGTTTCCGTCCGGACATCCGTACTACGGCGATGTGATCGGCTCGCATGCCGACATCCAGGCTGCCAGGCTGGGCGACGTGCGGCGGTTCTTCCGGCAGTACTACGCGCCCAACAACGCCAGCCTGGCGATCGTCGGCGACTTCGATCCGGCGGCGATGAAGCAGCTGGTGCAGAAATACTTCGGCACGCTGCGCCGCGGTCCGGCCGTCCCGCCGATCAGGGCGGTCACGCCCGGCATCACCTCCGAGCGCCGCCGGGTCGTCAACGCGCGCGTGCAGCTGCCACGGGTGTACATGGCATGGATGACGTCGCCGGCGTTCAAGCCGGGCGATGCGGAGGCGCGCCTCACGGCGGACATTCTTGGGGGCGGGCGATCGAGCCGGCTGTACAAGAAGCTGGTGTACGAGCTCCAGATCGCTCAGAACGTCGTGGCGTATCAGCAGTCGCTGCGGCTCGGATCGATCTTCCAGATCCTGGCGACGGCGCGTCCGGGCCACACGGCCGAGGAGCTGGAGAAGGCCATCGATGCGGAGCTCGTCGCGCTGCGCGCTCGCGCGCCCGATCCGGCCGAGGTGGTGCGCGCGCGTCACACGATCGAGACGAACCTCATCACGGGCGTGGAGCGGCTTGGCGGCCTCGCCAACCGGGCCAATCTCTACAACTACTACCTGGGGACGCCGGACTATCTCGAAAAGGACGTCCTGGCGCTGCGTGCGATCACGCCGGATGGCGTCATGACGTTTGCGCGCCAGCAGCTGGGTCAGAACGCCCGCGTCGTGCTGCACGCGGTGCCGGGGCAGCCCGATCCGCTGCCGCAGGTGCCCACCCCGCCCACGCCGTCGCCTGCGGCGGGCGGCACCGAGTCGATCAACGCCGACGAGCCGTGGCGCGGCACGCCGCCGGCGCCATCGGCGGCCCGGCCGCTCGTGCTGCCTCCGCCGGCATCGGTGGAGCTCTCGAACGGGCTGACGCTCATTCTCAGTCAGCGCCCCGGCCTGCCGATCGTCGCCGCCAATCTCGTCCTGAAAGCGGGAAGCGAGGCGAACCCGATCGAGACGCCCGGGCTCGCCAGCTTCGCCGCCGCCATGCTCGATGAAGGCACGACGACGCGAAGCTCGCTCCAGATCGCGGACGAAGTGGCGCAGCTTGGCGGCGCGCTCGGCCCCGATACGGCGATGGACGCCACGACCGTGTCGGTGCGGTCGCTGGCCAAGAACTTTCCCGCGATGCTGGATCTGCTGGCGGACGTCGTCCTGCGCCCGTCGTTCCCCGCCGATGAGATCGAGCGCCAGCGGGCGAGCCGCCTCGCGCAGGTGCTGCAGCAGCGCGACAGCCCTCCGCAGATTGCGGCGCAGACGATGTCGATGGCGCTGTACGGTGCGAGGCATCCGTACGGCTACGCGGAGATCGGGACCGAGGGATCGATCAAGACGACCTCACGGGGCGACCTTGTGGCGTTCTGGAAGGAACACTTCATGCCGAACGAGGCGGCGCTGGTGGTGGCCGGCGACATCTCCATGGCGGAGCTGCGGGCCCTCGCGGAAAAGGCGTTGGGCGCCTGGCCGCGCGGAACGCCGCAGCGCCGCGCGCCGGGCGCCCCGGCCACGACCGCCGCGCGTCTGGTCATCGTCGACAAGCCCGGCAGCCCTCAGACGCAGGTGCGGGTCGCCACCATCGGCGTGCCGCGATCGACGCGCGACTTCCGGCCTCTTCAGGTGATGAACCTGATTCTGGGCGGCAGCTTTTCGAGCCGGATCAACATGAACCTGCGCGAGCAGCACGGCTACACGTACGGCGCAAACTCGCAGTTCGTGTTCCGCCGGCACGCGGGTCCGTTTGCCGTCGCGGCGGGCGTGCGCACCGATGTCACGGCGCCGGCGGTGAGCGAGATCTTCAAGGAGATCCGCGCGATGCTGGAGAGCCCGCCGACGCCCGATGAAATCGGCCGGGCCAAGGCCTCGTTGACCGATTCGCTGGCCAGCGCGTTCGAGACGCGCACGAGCGCCGTCAACAATCTCTCGAACGTCTTCATCTACGACCTGGGGCTCGACTACTACACGAGGTTTGCGGCCGAGGTGCAGGCGGTGACGGCCGAGCAGGCGCTGGCGGTCGCGCGCCGGTATCTGGTGCCGGAGCGGCTGGTGGTGATTGCGGTCGGCGACCGCGCGGCCATCGAGGCGGAGCTCGTGAAGCTCGGCCTCGGCGCTGTCGAAATTCGGGATCCCGACGGGCGGCCGGTCAGCTAGCCATCAGTCGGCGCGGGTTGATAAAATCGGACTTAAGCAGTCGGATATGCCAGCCGTTACCCCGGGATTGCCCCGTACCGCGTCGTCCATCATCGAGCTCATCGGCAACACGCCGCTCGTGCGGCTGCCGGGCTTCGAGGACGGCCTGCGCAACGTGGAGCTGTGGGCAAAGGCCGAATGGCGCAATCCGGGCGGCTCGGTGAAGGACCGCGCGGCCGCCCGCATGATTCAGGACGGCGAGCGCTCCGGCGCGCTGACGCGCGACAAGATCATCCTCGATGCGACCTCCGGCAACACCGGCATCGCGTACGCGATGATCGGCGCGGCGCGCGGCTATCGCGTCCGGCTCTGCGTGCCGTCCAATGTCACGCCGGAGCGCAAGCGGATCCTGAAGGCGTACGGCGCCGAGATCGTCTTCACCGATCCGATGCAGGGGTCCGACGGTGCGATCCTCCGTACGAAGGCGATGTACGCGGCCGACCCCGACCTGTATTTTTATCCGGACCAGTACAACAATCCCGGCAACTGGCGCGCCCATTACGACACGACCGCGCCGGAGATCCTCGAGCAGACCGAGGGACGGCTCACGCACTTCGTCGCGGGCCTCGGCACGAGCGGCACGTTCATCGGCGTCGGCCGTCGGCTGCGCGAGCACAACCCGTCCATACGGCTGATCTCGGTACAGCCCGATTCGCCGCTGCACGGGCTCGAAGGGCTGAAGCACATGGCGACGGCGATCGTGCCGGGCATCTACGATCCGGCGCTCGCCGACGACGATCTGGCCGTCGGCACGGAGGAGGCGTTCGAGCTGACACGGCAGCTGGCGCGCGCCGGGCTGTTCGTGGGGATCTCGAGCGGCGCGAATCTCGCGGGGGCCTTGCGCGTGGCGCGCAGCGTGTCCAACGCCGTCATCGTCGTCGTCTTCTGCGACGGAGGGGAGAAATACCTGACGGAGCGCTTCTGGGGCGAGACTCCGGAGGGGGGCGGGCGATAATGGCGCTTCGCCTGGATGGCGGCGTGGCGGCGGCGATCCGGCGGCACGGGGCCGAGACCTACCCCGACGAGTGCTGCGGGGCGCTCATCGGGCGGGATGGCGCCGTGGTGGCCACCTACGCGCTGCCGAATACGACCGAGGAGGGCCCGCGGCGCCGGTTCCGGATCCGCCCGCAGGATTACCGCGACGCGGAGCGGCAGGCGTCGGCGGCCGGCGCCGAGCTGCTCGGGTTCTACCATTCACACCCGGATCATCCTGCCCGTCCGTCGCAGTACGATCTGGATCACGCGTGGCCGTTTTTTTCGTATGTGATTGTTTCGGTCCGTGCCGGCGCTCCGGAGGCGATGACCTCCTGGCGCCTGCGCGACGACCGCTCCGCCTTCGACCAGGAAGAACTGACCTATGAACACGATTCACATCCCGACGCCGCTGCGACCGTTCACAGACAAGAAGGAATCGGTTGAGGTCAGCGGCGGCACCGTCGGCGAGCTCCTGGCCGACCTGACCCGCCGGTACGACGGGCTTCGCAAGCACCTGTATACCGATGAGGGCAAGCTGCGGAACTTCGTCAACGTCTATCTGAACGACGAGGACATCCGCTACCTGCAGCGCGAGCAGACGCCGGTCAAGCCGGGCGATTCGCTCAGCATCGTGCCGTCGGTCGCCGGCGGCGCGCCGACGGTGACGACGCCGCCCGAGGCCGAAAAGGCCTCGGCGCGCGCGGTGCCCGATCTGTCGCAGGACGAAATCAAGCGGTACAGCCGTCACCTGATCATGCCGGAGGTCGGCATGGACGGCCAGCGGAAGCTCAAGGCCGGCAGCGTGCTGTGCATCGGCGCCGGCGGGCTCGGGTCGCCTGCGGCGATGTACCTGGCTGCCGCCGGCCTCGGCCGCATCGGCATCGTCGACTTCGACGTGGTCGATTTCAGCAATCTTCAGCGGCAGCTCCTGCACGGCACGCCCGACGTCGGCCGATCCAAGCTGGATTCGGCGAGGGACCGCCTGCGGACCCTCAACCCGCACGTGCACGTTGACACGTACGACACGTCGTTGTCCTCGGAGAACGCGTTGGAACTGTTCGAGCCGTACGACGTCATTCTCGACGGCACCGACAACTTCCCGACGCGCTATCTCGTGAACGATGCGTGCGTCCTCAGCGGAAAGCCGAACGCCTACGGCAGCATCTTCCGGTTCGAGGGGCAGGCGTCGGTGTTCGCGGCCAGGAACGGGCCGTGCTACCGGTGCCTCTATCCCGAGCCGCCGCCGCCGGGGCTCGTCCCGAGCTGCGCGGAAGGCGGCGTGCTGGGGGTGTTGCCCGGCATCATCGGCGTCATCCAGGCCACCGAGACAATCAAGCTGATTCTCGGCGTCGGCGAGCCGCTCATCGGCCGCTTCCTCGTGTACGACGCGCTGCGGATGCGGTTCCGGGAGCTGAAGCTGCGGAAGGACCCCGAGTGCCCGGTGTGCGGGACGAACCGGACCGTCACGAAGCTCATCGACTACGAGCAGTTCTGCGGTCTTCGCCCGGCGTCGGAGGTGCAGGCGGGCGCGCCGGCCGACGACTGGGAGATCACGGCGACCGAGCTGAAGCGGCGGCTGGACGCCGGCGACGATCTGCTGATTCTCGACGTCCGCGAGCCGAACGAATATCAAATCAACCGGATTGCCGGCTCGACGCTGATTCCGCTCGGCGAGCTGCCGCGGCGGTACCAGGAGCTCGATCCCAGCCGCGAGATCATCACGCAGTGCAAGGTGGGGGCGCGGAGCGCCCGGGCGGCGGAGTTCCTGCACTCAGTCGGCTTCACGAAGGTCAAGAACCTGCGGGGCGGCATCGTCGAGTGGATCGACCAGGTCGACCCGTCGCAGCCGAAGTACTGAAATGGGGTCGGAGGTCATTTTTCGAGGACACTCCGGCATGCGGCAGTGATCTGAGTGTCCTCTAAAAATGACCTCCGACCCCATTTATCTCGACTACCACGCGACGACGCCCGTCGATCCACGGGTGCTCGACGCGATGCTGCCGTACTTCACCGAGCGGTTCGGCAACGCGGCCAGCCGCAGTCACCCATTCGGGTGGGCGGCGAAGGAGGCGGTGGAGGAGGCGCGGGCGCAGGTCGCCGCGCTCATCGGCGCGGCCGGGCGGGACATCGTCTTTACGAGCGGGGCCACCGAGTCCAACAACCTGGCAATCAAAGGGGTGGTCGACGCCTATCGCCCAAAGGGCGACCACGTCATCACGTGCGTTACGGAGCACCATTCCGTGCTCGACACCTGCCGGCACCTCGAGCAGCGCGGCACGCGCGTGACATATCTGCCGGTCCAGGCGGATGGCCGCCTCCGTCTCGACGAGCTGGAGGCCGCCATCATCCCCGGCACGATTCTGATCAGCATCATGGCCGCCAACAACGAGATTGGCGTCCTGCAGCCGGTCGAGGCGATCGGGGCCGTGGCCAAAGAACGCGGCATCCTGTTTCATACCGACGCCGCACAGGCAGCCGGGAAGATCGACATCGATGTCACAGCCGTCCAGGCGGATCTCGTCTCGCTGACCGCTCACAAGCTGTACGGCCCGAAAGGCGTAGGAGCGCTCTACGTCCGCCGACGCGCGCCGCAGGTTGCGCTCACCGAGCAGGTCAACGGAGGAGGCCATGAACGGGGCCTGCGATCCGGCACCCTGAACGTTCCCGGCATCGTCGGGTTCGGCAGGGCGGCGGCGCTGTGCCGGGACGACATGCCGGCCGAGGGCGCCCGTCTCGCGGCGCTTCGCGATCGCCTGCTGGCCGCGCTGCGGCATGAGCTCGACGACATTCAGGTGAACGGGTCGCTGGAGCACCGGCTCCCCCAGAATCTGAACGTCAGCTTTGGCGGGATCGAAGGCGAGTCGTTGCTGATGGCGTTGAACGAGGTGGCCGTTTCATCCGGGGCGGCCTGCACGTCGGCAAGCCGGGAACCCTCCCATGTACTGAAGGCAATCGGCCGGGATGCCGATCTGGGCGCCGCCTCCATCCGGTTCGGACTCGGGCGCTGGACGACGGCGGATGAAGTCGAGTTCGCGGCAGGGTATGTCGCGCGGCTGGTCCGGCAGTTGCGGGAAATATCACCGCTGAGGGAAGCCTCCTCGTCACGGTGAACGGTTTTTCAGGCCGTTTACGGCACGGGCCGTTGGTACGAAGAATGGAACTCCAGCTAAGGGTGACGCAGGGGCGTCTCAACTGACATGGCAAACAGGTGGGCTCGGTCGGCAGCGCTGGCGGTGTTTGCGGCGATCTGCGCCTCTGCAGGGATTGCCGCCGCAGGTGAGCCGGCCGGGGGCCAGGCTGTGACCCTGCCGGCCCCGATCGATGTCAGCCGCCTCCCCATCGACCTCGAGCGGGTTTACCGGGAGCTCCGCCCGTCGACCGTCCGCGAGGAGCGCGACGCGCTCAACCTTCGCTACTTCGTGGATGTCTACGGCCAGTCACCGCGGATCGAGCTCTTCGGGCCGGACGCCAACCTGACGAGCGGGCCGGTGCCGTATGGCGGCCCGACGCACCGCGATATGCTCGAGCAGATGACGCCGAAGGAGTTCCGCGCGCCTGCCGCCGACTTCAGCGCCCTCCTCTCGTGGCTCGCCGAGCGGCTGCAGAAATAGTCCTTCATGAAAATCACGGTTGCGCACAGTCCGGATTCTGACGATGCCTTCATGCATTACGGCCTTGCGAGCGGCAAGGTCCCGACCGGAGGCCTCGAGTTCGCCCATTTGCTCGCAGATATCGAGACGCTGAACCAGGCGGCGTTCGAGGGCAAGTACGAGGTCAGTGCGGTGTCCTTTCACGCGTACGCGCACCTCACGGACAAGTACCTGCTCCTGCCGCACGGGTCGAGCATGGGAGACGGCTACGGTCCGATTGTGGTTGCACGCGCCGACGGGCCTTCGTCCCTCGACGGGGTCACGGTCGCGATTCCCGGGACGCTCACGACCGCGTTCCTGGCCTTGCGGATCTACGACCCCGGCGTCCAGTGCGTCGTCATGCCGTTCGACCGGATTCAGGACGCCGTTCGAAGCGGCGAGGTGGCGGCCGGCCTGCTGATTCACGAAGGGCAGCTCACGTATCAGGACGAGGGTCTGAAGAAGATCGTCGATCTTGGTGAATGGTGGGCCGATCGCACGGGCGGGCTGCCGCTGCCGCTCGGCGGAAACGTGATCCGCCGCGATCTCGGACCCGCGATGGTCGAGACCGTCTCACGACTCCTTCACGAGAGCATCGCGTACGCGCTCTCCCATCGTCAGGAAGCGCTCGACTACGCGCTGCAGTTCGGCAGGGGCCTCGATCGCGACAAGGCGGATCGCTTCGTCGGGATGTACGTCAACGAGCTGACCCTGGACTACGGCGACCGCGGCCGCACCGCCGTCCGGCGCCTGTTCGCCGAAGCGGCGCAGAAGCGCCTGATCCCGGATGTGCAGGTCGAATTCAGCGCCTGAAAAATGGGGTCAGACCCCATTTTTCACCGGCTTCAGCCCGGAAACTTCACCAGCACGTAGGTAATGTGCTGCCCGCGCGGCACCAGGAAGCTGTGCGGCACTCCGGGCGGGATGTGAAGCACGTCGCCGGCGCCGAGCGGATGGCGCTCGCCCCCCTCGATGCCGGTGCCGAGAAATTCTCCGCGCCCCCCTCCTGCCCGCATCCCGATCATCCTGCCGCCCAGGAGCAGGATCCCCTGCCCGCTCTGCACGATGACCACGTCCACGATGTTGTCGTGCTGTTCGGGCACGCCGTCGGCGTCGCGGAAGAGCAGGCGGAATCGATGATCGCCGTAGTCGGCGAGCGTTTCACGCGCCGAATGGTCGGCGCCGACGCGCGTCGAGAGCGCGGCGTCACGCCGCTTCAACTCGGCAGATGACCACATGCCGAAGCCGGGCGGGTCCGCGGCGCGGGCGGGAAGAGCGAGCAGGGCGACCGTCAGCACAAGAAGAGCCTTCTTCATGGAGCATTCCTTCGGGCGTTCGCGACGCCTACTTCAACAGGTCCGCGACCTTGCCAACCCCGGCCCGGGAGCAGGCGTCGTCGGTCTCGAGGTTCGAGCCGGCACTGCCGACGCCGCCGATCGTGTCGGTGCCCACCTGGATCGGGATGCCACCGCTGAGCGCGAGGATGTCGGTGAGCTCGAGCTGGCCGGCCCGTGCGGGATCGCCGGCCGTGCGCTTCTGAAAGTCCACGGTGGGAATCCGGTACATCCGCGCCGTGTACGCCTTGCGTCGCGCCATCTCGGCGGTCTGCGGCGTCGCGTTCTCGTCGCGGAGCAACACCATCATCTGCCCGGATCGATCGACGACGGCGACCGACGTGTTGAAGCCCTTGGCCTTGCACTCCGCCAGGGTGGCCTCGGCAATGGCCTTGGCGAGGGGCAGCGACAGGTTCCGCTGCATCACGACGCCCTGCGCCCTGGCGTGAACGGACATCAGCACCACGAAAACAACTCCGAGACAGATGTGTCGCATGGCGCCGAAGTGTAGCGCCGCTCCGGCGCCGATTCAATCGGAGTTACACTGGGTGGCTGAGGAGGGATTCAT
Organism: Acidobacteria bacterium RIFCSPLOWO2_02_FULL_67_21; assembly: GCA_001767195.1. Taxonomy (GTDB): domain Bacteria; phylum Acidobacteriota; class Vicinamibacteria; order Vicinamibacterales; family UBA2999; genus MEKU01. The sequence continues at coordinate 73,744 of MEKU01000089.1, forward strand.
GAAACGGGTTCTTGCCGGTATCCTGACTGCCTGCGTGCTGGCCGCGGTGCTCGCGGACGCGCAGGCCCTGTCGCCCTACAAGCTTGGCACGTTCGCGCGCGGCGGCCGGCCGTTGGTCGGCATCGTACTCAAGGATTCGCTGGTGATCGATTTCGCAGCGGCCCATCAGGCGGTCCGCGCGTCCGCGTCGGTTGCGGCGCCGACCGACATGCGGGATCTGATAGCGCGCTACGATGCCGGCCTGCGCGGCCGGATTGCGGAGATCATCCGCGCCGTCGAGTCCGCCGGCACGAGACCGGCGTACGTGTACGACGTGAAGGCGCTGAAGATTCTGCCGCCGATCATGTACCCGCGGGCGATGCTGAACGTGGCGGTGAACTACCGCGAGCACGACCGCGAAATGGGCGGCACGACGCTCGGCGCCGCACCCCAGGGGACGCAGAGCGCGCCGGGGATCTGGCAGCGGCCCGCGGACGACAAGCGGTGGAACCCGTACATGTTCCTCAAGTCGCCCACCACGATCATCGCCGAGGGCGAGCCGATCCGGCTGCCTCCGGGGCGGACGCAGGTGGACTGGGAGTGCGAGCTCGGCGTCGTGATCGGCCGCGAGGCGCGGCGCGTCCCCGCAGCGAAGACCAACGAGTTTATCTTCGGCTACACGGTTCACAACGACGTGTCGGATCGGGGCGGCCGCGGCGATACCCGGATGGGCTCCGACTGGCTGATCTCAAAGAACCACGACACGTTCGGCCCGCTGGGGCCGTTCATCACGCCCAAACAGTTCGTGGCCGATCCGCACAAGCTGAAGGTGCGCTTCGCGCTCAACGGCAAGGTGCTGCAGGAGGCCGACACGTCGTACATGATTCACACCGTGCACGAGCAGGTCGAGTACGGCTCGAACATCATGACGCTGCGGCCGGGCGACCTCATTGCAACCGGCACACCGGCGGGCGTCGGGTCGGCCCGGAAGCCGCCGATCTATTTCAAGCCAGGCGACACCTCGGCCTGCACGTACGAAGGGATCGGGACGCTGACGAATCCTGTCGTCGGATCGTAGCGGCGCCCACGACATACGAGCCACAGAGACGCAGAGTCACAGAGAGACATGGCAGACAGAATGACTTTCTGAGCAGGCTGACCTCCAGGTGTCTCGCGGGTTAGCCTGCACCGGCCAGAGCCGCACCGCTGCAGGGTCCGCAGCGCTGTTTCTCCCGGAGGTCAGCCATGGCCAAGTCTACTCCGCTGTTCGTCGGGCTGGATGTTCATAAGGATTCGATCGCGGTCGCGCACGCGCAGGGCGGCCGGTCCGAGCCGCCGGTCTTCGTCGGGAAGATCGGGACGCGACAGGCCGACCTGGATCAGTTGATTCGCCGGTTACAGGTGACCTGACAGCGGTCTATGTGCCGAGTGTCGAGGATGAAGCGGTCCGGGACCTCTGCCGCGCCCGCGATGCGGCGCGGGTCACGATGAAGGACGCCAAGCTCCGGCTGAAGGCATTCTTGTTGCGACTCGGCCTGCACTATGTCGGGCGAGCTGACTGGAACGCCGCCCACTGTCGGTACCTAGCGAAGGTGGTGTGTCCGACCCCCGCCCAGCAAATCGTGTTTCAAGAAGGGCTGCGGGCGGTCAACGAGCAAGTCGATCGGCTGCAGCGTATCGAAGCTGAGCTCCGCGATTCTGCGCCGCACTGGCGACTCGCGCCCGTCGTCGAGGCGCTCCAAGCGCTGCGTGGTGTGCAGTGGGTCGTGGCGATCACCGTCGTCGCGGAGCTCGGCGATCTCACGCGCTTCGACAATCCGCGACAGCTTGCTGCCTACGTGGGCCTCATCCCGTCGGAGTACTCCAGTGGCCGCACGCGCCGCCAGGGCGGG
>MEKU01000090.1:0-8651 GCA_001767195.1 Acidobacteria bacterium RIFCSPLOWO2_02_FULL_67_21
ATTCCCGGCGCCCTACGACTACGTGAGCGTTCCGGTCATCCTGGGAACGGTGGGAGGGGTGGGGCTCGTCGCCGGGCCCGCGGGGCTCTACTGGATCGGGCGGACCCGCGACCTCGCGGCCACCGACCCCACCCAACGGCCGCTCGACCGCGGCTTCATCGTGCTGCTGCTGCTGACGAGCGTGAGCGGGCTCGTCCTGCTCGCCCTGCGCTCAACGGCCGCGATGCCGCTGCTGCTCGTCGGACATCTGGGGATCGTGCTCGCCCTCTTCGTGACCCTGCCCTACGGCAAGTTCGTGCACGGCATCTACCGGACGGCCGCGCTCGTCCGCGACGCACGGGAGGGAACGGACAAACGGTAGAGGCCGGCCTTCAGCCCGGCCTCGGCGGATCTCGCACCCCACCGCGCAGGCATGCGCGGTGGGGGCCCCGCGAAGGCTCGCCGCGACAAGGAATGAATGGTGTCTACCGCGTCGATCCGCCCTGCGTGAAGAAGGTGTAGCACTCGTACTCGAGCACGCGGAGGTTCGGCTCCTTCCGCCGGTACAGCGGCATGCTCATCTTCCAGGGCTTCGAGAAGGTCTTGGGATCCTCGATCGTCGCTTCGTACAGAAGGTGATCGGGCCCGGTCCGCGTGAAGCGCTCGACCACGTGCAGGCCGTCGCTGTGGAAGTTGCCGGACCGATCGAACCAGATGCCGTCGACGAAATTCGTCACATCCACCACGAGCGTGTCACCCTCCCACCGTCCCCGGGAGTCACCGAGGTACCACTCCCCGGCCCTCGGATGGGCCCCCTGCAGGCGAATGTACCGGACGGCGTGCGCGTATTCGGACAGCACGGACACCAGCTGCGGCGACTGCACGATCTGCAACGGATACGGCATGTACATGAGCCGCGGAACACCCACCATGAAGCACTTCGCCTCAGGATCCCCGGTGGCACGGTTGCGGAAGTTCTCCTGCCGCTGCTCGAGCGCCGCCGGCAGGTACGGCAGGTCGTTGCCGACCACGACGCCGAGCCCGGCCGGGACGCCCGGCGCCGCGTTGTGATCCTGAATGTTCCAGACCGCGGTGTTGAGCGCCTGCCAGATCCCCTGCAGGTCGGGACGGCCGTCGGCCGTCCGGGGTAGGGAATATGCCGCACCGGGCGCCTGCGCCTGAACGCTTCTGGCTCCCCACGGTACTGCTAGAATCGCCACGGCAACCACCGCGCACGTGGACGCAATCGACCGGTTCCGCATCTGCAGATCCTCCCCCCGCGCCGTGCCACCTTTTTCGTTGACGCCGCTTGCGACGCGGGGTTAATGGTGTGTATCCCCAAGCCGGGACTGGCCGCTCCGATGTCGCGGCCAGCAAGCCCGGCTTCCAAGGATTGACGCAGGTGGCAGTGCATCAGTTGAAACGGTCCACTAAAATGCTCGTATCTTACAGGAGGGTTCCGTGAGCAGCCGCCTTGTTGCGCTGATGCTTGCCCTGGCTGCCGCCGTCCTGCTGTCGCCGGCCCGCGCCGCGGCGGGCCAGGAGGGTGGCAGGGGCGTTCCGCTGCCCCCGTCAGAGTGCCCCGACGGGACCGACCCGATGGCCTTCTACAAGTGCGCGCTGGGCAAGGTGAAGACGGCCACTCCGCCGCGAGCGGCCGACGGCACACCCGACTTCTCGGGCGCGTGGCGCCGGCGCTCGTCAGCGGCGCACGAAGACGTCGAGGCGCACCCGCGCAATCCCGACGATGCGGGCGGCCCGAGCGTCATCGTGGATCCGGCTGACGGGAAGGTCCCCATGCAGCCGTGGGCCGATGCCAGGCGCCTCGCCCACGCCCGGACCGTCGAACATCCCACCTCCACCGAGCAGCAGTACCTGCACCACAACGCCGTCTGCTACCAGTCGGGCGTCCCCGGGACGCTGTATATGGTGGGCTTCTTCGAGTTCGTCCAGAACCGGGACTACCTCACCATCCTCTCCGAGGAGGCGCACACCTATCGCATCATCCCGCTGGATGGCCGGCCGCATGTCGGCAAGGAGATCTCGCTCTTCCAGGGCGACCCGGTCGGACGGTGGGAAGGGAACACGCTGGTCGTGGAGACGACGAACCTCAATGGCCTCACCTGGCTCGATCAGCGGGGGCGATTCGTCACGGAAGACGTGAAGGTCACCGAGCGGTTCGCGTTCGTCGATCCGAACACGCTGCTGTACACGGCCACGATTGACGACCCGAATGTGTACACGCGCCCCTTCACGATGGCGCATTCGTTCAGGCGCGCGGTCGCTCCGGCTCCGGCGATCGTCGAGGAGCCGTGTCACGAAGGGAACGTGGAGAGCATGCGCGACTTCAACAGCGCGGGCCTCGAGGTCTTCCCTGGCATCAGCGCCCGGCAGGCCAGGGAGTTGCGCAGTGCCTGGGAGGCACGGGAGAAACAGCGATGAAGGCACGAATGTGGCTTCTGGGGTGTGTCGCCCTGCTGCTGGCCGTCACCAGCCCGCTGCAGGCACATCATTCGTTCGCCGCACAGTTCGACGTCAACAACGTGCAGACCCTCGTCGGCACGATCACGAAGATGGAATGGCGAAGCCCGCACGCCTGGCTCTACATCGACGTGAAGAAGGACAGCGGCGAGGTGGAGTCGTGGAGCCTCGAGTTCAGTTCCGCCAACACGCTGTACTCGCGCGGCTGGCGGAAGGAGGACCTCCCGATCGGCGCCACCGTGACGGTGACGGGCTACGGCGCGCGGGACCCCAAGCTGCACACCCTCAGCGCCCGCCAGGTCAAGCTGCCCGACGGGAAGACGCTGTTCGAGGGCGCGGCCGCCGCCGCGCAGGGCCAGTAGCGGAATAGCGAATCGACGTAGTGCCCGGCTTTAGCCGGGCTGAAGCCCGGCACTACGTACACCCCAGCCACCCATGACCCGTCCCGGCCGACACTTCCTGCAGATCCCCGGTCCGACCAACGTGCCGGACCGCGTGCTCCGGGCGATGGACTCTCCCACCATCGACCACCGCGGGCCGGAGTTCGCGCGCCTCAGCCGCGAGGTGCTCGAGTCGCTGCGGCCGGTGTTTCAGACCAGCCGCCCGGTGATCGTCTATCCGGCCTCCGGCACCGGCGCGTGCGAGGCGGCGCTCATCAACACGCTGAGCCCCGGCGACCGTGTGCTCATCATGGAGACCGGCTGGTTCTCGCATATTGCGTGGCGCCATCCGGCCGAGAAGCTGGGGCTGGCCGTCGACTACGTGGCAGGCAGCTGGCGGCGGGGCGCCTCGCCAGAGCTGCTCGAGGAGCGGCTGCGCGCCGACACGGCACGTGCCGTCAAGGCGGTGGTCGTCGTGCACAACGAGACCTCCACCGGCGCCACGAGCCGGATCGCCGATCTGCGCCGCGCCATGAACAGCGCGGGCCATCCGGCGCTGCTCATCGTGGATGCCGTGTCGTCGCTCGGGTCGATCGACTACCGTCACGACGAGTGGGAGGTCGACGTGACGGTCACCGGCTCGCAAAAGGGGCTGATGCTGCCGCCGGGACTCGGATTCAACGCGATCTCCGAGAAGGCGGTCGCCGCCAGCCGGCACGCGCGGCTGCCGAAGGCGTACTGGGACTGGGAGCCGATGCTCAAGAACAATGCGGCGGGCTTCTTTCCGTACACGCCGGCCACCAACCTGCTGTATGCGCTGCGCGAGGCGCTCTCGATGCTCCACGAAGAAGGCCTGCCGAACGTCTTCGCGCGGCATCGGCGGCATGCGGAGGCGGCGCGGGCGGCCGTCCGCGCGTGGGGCCTCGAGCTGGTCTGCGAAGATCCCCGCGAGTATTCCAATTCGCTGACCGCGGTCTTCACTCCCGACGGGCACGACGCGGATCGCCTCCGCGCGATCATTCTCGAGACGTTCGATATGTCGCTCGGCACCGGCCTCGGCCAGCTGGCCGGAAAGGTTTTCCGGATCGGGCACCTCGGCTCGCTCAACGACCTGATGCTCGCCGGGACGCTGTGCGGCGTGGAGATGGGCCTGCGTCTCGCCGGCATCCCGCACAGACCGGGCGGTATCGTGGCGGCGCTCGACGCGCTCACCGCGCCAGAAAAGAAACTCGTGGGCGCCTAGCATGTACGTAGCGCCGGGCTTTAGCCCGGCTGAAGCCGGGCACTACGTCCGACACGAAACCGCTGAAGCGCCTGGAGTACGTTGACGTCCCTTCCTCCGAGCTCTCACGGCAAGCCGGTCGACACGTTTCCACGTGCGGCCGAGCTCGAACGCGAGCTGAAACGCGTCGTCGCCGGCGAAGTCCGATTCGATCCGGGCAGCCGGGCGCTCTATGCGTCGGACGGCTCCAACTACCGTCAGATTCCGATCGGCCTGGTCGTCCCGCGCGACGACGACGACGTGGTGGCCGCTGTCGAGCTGTGCCGCAAGTACGGCGCGCCGGTGCTGCCGCGCGGGGGCGGCACGAGCCTGGCCGGCCAGTGCTGCAACGTGGCGGTGGTCCTCGACTTCTCCAAATACATGAACCGGATTCTGGAGCTCGACCCGGGCGCGCGGTTCGCGCGCGTCCAGCCGGGCGTCGTGCTCGACACGCTGCGCGACCGGGCTGAACACCACCGGCTGACGTTTGCGCCGGACCCTTCGTCGCACAGCCGCTGCACGCTCGGCGGGATGATCGGCAACAACTCCTGCGGCACCCATTCGCTGCTGGCCGGCAAGACCGTCGACAACATCGAGACGCTGCGCGTGCTGCTCTATGACGGCACGCAGCTCACGGTGGGGCGGACGAGCGAGCCGGAACTGGACACGATCGTCCGGAGAGGCGGCCGCCGCGGCGACATCTACGCGCGGCTGCGCGCGCTGCGCGACCGGTACGCGCCGCTCATCCGCCAGCGCTTCCCCGACATTCCGCGGCGGGTCTCCGGCTACAACCTCGACCAGCTGCTGCCGGAGCAGGGCTTCCACGTCGCCCGCGCGCTGGTCGGCAGCGAGGGCACCTGCGCGATCGTGCTCGAGGCGCGCGCGACGCTCATCGAAAGCCCGCAGCACCGGTCGCTCGTCGGCCTGGGATATCCCGACACGTTCGCCGCCGCCGACCACGTGATGCCGATCCTCGAGCACCGCCCGATCGGCCTCGAGGGCTTCGAGGGCATCATGGTCGACGGCCTGCGCCGCAAGGGGGCGCCCAACCTCGATCTCCTTCCGGACGGCCGTGGCTTTCTCCTCGTCGAGTTCGGCGCAGAGAGCGACGCCGAGGCGGCGGCCGCCGCGCGGCGCCTGGTCGAGCGGCTCGGCCGGCTGCCGGACGCGCCGGCCATGCGGGTCTACACGGCGACGGAGGCACAGGCCGTCTGGCGGATCCGCGAGGCCGGTCCGCGGGCGGCCATCTCGGCGCCGGGGATGCCGCCGCGCTACGAAGGCTGGGACGACTCGGCGGTGCCGCCCGAGCGCCTGGGCCGCTATCTGCGCGATCTGCGCGCGCTGCTCGACGAGTTCCACTATCAGGCGGCGTACTACGGACATTTCGGGCACGGGTGCATCCACATGCAGGTCAGCTTCGACCTGCGCAGTGAGCCGGGGATCCGGCGGTACGCCGAGTTCGTCGACCGCGCCGCCGACCTCGTGGTCGGGCACGGGGGATCGATTTCCGGCGAGCACGGCGACGGGCAGTCGCGCGGCGCGCTGCTGCCGAAGATGTTCGGCGACGAGCTCATGCAGGGGCTGCGCGAGTTCAAGGCGATCTGGGATCCCGCCGGCAGGCTGAATCCCGGAAAGCTCGTCGACGCCCTTCCGCCGACCGAGAATCTCCGGCTCGGCGCCGATTTCCGCCCCGACAATCCGCCGACGCACTTCCGCTTTCCGGATGACGAGGGGTCCTTCGCGCAGGCGTCGCTCCGCTGCATCGGCATCGGCGAGTGCCGCAAGCACGACTCGGGCACGATGTGCCCGAGCTACATGGCGACGCTCGAGGAGGAGCACAGCACGCGCGGCCGCGCGCACATGCTCTTCGAAGTGCTGCAGGGCGAGGTCGTGGCCGACACGTGGAACAACGAGTACGTCAAGCGCTCGCTCGACCTGTGCCTCTCGTGCAAGGCGTGCAAGAGCGAGTGCCCCGCCAACGTCGACCTCGCCACCTACCGCGCGGAGTTCCTCTCGCACTACTACGACACGCACGCGCGTCCGCTCGAGGCCTACGCGTTCGGGCTGGTCGACCGGTGGGCGCGGCTCGGATCGATGGTCCCGGCCCTCGCCAACGCCGCCGCGTCGGCGCCGGGGCTCAGCGCCCTCATCCGCCGGCTGCTGCACCTGGCTCCCGAGCGCGAGCTCCCGAGGCTTGCGCCGGTCAGCTTCCGCCGCTGGGCACGGCGGCAGGGCGTCCCTTCTGCGGGCGACGTCGTTCTCTGGGCGGACACCTTCAACAATTACTTCCGCCCCGACACGAGCATCGCGGCCTACGACGTGCTGACCGCCGCCGGCTTCAGGGTGAGCACCCCGGACCGCCACCTGTGCTGCGGACGGCCGCTGTACGACTTCGGCCTGCTGACCCGCGCGAAGGCCTATCTGACCCGCGTCATGGACGCGCTCGCGGCGCCGATCGACGCCGGCTGTCCCATCGTCGTGCTCGAGCCGAGCTGCGCGTCGGTCTTCCGGGACGAGCTCCACAATCTGTTTCCGGACGACCCGCGCGCGCAGAAGCTCCGGCGCCAGACGGTCGTCCTGAGCGAGTTCTTCGCGCGGCACGCGCCGGCCTTCGCGCCCGCCCTGCGCCGGACGGTGCTGCTGCACGGGCACTGCCACCAGAAGGCGATCATGAAGATGGATCACGAGGTGGCGCTGCTCGGCAGGATGGGCGCCGACGTGCAGGCGCCCGACGCCGGCTGCTGCGGCATGGCCGGCCCGTTCGGCTTTGCCGCCGACAAGTTCGCGGTCTCGAAAGCGATCGGCGAGCGCGTGCTCCTGCCGGCGGTGCGTCAGGCAGCCGAGGAGACGCTCATCGTGGCCGACGGATTCAGCTGCCGCGAGCAGATCGCGCAGCTGACCGGCCGCCGCGCCATCCACCTGGCCGAGGCGATGCGCCTTGCGCTCTGAAAATGGGGTCGGGAGTCATTTTTCGAGAACACTCGGGAAAAATGACTCCCGACCCCATTTTTACGGCTGCCGTACCGCGATCATCTGCAGCTCGACGCGCGCGCCGACATTGAGTGCGGCCACCTGCACGGTGGCCCTGGCGGGCGGGTCGGTCGGGAAGTACTCCTGGTACACCTTGTTGAACGCCGGGAAGTCATTGAAGTCGGTGATGTAGACCGTCACGGTCGTGACGTCGGCGAAGCTCATGCCGGCGGCCTTGAGCACTTCGTTGATGTTGGCGAACGACTGCCGCGTCTCGGCTTCGATCCGCCGGCCGGATCACCCGGCGGACCGGCGCGGGAGCCGGCTCGTCCGAAGGCGCGCTTCCCTGCTGCGCCGCCAGCGTCCCTGCCACTCCCAAGGCCAGCCCGATGATTCCGGCGGCCGCGGCTGATGCCGTGCGTCCAACTGCCATGGCAACATCTCCCTTGTTTCGTAGTGCCGGGCTTCAGCCCGGCTGGCCCGGCTGAAGCCGGGCACTACGTACGACTCCCTAACCCCTGACCCCTAATCCCTACCGTCTGTATACCGTGATGTCGTCGGCCGTGACCACGAACCGCTGAAGATCCTCTCCAATCATCAGCGGCCCCTCGTACGACTCGCGCGTGCGCAGGACGAGCTCCGCGTTCGTGATCTCACGCAGCACGATGTGCGAATAGACGGCGAGCTTCGGCTTCACCTCGCTGAAGATGGCGCCCGCCTCGGCGGCCGACGTGGAATGGCCGAGGACAACCTCGAATCCGGGATTCCGCTGAAGGAATCGCTCGGACGCATCGGCCACCGGGTGAACCAGGAGATCGACGCCCGCCGCAAACTTGATCAGGTTTTTCGAGAAGCGCGTGTCACCCGCGACGACGACCGACCGGCCGGCGTAATCGACGCGATAGCCGAACGCCGGCGTCACCGGCTGGTGGTCGACTTCGAACGCCGTCACGCGCACGCCGTCCACGTCATAGACGACCCCTTCGCGAACCTCGGTGACGCGGACCTCCGCGCCCGTCGGCGAAGACTTGTCGTCGTCAATCCGGAAGCGAATGTCGAACTCGAACGCCTGCCTGAGATGCGAGGCCATCGCGGCGGTGCCGGCCGGCCCGTACAGCGGGAGCGGCGTCTCCCGGCCCGACAGCAGCCATCCGGTCAGCCAGAGGTCCGGCAGCCCGACGACCTCGTCCGAGTGCAGGTGCGTCAGAAACACGGCGTTGACCGCGCCGAAGTCAGAGCCCGTCTGCATCAGGCGCTGCAGCGCCCCGCGGCCGGCGTCGAAGATGAGCGTCTGGCTGCCGGCCTGCACCATCGTGCTCGGGCCGGCGCGCGTCTCCATGATCGTCGGCGACCCGGTGCCGAGCAGCGTGACGACGATCTCGGGCGGGCCGTTCTTCTGGGCCGACGCGTCCGCCGGCGCCAGCAGCAGAACGAGTATCGCGACAGCGAGAGTGACCATGCGCATGTCCATTCACCGCGCGTCACACCAAGGCGGACCTGAAGGTCCGCCTCTACGTCGGTGGTATCCGCGCTCCGGCGGTCGTGTCCGCCTCAATGACGATCGTAGAGGCGGGTCTTCA
>MEKU01000090.1:8723-26255 GCA_001767195.1 Acidobacteria bacterium RIFCSPLOWO2_02_FULL_67_21
AATCCAGACCGAGTGAATCTTGCGGGTATTGAGAATGTCCTGCAGCGGATCGGCATCGAGCACGAGCAGGTCGGCCGCCTTGCCCGGGGCAATCGTCCCGACGTGATCGAGCGCGGACGCGCGCGCCGCCGCCCCCGTGGCCGCGACGATCACCTGCATCGGGGTCAGGCCGGCCTTCGCCATCATCTCGAGCTCCACGTGCTCGAAGTAGCCCTGCCACCGCCCCTCGCCGCCGCCGGCGTCGGTGCCCATCGCAATCGGCACGCCCGCGTCAGAGAGGAGCTTCAGGTTGCGGTTCGCCTGCACGAGCGCCTCCTTGATCTCCTGCGCCGTCTTGCTCTCGCGGACCTTCTGCTGGTACCCCGGCGTGCTCAGCAGGTCGACCTCCTCCTTGTAGAGCGCCATGCCGCGCTGGAAGAACGGGTCGCTGAAGAACGCCGGCGTTGACTCGTACACGAAGACGGAGAGCTCGCGTGTCAGCGTCGGCACGTACGGCACGTCGCGCTGCTTCATCGCGTCGATGAACGCCCGATCGACGTCCTGGTCGCGGACGCTGTGGCCGATGAGGTCGAGGCCCCGCTCCACCACACCCTTGGCGTCGGCGAGGTTGTAGATGTGGGCCGAGGCCCGCAGCCCGTGCGTGTGCGCCTGCTCGATGATGGCGCCGTAGGTATCGGGCGTCATCTGCGCGGCGTTGCCGTCGAGGTGGAACTTGATGCGATCGGCTTTCTGCTCGACGCGGCGATTCACGGTGGCGCGCCCCTCTTCGGGCGTCTTGAGGTTCCGCATCGTGGGGCCCGACGTGTAGATCCGCGCCCGGTCCAGCGGCACCTGGTCCTGCTCGTCGCGCAGCCGCGCCACCTCCGCAAGCTCCGCGTCGTCCTCGTTCTGCCCGAGGCTCACGACCGTCGTCACCCCGTACGCGGCCAGCACGCGGAGCCGGCGGACCAGGTCGTCGCGCACCGGCAGCTCCTTGTTGTCCGCGCGGACGTGGGCGTGAGCGTCGATCAGGCCCGGCATCACGGTTTTGCCCGCCAGGTCGACGCGGGTCGCGCCGGCAGGAATCTGCACGTCGGATGCAGGCCCCGCGGCCGCAATGCGCCCCTCGTTGATGAGGATGACGCCCTGGTCCACCGGCGGGCTCCCGGTGCCGTCGATGATCCGCGCGCCGGTCAGCACGGTGGTGGCGCCGTCGGCGGGCGCCTGGGTCTCGGACCCCCGGCACGCGATGGCCGCAATGCCCAGGGCAGCGGCGATTACGAGTCGGGCTGAGTTGCGCAACATGTCACGCCTCCCTTGGCCGGGCTGAAGCCCGGCACTACGTACGATGCGCTGTCGTCATGGCCGGTCGGGCAAAGCATACGCCACGAGCTGGGCGGGCGTCTGCGTCCCGGTTCCGCCGGTGGCAAAGACGATGAACTGCCGGCCGTTGTGCATGTATGTGACGGGCAGGCCCGTCTGGACGCCGCCCGGAATCTGCGTCTCCCAGAGCACCTCGCCCGTGCGCTTGTCGTGCGCGCGAAACATCGGCAGGCCGCCGTCCCCCTCGCCCGCAAACAGCAGCGTGCGCGTCAGCAGCAGCCCCGCGTGCGACACGCTGCCGGTCCGTGGAATCTGCAGGCCGGCGAGCTGCGGGTGGTTCCCGATCGCCGGCGGCGTGTCGCCGTTGGCCATCTGCCAGGCGATCTCGCCCTTGTTCATGTCGAACGCGACGATCCGGCCGTACGGCGGCTTCTGCAGCGGCAGGCCGTCGACGGTGGGCAGCGGCGGCGCGAGCGCCGTGGCCACGAAGTTCACGTCGGTGTTTCCCGCCTTCACCAGCTGGAGGAGCGTCGGCCGCGTGACTGACGCGACGTAGACATAGCCGGTCTCCGGGTCCACGGCGCCGGCGTTCCAGTTCGCGCCGCCGCGGTTGCCGGGCATCATGATCGCGCCTTTGGTCCCGTCGGCCGCGTCCATGAGCGACGGCGGAATGTACAGCGGGCCGAACCGGTACGGGCGCAGCGCCTCGATCGCCTTCCGGCGCAGCTCGGGCGTGAAGTCGATGAGGTCGTCCTCCGTCATCCCGACGCGGTCGAAGGCTGCCGGCTTCACCGGAACCGGCTGCGTGCGCGACGTCCATTCGCCGGGCACGTCCGACATCGGCGCGGGACGCTCTTCGATCGGCCAGATGGGACGCCCCGTCACGCGGTCGAACACGTAGAGGTACGCCTGCTTGGTCGGCTGCACGATCGCCTTGATCGGCGTGCCGTCGACGGTGATGTCCACGAGGAGCGGGGGCGACGAGATGTCGTAGTCCCAGATGTCATGGTGCACGAGCTGGAAGTGCCACACGCGCTTCCCCGTACGCGCGTCGAGCGCCACGAGGCTCGAGGAATACAGATTGTTTCCCGGACGATGCCCTCCGTAGTACTCGCTGGTGGCGGCCTCGACGGGCAGGTAGACGTAGCCGAGCTCCTCGTCCGCCGTGAACGGCGTCCAGACGCCGGCGTTGCCGGAGTACTCACCCGAGCCGTCGAGCCACGACTCGTATCCGGCCTCGCCGCGGCGCGCAATCGTATGGAACTGCCAGCGCTTGCGGCCGGTGCGCACGTCGAAGGCCATCACGTCGCCCTTCGTGTTGCGCATCGACGGCGGCCGCGCCCCCTGCGCGTGCGCGGGCCCGACAATCACGACGTCCCCGACCACGACCGGCGGCGAGGTGTTCCCGATGGTGCCGGTCAGGTCGATGGTGGGATCGATCTCGGCAAACAGGTCGACGACGCCGTCGCGTCCGAAGCCGGGCACCTGGCGGCCCGTCCGCGCGTCGAGCGCCACCAGCCGGAAGCCCGGCGTCACCGTGAAGACGCGCTCGTCCCGCCCCCCGCTCCAGTACGCCACCCCGCGGCCCGAGCCGCGCCGCGGCGCCCGCTGCATCCGGACGCCCTCGTCGTTCTTCCACACCCAGCGGAGCTCGCCCGTCCCGGCATCGGCCGCCACGACGGCGCGAGTGACGCCGGCGGTGAACAAGAGGCGGCCGTTGGCCATCACCGGCGACGTTTCGCTGCGCAGCTCCGCGGGGCTGCTGAAGTTGTCCATCCGGAACGTCCAGGCCACCCGCAGGTCCCTGACGTTGTCCCTGGTGATCTGATCGAGGGGGGCGTACCGCGTCTGCCCGTTGTCGCCGCCGTAGGCGCGCCATTCACCGCCGGCCGCGCCACGCTGCGCCTGGAGACGACCACCCGGCGTGGCGACGAGGCCGGCGAGCAGCAGTGAGGTCAGCGCGCTCTGAGCCATGGGCCGCATCACGCGAAGGATATCGCAATCCGCTATAATCCCCGCGCCCCGGCCCCTCACACGACCACACGTCCATGATTACCGACAGCGCTCTTGTCGCGATTGCCGGACTCGTCGCCATCGTCGCGCTCCTGTTTCTCCTGATCACGCGCTTCAAATGGCACGTCTTCATCGCCCTGCTTGCGCCGATTCTCCTCTTCGCCATGGTGCCCGGGCTCGACCGAAAGGCGCTGATTACCGCCTTCGAGCGCGGCTTCGGCAGCACGATCCAGAGCATCGCCATCGTCATCGTGCTCGGGTCGCTGCTGGCGGAGGCGTTGAAGCATACGGGCGGGGTGGAGCGGATCACGACGTCGATGATCCGGTGGGTCGGGCGGCAGCGGATGCCGCTGGCGCTCACGCTGAGCGGTTTCGTGATCGGGATCGCGATATTTTCGGACGTCGGCTACGTGATTCTGAATCCGCTGGTTCATTCGGCGGCGTTGTCGAGCGGCCTCAATATGGGCGTGATGGCCACGGGGCTCGTCGGCGCGCTGCAGATGACGCACGCGATCGTGCCGCCGACGCCGGGACCGCTGGCGGCGGTGGCGCTCGTCGGCGCCGATCTCGGCACGGTGATCGTCTACGGCAGCCTGATATCGATCGTGGCGGCGCTGGCCGGCTGGGTCTTTGCGCTGCTCGTCGGACCTCACATCGAGTCGCCGCCGTCGCGCGAGTTCGTCGGCCAATCGTTCGCCGAACGGGGGCTGGAAGGCGAGCTGCCCTCGACCTGGCGCGCCTACGCGCCCATCGTGATTCCGCTGGCGCTCATCGCCGGGCAGAGCGCCGCCGCAGCCGCGCTCCCGGCCGGGCATGTGGTGAACGTGGCCCTGACGTATCTGGGCTGGCCGGTCGTGGCGCTCGGCATCGGCGTGCTCCTCGCGTACCGCAACACGACGGCCGGGCATGCGGAGGCGCGCACGAGCACCTGGGTTGAGGACGCGCTCCGTACGTCGGCGATGATCATCATGGTCACCGGCCTCGGAGGGTCGCTGAGCCAGATTCTCCGGCAGACCCCCGCGGTGGACGTCATCGCGCGCAGCGTCGCCGAGACGGGACTCCCGGCTATCTTCCTGCCCTTCGTCATCGGGGTGGCCGGCAACATGATCACCGGCTCGACGACGGTCGGCGTCATCACTGCCGCATCGATTGCCGCGCCGATGATGAAGACATTGGGCCTGAGTCCGGAAGCGACGATGCTGGCAGGCGCGGCGGGCTCGATGATCGTGAAGTATGTGAACTCGAGCTACTTCTGGGTCTGCACCTCGCTCTCGCGGGTCCCGCTGCGGGGCGCGCTCATCCTCTTCGGTGGCGTCACGTTTGTCGGCGGCACCGTGGCCATGGCCGCGGTGTACGCGCTGTGGGCCGCGGGACTTATCTGACGGGTTAGAATGACGGCCGACATGACGCCTCCGGCAACGCGCAAGCCGCTCTACTCGATCCTGTACGTCCAGGTCCTGACGGCCATCCTGATCGGCGTCCTGCTCGGCTACCTGTGGCCCGAGACCGGCGCGGCGATGCGGCCGCTCGGCGACGCCTTCATCAAGCTCGTGCGCATGATGATTGCGCCGATCATCTTCGCCGTGGTCGTCGTCGGCATCGCCAAGATCGGCGATCTCAAGGCAGTGGGGCGGATCGGCGTCAAGGCGCTGATCTACTTCGAGGTGGTCTCCACGATTGCGCTGATCGTGGGGCTCGTCGTCGTCAACGTGCTGCAGCCGGGCGTCGGGATCAACGCCGACCCGGCGTCCCTCGATGCGGCGGCGGTGGCCTCCTACACGTCCAGCGCCGAAAAGCTCAGTACGGTCGAGTTCATTCTCAACATCATCCCGTCCACGATCGTCGGCGCGTTCGCCGCCGGCGAGATCCTGCAGGTGCTGTTCTTCTCGGTGCTCTTCGGCGTCGCGCTGCTGCATCTGGGCGAGCAGGGGCGGCACCTGGTCTCGCTCATCGACCAGTTCTCGCACGGGCTCTTCCGGATGATTCACATCATCATGCGCCTGGCGCCGATCGGCGCATTCGGCGCGATGGCGTTCACGATCGGCCGCTACGGCATCGGCACGCTGCTGCAGCTCGGGCAGCTCATGGCGGGCGTCTATCTCACGTGCGCGTTCTTCATCCTGGTGGTGCTGGGCACCATCTGCCGGCTGGCCGGCTTCAGCATCGTCAAGTTCCTTCGGTACATCAAGGAGGAAATCCTCATCACCGTCGGCACGTCGTCGTCGGAGGCGGTGCTGCCGCGGCTCATGGCGAAACTCGAGCACCTCGGCTGCTCCCGGCCGGTGGTCGGGCTGGTCGTCCCGACCGGCTACTCGTTCAATCTGGACGGCACGTCGATCTACATGACCATGGCGGCCATCTTCATCGCGCAGGCCACCAATGCCACGCTCTCACTGTCGGAGCAGATCGGCCTGCTCGGCCTCGCGATCATCACGTCGAAGGGGAGCGCCGCGATCACGGGCGGCGGATTCGTCACGCTGGCCGCCACGCTCGCCGCCTTCCCCGCCGTGCCCGTCGCCGGGCTGGCGCTCATCATCGGCATCGACCGGTTCATGTCGGAGGCCCGCGCGCTCACGAACCTGATCGGCAACGGGGTGGCGACCGTGATTGTGGCGAAGTGGGAAGGGGCGCTCGACACCGCGCGGATGAACCGGGTCCTGAACGGCGGCCCGGTGGACGACGCGGCCGTCGACGCCGCGCCCGAGGCCGCTCTGACGATGTGATCTGCAGGCGCACGGCGCGGGGGGCGAAACAGCCGGAAAACCTGAAAATGTCCCGCTTTGGGGGACCCCACGCCCTCTTGGAATCCCGCGGGCCGTATGTTATCGTTCCCCTCGCGGAGGTACTGAATCCATGAAAGTGAAATTGGTTGGGGCCCTGGCCTTGGCTGGCGGCCTCCTGGCAGTGCTGCCTTTACAGGCACATCACTCATTTGCCGCGGAGTTCGACATCACCGCGCCGATCACGCTGAGGGGGACTCTGACCAAGATGGATTGGGTCAATCCTCACGGCTGGATCTATGTCGACGTGGCTGGCCCCGACGGCAAGGTCGTGAACTGGGCGATCGAAGCTGGCGGTCCGACGCAGCTGCTGCGGCGCGGCCTGCGGAAGACGGACTTCCCCTCGGGCACGAAGGTTGTCGTCGAGGGTTACAAGGCCAAGAGCGGCGCCGCGAAAGCCAACGGCAAGACCGTGACGTTCGAGGACGGCCGGAACTTCTTCCTCGGCGCGTCCGAAGCGGGCGGCGGCGGTCAGTAACAAATCTTCCGAACACCGGTAGTAGATCTCACGGGGCGCCTCACGGCGCCCCGTTTTGTTTTCTGCCGAAAAATGGGGTCGGAGGTCATTTTTGCGAAGACCTCCCAAAAATGACCTCCGACCCCATTTTTCGGGGACAATACCGCCGGAGGCTGCCCGTGAAAAAACCCGCGACCCTGCTGACGCTGGGATGCATCCTGCTCTGGACCGCGGCGGCGGTCGTGACCGGCCAGGTCTCGAACCCGCCGCTCTGGGCGTATGGATTCACCGCCGAAGGCCCCGAGCCGGCGGCGCCGCCCTGCACCGAGACGTCCAAGCCGCAGGACTGCGCCCGTGCCGGATCGCCCCGGCCCAAGGATGTCGTCCACACGCTGCCGGACGCAGCGCGGACGTTCACCGAATACGAAATTCACAACGGATACGGCCCTGCCGACTGGTATCCCGGCGACCACCCGCCGATGCCCGACATCGTGGCGCACGGACGCGAGAGCGACAAGCTGCGCGCCTGCGCCCTCTGCCACCTGCCCAACGGTCAGGGCAAGCCGGAAAACGCCCCGGTGGCCGGCCTGTCGGCCGCGTACATCGTGCAGCAGCTCCAGGCATTCAAGAGCGGGCTCCGCCAGAGCGCCGAGCCGCGCAAGGCGAACACCAACGAGATGATCCAGATCGCGCGCCACATGACGGATGCCGAGATCAAGGAGGTGGCCGCCTACTTCTCCTCGATGACGTGGCGCCCGTGGATCAAGGTCGTGGAGACCGAGACGGTGCCGAAGACGCGGCCCGACCTCAACGGCCTCTTCATCCCGGAACCGGGCGGCGCCACAGAGCCGCTGGGGAAGCGCATCATCGAGGTGCCAGAAAATCCGGAGTTCACCGAGAAGATGCGGTCTCCGAGGTCCGGGTTCATCGCCTACGTGCCGCCGGGGAGCCTGAAGCGCGGCGAGGAGCTCGTGACGAAGGGAGGCGGCAAGACGACCGCGTGCGTCCTGTGCCACGGCCCCGAACTGCAGGGCGCCGGCATCACGCCGCCGATCGCCGACCGCCATGCCAGCTACATCGCCCGGCAGCTGGTCGATATGCAGTTCGGCACACGCGAGAGCCCGATGATGAAGAGCGTCGTCCCCAGACTCAACGAGGACGACATCATCGCCATCGCCGCGTACGTGGCATCGAAATAGACGAGCCACAGAGCCACAGAGACACAGAGACACAGAGACACAGAGAAAAGCTGGCCCAGGGATCTCTGTGGCTCTGTGTCTCTGTGGCCCCGTGGTCTAAATAAGTCGCGCCACCGCCTCGCCCACCTCGCGCGTCGAGGCGGTGCCGCCCAGGTCGCGTGTCAGCGTCTTTCCTTCCTGTACGACCCGCTCGATGGCCCGGACGATGGCGGCGCCGGCGTCGGCGTGCCCGAGGTGATCCAGCATCATGGCCCCGGTCCAGATCTGCGCGATCGGATTGGCCACGCCCTTCCCGGCGATGTCGGGGGCCGATCCGTGAACCGGCTCGAACATCGACGGATACGTCTTCTCCGGGTTGATGTTGCCGCCCGGCGCGGTGCCGATCGACCCGGCGATGGCCGGGCCGAGGTCCGAGAGGATGTCGCCAAACAGGTTCGAGGCGACGACCACGTCGAACCAGTCGGGATGCTGGACGAAGTGGGCCGTCAGTATGTCGATGTGGTACTGCGACGTTCGCACGTCGGGGTGCTCCCGCGCGATGGCGGCAAAGCGCTCGTCCCAGTACGGCATGCTGTGGATGATGCCGTTCGACTTGGTGGCCGATGTCACCTGCCGCCGCGGCCGGCGCATCGCCAGCTCGAACGCATAGCGGATCACGCGATCGCAGCCTTTGCGCGTGAACATCGCGACCTGCACGGCGGCTTCATCCGGAGTCCCGCGATTCAGACGCCCTCCAATCTCCGAGTATTCCCCCTCGCTGTTCTCGCGGACGATGACCATGTCGATGTCGGCCGGCGTGCGCCCGGCAAGCGGCGACCGCGCGCCCGGCAGCAGGCGTACCGGCCGGAGGTTGATGTACTGCTGAAACCCGCGGCGGATCGGGATGAGCAGCCCCCAGAGCGAGACGTGGTCCGGAACCCCCGGGTAGCCGACGGCACCAAGAAAGATCGCGTCATACGGCCGGAGCCGGTCGAGGCCGTCGTCGGGCATCATCTGCCCGGTCGTGAGATACCGCTCGCAGCTCCAGTCGAACGAGGTCCATTCGAGCGCAAACCCGAACCGGCGCGCGACCGCGTCGAGAACGCGGATGCCCTCGGGCACGACTTCCCTGCCGATGCCGTCGCCGGGAATGACCGCGATCTTATGGTTTAGAGGATTGGCCATATGTGTCTGCGATTTCGTACGTAGCGCCGGGCTTCAGCCCGGCTAAAGCCGGGCACTACGTCGGCTCTACCGCGCCGCGGATCGCCGAGGGCGTGCGGAACACGTTCAGCACGATGGCCGTGCCAAACAGGCCCAGCCCCGCCGCGTCGGACCATGTGCCTGCGTAGAACAGCAGCAGGCCGCCCGCGGTGGCGAGCGCCCGCTCGACGCTGCTGGCCGGCCCCCGGATCCATCCGCCCAGCCCCGCGGCCAGAGCCAGGATGCCGACCAATGCGCTGGCGGTCGAGATCGCGATGTCGGCAGCGGATCCCTGCATCAGCAGCCCCATCCCCTGCGCGCTCAGCGTAAACGCAAACGGAAAGACAAAGGCCGGCAACGTGTACTTCCACGTGAGCATCATCGTGGGAAAGGCGCGGCCGCCGGTGATGGCCGCCGCCGCAAAGGGCGAGAGCGCCGTGGGCGGGCTGACCTCGGACAGTACCGCGTAGTAGAAGATGAACATGTGCGCCGCCAGCTCGGGCACGCCCACCTGCGTCATGGCGGGCGCGACCATCACGGCGGCGATGATGTACGACGCGGTGACGGGCACCGCCAGGCCGAGCATCAGCACCGCGCCCGCCGAGTACAGCACGGTCAGAAAGAGCTGCCCGCCCGCGAGGGCGACGATGAATCCGGCGATCTTCAGGCCGAGCCCGGTCAGCGTGACCGTGCCGACGATGATGCCGGCGGTGGCGGTGGTGGCGGCTACCGGCAGGACGCTCCGGCCGCCGGTGTACAGCGCGCGAAGAAGCCGGCGCGGCGTGAGCGCGTTGGCACGGTCGACGAAGCTCAGGACGAACGCCATCACCATCGCGTAGAACACCGCGCGGAACGCGGTCATCCCCAGGAGCAGCATCGCGGGCACGCCGATGAGCGCGACGAAGTGGTACCCGGACCGCCGCGTGAGCTGCCACAGCGAGAGCGGGCCGACGTCCACGGGCCGGAGCGCGGCCCGCCGCGTGTCCGCCTCGATCATCAGGAAGATCGACGCGAAGTACAGCAGCGCCGGGATCACGGCCATGATGAGCACCTGCAGATAGCTGATGCGCAGGAACTCCGCGATGATGAAGGCGGCGGCGCCAAGCGCCGGCGGGCAGATGATCGCGCCGATGCCGGCCGCAGACAGAATGGCGCCGGCCGTGTCCGGCGGGTACTGCGCGCGCCGCAGCAGCGGCCAGGCGACCGATCCGAGCGTCACGGTGTTGGCCACGCCGCTGCCGGAGATCGTGCCGAGCAGCAGGCCCGCCACGGTGACGGCGCGCCCCGGCCCGGCGCCCCGCCCCGATCGGCCGACCGCCGCCATCGCCCAGTCGAGGAAGAACTGCCCCGCGCCCGACGCGGTCAGGATGGCGCCGTACAGCGAAAACAGGACGATGTAGGTGGCCGCCACGTCGAGCGGCACGCCAAAGATCCCCTCGAGTGTCATGTACGACGTGCCCACGATCCGCGCAGGGTCGTACCCGCGGTGCGCCAGCACCCGGAGGCCGACCAGATCCAGCAGCGGCCCGTAGAACGCATACGCCAGAAAGCAGGCGGCCGTGGTCGGCAGGATGAGCCCGGTCGTCCGGCGCGTTGCTTCGAGCACCGCGACGATGGTGACGATGCCGAGCGCGATGTCGATGCCGTCGGGGTCGACGGAGCGATAGATGAAATCTTCGAAATCGACAATCGGCCAGGCGAGCGCGATGATCGTCGCGAGGATCAGCGCCCAGTCGACCACCGTGACGCGGTTCCGATCGCGGTCCCCTGCCGGATAGAACAAGAAGCTGAGGATGAGCGTCAGGAGCAGGAACGTCACCCGGTAGACGAACGGCTGCACGATCCCGAGGACCCAGTACAGGGCGTAGAGCGACAACCCGACCGCCAGCACGGTCCCAAGGCCGCCTGCAACGCCTCCAAGCTGTCGGGTGGGTGACTCTGCCGCGAGATCTTCAGGCGCTGTCGTGACGGGGGCTACCGGTTCCACACGCCACGTTCCTGGTAATAACGGATCGCGCCGGGATGAAACGGCGCCGGGGATCCTTCGACGGCGCGGGCCGGGGCGAGATGGCGCGCCTCCGGGTGGATGCCGGCCAGCTCTCGCTGCCTCTCGAACAGCGTCCGGGTCAGGTCGTACGCGAGCGCCTCGTCCATGCCCCCGTCGACCACGAGCGCATTCTCGACGCCGACCACGGGCACATCCTCGGTCTGGCCCGGATACGACCCGGCCGCGATCACAATCCGCTTGTAGAGCCCGGGGCCGAACGCCGCCTGCAGGGCGGGAATCACGTCGTCGTTCGGGATCAGCCGGGCCGTGAGGCCGGCCGAGGTCGCCAGGTCGAGGACGGACGCCGTCGGCAACCCGCCGCTCCAGAAGAACGCGTCGATCTTGTCGTCCTTGAGCGCGTCGACCGAGGCGTTCACCGACAGCGCCTGGCGCCGGATGTCGCGATCGGGATCGAGCCCGGCCGCGCGGAGCACGCGGAGCGCGATCACCTCGGTGCCGCTGCCCGCCGAGCCGGTCGAGACGATTCGACCCTTGAGATCGGCGATCCGCGCGATCCGATTTCCCTCGATCGTGACCAGGTGCGTGTAGTTCGGGTACAGCACCGCCAGCGTCTGCGCGGCCACCGGGCCGGTGCGCTCGAACGGCCCGCGTCCGTGAACCGCGTCGGCCAGCGTGTCGGCCAGCGCGAACGCGATATCGACCTTGCCGAGCTGGATCAGCTTCAGATTGTCGACCGACGCCGCCGTGACTTCCGCCGTGACCTCGATCTTCGGGAGCGACTCGCTGACAACCTTCGCGATGCCGCCGCCGTACGGGTAATAGACGCCACCGGTGTTGCCGGTCGCGATTGACAGGCGCGTAATGCCGCCATGCTCGCGGGCGAACTCCCGCGGGCTGAACGTGAACCCGAGCAGGATGGGAACGAAGACGAGGATGGGAAGGAGCCGCGCAGGCATCGAAAGCAGACCATTTTAGTCGATCGCGCCGCGCGCCTACGGCATGTACAGCCCGCCGTTCACGTGGACCGTCTGGCCGGTGATGTAGCGCGCGTACGGCCCGCAGAGAAAGCGGACGGTCTCGGCAATGTCCTCCGGCGTGCCCCTGCGGCCGATTGGAGGCGAGAGCGACGCGTGATGCGCCGGCTCCGGACCCGTTCGGCGCGTCTGGATCAATCCGGGCGCGACGCAGTTGACGGTGATCCGGTGGGGCGCAAGGTCGTGCGCGAGGGCGTGGGTCAGCCCCACGAGGCCCATCTTGGCCGCAATGACGTGAGCCCGACGCGGCGCTCCCATGTGCGACGACACTCCGCCGATGTTGATAATCGCGCCGGCATCCGAGCCGATGAGATGCGGCAGCGCCGTGCGGCAGCAGAGGTACGCGCCGTCCAGGGTGGTGCCCAGGATGTCCCGCCACTCGGAGTAGTCGAGCGAGGCAAAGTCGGCCTCGCGGCGCACGCTCGCGTTGTTCACGAGAATGTCGAGGCGGTCGAACCGCTCCACGGTGGACGCGACAAGACGCGCGACCGCGTCGGGATCAGATACGTCTGCCGCGGTAGCCGCCGCCCGGCCGCCCGCCCTGACAATGGCTTCCGCCACTCCGTCCGCGTCGGCCGGCGCGCGGCGGGCGTTCACCATGACCGAGGCCCCGGCCCCCGCCAGCGTCAGCGCAATCGCCCGGCCGATATTGCGGGCGCTGCCGGTGACGAGCGCCACGCGTCCCTGAAGCTCGAATTCCACGTGCCTAGATTCTAGAGTACGGATTTCGGAACCGACGTAGTGCCCGGCTGTAGCCGGGCTGAAGCCCGGCACTACGTACGACATCTGCCTGGAGTGCTAACCTACGTGCCATGAGGCGCGAGATGCTCGCCTGCGTGGCGGCGCTGCTCATCGCCGGTCCGGCGCAGGCGCATCACTCGATCGTCGGCGTCTACGACAGCGCACGTTCGGTGACCGTGGAAGGCGCGATCGTGCGCTTCGAGTTCATCTATCCCCATCCGTTCGTCGTGCTCGACGTCCGCCGCAGCGGGGCGACGGACACGTGGCGCCTGGAGATGGACAACCGCGGCGAGCTCGCGGACGTCGGATTTGCGAACGACACGCTCAGGCCTGGCGATCGCGTGGTCGTCAGCGGCAATCTCGCGCGACAGGAGCCGAACCGGCTCTATATCCGGCGGCTCGAGCGACCTTCGGACGGGCTGTTATACGAGCAGGTCGGCATGCGGCCGCAACTGCGACGCGGCCGCTAGTGGTATAAGGGTTCGCGTGAGCCTCTTTCGCATCCTGACCGTCGCCGCGATGTTGGCAGCCGCGGCGTTCGCGGCCGCGTCCTCTGTGAGCGCCCAGGCCGAACAGGCGCCCATCTATCAGGTCGATCCGTTCTGGCCGAAGCCGCTGCCGAACCGGTGGCTCCTCGGGGCGGTGGCCGGGGTGGCGGTGGACGGCCGGGATCACGTCTGGCTCGTGCACCGGCCCGGCACGCTGCAGCCGAACGAGACGCGATCCATCTGGCGCGCCGCGCCGCCGGTGATCGAGTTCGACCCCGAGGGCAACGTCGTGCAGGCGTGGGGCGGGCCCGGCGAGGGATACGAGTGGCCCGACCTCGAGCACGGCATCTACATCGACCATCAGGACAACGTCTGGCTGGGCGGTGGAGGCGAAAAGGACGCGCAGATCCTCAAGTTCACCCGCCAGGGCACGTTCCTCATGCAAATCGGCCGCAAGGGGCGCAACACGGGCAGCAACGATACGAGCAATCTCGGCGCCGCCGCCAACATGATCGTCGACCGCGAGGCCAACGAGCTGTACGTGGCCGACGGGTACGTGAACCACCGCGTGATCGTCTTCGACGCGACCACCGGCGCCTACAGGCGCCACTGGGGCGCCTACGGCAAGCGCCCGGACGACTCCTACTTCACCGAGGCCGGCGAGAAGCTGCCGAGCCCGTTCAGCGGCGTGGTGCAGCACGAGAACCGGCCGAGCCAGTACGACCCCGACGGCCCCCCGGCGCCGCAGTTCCGCATCGTGCATGCGGTGCGGATTTCACACGACGGGCTGGTGTACGTCTGCGACCGCACCAACGATCGGATCCAGGTGTTCCGCAAGGACGGCACGTTCGTGCGCGAGCAGTTCATCGCCCGCCAGACGCTCGGCAGCGGGTCGGTGTGGGACATCGGCTTTTCGACGGACCCGGCGCAGACCTTCCTCATCGTGCCCGACGGCACCAATCAGCAGGTCTACATCCTCCGGCGCGACACGCTCGAGGTGGTGAGCGGCTTCGGCCACGGCGGGCACTGGGCGGGCCAGTTCTACGGCGCCCACAATCTCGGCATGAACTCCAGAGGGGACCTCTTCATCGGCGAGACCTACGAGGGCAAGCGCATCCAGAAGTTCGTGTACAAGGGGCTCGGCCCGCCGCAACGTACGGTTTGTACGTGGTACGGTTTGTACGTAGTGCTGGCCTTCAGGCCAGCCCGGTTGTACGTAGTGCTGGCCTTCAGGCCAGCCTGGGCGCGGCTGACGCCGCGCACTACGTCCTTCTACGTCATCGCCGACACCGTCAGGCGTCCCTTGCGCAGCGCGCGCAGTTTCATCAGGTAGAAGATCACCGGCGTGATGATCAGGACGTGGATGGTCGAGGTGATCATCCCGCCGAGGATCGGCGCCGCAATCGGCTTCATCACGTCCGATCCGACGCCGGTGCTCCACATGATGGGCATGAGCGACGCCATCACGACGAGGACGGTCATGAGCTTCGGCCGCAGCCGGAGAATGGAGCCCTCGACGGTCGCCTCCCAGACATCCTGCGGCGTGATCGACTCCTGCCGCCGGAGGCGCCGATCGAGCGCCTCGTGCAGGTAGACCACCATCACGACGCCGGTCTGCACGGCGACGCCGTACAGGGCGATGTACCCCACCCAGACCGCGACCGAGAAGTTGTAGCCGAGGAGCCACTGCAGGATCACGCCGCCGGTCATCGCGTACACGACCGAGAGCATGACGATCGTCGCTTCCGACACCGAATGAAACGTCATGTAGAGCAGCATGAAGATGATGAAGAAGACGATCGGGAGGAGCAGCTTCAGCCGCTCGCGCGCGCGCACCTGAAACTCGTACTGCCCCGTCCACTGCAGCGTGTACCCCGGCGGCAACGTGACGTTCGCGGTGACCGCCTCCCTGGCGCGGGCCACGTACCCGCCGATGTCGCGCGTGGCGGTGTCGATATACACGTAGCCGGCGAGCTGCGCGTTCTCGTCGCGAATCATGGCCGGACCGGTCGTGAGTGAGATGCGCGCCAGCTGGCCGAGCGGAACCTGAGCGC
Organism: Acidobacteria bacterium RIFCSPLOWO2_02_FULL_67_21; assembly: GCA_001767195.1. Lineage (GTDB taxonomy): Bacteria > Acidobacteriota > Vicinamibacteria > Vicinamibacterales > UBA2999 > MEKU01. Next base: position 23,982 of record MEKU01000090.1, read on the forward strand.
CGGTGCGCGTCTTCACGAATACACGCTCCAGATCCGGAATCGACTCCCTGAATTCGCGCGCGTACCGGACGTTGACCGGATAGCGCTCCCGGCCCTCAATCGTGCGCGTCACGTTCTCGCCGCCGAGCGCCGACTGAATCACGTCCTGCACGTCGCCGATGCTGAGCCCATGCCGCGCAATGGCGGCGCGGTCGATGTCGATGTCCGTGAAGTACCCCTGGGTGACACGCTCGGCGTACACGCTGCGCGTGCCCTCCACGCCCTGCAGCGCGCGCTCGATGTCCTGTCCGATCCGCTGAATGACGGCCAGGTCCGCCCCGAACACCTTGATGCCGACCGGCGTCTTGATCCCCGTGTGCAGCATGTCGAGCCGGTTGCGGATCGGCTGCGTCCACACGTTCGGCATGCCGGGAAACTGCAGCGCCGCATCCATCTCGGCCTGCAGCGATTCGAGCGTCATCCCGGGGCGCCACTGCTCGCGCGGCTTGAGCGTCACCGTGGTGTTCACCATACCCATCGGGGAGTTGTCAGTCGGCGTCGTGCCGCGCCCGACCGTGCCAAACACCTGCTCGACTTCCGGGAACTGACGCAGCAGGCGGTCCTGCTGCTGCAGCAGGCGCGTCGACTCGCTGACCGACAGACCGGGCGGAGCCGTCGGCATGTACAGGATCGACCCTTCATACAGCGGCGGCATGAACTCGCTGCCGATGCCGAAGAGGAGGGGAACGGTGAGCGGCACCACGGCGAAATTCACGAGGAGCGCCGCCCACCGCCAGCGGAGCGCCAGCCGGAGCACCGGGGCATACAGCGCCGCAAAGAAGCGCGAGACCGGATTGACCGACTCCGGCCGGAGCCGGCGGCCGCGGATGAAGAGGCCCATCAGCACCGGGACCAGCGTGATCGACAGGAGCGTCGCCGCCACCATCGCAAACGTCTTGGTGAACGCCAGCGGACGGAACATCCGTCCTTCCTGCGCCTCGAGCAGGAATACCGGCGCGAAGGACACGATGATGATCGCCAGCGAGAAGAAGATCGGCCGGCCGACCTGCTTCGCGGCGTCCACGGCCACACGCGGCTGCTCCTCATACGGCACGGGGGAGCCGTCTTCGCGCGGCTCGGACAAGCGGCGGTAGGCGTTCTCCACCATGACGATGGCCGCGTCGACGAGCACGCCGATGGCGAGCGCAATCCCGCCGAGCGACATGATGTTGGACGACACGCCGAGGTAGTACATCGGGATGAACGCCGCCGCCACGGCAATCGGAAGCGCCACGATGGGCACGAGCGCCGAGCGCAGGTGGAAGAGAAACAGCATGATGACCAGCGAGACGACGATGGCCTCCTCGATCAGCGTGCGGCGGAGCGTGGCCAGCGAATCGTTGATGAGTCCAGATCGGTCGTACGTCGGCACCACCCGGATCCCCTCCGGAATCGCGCCCTGGACCTCGCGCAGCTTCGCTTTGACGCCGTCGATGACACGCAGCGCGTTTTCGCCGAACCGCATCACGACGATCCCGCCAACCACCTCGCCGGTGCCGTCGAGCTCGGCGACGCCGCGCCGGATGTCGGGCCCGAGCGACACGCGCGCCACGTCGGCGACACGTACCGGGGTGCCGCGGGCGTCGGCGCCGAGCGAGACTTCTTCGAGGTCGGCAGCCGAGTTGAGATACCCGCGGCCGCGCACCATATACTCGCGGCCGGCGAACTCGAGCAGGCGGCCCTCGACGTCGTTGTTGCTGGCACGGATCGCGTCGACCACGTCGCCGATCCCGAGCCCGTAGCCGGCCAGCCTCACAGGGTCGACGTTGACCTGATACTGCTGCACGAAGCCGCCGATGCTGGCCACCTCGGCCACGCCTGGCACCGACGCCAGCCAGTACCGCAGGTACCAGTCCTGAAAGCTGCGCTGCTCCGCAAGATTGTGCCGTCCGCTGTCGTCGACGAGCGCGTATTCGAACACCCAGCCGACACCCGTGGCGTCGGGACCGATGATCGGATTGACGCCCTCAGGAAGCTGCCCGCGGATGCCCTGGAGGTACTCGACCACCCGGCTGCGGGCCCAGTAGATGTCGGTCCGGTCTTCGAAGATCACATACACGTACGAGATGCCGAAGTCGGTGAAGCCCCGCACGCTCCGGACGCCCGGTGTCGAGATCAGCGCGGTCACGATCGGATAGGTGACCTGGTCCTCGATCAGGTCGGGGCTCCGGCCGGGCCATTCGGTCGAGACGATCACCTGCACGTCGGAGATGTCGGGCACCGCGTCGACGGGCG
>MEKU01000090.1:26271-34239 GCA_001767195.1 Acidobacteria bacterium RIFCSPLOWO2_02_FULL_67_21
CACACCCCAGAGGGTGAGCGCCACCGTACCGGCGAAGACGAGAAACCGGTTGCGCACGCACCATTCGATCGTCCAGGCGATCATGTCGTCACCCCGCCGGGTCCGAAAGGACCCGGCCTACACTCGCTGCTCCGCCGGGTCCGAAAGGACCCGGCCTACTCGGCGGTCAACGGGAACGTCGGCGCGGCGATTCCCTGCCCCGCGCGACGCACGTGGACGATCACGTTCCACGTGCCGGCCATCATGACCGGCCCCGCGCCCCGGTATCGGCCGTCCCCCTCGTGCGTCAGCGCGACGGTATTGCGCATCTCCGCCATGTTCATCGACGGCATGGCCGGCATCACGAGCTCAACCGAGACCTCCGCATCGGCGACGGCCTGGCCGGCCTGCCGCACTGCGACCTCAAACGTGGTCTCGCCCGCCCGGGGAGGCTGAGGCTCGCTTCTGAACGTCACCTCGACGCCATCGGCGGTCGTCTGCGTCGCCGCCGCGGGTGCCGGTGTCTGTGCCGGCATGGATGACATCTCGCTCTCGTGTTGGGTGCCACCGCCGCCACATCCGGCCGCCAGACCTGCGGCCACCAAGACCACGACGGCCAGGGTGATTCGTTTCATCGGCGTCTCCTTCTCCTCGCGTAGTGCTCGGCTTCAGCCGAGCCCGTACGTCTGTCCTACTTCGTCACCACGGTCAGCTGCCTGCTCCCAATCTGGCGGCCGCCCCTCGACACCTGAATCGTCACGTCCCACCGTCCGCCCATCAGCACCTCTCCCCGGCCGCGATATACGCCGTTGCCCGCCGCCGGCAGCTTCGCCTGGCTGCGCATGGCCGGCATGTTCATCGTCGGCATGGCCGGCATGAAGAAAGTGACGACCACCTCGGCATCCGCAATCGGCTGCCCGGCCGCATCCCGGACGCTCACCTCGAACTGGTTCTCGCCGAACCGCGGCGGATCGGGCTCGGTCCGGAAGCTGATGTCGAGCCGCTCGGCAGACCCGGGCGCGGGGGCCGCACCGGGAGCGGCGGCGTAGCTCTGCATCGCGGCGCGCAGCTGACTTTCCGAATCCAGAAAGAAGGCCGCCCCGGCGGCCACCTGCTCGCCCTCGGCCAGCCCGCGCGTGATCTCGATCGCGTCGCGGGTGCGGCGGCCGACGGCAACCGGACGCGGCTCGAAGCGGCCGTCACCGAGCGCCACGAACACGACCTGATCGCGCCCGGCGTCGAGCACGGCATCCGGCGGCACCATCAGCGCCGGCGATTCGCGGCCGGCGATGCGAACCGTGGCGAACATCCCCGGCCTCAGGCGTCCGTCCCGATTGGCGAACTGGAACCGGACCTTGGCCGTCCGCGTCTGCTCGTCAACGGTCGGATAGATGTAGACCGTGCGTCCGAGAAGCGTTTCACCCGGATACGCATCCAGCTCCACCTGTGCCGCGAGGCCGACGCGAACGAGCGCCATGTCCTGCTCGGGCACATCCGCCTCGATCCAGACGACCGACAGATCGGCCACACGAAAGAGCGTCTCGCCCGCCATGACCCGCTTCCCTTCGACGGCCATCTTCTCGACGATGACGCCGTCGGCGGTCGACAGGAAGGGAACCGTCTCCGACGGACGGCCGCGGCGCTCGAGGTCGCGAACGTCGGTCAGCGTGAGGTCCCACCGGAGCAGCCGCTCGCGCGCGGCGTCGAGGATCCGCTCGGAGTGCGCGAGGACGTTCGGTACGTCGGCCTGGGCGGCCTGCTCCTGGCCGTGGAGAGCCAGCAGGTACTCGTTCTGCCCCGCCACGAGCGCCGGGCTGTACAGCGAGAACAGCACGTCGCCACGGGCGACCCGCCGGCCGGTGAAGTTGGCCTGCAGGTCGCGGATCCACCCGTCGACCTTCGTGCTGATCTCCGCCTGCCGTGTCTCGTCGAAGCGCACGACGCCGGCAGCCCGCAGCTCGGCGCTCATGACCGACTTCTGCACCGGGACGATCCGCACGCCCATGAGCTGCTGACGGCGCGAATCGATGACGACTTCCCCCCGTGGAGGGACCGCGTGATCGGCTTCGTCGGGCGGCAGCGGACGCGGCGACGGCACGTACGCGACGTCCGGCTGCGGCTGCGCGGCCCAGACGCCCCGCAGCGCACTGCCGGCCGGCGTGAGCCACACGAGGGCCGCGACAACCGCGGCCGCGGCGAGCCCGGCGGCGAGAAGCAGCATGCGGCGTGTCATAGCGCACCTGCCACGCGATCGAGCGTCGCGCGCGCCCGCGCGACGCCGGCGCGAGTCCCGACGTGCTCGATCTGGCTCGCGAGCAGCATCCGCTGCGCGTCGAGCATTTCGGTGAACTCGCCGTCGCCGGTGGCGTACGCCAGACGCGCCAGCTCGAACGTGTGCTCCACCTGCGGGATCACGGTCCTCTCGATGAGCCGCGCCTGCCGCTCCGCGGCGGCCAGCCGAATCACGGCGTTCCGGACGGCCTCGCGCACCTCGGCGGCAATCACGGCGTGGCGCGCCTTGACCGCCTCCACGCGCCTGGTCTGCGCCTCAATGGCCGCGTCCACACGCCCGCGCGACCAGGGCGCGTTCGGCCAGGTGATGCCGGCGCGCGCCGTCCAGGCGCCCGCCTCGCCGGGCGTCAGCATGTAGCCGCCACCCACGACGAAATCGGGCCGGCGCTCACCGCGCAGGCGATCGAGCTCGGCCTCTTCCCGGCGGACGGCCGCCTCGATCATCGCGAAGTCCGGAAACCGCGCCAGCGCCAGCGACTCCGCCTGGTCCGGCGCGACGGCGCCTTCCACAGGATCGAGCGGCTCGACCGGCTGCGCCGCCGGCCGCCCGAGGATCGTGTTGAGGCGCGCTTCGGCCGCCTGCGCGCGCTCTTCTGCGGCAATGCGCTCGCGTTCGAGCCGCGCCAGCTCCACGAGAGACGCCACCGAGTGGTGCTGCACGCCTTCCCCCGCGGCATAGCGGCGCGTGGCCGTCTCGGTCACGTCCTCGATGACGATCGCCTGGCGCGCGTAGAGCACGAACGTCTCGCGGGTGAACAGCAGGTCGATGTACGCCTCCTGGAGATCCCCCAGGATGGTGTTCGCGCGGACCGCAATCTGCCGCTCGGACATCTCGGCCTCGCGCGTCGCCACCAGCTCGCGGGCGGCGCGCTTGCCCCGGCCCGGCAGCTCCTGCTCGGCCATGAACATATACATATCGGTCCGCGCGGGGTTGGGGGTCGTGATCGGCCAGCCCCAGATCTGCGTTTCGAGCATCGGGGGCGACAGGTATCGCTCCTGCGCCGGGAGCGCACGAGCGGCTTCGTATTCCTGGCGCAGAAGCGCGAGCTCGGGGTTGCGGGCGAGCGCCTCCTGGACGGCCGCCCGCAGCGTCAGCCGCGGCGGGGGCACTGCCTCCTGGGCCGCCGCAGCCGTCCACTGGAGCGTCAGCCCGATGAGCGTTCCAACAAGACCTTGTCGAGACATACCTTGTCGAGACATACCTTCGCCATTCATGAACAGGGTGATGAGCACGCCCCGGGCCGGCGGGGGTGCCACACAGAGACACACCACCGCCGCCAGGGCGCACAAATAAACAGCGAAGGAGCTAGATGCGGAGCGCGGAGATCAGGAGATAGGCAGGACTGCCCCGGAGGTGCACCGGCGCGCTTCCCGCGGCCGCGAGCGGCGAGGCAAGCCGGGGGGCGTACGCCACGGGAGCCGCATCGACCGGCGCAGGCGCAGAGGCGGCGACCGTCGTCGACTTGACCGCCACGAGGGCGCGCACCTGATCGCCCTGCCCCGAGCAGCAGGGCATGTCGACGGAGGGCTTGCCGCACGCGTGCTCCATGGCGGCACAGCACGAACTCTTTTCGAGCATCATCGCCGACGCGGGCATGCAGGTGACGAACACGAGCGTGAGGAGCACCGCGGTGGTGGCCGACGCGGTCGCACGCATGTGCCGCCGGATGAGCGCTGTCACTGGCCTAATGTTCGCGCGCATGGCTGGGACTGTCAAATCGATGCCTGCGGGTATCCGGGCAGCATCCGTGCCGCTCTCGATCCCGCCGATATGCCGCAGAAATCGTTGAACCTCCCGTGCTGAATCGCATTCCCGCCGCGAACAAATCCCCGCCATTACGTGATTTTTCAGGCACTTCCTGTATGCTCCTGATTCGAGCTGAAGCCACGTGCGCGTCCCGCCTGTCGTCATCCATCTGTCGCTCGCATCCGCGGTCGTTCTCGGCGCAGTTTCTCTGACACTGCCGTCGACGCCCGCGGACTCGCGCGCTGCATCATCTGCCATCGACGCTCTGTCTGCGGAGCAGTACCTGCGGCACGTGAGCTATCTCGCCAGCGACGCCATGGGCGGGCGCGCCAACGGATCCGCCGCGCTCGATACCGCCGCCGAGTACATCGCCGGACGGTTCCGCTCCTGGGGGCTCACACCGGGCGGCGACGGCGGCACCTTCTTCCAGCCGTTCGAGCTCGCGGCCGGCGCGGCCTCCGGGCCGAAGACGCAGGTGCGCAACGTGATTGCATCGCTCCCCGGCCGCGACCCGGCGCTGCGCGACCAGTGGGTGGTCGTCGGGGCGCATTACGACCACCTCGGGCTGGGCGAGCGCGGCTCGCTGGCGCCCTCGCAGCGCGGCCAGATCCATCATGGCGCCGACGACAACGCCTCGGGCACGAGCGGCGTGCTGGAGCTCGCGCGCCTGGCCGCGACGAGAACCCGCGGCTTCCGGCGCTCGGTCCTGTTCGCAACGTTTGCGGGCGAGGAGCTGGGGCTGCTCGGGTCGTCGCACTTCGCGAACCACCCGACCGTGCCGGCCGGGGCGATGGCGGCCATGATCAACATGGACATGATCGGACGTCCGCGCAACGGGCGCGTGTTCGTCGGAGGCGTCGGCACCTCGCCGGTACTCAGACCGTGGCTCGACGAGCTGAATCGGCGCGTGGGGTTGCAGCTCGACTATTCGGATTCAGGGTTCGGGTCGAGCGACCATACGTCGTTCACCGTCAAGCATGTCCCGGTGCTCTTCTTCTTCTCGGGCCTGCACGGCGACTATCACAAGCCGACCGATACCTCAGACAAGATCGACGCGCAGGGCGCCAGACGGGTGCTCTCGCTCGTCTATCTCATGATGGAGCGCCTGGCCACCGACCCGGCACGGCCCGAGTGGACCGCGGTCGCGGAGAGCGCCCCTTCGGGTGGCGGCGGCGCCGGATATGGACCATACTTCGGCTCGATCCCCGACTTCGGGGATGCGGGCGGCGGCGTGCTGTTTGCCGACGTCCGGCCGGGCAGCCCGGCGGCGAAGGCCGGGCTGCGGGCCGGCGACCTGCTCGTCGAGTTCGACGGCACGCCGGTTCAGAACCTGTACGATTTCACCTACGCGCTGCGCGCGAAGAAACCTGGAGATGCCGTCCGCGTCGTGGTCCGGCGCAACGACATGCCGGTGGCCGCGACAGTGCTCCTTGAGGCGAGGCGATAGTCCTGTTATGACAACGACAGCCCTTCGTACCGTTCGATTGCCGCTCATCACGCTCGCGGGCGCCATGGCGATGCTTGCCACGACGCTGGCCGGCCAGAGCCAGGGGATCCAGCCTCATGCGAAGGAAGCCCACCTGCGAAACATCCGCCAGCTCACCTTCGGCGGCGAGAACGCGGAGGCCTACTTCTCGTTCGACGGCCGGCAGATCGTCTTCCAGTCGACGCGGGCCCCGTACACGTGCGACCAGATCTTCACGATGAACCTGGACGGCTCGTCGGTGAAGATGGTCAGCACGGGCCTCGGCCGGACGACGTGCGGCTACTTCACGCCGGACGGGGGTCGCATCGTCTACGCCTCTACGCACCTCGGATCGCCCGAGTGCCCGCCGGTGCCGAGCCGATCGCTCGGCTACGTCTGGCCGCTCTATCGCACCTTCGACATCTTCTCGGCGCGGCCGGACGGGTCCGATCTGCGGCGCCTGACGAGCGCGGACGCGTACGACGCCGAGAACACGGTCTCGCCCGACGGAAAGAAGATCGTCTTCACGTCCACCCGCGACGGCGATCTCGAGCTGTACGAGATGAACGTCGACGGCACCGGCCAGCGCCGGCTGACGAATGCGCTCGGCTATGACGGCGGCGCCTTCCACTCGCAGGACAGCCAGTGGATCGTCTGGCGGGCCGGCCGGCCGTCGACGCCCGAGGAGGTGGCGCAATACAAGGATCTGATCGCCAGGGATCTGGTGATGCCGAACAAGCTGGAGATCATGCTGATGCGGGCCGACGGCACCGGGCAGCGGCAGCTCACGAAGAACGGCGCCGCCAACTTCGCGCCCTACTTCCATCCGAACGGCCGTCAGATCATCTTCGCGTCGAACGTCAACAACCCGAACCCGCGCAGCCCGAACTTCGACCTGTTCCTCATCAACCGCGACGGCACCGGCCTCCAGCAGGTCACTTTCGACGAGGGGTTCGACGGCTTCCCGATGTTCACGAGCGACGGCCGGACGCTGATCTGGGCATCGAACCGGCTGGCCAAGACGGAGGGCGACACGAACGTCTTCATCGCGGACTGGGTGGACTAAGGGCGAGCTGTCTTCGTCATCCCGCAGTCTGACCGATGGCGGGCCCGGCGAACTGCTCCGGCGCGCGCGAGTACCAGTCGTAGATCTCCTTGCCATTCCAGGTCAGGACGCCGCTGAATCTGGAGATATGCGCATAGATGGCCTCAAGGTGCGCAATGGCGTGCGGCTGTCCAGACAGGTACGGATGGACCGCGATCGAAAAGAATTTCGGCCGCCGGGCACTCTCGTCGTAGAGCCGATCGAACGCGTCGATGCACTTCCTCGTGAAGTACTGCGCCTCGTGCGCCTGCACGGCCAGCGTCGTCACATCCTGACACTCGATCGGGTACGGCAACGTCACGATCGGCCCGTGCGCGGTTGAGATACGGGTCGGCTCGTCGTCGTACGGCCAATCCCCGACGTACTTGATGCCCGCGCGCGCGAGATGGTCCGGCGTGTCGAAGGTCTCAGCAAGTCCCGGGCTGAGCCACCCGATCGGCCGCTGACCCGTGTGCTGCTCGATCGTGTCGAGCGTCCTCGCGATCATCGCCTCGGGATCGGTCTCGAGGTGGATCGGCATCTGCTCGTAGCTGTGGCCCATCATCTCCCAGCCGGATGTGGCGGCCGCCTCCATGATGCGCGGGTAATCAAGGCAGACGCGCGCGTTTGCCGACAGCGTCGGCCGGATGCCGAGCCGCTCGTACAGGCCGTGCAGCCGCCAGAAACCGACGCGGTTGCCGTACTCGTGCCACGCCCAGTTCGCGACGTCAGGGTGCCTGATCTGCCCTTGCGGCGGCACCAGAATCAGACGAGGCATCGGCCGAGAGATGTCCCACACCTCCACGTTGACAATCGTCCACAACACGATGCGATTGCCGTCTGGCAGGGGAGGCAATGGCGGCCGATCGATGATGGCCGAATACGGGGTGCGTTCGCGCGGTGTGCGCCCGGACCTCACACGACTGCGACCTTGACGTTGTGGATCAGCGGCAACGAGTCGAACAGGCACTCCCATCGCTCACCGCCTTCCCTGCCGATCCAGAGTTGGCCGGTCGTGGTTCCGAAATAGAGCGCGGGCGTCTTCAGCTGGTCGACGTCCATGGCATCGCGCAGGACGGTGAAGTAGGTCTGTTTCTTCGGCAGCCCACGCGCCAGCCGCGTCCACGAGTCGCCGCCATTCTCGCTGCGCCACACCGCAGGAGCCCCGCCGGGGCATGTGCGGGTCGCCGGTTCCAGCGGCATGACGTACACCGTGTCGGCGTCGTGCGGGTGGACGACGATGGGAAAACCGAAATCGGACGGCAGTCCCTTGGCGATCGAGCGCCACGAGCGGCCGTAGTCGTCGCTGCGCAGCACTCCGATATCCGGCCGCGGCCCTCCCGGTCCGGACCAGTCCGCCCATCCGCCGTGGTTCTGCATGTAGAGCCGGCCGGGGGCGTC
>MEKU01000091.1:0-9752 GCA_001767195.1 Acidobacteria bacterium RIFCSPLOWO2_02_FULL_67_21
GCGGTCGGCCGCCGCGGCGACGACAGCGCGCCGCGCCTCGTCAGGCGCCAGGAGAAGACGCCGACTTCTTAACGGACGTAGTGTCCGCCTTCAGGCGGACGTCGCTAATCGTCTCCGCCCCGCGCGCGCCCGCGCAGCGCCTTCACCTTCGCTCGCTTCTTCTTTCCCGTCAGCCGCTTCTCCCGCGCCGCCGCTTTCGGCTTCGTCGCCCGCCGCACGCGCGGCCTGACCAGCGCCCGTCGGATCAGCTCCACCAGCCGCTCGCGCGCGGCCTCGCGATTCTGCGCCTGCGTGCGATGCTCGCGGCTGTCGAGGAGCAGCACCCCGTCCTGCGTGACCCGGCTCCCCGCCAGCGCGATCAGCCGCTGCTTCACGTCGTGCGGCAGCGGCGACGCGCGGACATCGAAGCGGAGCTCCACGGCCGTCGACACCTTGTTGACGTTCTGCCCGCCCGGCCCGGAGGCGCGCACGAACCGCTCGTCGACGAGATCGTCGTCGAGAGCCACGTCGTCAGTGATCTGGATCATCGGTAAACGTCGTACGTAGTGCCGGGCTTCAGCCCGGCCAAAGGCTTCTGCCGAGCCCGTGCGTAGTGTCCGGCTTCAGCCGGACCTGACGTACTCAATTCTAGGTTCTTGGAGGCTTGCGGCGGATGCGGCTCTCATCAATGATTTTGACGTGCACGCCCGGGACAACTCCAGGACCGTCTATTCCACGGGGGCGGGACGCACCTGTCCCAGGTGCGGGTGGCCTGCACGCGACTGCAAGTGCAGCCGACCGGCGGAGGAGGCCGTTCCGGCCCGTCCGGTCGCGAAGCTGCGGATCGAGAAGAAGGCGCGAGGGGGCAAGACGGTCACGGTGGTTGACGGATTGCCCCGGAACAGCGCCTTTCTGAGGGATCTGAGCCAGGAGCTCAAACGCGCCTGTGGCGCCGGCGGATCCGTCTTCGAAACCGGCGTCGAAGTGCAGGGCGACATGCGTGAACGCGTGCGCGCCATCCTGCTCGAGAAGGGGTTCATCGTCAAAGGTGGTTGAGAGTCTGGTCGTCTGGCGAAAACCTCGGCGAATGACCTCGGTTGTCACCGCCGCTCGGTATCGTGGCCCTTTCGAGGAGGCCACATGTCGACCGCCGAACGCCGCCGCACCCGTGGACCCAGGCATCTCTGCCAGCGCTGCCGCGACCGCAAGGCCCGGTTCAAGTACCGCGGCGTCGTCCGCGCCGATCACGATCACACCCTCTGCTTCGAGTGCTACCGACGCGAAGTGAACCAGGCGCGGGCGCGCCGCCTCGCGGAGCGTGCGCGGGTGCCGTCGCCGTTCACGGCGTATGACGGAGGTCCCGCACGGGCGCTGGACGATCGGCAGGTCGCCCATTGTCGGCGGATGCTCGCGCATCTGACGCGCCAGCCGGTGAACGCTCGGGCCAGGGTGATGCGGGGACTCCCGCCATCCCGTCCGGGCAGATACCCATCTCCGATGACCGCACGAACACGACAATCCTGCTGAAGGCCGTGCAGTGTGCGGCTGCCAAGCATTCAACCCAGCCGACCGCTACGCCGGCGGGTTGGGCGACTCCCCACCCAGGCGGCTGAACAGGAACGGCAGCGCCGGCTGCACGTCTTCGTCGAGAACGCCGGCAAGCTCGCCCGAGACGTACTGTTCACGAGCTCCATCCAGCTCCTCGAGCACCCATTCGGCGAGGGCGGCGGGTGCCAGCACTCGTACGTAACGGCCGAAGCCAAGGACCCACTGGCGCAGCGCGTAGTCGTCGCACACCTGCAGCGTCATCACGAGCGAGGCGTCGGCCCGCTCCTTCAGCTGCTGCGAGCTGTGCCACGTGCGCTCACGCACGATCGAGGCGATCCGCGGGTGAAACCGCAGCCGCACCGTGCAGGTCGGCCCCGTATAGACTCCCATCGACTTGCCGAACGGATCGGACGAGAGCTCGGCGACCCGCTCGAACGTCCTGAGCTGCACGCTGAGCCGCCGGATCCGATCCACGAGGAAGGTGCGGAGCTCCGCATAGTCGGGCACGTAGGCCTGCAGGTACAGCGCGTTCTGTGCGTAGACGAGCCGGTACGGATGGATGACGTACTCCTTTTCACGCTGGCTGTCCTGCGAGTAGTAGTGCATCGAGACGACCTGCTGCCCGAGGGCGGCTTCAAAGAGCTTCGTCGTTACGTCGCGTTCGTGCGGTGAGGCGCGCCGGCCGTGAGCCGCCTTGGCGGCAATCGTGAGCGGCAGGCGGTCGAGGAAGCGCTTCATTGCGGCCGGCAGCGCCGCCTCGAACTTGTCCAGGGCGCTCTGCAGGTCGGCGAAGAAGTGCGATCCGGTGACAGCCCTGAAGAGCGCCCGGCTGCAGTACAGCGCGCAGAGCTCCGGCACCGTCAGTGCGCTGCGTGGCAGCGCCTCGGCCAGCTTCCTCGCATCGAGTCGCCACGTCTTTCCTTCATCTGCCGTATCGTCGTAGATGGGGAAGCCCGCTGCCTGCAGCGCGACCAGGTCGCGGCGGATCGTTCGTGTGGAGACGCCGAGGTCGGCTGCCAGCGCCGGCAGCGTGTTGGTGCGGCGCGTGGCCAGCCGCTGCAGCAGCGTCCATTGTCGAATCAGCTCGGTGTTCCTGCGCACGCCACCTCCCGGTCAGAAGCGCACGCGCAGCCCGGCGCCCGTCTGCGTGCCGCCCACCTTCACATCCACGCTGCCCGCGGTTCCGGCGCCTCCGGGCAGCGTCACGGTCGTGCCCGCATACCGTATCACCGCGCCCACGCCGAGATTGCGCAGGAAATAGAACGCGACGTCGACTCCGGCGCTGAATCCCGTCTTCGATGCCCTGGCCGTACTGGTCGTCGTCGATCGGAGCGCGGCCTCGTCGTAGGGATAGCTCTCCGAGTAGGTATAGCTGGTGACGAGGCCCTGCTTCACCCGGAAAAACGCGGGCCCGCCGAAGAGCGCCAGCTGCACGCGCGGGTGAACGGGGAAGACGCCGCTCGCCTGGAGGTGGACGACGACTTCTTCGCGCGTCAGCCCGGTGACGTCGCCGCTGATGGAGCGGGCCTGATTGAAGAAGAACGGGTGCGGGACGGACGCGCTGAATGCCCCGGGGGTGGCCGCGGAGAAGCGCGTCATGCCGACGCTGACTCCCAGCGCACGCCACACGCGCCCTCCGCCGGATACGTCGAGCGTCGTCCCCCCTCCGGCGGCGTACGTGGTCTCGAATCGGCCGTCTTCGGCGTGCACGCGCGTCGCCGCGCCGTCGGCGAAGTCGGCGGCCGCGCTCTGGATGGCGCCGTTCACCGACACGTAGACGCGAAATGTGTCTGCGTCGCCTGAGGGTGGCGCCGCCTGGGGCGCCTGCGCGCGGGCGGCGTCCGCCGCGAGGATCATGAGCAGGATCGCAATCGAACAGATGCGCACCATGGCAGTCTCCTATCTCAACGAACGCGAGTGACCAGCGGCGCCGAAAAGCCTGTCGGCTCGGCGTCCTGGTCCAGGCTCGATCCGCTTCGCAGCGGCAGCCGGGCGCTGTCGACGTCCAGCCGCGCCCCGTTGGCGAGCGTGCCGCGGAAGGAGAAGCTGATGGCGCCCGACGTGCGGCCACCGAGGGAGGTTCGCAGCAATGCGCACGCCTCGGCGTCGGCCGGGATGCGCGTGCTTGGAGGCCCGCAGCGCTCGAAGAGACTCACGAAGCTGCCGCCGCCGAATCGTTGACCGCCGATCAACCGGCCCGCAGAATCGTAGAAGAGGGCATCGAACCCGCTGATCGTGTATGCCGACGGCGGCGTCAGTACCGAGGCAACAAAATCCCAGCACGCCGGGCGGCAGCCTGTCACGGATGCCGCCGGGTTCGGCCAGAAGCTCACCTCGACACTCCGGCGCGGAGCCACGCCCACCGCGTCCCACGCCTGTGTGATCGCCCGCTCGGGCCGGCTGCCGGCGCCGTACAGGTCCCGGGCGGACTGGATCGTCGCGGCCCTGGCCGACAGGAAGTTGGAGAGCGGCGACAGCATGAACGCAAAGGCCCGGTAGAACACCCGCTCGATCTGGTCCCGGCTCGCTGATCCGACTCCTTCGACGATGAGCCCAGAGGTCGCATGGCGACCGCCTTCGACGGCGAGATAGAACGCGTTGTTGGGGATGCCCGAGTTGATGTGAACGCCGCCTCGGTCGAGCTCCTCGATGAGTCCGACGCAGCACCGCAGTCGCACATGATCGGGATGGCCGAAGGCGCGCGGCGACTGCATCGATCGGATGCCGCCTGGCGTGACGATGTCCTCGCCGAGGAGATAGTCGGCGCGCAGCGGACCCGTGCCGGCCTGTTGATAGAAAAACTCGGCGCCGGTGCCAACGATGTCCGAGAACGCTTCGTTGAGGGCGCCCGACTCATTCAGATACAGCAGGTCGGAGGTGAAATCGGTGACCCCGTGCGTCAGCTCGTGCGCGACCACGTCGAGCGCGCCCGACATGAAGTTGTAATCCTGCGAGGCGGTGCCCCTGGGCACGCCGACGCCGTACACCATCATCCGCCGCGCCGAGAACCAGCCGGCGTTGTCGAAGAACGTGGGCAGCTGACGTCCCAGTGTCGCAAACGCTTCCCGCCGCGCCGGATGGACGAGGCTCACGATGGGGAGGTTGCGGTCGTCAAGGCCGCGGCGGCCGAACCGCTTGAGCAGGTAGTCGTAGGTCCAGCCGGCATAGACGTGCGCATCGACGGCGGCGCCGTCGGTCCAGTCGTTGTCGGTGTCTACCGCCAGGTCGCTCGTCGCCAGCGTCTGCCGTCCCTCGAGGACCGCGACCGTGCGGGCCGCATCGCCGCGCATGTCGAACGTCAGAACGGCGGGCGGACGCAGCCGGTCGTCGGCGAAGAAGCCGCCGGCGGTCTGTGCGGCCGAAATCTTCTTCGTGTCGCCGAGCACGCCGGTCGCGCGCCCGGCGGCCGCCTGCTGCTTGACGTTGCTGAACCGGAGCACCACGCCTCCGGTGTTCGCATCGATCAGGAACGTCGTCTCGTCGCCGGTGGCGAGGGCGGTGGCGCGGTAGCAGAGCGTGTAGCCCTCGGCGCCGCCGGGAAAGACGATGAGCTGCGGCTCGCCGTCGAGCGCCGCGGCCGGGCCGGCAAGCGCCTGGACTGTGGCGCGCGCCTCGTCAGCCGAGAGGCGCGGCGTCGTCGCGATGTCGATGCTGGTATGGACCGTGCCAAAGATCGACACCGTCTCTGGCCCGCGCAGCTGGCGTGTGACGACGGCGCCGAAGACCGGAATGCCGTCGTGGAACTGCTGCAGCCGTTCGTGGATGCGGTTGGGGAGCAGCGTGTCGGGTGTCACGCGCAGCCGACGCAGTTCGCCGGTGTCGGTCCAGAGCTCGACCCGAGCGTCCCATTCCTCCACGGATGCGGCGGTCGTCGCGCTGATGCGCAGCGCGTCTGCCTCTCCCGCCGCCGGATCCTGCCTGGCCGATGCCTGCCACTGCAGGCCGATCCCGAGAACCATGGTCACGACAATCGCACGCTTCATGGTCACCTCTTTCCTGAAGCGGCCATCATCCGGCGGGGGTATGACAAGACTGGTCATACGCTCGATCTTCGATCCGGCGATTACGGCGAAGCGCGGCGGCGCTTGTGGCGCCTGTGCGCGCACCGATCGCCGCGCGCGAGACGCCGCCGAAAATTCCGCCTGAGGTGCTGCGCGCCTGGCGCGCACACCGGGTGCATCGAGCCATCATCGTGCTCCGGCGAAGATCCGGCGTATGACCGGAGTTGTCATCGGTGCGCAATATCGTGGTCGGCTGGTGGAACGTGACCACGGTACCTGGAGTAGACTCCACGCGCTCGCGTCTCCAAATCCGAAAGGCCAGTGCACGCGCGATGAAAAGCATGAGCAACAGGCTTCGGCTCGCGACGGGTAAGGTGTGGCTCGCCGTTAGATGAGTGTCGCTCTCGCGCCAGGGGCCGCAGCGTGGCCGGTGCTGCCGGCGCTCGTCGCTCAGATCGAGGCGACGATTCGTACGTGTCGGGCCGCCAACCCTTTTCTCCCGGTGCACCTGATCGTGCCGAATCATGTGCTCGGCACGCTGCTCGCACGCTCCCTTTTCGCGGACACCGGCTACCTGGCCATCCACGTGGAGCTGCCCCACGAGTTCGCGTGGAGCATTGCCGCGCGGGAATGCCTCGCCGCGGGCCTCCTGCCGGTGACGATAGGAAATATTAGAGGCCTCCCGAGTTAACGGAAGGCCGTTATGCGCCCGCAGACAGCCCACGGCGCCCGTAGCTCAGTTGGATAGAGCACCGGCCTTCTAAGCCGGGGGTCGAAGGTTCGAATCCTTCCGGGCGCGCCACTTTTCGAGGGGCCGACTGACAATTGACTGACAATCGGTGGAGTCTCGAGTTCACTTACGGGCACTCCCAGCGTTGTCGGTCGGCCTCTACTGACTGACCGCCCGGAGCTGGCGGCGGCGTTCCCAGACGCCCGTCATGGCCTTCCGCAGTTCTTCGTCCGTGATGTTGAGATACCGCTGCGTCTGCTTGATGTCGGCGTGGCCGAGCATCAGCTGGATCGTGCGGATATCCACTCCGTCGGCGAGGAGCCGGCAGGCGCCTTCGTGACGGATGTCGTGCCAGTGCAGGTCGATCTGCCGGAGCTTCTCGCGATCGACACGGGCACCGGGTTTCGGCCGCTTCGTGTCGTGGCCGTTTGCGACGAGCAGCAGGGATTCCCATGCCGTCTTGAAGTTGGCCACGAACTCGCCAGCGGGCGAGCCGAAGACGTACGCGCTCGGACCGAGGGCCGCTCGGCGCTTCAGAATCGGCGCCAGGCGTCCGTGTGGGTCGAAGGGAATGCGGCGGTTCTCCGCATCCTTCGCGTGTCGGCCGGGAATGGCGATCTGGTGAGCCGCTCGTGCAGCGAGCTGAGGTCCGACTGCAGGCAAATCAACCCAATCCGGTCGCCGGCTAACGCGATCGGCATCTGCACAATCAGGGCGATCGACGTGTATCGCACGCCCGCGACGCCTTGGCAGTTCGCGCCGGGCCACCCGGGATCGACGAAGCTCGTGAACGGCTGCCCCACCGTGTCGAAGATGACCGCGGTGCGGATGCCGGGCTGCTCGCGAAGGCTTCCCAGGATGGTCGACGCCGCATCGCGATCGTCGAAGGAGAGCGCCGCGGTGCTGTTGCCACCGACGATGTT
This sequence comes from Acidobacteria bacterium RIFCSPLOWO2_02_FULL_67_21, assembly GCA_001767195.1. Taxonomy (GTDB): domain Bacteria; phylum Acidobacteriota; class Vicinamibacteria; order Vicinamibacterales; family UBA2999; genus MEKU01. Next base: position 7,182 of record MEKU01000091.1, read on the forward strand.
CGCCATCATGACGGCGCGTCGCACCTGGGTCTGGCGGTACATCGTGTAGTCGTACACGCCGAACAGCGCACACGCCACGAGCAGCGCCGCACAGCTCGTGATCATCGTCACGAGCGTCAGCTTGCGTTTGATCGACAGGTTCTGGAGCAGAGTGGCCATAGCACCTACTGTTTGGCCAGGCTGAGCAGCTGCGAGCTGATCTTGAACCCTGCCTGGTTGGCCGCGGCCGCATTGATCTGAAACCGCAGACGGTCGCTTTCGATCAGGAACTGGATGATGCCCCCCTCGCGGAGGAAATGGACGGTGTCACCCACTGTCAGGACGCCCGCGCCGCGCACGCGCTCGACAATTTCCGCCGTCCGCCGCATTTCGAACGCGCTGATGAAGACGATGTGGCACGCGCGGCTGTCGTCTTCATCGCGGAGCTGCCGGCCGATGAGGGCGCGCCCGTTGACGCTCTTGTCCTTGACGACCGCTTCCAGCACCTCGTAGAGCGGGTCGCGGCCGACCACGCAGATGACCACCTCGCCGGTCGTCCGCTCGGCGGACGCCGGCCACTGGACGAACTTGACGAAATTGTAGAGGAACGGCGCCTTCAGCTGCGACTCGTCCAGGCGGCCGGCCTCCAGTGGTGCCGCCTGCAGCGCGAGCGGCGGCACTAGCAGCCAGACGCACGCAAGCGCGAGCCGGCGGATCAGAAGCGCCACGTCAGCTCTCCGAATACCGGCATGCGCACCGGCAGTGTCACCGGAGCCGCAATGTCATGGAATTGAAATCGTCTTCGTGCAACAGGTTTTGTGCCGTCACGGACAGTTCCACCGCAACCTTCGCGACGCTCACACGCATGACTTCGTCAGACGCCCGAGCACAAGGCGGGCCAAACGCGGCGTGCGTTTGACGATCTCCCTAAGTGCCGTGTACGCGTGGGTTTGCGGAGTTCTCCGCGTGCCGGGGCGGCACGCGCCGTTTGTGCCGCTTCCGCACACGCGCTCACAGCGCACGCGCACAGCGGCCGACGGCGGCGTCTGCAAGTCGCTGCAAACGCGCGGGATTCTCGCGCCGGCACAGGTGGTATGGTCCGTGCTCTTCCACTGGCCGGATACACCACTGGCCGAAGTATTCACGCCCACCGACGCCATGCGCGTCGCGATCGCCAAGGGCATCACCGCCGTGGAGCTGCGCGGGCTGATGAAAGAGGCGGGCCACCAGTCGATGCGCGACGCCGGGATGCGCCTCGTGGACGCAGGCACGACGTCACTAGCGGAGTTGAACCGCGTCCTGGCAGAGGATCAGGGCGAGCGCCGCAAGGTTGGCGGCAAGCAACGCATCCTCATCGTGGACGACGATCGCATGATCCGGACGCTCGTCAAGTTGCTGCTCGAGCGCGATGGTTACATCGTGCTTCAAGCGGAGAACGGACGAGAAGGCATCGACATGACGCGGCTCGAGCGGCCCGACCTGGTGATCACGGACCTGATGATGCCGGACGTCGATGGCTATCAGGTGCTCACGGCCCTTCGAGAGGAGGCCTCACTCTCGATGCTTCCTGTCATCGTGCTGACCGCAGAGACCGGTGGTACGGTCGAGCGCACGGTCCTCGACTTGGGCGCCGACGATTACCTCGTCAAGCCGTTCGACGAGGATGTGCTTCTCCAGCGCGTGCGCAGCGTGTTCGTTCGCCAGATGCGCATGGCCAGTTGAAACAGGGTAAATCGTCATGAGAATTGTGATTCGTCTGCTCGCCTTGGCGCTTCTCGCCGGCACTCTACACACGGAAGCGCTCGCTCAGGAATCCATATCGCCGCCTGACCTCTTGAGCTTGTCGCTCGAGGATTTGATGAAGATTCCGATCACGTCGGTCTCGCGCAAGGAACAGCGCCTCGACAGCGTGCCGGCGGCCGTTACCGTGATCACGCACGACGATATCCGTCGATTCGGCATTACCACGCTGCCGGATCTGTTCCGGCTGGTGCCGGGAATGCAGGTCGCGCAGATTAACTCGAACAACTGGGCAATCTCGGTACGCGGGTTCAACGATTTGTGGTCGAACAAGCTGCTCGTGCTTATCGACGGTCGATCGATTTACACCCGGTCGTTCTCCGGTGTGTACTGGAACGCCGCCGATCTGATGCTCCAGGACATCGACCGAATCGAGATCGTCCGTGGACCGGGTGGCAGCGCGTGGGGTGCCAACGCCGTCAACGGCGTGATTAACATCGTGACAAAGGCAGCCGGCGCGACCAAGGGTACCGTTGCGCAGCTCGGACGCGGCACCTATGGAGGCACCCAAGCCGCCGTGCGGTACGGCGGATCCTTCGGGAACACAGACTACCGCGTCTTTTCGCAATGGTCTGACCACGAGAGCTCCCTGATCGATCGACACACGCCTGCGAAAGACGGCTGGACCCGATTCACTAATGGCTTCCGGATCGACTCAACCAGCGGCGCCAATGCGGTGATGACGGAGGGGAGCTTCATCGCTGGTCGGACTCGGGCGCTGTGGACGAGCTTTGACGGTCCCACGGCAAGGCTGTCGGTGCCCGCGTCGTCCCGCGACGGGCTCGAGAGCGG
>MEKU01000091.1:9767-12385 GCA_001767195.1 Acidobacteria bacterium RIFCSPLOWO2_02_FULL_67_21
CTGGACCCACGATCGCGACAACGGTGAATCCCTCCAGATTCAGTCGTTCGTCAATGCTCACCGTGTCGACTTCGGTTCCGACACCGCGGAACGGGAGACCACGTACGATCTCGATCTGCAGTTCCACACAAAGGTCACCGCACGGCACGACATCGTTCTTGGGGGTGGCTATCGCCAGACGAACACGACCACGGACGGTTCGTTCTTCTACTCGGTCAGCCCCAGAACGAGCAATAACGCCGTATTGAACGCGTTCGTACACGATGACATCGCACTGACCGATCGCCTTCGACTGCAGATCGGAGCGAGGGCCGATCACGACTCTACCGCCGGATGGAGCGTGGCTCCGACCGCTCGAATCATCGCGGATGTTACGCCGCAACAACATCTCTGGGCAGCTGCGTCACGGGCACTTCGAACCCCGTCGGCGAGCGAGTTGGGTATGCGCTTCAACTACGCGGCGTTCATGGGTGACGAAGGCGTCCCGATCGTGCTCGGCGTTCGTGGAAACCCACACTACAAGACGGAGGAGTTTCTGGACGTCGAAGGCGGTTACCGAATCAATATTGGGACACAGGCATCAGCGGACGTGACCCTTTTTCGCGGGCGCTACAACCGGCTGACGACGTATGAGCCCGCGGCTGTGTTCGAAACGACACCGGAGCCGCATCTGCTCATCTATTCCCAGCTCGAGAACCTGTTAAAGGCTGACACCGTCGGCGTCGAAATCAGCGGCCATTGGACACCTGTCAAGGCCTGGCGCCTCGACGCCTCGTACTCGGGACTGCAGTTGGTGACGCACGCCGATGCCGCCAGCCACGACCCCTTGGCGGCGCTCTACGACGGCAACGCACCAACGCATCAATGGCAAATCCACTCGTCCGCATCGTTTGGGTCTCGTCTCGAGTTGGCCGCGGGGCTGTTCCACGTTGGGCGTGTGCGTCGCCTGAACGTGCCGGCGTACACGCGGGCCGACGCACGACTGGAATTTCAGCTCTTCAAGCCCCTCTCGGTAGTTGCAAGTGGTCAGAACCTGCTCGCGCCGATGCACGCCGAATACGCCGGGACCGAGACCGGGGCGACACCGACGTTCATCCCGCGGTCGACCGGCATCACCCTGCTGTGGCGGTTCTAAGGTGTCGGGATACGTCGGCCCTTCCTGCCGCTTGAGCGGTGATCAAAGGACGTGCGATCGAGAATCACGGAGAACGGCGCTGCCATTGCCACCTCCGCCCGAAGCAGTGCCATGATGGCCGTACTATGTACAAGTCAAAACGCCCTTTTTTGTGATCACGGACCCGATCATGCCCCCACGTGGACGTCTACCAGGTACTGGATGTGTGCTCAACCTGAGCGCCGATGACTACCTGGCAAAGCTCTTCGATGCCGATGTCCTCTTGCAGCGGGTCCGCGGCGTCTTCGTGCGCCAGATGCGGCATGCGCACCGACAGCGTCACGGGCGCCGCAATGTCATGGAATTCGAAATCGTCTTCGTGCAACAGGTTTTGTGCCGTCAGGGACAGATCCATCGCACGCGACACGCACCAGCGCAGTGACACGTCGAGCTTCTCGTACGCAGGGAGCGCCTGCGGCCCGTTGGCCGAGCCGGCAAAGAACAGCACGCCCGCTTCGAGATTGGCAGGCAGATTCAGGAACATGCGGGTATGGAACTGTTTGTTGTTCGGGTACTGGCGCTTCCGTTAACGGGGCTCCTCGTCCTCGTTCGTTCGGTCCTTTGCAGGTAAGAGCCGTCGCGGTCCCAAAAAGGCGATCGTCGCCGTCGCCGCTTCTATGCTGACCGATGTCTACTACATGCTGCGCGACGGTGCAGAATTCCACGACCTTGGTGATCAGCACTTCTGCCCAACGCGACAAGGGGCGTTTGGCCAACCGGCTCCTCCAACGGCTGCGTGACCTCGGCAGCCGAAGTCGAGGTCAAAGCGGCATGAGCAACCGGGTGATCCGAACAGTTTCTGATATGGCGTTCGAGTCGAGATGTAGCGAAACACGCCGGCGTCGCTCCAGTAACAGCCAACCTGGCCGCGAGCGCGCTGGCGGGTCAAGGGCGCGACAAACGTCACAGGAAGCGGCGAAGCGCACCCTTGACGCGCCGAAGCGGTCACGGAGAATTGGAGGCCGGAGCGACGCAGCCATGGCCGCGCGCCAGTGTACGCGAGCGCACGACTTATACCCCGGTACCGCGTGCGGTGACCGCCTCGGTGCATGCGTGTATGGTGACGCGTGAACACCTCACGCGGATCCGCGTCGCGCATCCGTTCGTCCCGGTCGCGCTCAGGCCAGCGCGCATCGTCGCGAGCATCACGGCCGCGCTCGGCGGAATGCGACTCGCGCGAATCTACCGGCCCGCGTCCGAGGTCCCGCGCCTCGTGGTCTCGGTCGCGCGATAACCCGGCGGGTCGGCTCCAGTCGTCGTCTCGTTCGTCATCGCGATCCGAGCCGCCTCGCCCGCCGCGGTCGCGGGTCGGAGCACGGTCTTCGTCGCGTGAGTCGTAATTGCGAGGGTCGAAGTCCATACGTGTTAACCTTTTGCGTATGGATGCCACACAGCTGCTGGTTGAGGCGCTTCGCCTGTCTGATGAAGAACGAGCGGCGCTGGC
>MEKU01000091.1:12391-14415 GCA_001767195.1 Acidobacteria bacterium RIFCSPLOWO2_02_FULL_67_21
GCTGATTCAGAGCCTCGAACGCGAGGTCGATGCGGAGGCGGAGGCTGCCTGGTCCGAGGAGATTCGAACACGCCTCGAACGTCTCGACGCCCGGACCGCCAGGACGATTCCGTGGGCGGAAGCGCGTGGTCGCATCCACATCGCGGCCGGCGTCTCCTGATCGAAGGTTTCCGATGACAATCACGGATCGCATCGAAATCAACCCGCGCGTGATGCTCGGAAAGCCTGTAATCCGTGGGACGCGAATCCCGGTCGAACTGATCCTTCGCAAACTGAGCGAAGGCGCTTCTGAAGCGGATCTCTTGGACGCCTATCCGCGCCTTACGCGCGAGGACATTCAGTCGGCGATGCGCCGGAAAAGGTGAGCGCTCAAAATGGCGAAAGTGCAAGAACCCGTCGTGCACAGCGACCCTGACATCATGAGCGGGACGCCGGTCTTCGTGGGGACGCGTGTGCCTTTCCAGACATTGATCGACTACATCGAGGCGGGGCAGCCCTTGTCTGAGTTCCTCGAGGATTTCCCGACCGTATCGAAGGAACAGGCGATCGCCGCGCTGGAGCAAGCCAAGGAAGCACTCCTCGCCCGTGCGCGTCCTGCTTGACGAGTGCCTGCCTCGCAGGTTGAAACGTGAGTTGGTGGGCCACAACGCTCGGACAGGTCCCGAGATGGGCTGGGCCACGAAACGCAACGGCGAGTTGTTACAGCTCGCGGTTGCGGGGGAGTTCGACGCTTTCCTGACAGTCGATCGAAAACTCCAACACCAGCAGAACCTGTCGCCGTTCAACATCGCGGTCGTGGTGTTGGAGGCGAAAACCAATACACTCGCGGATCTCGCGCCGCTGATGCCCGAGGTGCTGGAAGTGCTTCCATCTGCACCGAGAGGGCGAGCGACGGTCGTGAGAGGCCGTGACGCTAGACGACTGACAATTGACTGACAATCGGTAGCGGCTGGAGGTAGGTCCGGGTAGCCTCGAGTGTGCGAAAATTCTAGGAAAATGCGGGGCAGCGGCTCCACGTTGCCCCTGGTCGCCTCCTTTCGCCGGCCTTCTAAGCCGGGGGTCGAAGGTTCGAATCCTTCCGGGCGCGCCATTTTCTAAAGAATTCGCCAGTTCATTTCTTCTTCGCGAGATCGCGCCATCATTCGCAGGGTCCGAGACCGGTCAGCCTCTAGCTCGGTGAAATACTTCGTGGCTTTTCTCTCGGGAAGCGAGGTAATCGTGATGACCAAGACGATGCCTCGACGAACGCCAACGCCCGCATCGAGCCACATCCGTAACCTTCGTGTGCAGCTCCAGCTCTCACAGCCCCAATTCGCGCGTTTGCTGGGCATCTCCGCGGAAACCTACCGCACCTGGAATCTGGACGACGACGAGTGCCCGATGAGTGGTTGGAGAAGGCGCGGGAATTGGCGGCCCTTGAAGACCCAGGTCGGCGTTGGTCGCTGCAGGCGCTCGCGATTGAACTCGGCGTCCACGTGCGTACGTTCCCCTCATGTCCGACATCGACGTCAGGCCACTGGTGCCCTTTCAAGGCAGTCGCCAGATCCGGCGACGCTTCATCGTTCATTCCTGTCGATTTGATCTCGAACCGAAACACGTACTCCGACGTCGATGTGCCTACGATGATGACGTCGCCACTCCGCAGTTCGGTGCGCCCTCCGGCGCGGTTGCCGCCGATCTGTCTTCCGGCCACGATCGTCCCGCGCACGCTACCTCGATCAACCACGAACAACTGATCACCCTCGTGTTGAATCGCGAAGTGCTCACGCGAAATCTGCAATAGGTCTGCGGACGGTTCCAGGAGGTAGATGTCGTTCAGTTGCGGCGCGATGCCGAGTCGCAGCTCGAAAAGTGCCGGTGTCGGATCCGAAAGCCGACTCTCCCTTCCCGTCTTGAAAGGAAACTTCGTGATGCGGATTTCATGTCTCGCACCTAGAGCACCGACGATAGGAAATATTAGAGGCCTCCCGAGTTAACGGAAGGCAGAGCGTTTTTAGTCTGGCGGCGCGGCGCGAAGGCGCTGG
>MEKU01000092.1:0-22983 GCA_001767195.1 Acidobacteria bacterium RIFCSPLOWO2_02_FULL_67_21
GAGCACGTGCGTATACATCATCGTCGTGGAAACGTCCGAATGCCCGAGCAACTCTTGCACGGTTCGAATGTCATGACCATCCTCGAGCAGGTGCGTCGCGAATGAGTGCCGGAAGCCATGCGGGCCAACGCGCTTCGTGACGCCCGCCCGACGCACGGCGTTCGCAACCTCCCGCTGGACCGCCGACTCGTGCAGGTGAAAGCGAGAGGGCGGACCCCACCGCGGATCGCGACAGATCCGCGCGGCTGGAAACACAAACTGCCAGGCCCAATCCGTGGCGGCATTGGGATACTTGCGATCCAGCGCAAAGGGCAGAACGACCCGCCCGACACCATGGGCGAGATCGCGTTCGTGCTGTCGTCTCACCTCCCGCAAGTGCCCGTGCAGCCGTTCCCCGATCGCAACCGGCAACATCGTCCGCCGGTCTTTCTGGCCTTTACCCCGCCGAACGACAATTTCATGCCGGTCGAAGTCGAGGTCCTTCACTCGAAGCTCGAGACATTCCTGCAGCCGCAACCCGGCCCCATAGAGAAGGGCCACGACGATCCACATCGTCCCCTCGATGTGCCTAAGAATCGTGCCGACTTCTTCTCGGCTGAGGACGACCGGAATCCGATGCGGCATCTTGGCCCGCGGCACCTGTTCGATCGCGCCAAGCTCGATGTGAAGCACGTGGCGATACAGAAACAACAAGGCGCTCAGCGCCTGATTTTGTGTCGATGAGCTGACGCGTTGGCCGGTCGCCAGCCACGACAGGAACGCCGCGATCTCCTGGGCTCCCATCGTCGCCGGATGTTTCTTGTGATGAAAGACGATGAATCGCCGGATCCAGTGGACGTAGGTGGTCTCCGTCCGCCGGCTATAGTGCCGCATCCGTATCGTGTGGCGCACCTGATCCAGGAGCTTCGCGCGCGACCCAGCTTCGCGAATCGGAACGACGTTGAGTGTCTGAGGAGAGTCGACCGTGCTGAGTCGCGTATGAGCGAACAGCGTGCCAACTCAGTCGCCCTTGGATGGCCGAATGAATCGCGAGGTGATGTCGTCTAACGTTGATATTTTTGCCACCCCGCAGAAGCGCATCCCACGCAGAATCGTCCACGTTGAGGGCGACGACGTTTGGCCGAATGACTTGCGCGGGTGAGCCGCCGGATGGCGTCTGGGGCGACCCTCGGAGGCGGCGTCATCGCTGGCGGACGGATTCTCTGGCCGGCGGCGCTAGGCCGGCGGCTTCACGGTGAGGACCAGGATGCGATCGCCCGCCAGATCGGTCGCATACACCGTCGCGCCGTCAGGCGAGACGGTGATGTGTTCCGGTGAAAAGACATCCGAACTCGCGTTCGGAATCTGCCAGTGCGCCAGATACTCGCCGGCCGGCGACAGCATCACGACCCGGTGATTGCCGCTATCGGCCACATGGATGATGCCGCGGGGATCGGTGGCGGCATCGGTTGGAGCGTTGAAGCCCGTGGTCGACGTCGTCGGTCGCGGCCAGAGCCAGAGCAGGTGGTACCCGGCGCGGAGGAGGGGGCGCCCGCCTGCCTCGAACCACTGCAACTGGTGGTTGTAGGCGTCGGCCACCAGGATCTCGCCTTGGCCGGTCATGTGCACACCGGTTGGATAGTGGAGTGCGCCGACGCCGAGGCGACCGGGATCGCCAATCACCACATCGAACGAGCCGTCTGGCCGGAACTTCTGGACGCGATGATTGTAAAAATCTGCCACGTAGATGAAGTTGGCTTCGTCGACGGCGAGACCGGCCGGCGCGCTGAATTCTCCGGGAGCGGACCCGGCGCGGCCGAAGTCGAGGAGAAACTCGCCGTCTGCCGTGAACTTCTGAATCCGGTCCTGTTCGTAGTCCGAGACGTAGACGGCGCCGTCGCGACAGACAGCGAGACCAACCGGATTTCTGAACTCCCCGCGGCCGTCGCCCTCGCGGCCCCACTCTCCCACGAATTCACCCGCCGCATTGAAGTGGACGACGCGCAGCCGCTCATCGCTCACGTAGACGTCTCCAGCGGGCGCAACGGCGATACCGATTGGGCGTTGAAGTCCTCCCTCCGGAATCATGCTGCCGTCCCAGGCGTCCTGGAGCGTGTAGCCCGCGCCCGCGGCAGGCGCCTGCGGCACGCGCCACCGTGTGCCCCACAGGCCGAGCGCGGTGGCGGCAGATACCGCCACGAGGATGAGCACGATCGCGCCGATCCGGGGGGGACCCAGTGCCATCGGCAGTCCCTTACCGTGCTTCGTCCGGTGTGCCCGCGCGCCATTCGATCGCGCCGGCCGTGAAGCCGGCGTTCCGAACCGCCTGCTGAATCTGTGCATCCGTCACCTTCGCGCCGGGGGTGAACGTGACGATCGCCTGGTTCTTCGCCAGCTCGACGTCGGCCCGCGTGGCCCCCGTCAGCTTCGCCAGGTGCTTCTTGATGCCATAGGCACAGAACGGGCACTGCATGCCCCGGACGGTGACGACGGCCTGGTTCCGGTCGCCCGCCGGCGCTTGTGCGGCTGCGCTGAACGTACTGGCGACCTGCCCCAACGCCATCACCACGACGACGCCGATCACCAGCCTGTGAAGCGGTTGCCTTCCGCGATGAGCGTTGGTCTGCATGACGTGTTTCTCCACGTATTCCTCAAAAAGGGAGCGCCATATTCCAGCGAACGCCTGCGGTGAATCGATAATCGTTCCGGAGCCCGGCGCCGTTCGGTTCGTCGACCGCCGGGATCTGCACGATCCCTTCGACAATGAAACTGGTGGTGACGTACTGGAGTCCGAGGTCGACATCCCCCCGTGTGCCGCCCGAGTCAGGGTCGCTGGCGCCGGCAAGTTCGTTGCGGCCCTGCGAGATCACGTTCGTCTCCACGACCGCGAAGAGAAAGGCCGGTACGCCGGCGCCGAGCTGTCTCGGCCACACGCGATACTGGAACGAGAGGTCCGCAAAGAACTCGTCACCGAACCGGAAGTCGTCCGCTTCGGTGTTTTTCTTGATTCCGGTATCGGCATCGAGCTCCCACTGCTTCGTCTGATACGGGACGGCCAGACCGCCGAGTCCATCCCACGATCCCGAGCCCGGCTGGAGCGGCCGGGGCACCACGCCGAGCGCATCCGATCCGCCGCTGTCACCGGTGGGCATCTTGATGCCGCCAAAGGGCGCGATTCGGAACGTCGACTCCTCCATGTCGACCGCGTAGACCGTGTACCGGGCAAACGTGACGATATCGCCAAGGCCGGTGGTCTCGCGCGTGATGCGGCCAATCGGGGTTGTCAGCGCAATGGATTTGGTGACGATCGGCACGATACCGAAGAGTGCGAGTCGGGGCGTCGCGCCGACCGCGATGGCCACCGGCACGGCATGCACCGTGAGGTCCCGCTCCGCGGGCGTCGGGTCATCGGTCGCGCGGATAAGAAAGTACTGCCCGCGCACGACCGCCTGCGAGCTCGCGACCGGCAGAGCCGTGAGAAATGTGATCGGACCGGCGTGAGCCGGCCGGGCACTCCACGAGAGGAGGATGGCCGGCACGATGAGCACGCCAACCTTCATCGTTGCCCGATCCCCTGACGTCCTCGACGCGACTGACTCAGCACCTTCATGTCTTCAGCCGCGTCCACGGCTTCGGCCTCTGCAATGATCTGGCAGAGTCCGCGACAGGTCGGCGTCTGTGTCCCATCCCACTTCCCCAACTCCGCCGCAAGCCGCTCTCGGAACACGTGAAGATGACGAATCCGTTCCTCGACCGCCGCCAGATGCCGACGTGCGAACGCCAGCACGTGCGAACAGGGCGTCGTCCCTGACCGCGACAGCCGGAGGATTTCGCCGATTTCATCGAGGGAGAATCCGAGCGCCTGCGCCTTGCGGACGAATCGCAGCTCTTCGACGGTCGCCTCGGAGTAACACCGGTATCCCGCCGGCGAACGCACCGGCGGCACCAGCAGACCGATGTCTTCGTAGTAACGGATCGTGGGCGGCGACACCCCCGCCCGCTTGGCGACAGCGCCGATCAACAGTCCAGCCATGATTCCTTTGAACACCTTCAATTGGACTTGAAGGTCAAGCCGTTTCGTTTCCACTTGACCTTCACGTCTGCTCGAAGCCCTACGCTTGATTGTGTAGCGGATGGGCCGCTGCACCGAACGAGAAGGTGACGCACGATGAAAACGAAGACACTCGGACTGGCGGCGGCGCTTCTCGCGCTGCTGGCTGGCACCGCCTCGGCAGCCACGAAGGTTGCCGGGGCCGGTGGTTGCCCATTCTGCAGGTAGCCGACCGCCATGTTGACGGGCGCTGCCGCTCAGTCAGCTCGAGAAACTGGTCGCTCGATGTCAGCAGCTCCTCCCCCGGCATCCGGAGAGCCGCCGGCATGGCGCCCGTGGCAATGTGAATGTGCCGCGCCGAGATCACGCGCTCGCCCACCCGAATCGAGTGTCCATCGACGAAGCGGGCGTGGCCGTGCAGCGTCTCGATCCCCGCCGCGGCGAGGCCCTTTTCCGACCGCGCTGCCACGGGATCGGTGAACGTGCGCTTGAACCGGGCGAGATCCGCCCACTGGATCGCGACGGCATCGGCCCCGACGCCTTGTCCGCTGAGACGCCGCACGGCGTAGACCGCCTCGGCGGCGCCGACGAGTACCTTCTTCGGATCGCAGCCGCGCTGGGCGCAGGTGCCACCATAGGGCCGCGAGTCGACGATGGCGACCTTCCATCCGGCGGAGCGGCATCTGCGCGCCACTCCGGATCCGGCTGACCCGGTGCCGATGACGATCAGATCGAACATCGTGTCCATGATGGTCTCCCTCCCGAAACGCCGGCGACCGGCTCAGGGCAGTCCGTGGAATCTGAACGGCGCGGCCCTCACGGCGCGGCAAGTCGATAGAACGCCCCCAGAATGGCGCCGTAGACCAGGTGCGAGACGAGCGCCACGATCGGAGTGCGACGGCCGTAGTTGAGCGCCAGAAAGCCGGGCGGCTGGAGTTGCCGGTTCGGGGTGGGTCCGAAGTACTCGCTGACCATCCGAGGATGCATGCCGGGCATGATCAGCATGCCGACGGTCAGAACAAACAGCCCGTGCACCATCCCAATCCCAGCACCGAGCCACCACGTCGCGCGATGCCAGCTCTCGAAGGCAAGCGCGTAGAGCAGCGCAAAGAGCCACCCGTTCATCATGTGCACCAGCAGGCCGAGCAGCATCGCGCGATCGCGGTTCGCCGTCAGCATCGTCCCCAGCAGGAACGGGATACTCATGCGCGTGTAGCCGACTCTCTGGCTGCCCGCCATCGTGATGGACAGCACGACAGTCGCCGCAAAGCCCCACAGGAGGATACTCGGCACATTCATACGTGCCCTCGTGTGCCGTCGGCGGAGGCTTCGACCGGAGCGTGCGCGGGCCCGGTTCCCTGCAGCCGTGCGATCGTGACGGCCGCATTGATCAGGCCGACGTGCGTGAACGCCTGGGGAAAGTTTCCGATGGCGGCGCCAGACCGCGGATCGATCTCTTCGGCGAACAGCCCAACGTCGTTGCCGAACGACAAGAGGCGCTCGAAATCGCCGCGCGCCGCCTCCACCTCTCCCTCCAGCGCCCGAGCCTCGACACCCCAGAAGCCGCAGATGCCGAATGCCCCTTCGGATCCCGGCAGCCCGTCGTCTTCGTCCAGATAGCGGTACAGAGGGCCGTCGGCACCGAGCCGCTCACGCACGCGCGCCACCGTGCCACGCATGCGCACCGATTGGGGATCGGCGTATCCCATGAGCGAGAGCAGCAACAGGCTGGCGTCGAGCGTCTCGCCATCGAAGATGCTGACATAACTTCCGAGGCGCGTGGAATATCCGTGCGCCTCGATCGCCTCGCGGATCGCGTCGCGCGCCCGGGCAAACCGCGCCGCCTCGGCCTGCACGTGGCGCCGGTCGCAGAGACGCGTCAGACGATCGAGCGCCACCCAGCACATCGCTTTCGAGTGCGTGTGGTGCCGGCGGCCGCCGCGCGGCTCCCAGATGCCCTCGTCCGGCTCGTGCCAGCGCCGGACGACGGTGCGGCCAAGGCCGATGAGCGTGCGGGCGGTCGTGCGATCGAGCCGCCCCCCGCGCGCGCAATACCGCCAGGCCGCATCGATCACCTCGCCATAGGTGTCGAGCTGCAGCTGATCGATGGCCGCATTGCCCACCCGCACCGGAACCGACCGGGCGTAGCCCTCCAGGTGGTCGAGGGTGGACTCCGGGATCCGCGCCTCGCCGTAGACGTCGTACAGGACCTGGAGCTCGGGCCACGTGAGCCGGGTCGCGTGCAGGACCCATGAGAGAAAGGCTTCGCCCTCGACGGTGAAGCCGAGATCGTCGAACGCGCGCAGCGTGAGCGATGCGTCCCGCAGCCAGCAATAGCGGTAGTCCCAGTTGCGCACGCCGCCCATCTGCTCGGGCAGCGACGTCGTCGGTGCGGCGATCACCGCGCCGGAGGGCGCGTACGTCATGAGCTTGAGCGTGACAGCGCTCCGGCGCACCATCTCAGCGTACGGACCGGCGTAGCGACATCCGCGCATCCAGTCTTCCCACCAGGCGGCGCTGCGTGCGATGCGGCCCCTCACGGCGCCGCCCATCGGCACGAGAACGGCCGGCAGCCATCGATCGTAGGTGACCGAGAGCGTTCGCGCTTCGCCGGCCTGCAGCCGCGCGCGGCCACGCGCGCCCGCTGGCTCGCCGGTCACCAACGGAATCTCGCTGCGGAGCGCAATCACCTGTGCCCGACTCTCGCAGACCAGACCGAACGGCTGACAATCGACGAGCCGGGGGATCATCCGGCCGTAGTCGGGGCGTGGATCGAAGAGGACGTCGATCTCGACAGTCCCCTCCAGACACTCTACGCGCCGGAGCACCTCGTGGTCCGGCCAGAGCTCCCGAGCCTTCTCGGCTTCCGACGCAACCGGCATCAGGTCTGTGAGGCACGCCACACCGGTCGCCGTCTGGAACGTCGTTTCGAGCACCGCCGTCTCGCCTACGTACCGGCGCGTGGTCGTGAAGGGCGAAACCGGAGCGATCCTGAAACAACCCCCACGGCGCCGGTCGAGCAACGCGCCGAAGATCGACGGACTGTCGAATCGCGGCCAGCAGAGCCAGTCGATCGACCCGGTGCCTGAGACGAGTGCCGCAGACCGGCAATCACCAATCAGTGCGTAGTCGCCAATGGGACGGTACGCGAGCGCAGTCGAATCGCTCATGTCCACGCCGCCCGAAGGCGCGGCCGTCGCGGCTCCCCTCATTGGTTTCCGCGACGGTACCACAGCCTGGGACGTCCGGCGCTCACCGGGAACCGCCGCCCCTGTAAAGTGCTTCACTTTTCCCGCCGCCTCAATGCCTTCGATGTGACAGGCACGCGGCCGGAGGGACAAAAGGATATGACAGCTGCCAAGGCGGCGACGCTCCGGGATGCGCTCCACGCGGCGGCTGCCGGATAGACCGTTGAGGAGCCCTTGCTCCCGTGAGGCGAACGGAGGGAAGCTGGGGGGTGTGGGAGGACTCGTGACTGGCACGCCCGCAGTTCCGTTCGAATTACAGGATGCCGGCGGACGGGTACACCGACTCGCCGACTATAGGGGTCAGTGGCTCCTGCTCGTATTCCATCGCCACCTGGGCTGACTTCCGTGCCGCCGGCACCTGCTGCAGTTGCAGCAGCACGAACAGACGCTTGCGGATCTGGCGATACGCGTCGTGGTGGTGACGTTCGAAGCCACTCCACTCGCTCGCGCGTACGTCGAGGAGACCAACGTCCGCTGGCCCGTGCTCGTCGACCACGGCCGCGTTCTGTATCGCGGCTACGGGATGCACGAAGGACGGCTGCGCGATATCTGGGGCGTTCGGACCTGGCTGGTCTATGCGAAGGAGATCGCACGCGGCCGGCTGCCGCGATACTCCGGCGGCGACACGCGACAGCTGGGCGGCGATGTGCTCATCGATCCGGCCGGCATCGTGCGACTTCACTATGTCGGCCGCGGGCCTGCCGACCGGCCGTCCATCACCACCATCCTCGAGACACGGCGGCAACACTAGAGGCGTCGCCTTGAACGTCTCCACCGACCGCCTGGTCAGCATTGTCGTCCCCGTCTGGCAGGACCACGACGCGCTCGCCGAGCTGCTCCGAACGCTTCCACCGCACAGCCGCGCTGAAACGATCGTCGTTGTGGCACGCGACGACGCCTGGCGATACCGCGACCTTCAGAATCAATTCGAATGGGTGCGTTGGGTCACGGCGCCGCGCGGCCGCGGCGGACAGATGGATGCAGGGGCGGCCGTCGCTCGAGGCCGCTGGCTGCTCTTCCTGCACGCCGACTCCAGGCTGCCGCCGGGCTGGTCGAACGTCATTGACGGAGCGGATCGCAAGCCCGGGATCGTGGGTGGCGCGTTTCGATTCGCGCTGGACAGCAAGGACGTGCGGGCACGCGTCCTCGAGCTCGGAGTGCGGCTTCGTGTCGCATTGTTCCACATGCCGTACGGCGATCAGGCGCTGTTCGCTCGTCGGTCTGCGTTCGACGCTGTCGGAGGATTTCGCGGTCTTCCACTCATGGAAGACGTGGATCTCGTGCGACGCCTGAAACGTCACGGGACACTGTATTGTGACCCGGCGGCCGTGACGACATCGGCTCGACGCTGGGAGCGTGATGGATGGGCACGACGCAGCGTCAGGAACCTGATATTGCTGACGAAGTATCTGGCTGGCGTCGAGCCGGTGCACCTCGCACGGCAGTACTACGGCCGAACGCGCACCGCAATCGTGATGATGGCTCGCGCGCCGTGGACTTCAGGCAAGACGCGACTCCATGTCTCCGATGACGCCGCCCATGCTGAATTACGACGCGCTCTCTTCGAAGACACGTGGGATGTCGTTCGCTCGATGTCGACAGCCGACCACCTGATCGCGTGCGAACCGGCCGGCGAGACTCGCGCCATGCAGGACATTGTTGGCGCTGGCTGTGAGGTCTTCGGTCAGCGTGGAGCGTCGTTCGGCGACCGCCTCATACACGCATTCGAAGACGCGTTCCAACGAGGCTACCGCTCGGTGATCCTCATCGGCTCCGACCTTCCAGATCTTCCGGATCGAAGCCTGCAGGCCGCTGTGGCGTCCCTGAACGATGCCTCCGATCGCGTCGTGCTGGGCCCGGCGCCAGACGGCGGCTATTACTTGGTCGGTTTGAATCGGTTGCACCCTCAGCTCTTTCATGGAATCGATTGGGACACCGGTGACGTCCTCCGTCAAACGCTCGAGAGAGCAGCCGGCCTGGGACTGCCGATCTCTCGCCTTGAGGAATGGAGCGATGTCGACGATCCCGGTGACCTGGAAAGGTTCGCGGAGCCGGGGCTCTCTGCGCCCCGAATGCGGGAATGGGCTCGACGGCACTCGCGTGCCGTTACCGCCGACCCTGGATGCATGCGCCAGCGGGGGTGAGCGTTCCGCATTGCGGCGTCCCATGATCCCGAGCTCCCTCGAGCTGCGGTTGTAATCTTCGTACGCCGAACGCAACTCGCCGCGTTTCTTGAGCACCTGGCTCCGCGGATAGAGGGCAGCCCACTCCTTCCAGGTCGCGTGTACCGCTGGCACGATCTGCAGCCGTTGTCCGTTCAGCGGACCGCGCACGGCACGCCCATCGACATGCGTCCACAAGGTGTCAGTCTCCCGGTCGTACATCACAAGGCCGTCCTTGTACAGCATTCCGGATACGCCGAACGTCAGCGTTCGTCCCGCAACCTGTCTGGCATACACGATGCCAGTGCCACAGAGCGGTCACCACGTGACCGCGATCGGACGCCCTTCGAACACGTCGTTGACGATCTCGTGGCGATCGAGCTGCCAGGTCGAGTAGGCGCGCCGCTCGCGCTCGCCCACAAGCCCGATGACCAGCTCCTCGTCCGCCATGGCGCGATCGGCCCTGTCCGCCGGTTCGAACTCCGGCGCGTCAATCGCGGGAATCGCATCCCGCGGCAACACGACCTGAATGCGGTCGTCCTGCGCGGCAGCGAGGCCAAGCGCTCCGACCACCATGATCGGCAGGATGGACAACCTGATGCACATCGCGGTCACCTCCGTAGACGATTGTCACACCCGTCGTGCCGCCGGCGACGGTGACCTGCAGATTCGGTGAGCGGGCCCACAACCGCAGCGCGACAGAGCCCCTACGACGGCGACCAGGCTGCCAGCCGGCGTTCGCAGGAACGTCCCCACGACACCGGACTGTGAAACGGCCCACAGGGATGCGCGATTCGTGACTGGCTTCCCTTCCAAATGCTCCGCCACGCGTTACTCTCGCGGCATGCCCCATGTGATCGAATGGACTCTTCGCGACACCGGCGATTGTGCTCGATGGCAGCACCGTGCTATACGGCGTGCCAACGTCTGCGCAGCTTGCCGCGCGCTGTGCACGGCTGAGGGCGCCGGCAGCGGTGTGAGTCGCGGATCCTACACATACGAAAGGAGCAGAAATGGGCTGTTACAACTCGTGTCTGGTCAACGCGCCCGTTGACCGCGTCTGGTCGGCGCTTCGCAATTTCCACGATCTGTCGTGGGCGGGCGGTGTGGTGCAAAGCGTTGAGCGTATTATAAAGCCCTGCTCGACGCCCTCCAGAAACATTTCACAGTAGCCGCCTGAAGGCCAGCGGTGACAGCCAAGTGTCGGCAGCGTCGTCAGTGGGGATGTCAGGATAGCGTGTCGGCTGCTGGATTCAGCGGCCACCCGAAAGGGGTTACAACTCCGGGGGGCGTGTCGTAGACTGACCCTGACCGGTAGCAACCGTCGATGGAACCAGAAGGGTCACGCGACTGCGAGTACCGGAGGTGGATGGCCGCCGCGAATGCCGGTGACGGTGAGGCCTACGCGCAGCTCTTGAAGGCCGTCACCCCTGTGATCCGGCGCGTCGTCGCCCAGCGGTGGTATGTCCGCAGCCCGATCGGGGTCGAAGACGTCGTCCAGGACGTGCTTCTGTCGGTGCACGCCGTGCGGGCGACCTACGATCCCATGCGGCCGTTTCTACCCTGGCTCCTGGCCATCGTCCACCACCGAGTGGCCGATGCGGCTCGAAAACACAAACGCAGCACAGGCCGCGAAGTCCAGGTCGATGAGCCGTCTGTAACCTTTCTCGCTGCCGAGGCGAATACGTACGGTACGGGATACGGCGACGTCGACGCGCTGCAGGTCGCCATCCGGTCACTTCCTGCGGGCCAGCGGAATGCGATTGAGCTGCTGAAGCTCCAAGAGCTGTCGCTCCATGAAGCCTCAGCCGCGACCGGGACGAGTGTCGGCGCGCTAAAGGTGGCCACGCATCGAGCCATGTCCACGCTCCGGCGGATGTTGAAGACCAATGAACACTGATCAGCTGATCGAGCGTCTCGCGCAAGATGCGGTTCCCGTGCGGCGGATAGCTCCGCCGGCCATCAGAACGGCGTGGTGGATCGGGCTGGGCACCGTGTACGTGGTGTTCCTGGTCGTGCTGCTGTCGCCGAATCTCGACCGCTTGTCAGGCATTCGCGTCCCCAGGTTCTGGCTCGAGCAGGTCGCGACACTGGCAACGGCCGCAGCGGCGGCAGCCGCCGCCTTCCGGTCCGTCGTTCCGGGCCGCGAACGGCGCGCGTGGATGCTTCCGATGCTGCCTCTTGCGATGTGGGTGACCGTGGTGGCGATCGGCTGCGTGCAGGATTGGCTCAGACGCGGACCAGCAGCGCTGACCGTCTACGGCGATCCAACGTGCGCCTTCGCCATCGCCGTCGGCAGCTTATTGCCGCTCGTCGCCATGGTGCCGATGCTGCGCCGGGGCGCGGCGATGACGCCCGGCCCGACGTTGGCACTGGCGGCCCTGGCCGCCGGTGGACTCGGCGCCATCGTCGGGTGCCTGTCGCGAGCGTCGCGGCACGAGTCGAGCCTGACCGTGCTCGTGTGGCACTTTGGCATGGTCCTGAGCATCGCCCTCGTAGCCGCCTGCTGCGCGCCGTACCTGCTTCGGTGGCCGCCCACGAGCAGCGCGGTTGGGGTCCGGCGCGAGTAAAGAAACACTCAGCCGCAGCTTCGCCTCATCTCGCCGCCGTCGGCCGCCATGGAACCCGCTTGCGGGCTGCCTCCCGCGCGCTTCCGTGCAACCCGTTCTGATCGGATACCGTCTCGCCAACGACGCCGTTCGGGTCTTTCATGTAGGCCACGAAGCTGCCGCCGTGCGAGTCGACGTTGGTGAAGAACAGGAGGTCGCCCGGCTCGATCGGATAGGCGGACGGCCCGCTCGCGTCGCGCGTCTCGAGAATCCGGATGTTCTGCCGGCGCGCCGCATCGGTCGTCCATGTGTCCTGCTGCGCGCGCGCGACGGACACCGGCGCATTCGCCGCGAAGACCATCCAGCCACCGGCAAGCACGCAGAGCCCGCCGCCGGATACCCACCGCCAGCGATGTGTCCGCGAATTGCGCATTGTGGTCCTCCTCAATGGCTTCAAGTGTTGCCGCTCGCAGGGATGCGACGGCTGCGCGCACATTCTGCGCTCCTTTGACAAATCGGGCCGTGGTGCCACAATGAGCGTCCACAGTGAACTGAATCGGCAGCAAAGAAAGGCGGGCGCGATGTTCCTACCACCGTGCACTCGTGGATTCGTATTGGCAGGTGTCGTCCTGGCGCTATCCGCAATTGGCGCGACTCTCGGACAGTTCGGTGACGCGGTTGCACTGGCGCAGCCGCAGGAGGGCCGCGGCGCCGCGCCTCAGGGCGAGGGCGTCGGCAATCACCCGCCCCCCAACTACATCTGCTGCGGCGAGGCCGAGCCGGTCGGCGGCAAGGGCGGCTCCGCGATCAGCGGGGCCTACGAGGTGGTCAGAAACTGGCCGGTCCTCCCGCACGGCCCCGAGTGGGAATTCAGCACCGTCGCCGGCGTGGCGATCGACGGCAACCGGATGATCGCGGTCACGCGCGGGGAGCGCCGTCCGTTGAAGAACGTGGGATGGGGCGCCGAGGTCTTCCGCGCGCTGGGCGAACGCACCGGCACCGATACGCTGCGCGATCACATGCTCATCGCGATCGACCGCATCAGCGGCAAGATCGTCGAGAACTGGGAGCAGTGGAACTCGACGCTGACCACGGGCCAGCGCGTGCTGATCAGCCCCTACGATGCCGCCAGGGACGTCTGGATCTCGGGCGGGGGGAAGCTGTTCCGCTTCTCGAACGACGGCAAGCGGCTGATCCAGACGATCGAAGAGAAGGACGTGCCGGAGCTCGCCGGGGGCGGGCGCTTCAACCCGGAAGGCATGGGGTGGCTGCCGAACGGCGATTTCTGGGCGGTATCGGCGGCGAGGCTGGTCCGGTTCTCGAAGGACGGCAGGTTTGTCGCCCAGGTCGGCGGCCTCGGCAGCGCGGCCGGACAGTTCCGCGGCGCGCATGATATCGCCGTCGATGCCGCGCGCAACCGCATGTACGTCGCGGATCGCCAGAACTCCCGGATTGTCATTACTGACACCAACGGCAAGTATCTCGACGCATGGCCGAACGTCGTCTCACCGTATAGCGTGCGCCTCACTCGGGACGGACGGCACCTCTGGGTCGGCGATGGCTGGATCCAGAAGATGCAGAAATACGAGGCGTCAACCGGCAAGCTGGTGTATCAGTTCGGCACGTTCGGCGTGGTGCCGGGGACCTTCTTCGGGCTCCACTACTTCACGACCGACGTGGACGGGAACTTCTACCTGTGCGAGGACTACGGCGGCCGGATCCAGAAGTTCCGGCCGAAGAAGGACGCCGACCCGGCGCAGTTGATCGGCCAGCTGATGTGGTGAAACGGCGGGTCCCGCCTCAGTTCCCTCCGCCGCCGATACGCAGGCCTCTCGACTGCTGCACGCGCGCGCCGCGCAGCACGTTGAACAGCCCGTAGTTCGACTCGTGGCAGGCGAACTCGAAGATCGGCGGCTCGGCCTTCGGCCAGTCCAGCTCCAGCGACCACGGTCGAGGCCACGTGTTCGGATCGCTCACCGTCGCCCGATACCGAAGCGTGTCGGCATCGACACGCGTCAGACGCTCGACAATGCGCACCGCGCGCGTCGCGCCCAGGAACTCGAGCTTCTCGTTGAAGTGTGACGATTCGATCACGAGCGTCTCGCCCTCGAAGCGCCCGCGCGGCTCGCCGTGCCACTTCGACATCGTGGACGAGAGCGGAGGGCGGCCGTCGAGCGGCACGATCCGCACGTCGTTGTTCGACTGCGCCAGGATGACGATGTAGCCCGGCGGCTGGAGGATCTGCACTTCACCCTCCGCACCGATGCCGATGTTCGCGCCGGCCAGGCCGGGAATGCTGGAGCTGCCGACCCCCTTCAGCATGGGCCCGCCGCGCCAGTAGCCGGTGTGGCAGCGCTCGAACACGCTGCGGCTCTGCACGCGAACGCCCCGCCCCGTCGCCGCGGAGAGCCGCTTCTGCGCCTCGGCCGTCAGCGGCGGCAGCTGGCCGTCAGGCGGATCGACGATGAGCGAGGTCCGCAGGTTGGGCCGCACGCCTTTCTGCTGCCACGTGTCGAGGCCGTATTCGGTGTTGTCGTAGTGCAGGCCGGGATCGCCCTCGGCGTTGTAGGTGGCCGCCTTCGCGAAGAAGTCACGCGCCTCTGCCTCGGTGAAGAACTCCTTGCCGGCAAACTCCTTCGGCCGTTCGAGCGGCGTGTAGGTGTTCATCTGCCAGACGCCCTGCAGGTTCGGCTGGCCGTCCGGGGTGCGCGCCGGGGGCGCCTGGGCGCGCTCGGGCGACTGGGCGGCGACGAGCACGGACGCAACGACGAGTGCGAGAGACCCCAGGACCCCAATACGGCTGGTCATACCTCACCTCCCCGGGCTGCGCACCACTATACGCCGGCGACAATGGATCGATGTAGCGGCGGGCTGAAGCCCGGCCTCTACGGCGATATGGAGACCGCTATTCCAGGATCCGGAAGAGCAGCGGGGCCGTCACCATGTGAAACAGCACCGCGCCGCCGAAGAACCCCGCCAGATAGGCGAGCGAGCTCTTCACACCCTGGGCCGCCAGCACGTGCTGGCGCATCGGGCAGCCGTTGGCGAGCACCGACACGTAGCCCACGCCGAAGCCGCCGACGACCGTCAGCACGATCGTGAGCGCATCCGCCGCGTCGAGCGGGGCCGCGGCCGGCGCGCCGGCCACCGCGGCCAGCGGGAACGCGACCCAGGCGGTCAGCCCGAATGCGGCGAGGCCGCGGAGCAGGTAGGTGTCGCGGATGAGGACGAAATCGCGAATGCCGCCGACAAAGCACATCCGCGATCGCTGCGCGAGGTAGCCGAGAATGCCGCCGATGACGAGGGTGGCGACGGCCGCCGTCATCGCGAGGCGCTCCATCGCAGCCAGTACGTGCCGGCCACCACGCCGGCCACCATGCCGGCAAACCCCATGAGGCCCGCAGTCTCGCCGGCGGCGCTCCGCAGCAGCAGGCGGATCGAGCATCCTCCCGCGATGAGCGCGCAGTTCATCACGATCGCGCCGTACGCGAACGAGGGGACGGGGCGTTCCGGCATCCACCACCTGAACTCGCGCCGCAGGACGGCCGCCAGCAGCGCGCCGCCGAAGACGCCGATCGTGGTCAGCACGGGAAAGACGAGCGAGGCGGGCGCGACCGCCAGGTGGGTGCCCAGCCCCGCGTTGAGCGTCCAGTTCACGAGGTCGCGCCCGTGGCACGCCATGCACAGGCCGTACGCCTCAGGCGGGCGAACCTCGAAGAAGGCCCCTGCCGCGACGGCGAGGACGGCCGCCGCGACGCCGGTGTGCATGGCCGTCACACGCAAGGGACGCCCGATCGTCACGGGCTCAACGGTGGTGGTGTCTGCCATCTGGATGACGCAATTGCGCGAGTCTTTCCGCAGCGGACGGGATGCGGACCGGCGGCGGCCTGCCCCCTTACACTGGGCGGCGCCCATCCCCTACTATATGATCCGTAACAGCTTCGTCCGTGGGCAAAGGCGCGCGCCCGGCCCGTGCCGCCCGGCGTTCCTGTCAGGCTAATCACAAGGTGAGGGAGACGAGACATGAGGTTTCGATCGACACGACTCTTCGTTGGAGCTGCTGCGGCCGCGGCCGTGTGCGTGCTGAGCACGGCGGCTCTCCTCGGCCAGGCGGCTCCGGCCCAGGCGCCGCTGACGAGCGATACGGCATTCAAGAACGTCACGATGCTCAAGGGCCTCCCGGTGGACACCTTCTTCGAAGCGATGGGGATGTTCGCCAACGCCATGGGGAACGACTGCACGTTCTGCCACGACAAGCAGGCGTACTTCGACAAGTCGCTGTTCGCCACGCAGACGCCCCGGATGATGCGGGCCCGCCAGATGATGGTGATGATGAACACCATCAACAAGACGTATTTCAACGGCGAAACGCGCGTGACCTGCTTCACCTGCCATCAGGGCAACGAGCAGCCGAAGCGCGTGCCGAACCTGGCCCTCCAGTACGGCGAGCCGATCGACGACCCCAACTCGATGGATCTCATTCCGAACGACACCTTCACGGCCGAAGAGACGTTCACGAAGTACCTCAACGCCATCGGCGGCGCCGATCGCATCGCCAAGGTGACGAGCTTCGTGGGCAAGGGCTCCTACTCGGGGTTCGACACGGCGCTCTCGGACATTCCCGTGGAGATCTACAGCAAGGCGCCCGAACAGATGACCTTGATCGTCAAGACGTTTGCCGGCGACAGCATCCGTGTGTTTGACGGGCAGAACGGCTGGATGGCGGGGCCCGATACCCCGGTACCGCTGGTGACGCTGAGCGGCGGCAATCTCGAGCGCGCCAAGCTGGAAGCGATGCTCTGGTACCCGACGCCGATCCGCACGGCGTTTCCGGAATGGAAGGTCGGTCTGGCCATCCTCGGCGACATCGACGCGCACGTCGTGCAGGGGCTGATCAAAGGCGTGCCGCAGGCCAACTTCTACTTCGACAACGCCGGGGTGCTGGTGCGGGTGGTGACCTGGACGCGCACGCCGGTCGGCATCATCCCCACGCAGATCGATCTCGAGGACTACCGTGACGTCGGAGGCGTCAAGGTCCCCTTCTTCCGCACCGTCAGCCAGACCTACATGCAGATGAAGGTGCACTTCAAGGAGATCCAGGCGAACGTGCCGATCCCGGCGTCGCGGTTCGCGCAGCCGGCTCCCGGCACGGGCGCCATCCGCCGGACGGCGCAGCAGTAATCCGATCAATGCTCAATGCAAAATGCTCAACAGGTTTGGGCATTGGGCATTGGGCATTGATGAGTTCGTCGAGACCGCCCCCTCCGCCACCACCGGGTTCGTCAGCTCGCCCACTTCTTTCGCGGGGCTCCGCCGGCAATCACGTTGACACTTCGCAGACGAGGGTCTAGGCTCTCTCAATCTCGCCATTGAGGGATCCGAGGCGGCCCGGGGGAGTCGATACATGAGTGCGCACATCACCGCCGGCCTGTTCGTCCTGGCATTCGCCATCGTCTCGCCCGTCACCGCCGCGGCGCAGTTCCCGCCGGGGAGCGGCGCAGGGAAACCGCAGACGGATGCGGAACTGAGGGGTGAAGCCTTCTTCGTCAAGACCTGTATCTTGTGCCATGGCCCCACCACGGGCCAGGCGAGGGTGCTCAAGCTCGGGATCACGGATCTGATTGGCTTCGCCAAGCGACCCGGGGTCACGGAAGATTACCTGCGGCAGCGGATTCTGGAGGGTGTCCCCGGTCGGATGCCCGGTTACAAGTACACCTACACGCCAGCCGAGCTGGACAATCTGATCGCGTACCTGAAGATTCGTTAGCGGCCCTCATACAGGCGCTTCGCCAAGGAGAATGATCATGATGTCTCGATCACGGGTGCTATTCCTGGCACTTGCTCTTGCCGTGCTGGCGCTCCCGGCGGGCCTGCCGGCGATCTCGCAGAGCCCCGCCCCGAGCAAAGAGCTCACTGGGACGATCGAGGGCGCGGACGGCAAGCCGATGGAAGGCGTGTCCGTGTCCGCCACAGCAGAGGGGTCGACGATTACCACGTCGGTCTGGACCAACCAGAACGGCGCCTACGCGTTCCCGGCGCTCGACGCCGGCCGCTACCGCATCTGGGCGCAGGCCGTCGGCTTCGACCGCCCGGTCGCCGAGGCGGCCATCGCCCCCGGCAGGAGCGTGCAGCAGGACTTCACGCTCACGCCGCTGCCGAACATCATCTCGCGGCAGCTCTCCTCGGCCGAGTGGCTCGCGCGGCTGCCCGAAGACACCGCGCAGGATCGCCGCATGAAGATGGTGGTGCTGAACAACTGCAGCAACTGCCACCTCGTGGCGAACTGGCTCGAAAAGCGCTTCGACGCCGCAAGCTGGGAGCTGATGATCGACAACATGACCAAAATCACGAACAGCGGCGGCCCGGCGCCCGGACGGCGGCCCGGCGGCGGCGAGTTCCGGGCCGGTCAGCTCTCCAACGGCGAGTCGGCGAACGTCCGTGCCCAGCTCCAGCTGACCTACCGGAAGGAGCTCGTGGAATATCTGACGAAAGTCGCCGGTCCGAAGCCGGTGCAGCTGAATCCGACTCCGTTCCCCCGCCCCACCGGGATTGAAACGCAGATCGTGGTCACCGAGTACGACCTCCCCTGGGACAAACCCGACGGCCTTGGCCAGCTCGATCCCCGGACCGGCGCCGTGAAATTCTTCATGGAGCGCGACGGCCGTACGGTGTCCGTCGACGTCCCCAATCCCGAACAGAACCCGTACCTGACGGGCGAGGACTGGACCTGGGGCACCCGCGAGCAGCAGGGATTCATCACCGGGTCGCACGATATCGCGCTCGGCAGCGATGGCAACGCCTATTTCGCCTGGGGCTCGATGGGCATGGACATCTCCAGAGACACCATCTGGGGCGGCGGGCGGAACTTTACGAGCTTCGACGTCAAGACGCGAACGATCAAGAGCTATCCGGCACTTCCGCATGGCACCTCGCACGGGGTCGATGTCGATACCAGGGGCAACGTGTGGGGGAATAACCCCGTCGGCGCAGTCCGGATGAACATCCAGACTGGTCAGATGACAGAGTTCCTGACGCCACTCCCCAATAGCCGACCGTACGACATGGGCATCGATCGCCTGGACAATGCCTGGGTGTCGCAGATTGGGATCGACAAGATGATGGTGGTCGACGGCCGCACCGGCGACGTGATCAATGTGTCGATCCCGCCGTTCAAGTCGCCCGACATCCGCCCCGAAGATACCGAGGTCTTCAACACGGTCGGCTCGTGGGACCACAACGCCTCGCTCGGTCAGCAGGGTCCGCGCCGCATGGCTGTGGATCGCCGGGGCGATTATGCGTATGCCGGCACGTACTGGACGGGGTCCATCGCCCAGTTCGACATCCGGACCAAGACGCTTGTGAAACTACATGAGATCCCGAACGGCCGGTGGGGACAGCCGTACAAGCCCTTCCCGGATCGGAACCACATGGTGTGGTTCGGCATGGCGGCTGACGACACGTTTGGAAAGCTGAACCCCACCACCGGGCGGGTCACGATGTATCCGCTGCCCTCGCGCGGGACCGGCTCCCGGCACCTCGCGGTCGACGACACGACGGATCAGCCGACGGTCTGGGTGCCGTACGACAACATCGGAAAGTTTGCCCGCGTGCAGTTCCGTCACGATACGTCGAGGTAGGCCGTCCAGCAGTAGCGGACGAAGCCACCGAGGCACCGACTCAGTGTCTCGGTGGTTTTGTCTAGTTGGTCGAAACTGCCGCCTCCGCCACCACCGGATTCGTCAACTCCCCGACCCCTTCGACCACGCACGTCGCGGTGTCGCCCGCGCGCATCCAGCGCGGATCGGCGCGTTCGATGTTGGTCCCGGCGGGGCTCCCGCCCGCGATGACGTCGCCCGGGCTCAGCGTCAGGAGGTTGGACGAGTAGGACAGCAGCTCGTGAATGTTGTGCGTCATGCGGTTCGTGTTGGAGTCCTGCATGACCATGCCGCTCAGCGTGAGCACGTGCCGCGTGTTCATCGGATCCTTGAAGAACTCCTTCGGCACGATGTACGGGCCGAGCGGCGCGAAGGTGTCGTGGTTCTTGCCCACCAGCCAGTCCGACCCTCCCATGGCCCGGTCGCCCCGGCCTCCGCGATCGGAGACGTCATGATGCGCGGTGTAGCCGAAGATGTAGTCGGCGGCGCGCTCGACCGGTACGTACTTCGCGCGGCGGCCGACGACCACGGCGAACTCGCACTCGAAGTCGATGTTCGTCCGTCCGCGCGGCATGACGATCGAGTCCTGATGGCCGATGACGATGGTCGGCGATTTCTGGAAGAGATACGGGTTGTTGCGCCGATCCCCAGGCGTGCGCTCCCAGATGCCCGGAGCGGACTGGGCCACCGGCGCGGGCGGCCCCTCCGGCGCCGCGCCCGAGCGCCGCTGCTGGGCGGCAATGCCTTCGGTGTGCTCCGTATAGTTGCCCGCCCCGTTCAGCTGGAGCGACGGCCTGACCGGCGGCAGCGTGCGCAGCGTCGACACCTGATACGCGTACGCCGGCGGAGTCGACGCGGCGGACACCTGCCTCGCGATGGCGCCGAGCCGGTCGCGCCAGCCGGAGTCGTACCCCGCGATGATCTGCTTCATGTCGGCCGGCGGCGCGAGCGTCTGTGCCGCGCTGCTGCCCGACTCGATCGCCGCACTGGCCTGCGCGATGTCGACGACCTGCGAGTCGCGCAGCACGAGCCCGACGAAGCGCTGGCCGCTGCGCTCGAACGTGCCCAGCTTGAACGGCACGGGCGCCCCGCCGCCCGACTGCGCGTCGGTGCCCCGGCACGCCGCCGCCGAAGCGACCGCCACGATGAGAGCCATGTAGATGATTCTGGTAGTCACAGTTGAACCTCCTGACTCCGACAAGCTCCAGATTATAGCGAATGCCTGGAAGCGGTTTCATAACCGACGTAGTGCCCGGCTTTAGCCGGGCTGACCACCTTCGCCAAGGCTACGGTGGTCCGCCGAAGCTTCATGCGAAGGCGGAAGCCCGGCACTACGTACCGTGCGCCGTCCGCATTTCTCAGCACAATCCTGAGCTGAACCGTCGAGTCGGTAATCGTGACACGCTGCGTGAACGGCTGGAAGCCCGACGCGTCAACCTTCAGGTCGTACGCCCCGGACCGCACCCCGTCGAGCACGAACACGCCGTCGGGATCGGTGTGCGTGACCTTCCCCTCGGATCCGCCCGCCGGCGTCAGCGTCACCAGCGCACCGATCACCACAAACCCTTTGGAGTCCACCACCTCACCGTAGACGGCAAGCCCCTGGGCCGAGGCGGGGGCGACCAGCATCACGAGTATTGCCAAACGGGCGAACATCATGCCTCCCTCATCTCCCCAGCGGCAGCCGCGTCTGCGCGGCGCGCACCTCGTCTTCCGTGAACGCCGCGGCAAAGAACCGGGACTCCAGAAACGCCGCGACGTCGCGCACCGAATGGCCGAGCGCGTCCAGGCGCGCGGTGTCGAGATGAATCTGGGCGTTCGACTCGCTGTTGAAATACTCCACGATCGAGACGCCGGGTCCGAAAGAACCCGGCCTACGGGCCGATGCCGGCGAAAACTGCTGATTCAGCGCGTCGGCCACTTCCCTGAGCGTAATCCGCCGGCGGCCGGCCGGCGGCTCGCCCGGCATGCCGTGGTCGGCCGTGACCGCCACGACGCTGCCGCCCGGCCCGGCCTTCTCCTCGATGATCCGGAGCGCCCGCCCGAGCTGCCGGTCGACCTCGATGAGCGTCTCGCGGATCTCGCGCGAGGCGGGGCCGAACGCATGGCCGACGTAGTCGGGGCTCTTGAAATTCACGAGCACCAGGTCGGTGATCCCGTCCGCTCCGAGCGGCTCGCGCTCCAGCACGGCGGCCAGCGCATCTCCCTCGAAGCGCGCAAAGAGGCCCGAGTAACGGAACCGCGACGGGCTCGCGATGTCGTGCCCCATCCATGCGCCGCCGGCCGCCTGCCAGTACTGCTCGCCGGCGATGGCGCCGAGCGCGTCCGGCATCGCGTAGCACATCGGATTGGTTTCCCAGCCGCCGTCCTGCGCCGAGTAGCTGGCCGCCGTCACCGGACGCCCGTTGACGAGACACGCGCCGCGGCCGGCCAGCCCCGCGGCGGCGCGAATGGCGCCCCCCAGGGCCACGATGCGCGCGCGGCCGTCCGTGGCCAGGTTCCAGAGATCGGCCAGGGTGAGCGCCATCAGCTCACGCGGGTCGAGCTCGTGAAAGACCTCCTGCTCGCGCCGCGTGATGCGGCTGAACAGCCGGTTGACGACAATCCCGTGAACGCGCGGGTCGGTGCCGGTGCCGAGCGTGGCATGCCCGCCGCTCGTCGCGGTCGGCAGCGAGTTCACGCCGGCGCGGGCGAACCACGCGCCCTCGGCGCGCAGCCGCGTCAGCACCGGCATCACGTCGCGGTAGGTCTCGAAATAGTCGGCGCGCATGCCGTCGAGCACGACCACCGCGATCACGCGCGGGCGCGGCGCGTCCAGCTCAATGGCCTGCTCGAGCACGCGGCCCGTGGTCGTCGGGCCGGGCCTCACCGCCAGGAGCCGCGCCAGCGTGGGGGCGACGTCCTGCTGCACCACCGGATCGGACCAGGTTCCCTGCCGGATGAATCCGGAGCCATGGAACAGCAGCGGAATGTGCGTGTCGTACTCCCAGGGCGACCCGTGGACGAACATCTCGAGATCATCGCCTGCGTTGACGACAAAGTCGCCCTCGTGCGGCACGTAGAATACCTGCCCGCTGCGCCCCGGAAAGTAGCCGCGCGCGAACATGTCGAGCCACTGCTGGCGCCGATCCGCCGTGGCAGACGAGGCACTCGGGTAGCTGGTCGCCGGAGCCGGCGATGGCGGAGGGCCGCACGCGACTAACAAAACCGCGGCGCCGACAACCAGCAATCGCGACGAGCCACAGAGACACAGAGGCACAGAGCAAGACCCTATTCTTGTTTCTCTCTGTGTCTCTGTGCCTCTGTGGCCCGTGTGGGTGGCTCATCGTGGTGGTGGGT
>MEKU01000092.1:22995-25753 GCA_001767195.1 Acidobacteria bacterium RIFCSPLOWO2_02_FULL_67_21
GTGAGGGATCGCGTGGCCGTGATCGTGATCGTGCATGAGATCTTTCGGCACGTCGGGGAACAGCTCGCGCGAGGTCGGCGCGCGGCCGCCCGCCCACTCGACGCCCCCCTGCTTCCGCGCCGCGGAGAGCAGATCGTCCCACGTGAGTGACGCCGGATTCCGCGCGACGTCGAGCCGCTGGGCCAGCGCGGCGAGGATCAGCTTCCGGATCCGCCGGCCGTCCCACCCTTCGCAGAGCGCGGCCAGCTCGGACAGCCGCGTGGTGTCGTTCGTCATCGGCAGCAGCGCCGGCCACTGGACCGCCAGCTCGCCCAGCGCGCTGGCCAGAATGCGCTCGATCGTCTCGCGATCGGGCAGCGCGAAGCGCATCACGAGGTCGGCGCGCGAGAGAAACGCCTCGTCCACCGCCTCGATGAAATTGGTGGTGGTCACGAACAGCACCGACGGCTGGTTCCTGGCGATCTCATCGATGCCGAGCAGCACCGCATCGGTGGCGCGGTGCACGTCCACCGGGTTGGCCTGGAAGGAGGCGGTCGAGCGCCGGACGGCGAAGCTCTCGACCTCGTCGACGAGCACGACCGTGAACGGCCAGCGGGCCGCGACCTCGGGCACCGTTTCGGTCAGCAGGCGCGTGACGTTGCGCTGGCTCTCCCCGAGCATCTCGCTCGGAAAGGCGTGCGGGTTGACCTCGACGAGCGCCGTGGCGCCCTTGCGCGCCAGCGCGAGCGCCGCCACCTGCGCCAGGCCGCGCGCCATGGTCGTCTTCCCCGTTCCCGGCGGGCCGGCCAGCACGATGAGCCCGTGCGGCAGCCCCGAGAGCATCGAGAGCTTCCGTCCGTGCTCGAGCACCAGCAGCGCCTGGGCGAGCAGCCGCTCCTTCACCTCGCGCGGGACGATGATGGCGTCCCAGTCGCGGTCGTGATGGTCGGCCGGCAGCACGTGCATCGACAGCACGCCGGGCGGCAGCGCGTTCCGGTCGACGTCCATCACGAGTCCGGCCGGGTATCGTCCGGCCACTCGATCTGCGACAGCTCCTGCATCGAGATGAGGGTGTCCTCCGCCTCCTCGAACAGCACGAGCGGGTCGGTGACCGCGCGCATCGTCTCGAGCAGCGAATCGAACATGTGGATGCGTACGAGGCGGCACTGATGGGCCGGGTCGTCGTTGAAGTGCTGGTGCCACAGGAAGTGGTCGACGACGATGAGGTCGCCCTTCTTCCAGCGGTGGTGCGCGCCCTTGTCGGGGGCGATGCCCATGAAGCTGTGCCCGTGGCCTTCGACCACGTACAGCCACGCCTCGCCGGGGTGGCGGTGCAGCGACTGGGTCTTCCCCGGCGCAAACTGAATCATCACCTGACTGAGGCCGGAGGCCTGGTTGCCGATGGCGCGGTCGTTGAGGAACTTCGTGCGCGTGCCGCGCGGCGTGGCGAGGATCTCCTGCTCGTCGTAGGGCGTGTGAATCCGGCCCGAGCGCCGCTTCTCGGTCTCCTGCGCCACGCGGCGCAGCCGGCGCGCGTAGGGATCGTTGCCGGGGGTCCCGCCCGACACCGCCGGCCGCGGGGGGAGCGAGGCGTGCGGCTCATGGCCGGCGTCCTCGAGCAGGCTCATGCCGAGCGTCCAGAGCGTCGGCTCCGACGAATAGCTCATGAAGCGGCCGGGGCGATCGCCGTCGTTGCCGTGCCGGTGCCAGCTCCACGCCGGAATATGAAACGCGTCCCACGGCTTCCAGTCGTACCGGACGCCGTCGACGTCGGTCCACCCGCTGCCTTCGACCATGAAGAGGATGGCGTCCCACGAGTGGCGGTGGATGGTCGTCGTGGTGCCGGGATCGATTTCGTGGACGAGCGCGTCGAGACAGCGCGTCGGACGGTCGCCGTCCCATCCCATGTACACGCCGGTGCGAAGCCCGCGCGCGGTCGGGACGAGTGCCACGTCCTCTTTGCGGATCACGTGGTGGCGGTACTTGCGCCACTCCTCGAGGAATTCCGCGCGCCGCTTCTTCTGAATGTGATAGTGCGTGGTGGCCGTCTGTGTTTTCGTGGACATGAAAGGGATTGGTCTTCCGTACCGAGGATGCTGCCGCGTATTTGCCGGGTTCGCGAGTTATACATAGAATCGCCGGGACCGTCAATTTGGGAACCGCCTTCACGGCCGGTCCTGGGCTTAACCCCTGATCGCCGTGATGCCCTCGCTGTCGAACACGAAATCGGCCGTGAGGATTGGAACATCCTCCACCTGCGCCTGGGCCACGAGCAGGCGATCGAACGGGTCGCGGTGATGGGACGCCAGCGTGGCGACCTGCAGGCCATGGCTGTGCTCGATGGGAAGAGGGATCGTTCGAAGCGCCTCGAGTCGGATGGTGGCGCCCGTCGAAAGGGGCCGGGCGCGGGTCGGAGGGCTATACCGGCGGCGGTTCTTCGCCGTGCTGGGCAAACCACTGGCGAAGGAACACCAGATCCGGTGCATCCTTCTCGCGACGCGTCACGGCCTTCATGCGCCAGAGCAGGCGCGGCGATGCAAAGGGAATCGGAACGCCGTCCACGTCGTGCACGACCACGTCTTTGGCCGCCTCGGCATAATCAATACCGCCCGCCGAGCGCATCGGATCCACCAGAATTTCGTCGGCCACGCGGATGACATTGTATTGCTGAAGTTCACCGGCTCGATCCGTTCGCCCTCGCGACGCGCCTCGATCAGCCACTCACGCAGGGGTACGCCCTGGCGAACCATCGGCGCGGGCTGGTGCCCTCGACGCTGGG
>MEKU01000092.1:25765-40484 GCA_001767195.1 Acidobacteria bacterium RIFCSPLOWO2_02_FULL_67_21
TGCGCCCCCCGGTAACACTTACTTATGGCTCGACACGGCCGCCGGCCATCAATGATGCCGCCACCAGACCCCATCCGGCCACGATCAATGCCACGTGCACCAAGATCAGCGCCCAGCGTCCGAACGAATACGGAGCATCCAGCCGGACTGGGACCGGTATCAATCGGTACCAGAACCACAGCCCCAGGGCGCTGCCGAGCAGGATGCCGGTGGTCATCGATAGCCAGCCCGCCGCGGCCAGTGGCTCGGTCGGCATCCACGAGCGGCAGATGGCTAGCAGGCCGACGCTCACCAGTGAGGCCGGCAACACGAGCGCGTAGCGCAGGCGTGGACGAGAGAGGCTCCCGAAGAGGATCGCCGGCATCAACACCCAGCCCGCTGCCAGCGCGCCGTCCACGGACGTCGGCGCGTCCAGGCTCGTCACCGCCAGCGCCCAGATCAGCCCCAGCGCCACCACGCTGACGAAGCCCAGTCGCTTCACCCGCCGCGCCATCCACCGGTCAGCAGACAGCTCGATGGGGATCGGGCGAAGGAGGAGGCAGTGGGTCTCTTGCCGCATCAAGCCGGCTTCCGGCTGCGCCCGCCCGTCAGAAACATCACGAAGCCAACGATGAAGAGCGCATCCAGGATCCCCAACAAGCCAAAGATCGGATGCAGCAGCTCGTCGATGGCCCAGTAGTACGCAGAGAGCCCGGTGAACGCCACCTTGTAGACAACGCCGGTCTTGACGATCCCGCGGTTGCCTTCCGGATCCTGGTAGACGAACCAGTAGCCAACCCCTCGCGCGTGTAATGGGCCGGCCGTATGGACATTCAGATCAGCAAAGAAAGTGACGTCCCCTTGCACGAGCAGGTCGCCGCGCAACTGGTGTTTCTGATCGGCACCGGCGTACTCAAGCCGGGCGCCGCTCTGCCGAGCGTGCGCGCGCTCGCGCAACGGCTGGGTATTCACCGCAACACAATCAGCAAGGCATACCACGACCTCACGCTGAGCAAGGTGGCCGAGAAGCGGGCGGGGCGGCGGCTGGCAGTCCGTTCAGCCGGGCGGGGATCGACCCCCATGGCCGCCAGGGGTCTCGACGATATCGTCAACGCCGCCATCGCGGGCGCCCGACAGGGCGGATACTCGTTGCAGCAGCTCCACGAGCGGCTCCGCGACCACCTGCGCGCGGCGCCGCCGGATCATCTGCTCGTGCTCTCGGAGGATGCCGGCATGCGCGTACTGCTGCCGGAAGAGCTGAAGCAGCGGTTCTCCTGTCCTGTTGACGCATGCACCCCCGCCGAGCTGCTGTCGAACCCGGCGCGAATCATCGGAGCGCTGGTCGTCAGCCCGCAGGGCCATCTACCTGGCATCCAGACCGTCCTGCCGGCCGAGCGGCCGGCGATCGCCATCACCTACTCCCCAGCGAACTCGCACCTTCAAGCGATACGTCGCTTGCCAAGACCCTCCCTGATCGCCGTCGTCTCCGTCAGCCGGTTCTTCCTCGATACGGCGCGCGGAGTGCTCGCCCCAGCGGTGGGGCGGCGCCACTCGATGCGCGGATATCTGATGGCGGGTACGCGACCGGAGACGCCCGGGGCCGCGGATCTGTTGCTCTGCGGCGCCATGACGTTCCCGGTCGTGCGCGCGCGATACAAGGCGGCAGCGGTGACGTGCTACAAGCTGATCTCCCCTGCCTGTCTCGACCAGATCGCGGCGGTTCTTGTGTGTCGCCGTGCGACGGTCCCATCGCGTGCCACCACGGGGGCGCGTGACACCGCGCGCCGTCTTCTGCGTCAGACCGGGAAATGACCGGAATGCGCTTCGGTAGCTGCGCTCGATCCTCCGCGCGGATGACCGTCTGGCGGTAGAATCGCCGCCTGTCTATGTTCCGACATGACCACATGCTGCAGCTCGCGCACGGCCTGCTCTGCCTCGTTCTGCTGACGCCTGTCGCCGCGCAGAGCCCTGCCGGCAACGACGCCGTCTTCCGGTATCGCGGCGCCGATCGGGACAGCCGCCTCGTGCAGCGAGCGAAGCAGGAAGGCAGCGTCTCCCTCTACACCTCGCTCGCCCCGACCGAGTCGCAGCCGCTCGCGGCCGCCTTCGAGCGGAAGTACGGCGTGAGGGTCGTCCTCTGGCGGGCGCTCTCGGATCAGGTCGTGCGCCGGGCGGTCACCGAAGCGCAGGCCCGGCGCCATGCCGTGGACGTCGTCGAGACCAACGGCCCCGAGATGGAGATGCTCGCCCGCGAGAAGGTGCTCGCGGAGTTCCACTCGCCCTATCTGGCCGACCTGCCGCCGGCCGCCATCCCGTCGCACCGCATGTGGTTTCCCGACCGCCTGAACTTCTACGTGGTCGCCTACAACACCTCGAAGGTGAAGCGGGCGCAGATCCCGGCCACGTATGAGGGCTTCGCCGATCCCAGGTGGAAGGGGCAGATAGCGCTCGAGGCCACCGACGCGGAGTGGATGGCGACACTGGTCAAGCACTGGCCCCAGGGGCGCGGCCTAGAGTACTTCCGCCGCCTGGCCGCGCTCGAGCCGGAGATTCGCCGGGGGCACATCCTGCTGGCGACGCTGGTGGCGGCCGGCGAAGTCCCGGTGGCCCTGACGACGTACAACAGCAATGTGGTGCCCCTCAAGCGGAAAGGGGCGCCGATCGATTTCGTCCCCGTGCAGCCGGTCGTGGCACGGCCGCAGGGCATCGGCGTGGCGCGGAACGCGCCGCACCCGCACGCCGCGCTGCTCTTTGCCGACTTCGTGCTGTCGCCCGAAGGGCAGACGCTCTTCGAATCGCTCGGCCGCGTGCCCGCGAGCACGCGCGTCAAGAGCGAGTTGAACGACTTTCCGTTCACCATGATCGACCCCGCGACCGTGCTCGACGAGCGCGAGAAGTGGGAGAAGATATGGAACGACCTGTTCTTGCGGAAGTAGCTCGGTTTCAT
The DNA here is from genome assembly GCA_001767195.1 of Acidobacteria bacterium RIFCSPLOWO2_02_FULL_67_21. GTDB lineage: Bacteria > Acidobacteriota > Vicinamibacteria > Vicinamibacterales > UBA2999 > MEKU01. The sequence continues at coordinate 28,692 of MEKU01000092.1, forward strand.
AACCGTAGTGCCCGGCTTCAGCCGGGCTGAAGCCCGGCACTACGTACGAAATTGGTGCCCGTAGTCGGTCATGAAACCGCTTCTGTCACGACACGAGAGGAGACAGCGATGAAACAGACGATGACGGCAGCGGTCGTGGTGGCGTTCCTGTGCGCCGCGGGCCTCCCGCGCCTCCAGGCGCAGATGGCCCAGGCCGACGGCCCGCAGCCCTCCAACCGTCAGGCCGACACGGTGCGGACGTCGCAGGGCGACCTGCGCATTCTGCCGATCTACCACGGCAGCGTCATGCTCGAATTCGGCGGCAGGATCATTCACATCGATCCCTGGAGCCGCGGCGACTACACCGGGCTGCCGCAGGCGGATCTCATCGTGATTACCCATTTGCATGCCGACCACATGGACCGGCCGATGATCGACAAGCTCAAGAAGCCGTCGACCGTGATGGTCGCACCCGCCGCCGTCGCCGACATGCTCAACTGCTGCCCGGTGGAGGCGATCGGCAACGGCGAGACGCGCACCGTGATGGGGATCGGGTTCGAGGGGGTGCCGATGTACAACCTCGTGGAGGGGTGGGGCCCGGGCATGCCGTTCCATCACAAGGGCATCGGCAGCGGCTACGTCCTGGGGTTCGGCGACACGCGTCTCTACATCTCGGGCGACACCGAGTGCGTGCCCGAAATGAAGGCGCTGAAGAACATCACGATCGCCATGATCGGCATGAACCCGCCAAAAACGATGTCGACCCTCCAGGCGGCGGCATGCGTGAAGGCGTTCGGGCCGAAGATCGTCTACCCCATCCACTACCGGGGCCAGAAGCCCGAGGATTTCGCGAAGGCGCTCGCCGGGACGGGCATCGAGGTCCGGGTCCGGAAGCTCGAAGGGGAATCCTGAGGGGCGGCATCGAGTACCTCCGGCCCCGAAATTACCTGGTTGACACCACCCTGACCGGGGCGTAGCCTCCCCGCTGGCGGGTCCGCGGGTCGACACGATCAAATCTCCCGCGGAGCCGCCCTGCATTTCGCGGCGTCATCCGCCGTGTCGTCTCTCTCGGGCACTCGTCTAGCGAGGAGGTCGGTATGAACGTCCGGTCGATTCTGGTTTCGGTGTGGTGTCTCATCCTCCTGCCCGCGGCGGCGGGAGCGCAGACGGCGGTCAGCGGCTCGATCGCCGGTACCGTTCGCGACGCATCGGGCGGCGTGCTGCCCGGTGTGACCGTCGAAGCCTCCAGCCCGGCGTTGATTGAAAAGGTCCGCTCGGCCGTCACCGACGGCAACGGGGTGTACCGGATCGTCGACCTGCGCCCGGGCACCTACACCGTTACGTTCCGGCTCCCCGGCTTCACCACCTTCCAGCGCGAGGGGGTCGAGCTGACGACCGGCTTCACGGCCACGATCAACGCCGAGATGAAGGTCGGTGCCGTCGAGGAGACGATCAGCGTAACCGGCGAATCCCCGATCGTCGACACGTCGAACGTGCGCACGCAGGCGGTCTTCTCGCGCGACACGCTCGACCTGCTGCCGGTCAGCCGGACGTCCCGCGGCTACGTCACGCTGATGCTGGGCGCCACGATGGACGCGCGGGCGCAGGATGTGGGCGGGAGCACCGGCGAAGACACCGGCAGCATCTCCGTCCATGGCAATCGCGGCGGCGACATGATCTGGGGCATCGACGGCATGCGGGCGTCGCGCGCCACCGGCGCAGGCGGCGGCTTCAGCGTCTTCCAGGTCAACCAGGCGAGCGTCCAGGAGATCAGCTTCCAGACGGCCGGCATCTCGGCCGAGAGCGAGACCGGCGGCATTCAGATGAACGTCGTGCCGCGTGAAGGGGGCAACGCCTACTCCGGCTACTACATCGCCAACTACACCGGCTCCGGCATGCAGACCGAGAACATGACGAGCGAGATCCGCAGCCGCGGCTTCGCGGCCGACGTGCTGAAGGTGAAGCGGATCTACGACTTCGCGGCGGCCATGGGCGGGCCGATCAAGCGCGACCGGCTCTGGTTCTACACCGCGCACCGGGCCTGGGGCACGACGCGCCCGCTGCCCGAGCCGGGCAACTATTTCAACAAGAACCACAACACACCGCTGTTCTACGTCTACGACCCCGATCCGAGCCGATCGCAGGACGGCGGTCTTCCCCGGCGCAGCCACAACGTCCGCCTGACCTGGCAGGCCGCCCAGAGCCACAAGATCAACTTCTATTACGACCAACAGCCGGCATGCAACTGCCCGCGCATCTACGCGGGACTGCACACGCCCGAGGCAATGGCGGATCACGCGTACGGGCCGAACCATGTCACCCAGGTGGCATGGAGCGCGCCGATCACGAACCGCCTCCTCTTCGAAGCCGGCGTCGCGCGGTTCCTCTTCGGCATCAACTTTCGGGAAAATAAGGGCGTCGATCCCGACGACATCGCGGTCGTCGACCTCGCAAACGACTTCCGGCTCAACGCACGCGTGCGCATCAACACCAGCATCCGCGCGGGCGACAACTACGGCGAGATTCTGGACCAGCAGTACAACGGACGGTTTGCCGTCTCGTACGTCACCGGGTCGCACAACTTCAAAACCGGGACATTCTGGCAGTTTGCCGACTCCGAGGAGGCCTCGCGCATCCATGGCGACGTGCTTTACACCTTGCTCAACGGCGTGCCGCGGGACATCACCCAGTACTCGACGCCCGGCGGCTACAAGGCGCGGGCCTTCAACACCGGCCTGTACGCCCAGGACCAGTGGACCATCCGGAAGCTGACGCTCAACCTCGGGATGCGGTTCGACTACATCAACGGCTGGTCGATGGAGCACAGCGTCCCGGCCGGCCGCTGGGTCGGGCCGCGCACGTACCAGCGCGTCGAGAACGTGCCGAACTTCAAGGACCTCTCCCCGCGGATGGGCGCCGCGTACGATCTGTTCGGCAATGGCAAGACCGCGCTCAAAGGGTCGTTCGGTCGCTATATCTCCCTGATCGGGACGTCGCTTGCGGTCAGCAACTCCCCGTCTCGGACGGAGGTCACCAACGCCGTCCGCACGTGGAACGACGCCAACCGGGACTTCGTCCCGCAGGAGAGCGAGCTGGGACCGTCCTCGAATCTGCGCTTCGGAACGCTGAGGCCGGGGACGCGCTCGAACGAGGACGTACTGACCGGCTTCGGTAACCGGGCGTACAACTGGCAGGCGTCAGCGGTGATCGAGCACGAGCTGCGGCCCGGGCTCGGCCTCAACGCGGGCTACTATCGAACGTGGTATGGGAACAACAGCATCACGGACAACCTGCTGGTCGCCCCTGCCGATTACGACGAATACTGCGTCACGGCACCCGTTAACCCTCGGCTGCCGAACAGCGGGCAGCAGATTTGCGGTCTGTACGACGTCAAGCCGGCGAAGTTCGGGCAGGTCGACAACCTGATTCGCTCCGACCGGGACTTCGGCGGGCTGAGCGAGGTCTACAACGGCCTGGAGGTTGGCCTCACCGGCCGGCTCCCGAACGGCGCCACCATCGGCGGCGGCATGAGCACGGGGCAGACGGTCTTCGACAACTGCGCGCTGGCGAAGGTCGACTCACCGCAGGCCTCGCGCTTCTGCCACTACACGCTGCCGTTTGCGGGCCAGGCGCAGCTCAAGCTGAACGGCCTCTACCCGCTGCCGTGGGATCTGCAGGTCAGCGGCAACTTCCAGGACCTCCCGGGCCTCCCGATCACCGCGAATCACGTGCTCACCAACGCACTGATTGCGCCGTCGCTCGGCCGCAACCTGTCCGCGGGCGCGCGCGGCACCTCCACGATCGAGCTGATCGAGCCGGGCACGATGCGCGAGGGCCGGCGCCGGCAACTCGATCTGCGGCTGGCCCGCAACATGCGGTTCGGCGTGACCCGCGTGCTCGGCACCTTCGAGGTGTTCAACGTGCTCAATGCCAATTCCGTGCTGCAGATGACGACGCGGTACGGGGCGGCGTGGCTCCGGCCGTCGGAGATCCTGTCGGCGCGCCTGTTCAAGGTCGGCGTGCAGGTTTCGTTCTAGACATCGGGCGGCGGGGCCGCCGGTCGGTGCGATCGCGTCTCCGGCGGGACCCGCCCCACATCTGATGTACGTGGGGCGGGTCCCGCGGCGAGCCTGAGTTCACCGAGCCGCGGACCCGCCGGTGTATAACATCAGCATGAAAACCATCACCGCATTCATGCTGATCGCGGCGGCCACCCTCGCCGGCTGCTCGCGCACTCCCCCCGAACGGCAGGTCATCGACGACGCGGCCGAGGCGCTCGGCGGCGCCGCGCCGGTCCGGTCGGCAACCGCCCTCCTGCTCGACGGCGGCGGCACCAACGGCGACCTCGGCCAGAACCGTGCGCCCGACGCCGACCTCCCGCTCTTCAACGTCAGCGAGCTGCGCCACGCGATCGACCTGGCGAACCGGCGCGCCCGGCGGTCGATGAACCGGGTGGAAGCGGACGACCCGACCGAGAGCGACTCGCAGAACTTCGGCTGGGACAACGGCGTGGCGTACAACATCGACGCCAAGGGCATGGCGAGGCGTCAAGGCGACATCGTCGCGCGCGAGCGGCAGGCCGAGCTCTTCCTGCACCATCCGCTGGCCCTCGTACGGGCCGCGCTCGATGACGGCGCCACGGTGTCGAACCTCCGCCGCGACGGCGACACGACGCTCGTGGACATCACGACGTCGCAGGGTGAAATGGTCACGCTGGGCGTCAACAGTGAGACGCATCTGCCGGTGCTCGCCCGGTCGATGTTCTACCACCCGAATCTGGGCGATACGCTGCGCGAGACGACGTTCTCGGACTACCAGGCTGTCTCGGGGCTGCGCCTGCCGGCGCGCATGATGACCAGGGTGGATCGCTACCCGGTGGCGGATCTCACGTTCACGCGCCAGGCGCTCAACGAGGCGATTGAGGACATCTCGGCGCCCTCAGACGTGCGGTCGGCGGAAGCGCCGACGCCGGTCGCCAACGTGACCGTGCAGGAAGTGGCGCCCGGCGTCTGGTGGCTCGCCGGGCAGTCGCATCACAGCGTGCTTGTCGAATTCTCCGACCACCTGAAGCTGATCGAGGTGCCGCAGAACGAGACGCGGGCGCTGGCCGTCATCGCGAAGGCGCGCGAGCTCAGGCCCGACAAGCCGCTGACCAAAGCCGTCGTCACGCATCACCACTTCGACCACTCCGGCGGCATCCGCGCGGCGATCGCCGAAGGGCTGACGCTCGTCACCCACGAGCGGAACCGCGCGCTGTTCGAGGAGCTGGCGAAGCGGCCGCACACCATCGTGCAGGACGCGCTGGCGCGCAATCCGCGCGAGGCGCGTATCGAGACGGTGGCCGACGACATGACGGTCAAGGATGCGATGCGCAGCATGCGCGTGTTCCACGTGATCGACGGCACCGGGCACTCCGACTCGATGCTGGCGGTCTACCTCCCGAACGAGCGCATTCTCGTGCAGGGCGATCTCTTCAACTCGCAGGGGCCGAACCCGAAGCGGATGGCAATCATCAACAAGCGGTTCGAAGAGCTCGGCCTTCGAATTCAGCGGCATGTGCCCATCCACGGAGCGATCACGCCGCATACGGAGTACCTGAAGATCATGCGATCGGCGCAGCCCACCGCGAGCTAGAACAAACGTAGTGCCCGGCTTTAGCCGGGCTGAAGCCCGGCACTACTCAATTGATTTTCGCGGCGGAGCCGCCCTACGTGTGGGCCGGCTGCTGCCGCCGCAGCTCGTGGACGTAGATCGGATCGCCGGGATCCCTGCTGACGTCCGCGTCGACCTCGCTGCTGACCAGCTCCCACCCGGCGCCAAGCCGAGCGGCGATCTCGGCCGCGCCGATCCCTCGCGGACCGCGCCGCCGCGGGTTCTCTGCAAACCCCAGGATGATGAGCGACCCATCCCGTCCGGCCACCGCCGTGACCTCACGCGCGTAGGCGCTCCGCGCCTCCTCTGGCAGACCGTGCAGGCATCCGCTGTCGACGATCAGGTCGAAGCCCGGCGTCAGGCCATACGTGCCGAGCGTTGTGACATCCCCTCGGATCCAGCGAACGGTGGCACCGCTCGCGCGGGCCTTGGCGCGCGCCTTTCGGAGCGCCGCCTCGACGAAGTCGACGGCCGTCACATCCCATCCCAGCCGGGACAGATAGATCGACGTGTCGCCGGTGCCGCATCCGAGATCCAGGGCTCGACGACCGCCGGGCGGCGCCGGCGCCTCGGCGAGACGACGGAGCCTGGCCGGGAGCGCGTGGCCTTCCCACGGCGTGAATCCGATCCGATACATCAAGCCGAACATCAGACGCTGCAACATGCTTCGATCTCCGCTCCGTGACAGTCACGTTCTGGCGAACGTGACGTCGGTCGTGCCTCCCCCGTGCGCCGGGCGGGCGGCCACGGCAAAGCCCAGGTCGGCCAGCGCCGCCACGATCCGCTGACCGCTGCCGGACCGCTCGCGCATCTCGATGTGCAGCTCACGCACGTCGGGGCGCGCGAGCGTCCGCGCGCCGCCCGCGACGATCTCCTCGGTGAGGCCGGGGACGTCGATCTTGATGTAGTTGGGCGGCTCCAGGCCGAACTCCTCGACGAGCTGATCCATCGAGAGGATCACCGCCGCCTGACGGGCGCGGATCGGCTCGTCCGGCTTCGCGCGAAACGTGAACGACTCGGCCGGCGAAAACTGCGAGACCGCGAGTCGGCCGATGGCGCCGCCGCTCCCGAGGCCTACCAGCAGGCAGTCGACCCGGCTGTCGAGGCGGTTGGCTTCGCAGTTGGCGGCCAGCAGGAAGTAGTTCACGGCAGCCGGCTCGAAGGCGACGACCTTCGTATCGCCGCGCAGCCCGGCGTACAGCGCGTAGACGCCGACGTTCGCGCCCACATCCCAGAAGACGCTGTTCGGCCGGAACGAGTCGATCCACTCGATAGTGCCGGGCTGCTTGGTGAGCACGGCCCGCGCGCGAATGGCGCTGCCGCGGCCGAGAAGGACGAACGCCAGCGGACCGCGCGGCGTGGCGATCTCGAACGTCTCGTCGAGCAAGGCCTGCGAGAACCGGCTCTGCAGCCGGGCGCGCGCCGCTTCAGGCAGCTGGCGGAGACGCCGTAAGACGGCCGCAAATTCCTCTTTGGTATCGTCCCGGTCGGTCACGATGGCCCACCGATTCTAGCCCCTGTCTTCTGTTGCCAATGCGGCCGCCATGAGACTAATCTCCACCCGGGTGATTGCCGGTGGACGTGGTCCCATGTCGAACCGCCGCGCCTTCCTGAAGTTTCTCGCCGGAAACCCTCTGCTGGCGGCGCTGCCGGGCGGGCTGCCTGTGCTTGCGCAGTCGCTCGTCCAAACGGGCGACGCCGGGCTCGCGAGCGCGGCTGACGCGCTCAATGTGCTCGAGTTCGAGGCGGCGGCCCGGCGCGCGCTGCCGCCGGCACACTGGGGCTACGTCGAGTCCGGCGTCGACGGCGACGAATCGCTGCAGGCGAACCTCCAGGGCTTCTCCCACTACCAGGTCCGCGCCCGGCGGCTCGTGGATGTCAGCCGCATCGACATGTCGACGACGTTGTTTGGATCCCGGTGGGAGACGCCGATCGTGCTCTCGCCCATCGGCAGCAGCAGCATCGCGCATCCAGACGGCGAGCTCGCGGTGGCCCGCGCCGCGCGCGCGAAGAAGACGCTCCAGATCGTCTCCACGCAGGCGTCGTACCCGATCGAAGCCATTGCGGCCGCGCACGGCGGCCCCGTCTGGTTTCAGCTGTACACGACGAGCCGCTGGGACGTGACCGGCCGGCTGCTCAAGCGCGCGGAGGCGGCGGGATGTCCGGTCGTCGCCGTCACAATTGATACACCGGCAGGGCGAAATACGGAGACCCAGGCCAGGTTCAGGCGGCTGGACACGCGGACGTGCGGCAGCTGCCACACCGGACCGAATGGCGGCTCGCCCCCCAAGCCGATCTTCGACGGCCTCGAGATGAAGGGTGTTGGCCTGACGTCGCCGGCGCTGACGTGGGACGTCGTGAAGCGCATGAAGGGCGCCACGACCATGAAGGTGATGCTGAAAGGCATCGAGACCCGCGAAGACGCCGAGCGGTGCGTCGAACATGGCGTCGACGGCGTCATCGTGTCGAATCATGGCGGCCGCGCGCACTCGAGCGCCCGCGCCACCATCGACTGCCTGCCGGAGGTCGTCCAAGGGGTGAGCGGCCGGATCCCGGCCATGGTCGACGGCGGCGTCCGGCGCGGCACCGACGTCTTCAAGGCGTGCCGTCGCGCTTCCCTGCGCCGAACCGCCCCTCGCTGCACTGGGGCAACGAGCACCTCTGGGGCAACCCGCCCTACAACCCGGCGGACCCGCACAACCCGATGATGGACAGCCAGGGGCGCGTCTGGATGACGTCGAAGATCCGGCCGAACGAGAACCCGCGATGGTGCGCCGACCCGGGGCTGAACACGTTCGCCGCCTGGTTCCCGCTCACGCGCAGCGGCCGCCAGGCGTCGTACTACGATCCGCGGACGAAGACGTTCACGCTGATCGACACCTGTTACGCGACGCACCACCTGCAGTTCGCCACCGACTCGAACGAGACGATCTACTTCAACGAGCTCTCGGGCCCGATGGTCGGCTGGATCGATACCAAGGTGTTCGACCAGACGAAAGACGAACAGAAGTCGGCGGGCTGGTGCGGTCAGGTGCTCGATACCAACGGCGACGGGAAGATTACAAAGCCGTGGAACGTGCCGGGCGGCCGCGGCCAGGCGGCGGCTCCCTTCAACCCGTCGCTCGACACCGAAGTCCGTTACAACCTCTATTCGGTCATTCCCAATCCGGCCGACGGATCCCTCTGGGGCGCCAGCGAGCAGTTCCCCGGCTACCTCGTGCGGATTGAGCGCGGCAGCAATCCGCCCGAGACGTGCAAGGCGGAGGTCTTCAAAGTGCCCGCGCCCGGCTACACCTCGCGCGGGATCGACATCGACCGTCACGGCGTGCTCTGGACCGCGCTCGGCACGAGCAGCCACATGGCCAGCTTCGATCGCCGCAAGTGCAAGGCGGTGAGCGGTCCGGCCCTGCGGACCGGCGAGGTGTGCGAGGAGGGGTGGACGCTTTACCGCAGCCCGGGCCCGCGGCTGAAGGGGACGGACATTCCAGCAGACTTCCACTATTACAACTGGGTCGACCAGTTCAATACGCTCGGCCTCGGCGAGAACCTCCCGATGGCCAATGGGTCGAACTCTGACTCGATTCTCGTGCTGAATCCCCAGACGCGGCAGTGGATTACGCTGCGCGTGCCGTACCCGCTCGGCTTCTATTCACGCGGGCTCGACGGCCGCATCGACGATCCGAACGCCGGGTGGAAGGGCCGCGGCCTGTGGGCGAACTACGGCACGCACTTCCCGTGGCACATCGAAGGCGGGAAAGGGACCAGGGGCAAGGCCGTGCATATCCAGCTTCGGCTCGATCCGCTGGCGAGGTGAGAGAAGCGGCTTCGGACTTCAGGCTATGGACCGCAGAACATTTCTGGGCCTTGCGGGAGCGGCCGGGATGGCCGAGGCGGGACGGGCGCAGGTGGTGCCGCCGCGCCCGGCGCCCCCGGCCGTGCCGCCTCCCGTGCGGCCGAAGGTCCGCCTCAAGCAGGGGCTGATGCGCGTGGTCTTCGGGCCCAACACGACGCTGTCGTTCGACGACATGTGCCGCGAAGCGGCGCGGATCGGCTTCCAGGGCTTCGATCTGATCGCGCCGGCCGAGTGGCCGACGCTCAGGAAGCACGGCCTCGTGGTCACGATGGCCGGCGCCGGGCCGGTGACGTTTCAGGATGGCCTCATTCACGCGGACGCCCACGCGAAGCTCGAACCGGCGCTCCGGGAGTACGTCGACATGTGCGCCTCCAGCGGTGTGACGAACGCCATCTCGGTGGGGGGACAACGCCGCGGGATGTCCGAGGATGAGGCGGCCGACCACGCGGTGGCGTTCCTGAACCGCATCAAGGGGCATCTCGAGCGCAGGCGTGTGACGCTCTGCATCGAGAACATGAACCACAAGTACACCGACGGCAACTTCGGACGGATCGATCAGGTGTTCGCGCACCCGCAGTGGGGCTTCGATGTGTGCGCGCGGGTGAACTCGCCCAACGTCAAGGTGCTCTTCGACATCTATCATGCGCAGGTCATGGCAGGCGACCTCGCCGCCACGATCCGAGACAACTTCCAGTGGATCGCGCACTACCACACCGCGGGGGTTCCGGGCCGGACCGACATCGACCACACGCAGGAGATCAACTACCGGTTCATCGCGCAGGCGCTTCAGGATCTCGGCTACACCGGCTACATCACCCACGAGTTCCGTCCCGCGCCCGGGCACGACCCGCTCGACTGCATCCGCGAGGCGTTTGAAATTATCGACGTCTAGGCTGTATGTCACACAAAGACGGGCCACAGAGACACTACTGACAGAGACACAGAGTTCAAGAAAAGAGATCTTCTCTGTGCCTCTGTGTCTCTGTGGCTTGGTGTCCTCTGTATCGCGGCGAGCGCCGCATCAGGCCCGCCACGAGTCGCGCAGGATCACGGCTACACACCCGCTGACATCGAGAACGGCGGACGCCTCTATCAGGCAGCCTGCAGCGGCTGTCATGGCCCCGCCGGCGACGCCATACCGGGGGTCGAGCTCGCGCGCGGCGAGTTTCGGCGCGCGACGTCCGACACGGACCTCGTCCGAATCATTCAGAGCGGCATTCCCAACACCACGATGCCGCCGCACAGCTTCTCGGATCGGGACGCGGCACAGGTCGTCGCCTATCTGCGCAACATGTCCGCGATCGGCGCGGGATCGGGGACAGCCACGCTGCGCGGTGCCGGCGATCCGGCACGTGGCAGGACGATCTTCGAAGGCAAGGGCGGATGCACCACCTGTCATCGCGTCTATGGCCGCGGTCCGCGCGTAGCGCCCGATTTGAGCGAGGTCGGCGCGACGCGGTCGCTGCCGGAACTGCACGAGGCGCTGCTCGATCCGGACGCCAGAGTGCGGCCCGGGAACAGGCTGTTCCAGGTGCTCACACGGAGCGGCTCCCGCATCACGGGAAGACTGCTGAATCAGGACAGCTTCTCTGTGCAGATCCTCGACGCCAGCGAACGCCTGGTCTCGCTTCAGAAGAGCGACCTCCGGGAGTACGGCTTCATCCGGGCCTCCACCATGCCCTCCTACCGCGAGATGCTCACGACGCAGGAGCTCGACGACCTGGTCGGCTATCTCGTGACGCTGAAGGGACTGAACCCATGATTCGCGGGTCGATCCCGTTGCGCCGATCCCTGGCCTGCGCCCTGGTGTGGACGCTCGCCGCGGCCACAGCACCCAGCGCGCAGGTCGGCTTCAACCGGATCCTCAACGCGGATCGGGAGCCGCACAACTGGCTGACCTACTCGGGGAACCTGGCAGGCTGGCGCTACAGCAGGCTCACCCAGATCACGCCGGCAAACGTCACGAACCTCGAGCTGCAGTGGGTGTTCCAGACGCGGGCGCCGGCCGAAGCGAACGAGAAGTTCGAGGCGACGCCGCTGGTGGTGGACGGCGTCATGTACACCGTCCTGCCGCCGAACCACGTGGTGGCGCTCGATGCCGGCACGGGACGCGCGTTCTGGATCTATTCGGCCGCCATCTCGCCGCTCGCGCGCGTCTGCTGCGGCCGCGTGAACCGCGGGCTCGCGATCCTCGGCGACACGTTGTTCATGGCCACGATCGACGGTCACCTCATCGCGCTCGACGCGAAGAGCGGCAGGCCGATCTGGGACAAGGCGGTCGTGGATCCGGCGCTCGGTTATTCCTTCAC
>MEKU01000092.1:40500-42449 GCA_001767195.1 Acidobacteria bacterium RIFCSPLOWO2_02_FULL_67_21
GTCACGAAACATGGCAGGACGCGGGCGGGACGGCGTGGAAGACCGGGGGCGGACCGGCCTGGGTCACCGGCTCGTACGATCCGGACCTGAATCTGACGTATTGGGGCACCGGCAACCCGGGACCGGACTGGAACGGCGATCCGCGTCCGGGCGACAACCTCTACACCGATTCGGTGATCGCGCTCGATGCCGACACCGGCCGCTTGAAATGGCATTTTCAGTTCACGCCGCACGACGAGTTCGATTACGACGCGGCGCAGGTCCCCGTGCTCGTCGACATGAACTGGCGCGGCCAGCCGCGCAAGCTGATGTTCTGGGCCAATCGGAACGGCTTCTGGTACGTGCTCGACCGGACGAACGGCCAGTTCCTGCAGGGGAAGCCGTTACGACGGTCACCTGGGCGGACGGCCTCGATGCGAACGGGAGACCGAGGCGGAAGCTCTCCCCCACGGAGGACGGCACGCTCGTCTATCCGAACAATCAGGGGGCGACAAACTGGTACTCGCCCTCGTACAGCCCGCGCACCGGCCTCTTTTACATTCCAAGCTGGATGGAGACGTTCTCGCGGTATTTCAAGGCCGCGGTCGAGTACACGGAAGGCCGGCAGTACGTCGGCCGATTTCCGACGATGTCGTTTCCGGCGCTGCGGTCGCCTGCCGGCGCCATCAATCAACGGCTGCCTGAAGACGGCTACGGCGCAATCCAGGCCTTCGATCCGCAGACCGGCGAGCGGAAATGGGAGTTCAAGATGGTGGACGTCACCGACAGCGGCGTGCTGTCGACCGCGTCGGACTTGATGTTTGCCGGCGGCCGCGAAGGGTACTTCTTCGCGCTCGACGCGCGTACCGGCGAGCCGCTGTGGAAGGCCAGCGTCGGAGGCCAGGTCTCCTCCGGCCCGATGTCGTACGCGGTCGACAGCCGGCAGTACGTCGCGATCGCCGCCGGCAGCGTGTTGTTCGTCTACGGCCTGCCGCGATCGTGAGCCACTTGTCTGTCGGAGCCTGTCTGGCCGGTGAAGCCAGCCGTAAACGGCTGAACGATGCAATCCGAGCGCCGCAGGACGATGGCACTTCCTGTCGTCGCAGTGACAAGACTGATCACACCGAGCGTTAACCGGACAGAGCCTGGTGTCCCAAACGACTTGTCCTGAGAGAGTTACGGATGCAGCAACTCCGGGCAGGCCCCTTGCAACCGAGGTCGGAGTTGGTTAGAGTTCGCGTACGCGGCGACCCGAATTTCGGAGGTGACATATGTGCGTGAGACGAATGATGACCGCTGGCCTCGTGATCTCGATTGTCCTGATCGTCACGATGGCTCTTGGACGGGTCGTATCCGCCGACCATTCGTGGGGCAACTATCACTGGGCGCGCACCACGTCTTCCTTCAATCTGATCGTCGTCAACAGCACGACGGACGAGTGGGATCCATTCGTGGCAGCAGCCGTGGCCGACTGGTCGCAGTCGGTGGTGCTCGATCTGGTTGACGACCCGACCGGCTCCACGTCCAGCAAGGACCGGCGCCAGTGCCGGGCTCCCGACGGCAGGGTTCGCATCTGCAACCTCGCGTACGGCTACACCGGGTGGCTTGGCGTCGCCGGCATCTCGATCGACGTTAGCGGCCATATTTTCAAGGGGTACACGAAGCTGAACGACTCGTATTTCAGCCTGGCCTACTACAACACGCCCGACTGGAAACAGAGCGTGACCTGCCAGGAGCTCGGCCACAACGTCGGCCTCGATCATCAGGACGAAGACTTCAACAATACCTCGTTGGCATCGTGCATGGACTATCAGGATCCGCCCTTTCCGTATGCCAACGCTCACGATTTCGAACAGCTCGAGAGCATCTACGCGCACGCCGACTCATACGACTCGTATGCCGGAGGCGACGACGGGGGCGGCGGGAGCGGCACGTGCGATGCCCCGCCTGGAAAGGGCTGCAACAAGGCG
>MEKU01000092.1:42508-43132 GCA_001767195.1 Acidobacteria bacterium RIFCSPLOWO2_02_FULL_67_21
CCGCTGACCGCGGGATTGGACACGCTCGGCTCGAATTCGTGCGCGAGGGCGCCATGCTCCACTACGGCATTACCGTGCTGCTGCTGGCGGCTGTCAGCTGCCCGGCGGGCCCCGTTGAGTCCGAGATCACGCGCGAGGAGGCCATCGTGATCGCGCGGCGGGAAGCGTCCTTCGAGCCTGACAGCGTCGAGGCCGTGATGGCCACGTCGGAAGGAAGGGCGGTCTGGCGCGTGACGTTTCGTGGAAGGCTCCCGGGACAGCCGCCGGGGCTGCTCGAAACCGTCATCGTAGAGGTCGACCGGCGCGGCGGCCGGATCGTGAGCATCTCGCGGACGTGACCCCGGCCGAAGGGCCGGCTCCCTTTCGCAGCCCCACGCCCCTCCTTTGCTACTCTGGGGCAGCGACAGTCCGCGGCGACACCCACCGTGCTGATTTTCTTTCGAGTTCCGCTCCGTTGGCCGGAGGTGCTCAAACGCACCATCAGCGAAATCGGGGATGACAACTGCCCGGGCCTTGCCGCGCAGCTCGCCTTCTATTTCTTTCTGGCCCTCTTTCCGGCCCTCCTGTTCCTCGTGGCGCTGGTGGGATACCTGCCGATCGAGGACACGCTCACCGCCATGCTCG
>MEKU01000092.1:43159-57185 GCA_001767195.1 Acidobacteria bacterium RIFCSPLOWO2_02_FULL_67_21
CCGGTGCCGTCTGGAGCAGTTCGGCGGCCATGGTCGCGATCGTCGACGCGCTCAATCATGCCTACGACATCGATGAGCGACGCTCCTGGTGGAGGCGGCGACTCGTGGCGATCGCGCTGACGGTCGCGCTCGCCCTCTTCATCGTGCTGTCGCTCGTCTTCGTCCTGGCCGGCCCGAGCGTGGCGTCGCGGGTGGCCGACTGGTTCGGCCTGGGAACCTCGTTCGCGCTGTTCTGGACGATCGCCCGATGGCCGCTGATGATCTTTCTGGTCGTCTTCGGCGTCGATCTCGTGTACCACTTCGCGCCGAACAGGCGCTGACGCTGGATGTGGATCACGCCCGGCGAACGGCCCGAATCCCCTTGACACCGATTCGAAGCGCAGACGACACTGTCGTTCAACCGGATGTTTCCTCGTCCCGCCTTCCGCAACCTCGGCCGCGGCGTTTTCTGACGCGCGGCATACGAACACTTCGCGAAAACGCGTCTTCCTTCACGTCCCACGCTCCTCTCGGCATGCACCGAGGGGAGTCAAGTTCCCGCAATGCCGCACGTTGCCAGTCGATCCACAAAGGAGGCTCCGATGCAAGCTCTGGTCGAGAATGTCAAGAACACGATTGTCGGCGCCATCAAGGGCACGGGCGAGATCGTCAACGCGGTCACTGAAACCGTGAGCGGTTCCCTCGCGACGGCGCTCAGGGGCACTGGATCGGTGGGGAAAGCGCTGACGGAAGCGGTCTCCGACGTCGCAAGCGGCGTGATTCAAGGTACCAGCCAGGTCGGCGGCGATCTCGGCAAGGCCACCAAGGGCGCCGTCATCGGCATGCTGAAGGGCACCAAGGAAGTCGGCGGCGAAGCCCTCGACGCCGTGGGCTCGACGGTCCAGAATCTCGTGAAGACGACGGCTGACGTCGGTGGCGACGTCGCCAACGCGGCACGACAAGCCATGGAAGGCGCCATTGAGGGTGCGAGTAGTGTGGGCGTCAAGGGCGTCGATGCGATCGCGGCGGCGGCTTCCGGTGCGATCCAGGGCGTCGGAGGCGTGGGCAAAGCTGCCACGGATACCGCGGCGGATGTCGCGCGCGGGCTGATCCAGGGCGCGTCGAATGTGGGCGGCGACCTCGGCTCGGCAGCTAGAGGCACCATGCTGGGCGTGCTCCGCAGCGCCCAGGAGCTCAGCGGTCAGACGACTGAGACGTTGGCCGCAACGGCCGGCAGCGTCGTCAAGGCCACCGCCGACGTCGGTGGGGACATCGCGGCCACCGCCAAGGCGGCCGTCGAAGGCGCCATCCAAGGTGCCAAGGAAATCGGTGTCGACACCGCAGAGGCGGCCTCCGCGGCGGCGACCGGCGCGCTCAAGGCGGCGGGCGATATCGGTGCCACTGCGGTCGAACAGGTGCAAAAGGCGGCGACCGGGGTGATCGCCGGCGTGAAGGTGGTCGTCAAGGCGCCGTTCGGCAAGTAGCGGCCGCCGGTCCCGAGACGTCGACCTGGCTAGCCCGCCTTCGTGAGCAGGAGCGGGGGCATCGGGCAGCCCAGCGACGCAGAGAATGCGCGCAGCAGTTCCGCTTCGGTGACGGTCACGGTGTCGTCGGCTGTAATGCACGCGACGGCGGCCTGCAGGATCTGCCGCTTGACTCGGGGCGCCGCCTCTTCGAGCGCGCCCAGGGCGTCATCGAGCGCGGCGAACCCGTTCCCCCCGGCCGGATGCAGGCGCCCCTGCGGCAGGTTCAGGGTCCGTCGCCCCTGGTCGTATGCCCGCTCTGCCGCTGCGGCATCGCGCTGGCCGGCACGGGCGAGAACCGAAAGCACCAGCTCACACTGCGGCTGCAGCGGGGCAAGGGTGTGATGCCGAACCCTGGGCGGTGCCACGTTGGAGTGATGGGTCTCCAACTCGTGCAACAGGATCCGATGCAGCGACCACTCGAACGGGTCGATGGTGTCGTCGGCCTCCACGAGCCGATTGACGTTCTGCTTGAAGCGCTCGTACTGCGCGGCGGTGAGGGCGCGCAGCGCCGGCAGCGTGATGTCCAGGAGCGGCAGTCGCGTCCGCACGTCGAGCCGGTCGATGGCCGGGGCGAGCCGGAGCGTCTCCCGGTACACGCCCGGATCGGCGGCCTCGGACAGATGCGCCATCTGCGTCTGTCGCGGCCCGGGCCTGCGATCGAGCAACAGTACGTAGACCACCGCGCGCGCGCCGTGCGGCTCGTGAGCAGCGCTGACGATGGACGGGGGCAGGGCGTTGACCAGTTCGACCGCGTATCGAATGTGCGCCTCGCTCGGCTGCCCGAGGTGGTCGATCGCGCGCGCCACGCGCGGCCCGACTCCGACGGCGGCTGCGCCGGCGCCGGCCAGGCTGGCGAGACCGGGCACGGCCGATCGCTCGGTGACGACGCCACCCGTCACGGGGGCCACCTCGGGAAGCGAACCGTCCCACGAGGGGTCGATCCGGCGGATGCGCGTGGCAAGGCGGGGATGGGTCGAAAAAAGCCCGCTGAGCCCCCGCGTGGCTCGCCCGAAGAACATGTGACTGGCCTCCGGAGCATTCGGGCTCTGGATGGCCGATCCCGACGCCAACCCGCCGATCTTCTTCAGCGCGCCGGCCAGCCCCGCCGGCTGACGGGTGAACTGCACCGCCGAGGCGTCGGCCAGAAACTCGCGCTGGCGGCTGACGGCCGCCTTGATCAGATTGCCGAAGAAGGTCCCGAAGAAGCCGATCGCCATCAGTCCCGCGCCGAGCGCGAGGATGGGGAGCTGATTGCCCTCCTGCCTGGAGCGGCGGCGGTGTCCCGAAAAGGCCGTCATCCGAAGGAGGAAGTAGCCGAGGATGCCGATGATCAGGATGCCGTGCAGAAGACCGATCAGGCGGATGTTGAGCCGCATGTCGCCGTTGAGGATGTGACTGAACTCGTGCGCCATGACGCCCTGCAGCTCGTCGCGCGTGAGCCGCTCGGCGGCGCCTCGGGTGACGCCAATCACCGCGTCGCCGGGGGTGAACCCGGCCGCAAAGGCGTTGATTCCCTCTTCCTGATCCAGCAGATAGACCGGCGGGACCGGCGTGCCGGATGCAATCGCCACCTCCTCGACGACGTTCAGGAGCTGCCGCTCGGATGGCACGGCGGTATCTGGATTGAGGCGGCGACCGCCGAGCTCCTCTGCGACGACCCGCCCGCCGCCGCGCAACTGCGCAATCTTGAACAGGCTTCCGCCGCCCACCACGATCAGCGTGCCGGCGACGGCAAACGCCAGGATCTGGGGATCGGCCGCCAGTGTCCAGTCGATCGCGCCGCTCCCGGGATCGCGCGTCAGATAGCCCATCGTGGCTGCGAGGAGGAGATCGATGGACGCCATGATCGCCAGCACCGCCAGCACGAACAGGATCACCAGGCGAGTCGTGTTCCGCCGTGCGATGTCCTGGCGCTCGAAGAAGTCGGTGGCCATCGGCCTCAGAACGAGACTTTCGGAACCTCTTGAATCGCTTCGCCCTCGAACTCCAGGAGGGCGGCGTCCTGCGCGTGGCCGAACATCGCGGCAAACACGATGGCCGGGAACGTCTGTCTGTAGGTGTTGTACAGCGTGACGCCGTCGTTGAAGGCCTGCCGGGCAAAGGCGACCTTGTTCTCGGTCGAACGCAGCTCCTCGCTGAGCTGCATCATGTTCTGGTTGGCCTTCAGGTCCGGATAGCTCTCGGCGAGCGCAAACAGCCGCCCAACGGTTCCGGTGAGGACACCTTCGGCCGCTGCGAGGCCCTTGATGGCGTCGGCGTTGCCGGGATCCTGGGCCGCTTTCTGCAGCCCTCCGGCGGCCTGGTTTCGGGCGTTGATGACCGCCTCGAGCGTCCCGCGCTCGTGCTGCATGTAGCCTTTGGCGACCTCGACCAGATTCGGGATGAGATCGTGGCGCCGCTTGAGCTGCACCTCGATCTGCGCGAACGCGTTCTTGTACCGATTTCGATACGTGACGAGCGTGTTGAAGACGCCCGTCACGATCGCGCCGAGCACGACGGCGGCCAGGATGACGACGATCGCGGCGATGACAGTAGCCGACATAGCGACCCTCCAATGACACGTCAGGCGAGGGAGTACGACAGTCCGGCTAAAGCCGGACATACGGTATACGAGGGGACGCCCGCGCGTCCCCTCGCCCTTACCGCACTCTCTCGAGGTACTTCAGAAACTCGCTGTCGGTGCCGAGAATGAACATCGTATCCCCGTCCATCACCTTCTCGTAGCTCTCGAGCGACCTGGTAAACGCGTAGAAGTCGGCGTCGCGCCCGTAGGCGCCCGCATAGACGTCGGTCGCCTCGGCGTCCGCCTTCCCCCGCAGCTCCTCAGCCGTTCTGAACGCCTCGGACTGGATCCGCTGCAGTTCCCGCTCGCGTTCGCCTCGAATGCGCGCCGCTTCGCCTTCGCCCTCCGATCGGAACAGCGCCGCAATGCGCCGACGCTCGGCAATCATCCGTTCGAAGACGTCCTTCTGGACCTCGTCGACGTAGTTGATGCGCTTGATGCGCAGGTCGAGGAGCTCGATGCCCAGATCGGCCGTCCGGGTGGACGCCCGCTCGAGGATCTCGCGGGAGATCCGCTCGCGGCCCTTCTCGATGACGTTGAAGATCACCTCTTCCTCCTCCCCCTCCACGAGCACGTCGTCCGGATCGCGGTTGCTGCTGCGCACCAGCTCGATCAGGTCGTAGCGGGCCACGGCGTTCCTCGTCTCGCCGTCGAGGATGTCGTCGAGCCTCGACTGTGCGCCGCGCTCGTCGCGCAGGCGCTGGAAGAAGAGCAGCGGGTCGACAATCCGCCACCGGGCGTAGGTGTTGACCCAGATGAAGCGCTTGTCCCTGGTGGGAACCTGATTGGGGTTGCCGTCCCATTCGAGGAAGCGCTTCTCGAATCGGTTGACCGCCTGAACGAACGGCACCTTGAAGTGCAGCCCCGGCTCGGTCACAGGATCGCCGACCGGATCGCCGAACTGCGTGATGATCGCCTGCTCGCTCTCGCTCACCCGGTACGCAGCGCTGAACGCCACGACGAGCGCGGCCAGCAGCACGCCGGCTGGAATGATGTGTCTGAGATTCATCGGTTTCCTCCAATCACCGCGGCCGGCTGTGCCGGGGGCTCCGGCGCCGGCGGCGGCGCCGCCGCCGCCCTGAATCGGTCGAGGGGCAGCAACGGGAGCACCCCGGTGGCGTCCTTGTCAATGAACAGCCTGCCTCCCGTCGCGGGAACGACCCGCTCCATCGTCTCCAGGTAGAGGCGCCGGCGCGTCACTTCGGGCGCCCGGCTGTAGGCCTGGTGCACCGCGCGGAAGCGCGTCCCCTCTCCCTGCGCACGGTTCACGCGGTTGAGCGCGTAGCCCTCGGCCTCGAGGATCGCCTGCTGCGCTTCGCCGCTCGCACGGGGGATCACCTTGTTGTACTCGGCGCGTGCATCGTTGATCATCCGGTCGCGCTGCTGCTGCGCCTGGTTGACCTCGTCCCACGACGGCTTCACCGAATCCGGGGGATTCACGTCCTGCAGTACGACCTGCTCGATCGTGATGCCCATCTCGTACTGCTGCGTCAGCTCCCGCAGGCGCTCTTCGACGCGCGTCTCGATGCCCTGGCGTCCGACCGTCAGCACCTCCGTCACGGTGCGATCGCCGACGACTTCGCGCATGACCGCCTCGTTCATCGCCCGGAACGTGCCGGTCAGGTTGCGCACCTTGAACAGGTACTGGTACGGATCGGACACGCGGTATTGGACGATCCACTCGACGACGGCGACGTTGAGGTCGCCGGTCAGCATCACGGCCTCGGCGGTGAAGTCGCCGCGGCTGAAGGTCGTGCGCACGGCCGGCTCCTCGGTGCGGAACCCGAACTCCTCCTTGAGCTGCCGCTGCACCGGGACCTTCTGCACCTCTTCAACAAACGGCATTTTCATCCGCAACCCGGGCTCGGTCGTTCGGACGTATCGACCGAAGCGGAGCACCACGCCGACCTCCTCCGGCTGTACCTGGTAGAGCGTGCTGAAGAGCACCAGCAGGACCAGCAGGGCCGCGGCGATGCCGGCGATCGTCCGGCCCGAGCGCATGAGCGCACCTCCCGAGCGCGCGGCCCGCATCCTCCACTGATCCAGCTCGGCTGCATATCTCTCATATCTTTCGTCTCTGTCCATAAAGGCTCCTTGTGAAGATGGAGCGACGCCCACTTACCCTGGGTCAGGTTCCCCATACATGCGGACGATCTCCGGCGAAACGGTGGACGCGGGTGGGATTGGTGACAGGGCGGCGCGGACGCGGGCGTTGCGTCAGAAGACGCCGCGGCCGAGATTGCGGAAGGCCTCAGGGCACCAGCGCGGCCCTGGCGGACAGACGTCTGGAGCAACGTCGCCTGGACCGAGGGATTCACGAAGCGATCCCATGACAAGGACCGTACTGCCGACTCAGATCCTTGTCAACTGAGACTTCTCATCGGCGTTCACCATCGTGATTCTTCGCGAGTTGGAACCAGCTCGGGATCGGGTCGCCTCCGGAGGGGCCGCCCCCGCGTGAACAGTCAGGGACTACGGGGCGTCCTCGGCTCGCGCCGGACAGCTGCCGCCATCCTGCGCCGCCGCCCACCTCGCCATCTCGCCGAAGAACGCCTCGCGGTGCGCGGAGAGCTCGCGATCGGTCGCGCGTGGCCACGCACTGTGGGTGACGACGACTAGGCGGCAGGGCGGGTTGATGTAGATGGCCTGCCCGTAGATGCCGACGGCCGCGAACGCATGATCCGGCCGCAGCCACCAGAGCAGCCCGTAGCCGTCGTTGGTGGCTGACGCGGTGGTCGAGACCTCCATCCAGCCTTCCGGCAGCACCGACGATCCGTCGGTGAGCCGGCCGTTGTGCATCGCAAAGAGGCCTAGCCGCCCGTAGTCGCGTAGCGTCGCGCTCAGGCAGCAGCCACCGTGCTCGGCGCCCGACTCGGAGAGCAGCAGCCAATTGGCGTCGTGCTCCATGCCGAACCGGCGCCAGATCTTGTCGTCGAGGTACGTCGCCAGGTTGTTGCCGATGGCCGCGCGCAGCACGGCGCCCACGAGGTTGGTCTCCTCGGTGTTGTAGTTGAACGTGCTGCCCGGCGGCGCCACCCTCGGCTTGCGCAGCAGATAGCGCAGGCGATCCAGGGCCGAGCCGCCCGTCTGCGCGATATCCGACTGCGGGTCGGCGTAGTCCTCGTCCCACGCCACACCCGACGACATGGTCATCGCCTGCCGCAGGGTGACCTGGTCGTAGGCCGAGCCGCGGAGCACCGGTAGGACGTTGCTCGTCGGCACGTCGATAGACGGGATGAATCCGTCCTTCACCGCGGCGCCGACCAGCATCGACACCACGGACTTGGCCACCGAGAACGAGTACCAGCGCGTGTCGCGCGCGTTGCCCTGCGCATAGCGCTCGAGCACGACATTGCCATCGCGGATGGCCAGCAGGCCGACGATGTGGTTGTGCGAGACGAAGGCGTTGACATCGAACGTGTCGGCATCGACCGTGTAGCGAAGGCCCGAGAAATCGGCCGGCTGCTCCGGAAGGGGAAAGGGGTGCGAGCTTGCGGGAACGGGCCGCGTCGGGTGGATGCGGTCCATGTTGCGATAGCCCCGCAACTGCTGTTCCCGCGTCCAGTTGAGGACGTTCTCGAGGTCGCCGAAGCCCGACCAGTTCTCAGTGGCTTTGGGTGCTGGCGGCTGCGACGGTCGGCACGCGGCGAGCACGACGAGCGCGGTGAGGCCAAGCAGGGAAGCGGCGCGTGATGTCATGCAATCCGCTATTGTGACATGGCGGAACATTCCGGCTGCCCACACCAGCGCGGTGTCGGTCACGGGCCTCGCGGATGCCTGGCGCGATGCCTTTCACGTTGTTCGCGGCGTCGAGCACGCGCACGCGTATTGTGTGGGGCTCGCGCGATCGAATGCTGGTGGGAACGATCAGTGAATCGAACGTCGACGTTTTCGTACACCCGGCGGCGCGTCCTCGGCGTGCTCGTGCTTGCGGCTGCGCTCGCGACTGGCGCCGCCGGCGCGGAAGTGATCCTGACCATCGACGATGCCGGTTTCCTGTCTGGCGCGGCGGAGCGGGTCCGGCGGGTCGACCTCGTGCAACTCACTCAGGCGCTGTCGAGGGCCGGACTCGATCCGCCCCCGCGCGTCCATGTCATCCTCATTCCCGAACACGATCCACGTGCCCGCGCCACGCCCGCGTGGATCGTCGGCCGCGCCTTCGAGCCACAGGATGTCGTGATCTTCCCGGAGCGGGCGGCGTCGTATCCGTATGACTCGCTCGAAGCCATCGTTCAGCACGAAATCGTTCACCTTGCCCTCTCTGCTCGCGCCGACGGACGCACGCTGCCACGCTGGTTCCACGAAGGCGTGGCGGTGTCAGTTGCGGCCGGTTGGGGCGTCACCGGCCAGCTCCGGCTGCTCTTTGCCGCGAGCGGCCGGCTCCCCGTCAGAGAGGTGGCGCGGCTCTTCCAGTCCGACAGCCAGCCCGGCGCCGCACAGGCCTACATGCTGGCGGCCGCGCTGGTCGACGACCTGCGGAGACGCCATGGTGCTGCCGTCCCTGGCGCTGTCGCTCGCCGTGTCGCAGGAGGAGCGCCGTTCGAGCAGGCTCTCGCGCTCGAGACCGGCGAGACCGTCGACGAGGCGACGGCGCGCGCCTGGAGCTTCTATCTCGGCTGGACGAGCTGGATCCTGTTCCTCACGGGGACAAACGCCGTGTGGACCGCGATTCTGGCGCTGGCCTGCATCGCCTTCCTCGTCCAGGTGCGGCGACGATTCCGGCGGCGACGGCAGTGGGATGAGGAAGGCTACTGAGCTCCTTCGTGGCCAGTCGGCGATATGCTTGGAGCATCCATGGGTCTCATTGCTGCGCTCATCGACCTGTACTCGCTCGTGGTCCTGGCGGCCGTCGTCATGTCCTGGATGCGGATGGATCCACGACATCCGCTGGCGACGATCGTGTACAGCCTCACCGAGCCAGTCCTGGCCCCCATTCGCAGGGCGCTCCCCCTCATCGGAGGGCTCGACTTCTCGCCGATGGTGCTCCTGATCGCGCTGCGAGCGCTCGGAAGGCTCTTGTAGGTATAGGTGGTGGAGGACGACCGTGGCGCACATCGATACCGCCAGCAGCAGGCGCCGGTCATGGATGGCGATCTCCGCGGTGGGGCTACTCGCGGTTACCGCTATCTTCTGGGCCGTCGGATGCGCGGGCAGCAATGACGAGCGTTCACGTGGGGTGGACGAGCCGGCTGCCGCTAATTCTCCACTCCAAGACTACCTTCGGTTTGCCGGTACTGCCGAAACCCGAGGGGCAGATGTCGATCGGGAATACCTCGCCGATGGCCTGCGGAAACTGGCAGGGGCGCTGGGGACCCTGAACCTTGGTGGCCCCGATCTGCAGGTCGACCTCCGTGTGGCAGCCGAACACGTGCTGTTGAATCCGGCATCCACCGCGACGACGGAGATCGTGCGGAATGGTCTTATGTCGGCTGCGGAGGCCATCGAACCCGGACGCCCGGATGGCGGGGACACCCTGCGACGCTTGGCCGAGTCGGTACGACCAGACGGGCCACTGTTCGATCAGCGGCTGACGGTTCAGGAGTTCTTCCAGGAGTCAGCGAAAGCGATCCAGCGCGTGTCGCAGCAGACCTGATGATCGTCACACCAGCGACGGCAGCAGGCGCATCGCGGGAGCCACACGAATGTCGTCGGCCGTCACGTAGTCCTTGGTGCCGATCGCCGAGACTTGCCAGGCTTCGCATCTCGGAAATCGCGCCTTCAGGTATCTGAGCCCGCGATCGAGATCGACATCGCCCCACTTGCACTCGACAAAGAGCTGTGGAGCGCGGCGCTCGACGACGACGAAGTCCACTTCCCGACGATCCGTGTCACGAAAGTAGCGCAGCTCGAGATCGCGACCCTTCGCATCTTGCTCGTGGTGGACCCATTTCAAAAGGTGTCCCGCCACGAGGTTCTCGAAACGGCGCGACGGCTCCTGCACGACGCTCCAATCCCAGTGGTAGTGCTTCTGTTCCTTCTTCACCGCACGAATGCGCGGCGCACCGAAGGGCGAGAGCCGGAAGATCGCATAGAGCCGTTCCAGAATCTGCAGCCAGTGTGCGACCGCCTTGTGTGACACCTGCAGATCTTCCCGGACGGCATTGATGGAGAGGGGTGACCCGACGAGCTCCGGCAGACGCAGCATCAGGAGCTCGAGATTGCCGAGGTCCTGCACGCGTTCGAGGCCGGCGATCTCCTCGCGAATCAGCAACGTACGATGGTCGCGCGACCAGCGTCGCGCTTCGGTCTCCGACCCGCTGAAATACGGCTCGGGAAAGCCGCCGAGGTGCATGAGGTCCTGGAGTTCCGCCGGCTTCGTGAGGCCGAGCTCCGCGACCGACAGCGGATGGAGGCGCAGCAGGTGGTAGCGGCCCTGCAGGGAGTCGCCGCCGAACCGATAGAAATCCAGCCGGGCGCTGCCGGTCACCAGAATCTGGCGGCCGGCGGTGCGGCTGTCGAACAGTCCCTTGAGGTAGTTGCGCCAGCTTCGGTACTTGTGAAGCTCGTCGAAGACCCACAGCTTCGTCGCAGGGAGCTCGCGGCGCAGGATGCGCTCGCGGTCTGCTGCGACGTCCCAGTTCAGGTACCCGGCCCGCGCTCCAGGCAGGCTCCGGGCCAGGGTCGTCTTGCCGACCTGGCGGGGTCCGGCGACGAAGACCATCTTCCTGGCGAGGTCGCGGCGGATCTGGGGCACCAGGTAGCGAGTGAGCGAGGCCACCTCTCCACTGTATGACTATTTTTGGCATTGGTCAAAAATACTCATGAGTGTTTTTGCCTTGACGGTATTTCGCTCGTGCCTGCGCGGGCCGGACCGCCTTCTACTTACACCCGGCCGTCCTCACCGAATCGGAGCCGGCCAACAGTCCAAACAGTCCGCCCGGCGACGGCGCGCATTGCCGCCATCGAGAAGGCTCCTCCACGTCGATCAGCGCGGCCGGGCGATCCTGTAGCCTAATTGTTTCGCAGCGATGACCATCCTGTCGTCGTAGGTGACGAGCGCAGTCAGCTCATGACCAAGCTGCTGTGCCGTGGCGAGGTGAATGGCGTCCAGCGAGCGAAGCTCAGGCGGGCGCAAGACAGCCGCGGCATTCAGGACGCGATCGTTGACACGAACGAGATCCAGCCGCTGCAGCACGCTGCGACCTCTGGCAACCGCCTCGTCGCCTGCCGGCAGGAGCGCGCGCAACACTTCGGTGCGCGCGAGGGCGCTGGATACCAAAGGCTGTCTCCGCCGGAGATAGCGGCGCAGCGCGGTAGACTCCGGCTCCCGTATGGCCAGCTTCACGATGGCTGAAGAGTCGAGGTACGTGGCCACATCAGCGCTCGTTCGAGCGCAGACGATGAAGCACGTCGGATGGGTGTTCGATGCCCGGCGCAAGGACGAGCGGTTCGGGCAGGTCATCGAGATCGGCCGTCGCAGGGTCGATCTCACCCGAGGCGCGCAGCCGATCGAGCGGGCGGCCCTCCGGCGGTGGCGAGAGCAGCGCGACCGGGCGCCCCCGGTCCGTCACCTCGATCGTTTCGCCTTGCTCGACGCGTCGCAGCAGCTCGCTGGCCCGCTGTCTGAGCTCCCGGACGCCGATGGATGCCATGTGCTACTTATAGCACAACCTCTCGCGGACGCGGCATGGTGCCGCGGCATCCGCCGAGGATCCCGAGTCATCTACAAGACCGTGGCGGACCGCCTCTACTTACACCCGACCGTCCTCACCGAATCGGATCCGGCGATCGGCTGCCCCTCGAAGGTCTCGCCCGCCAACGATGCCATGTCGTCGCCGCAGGCGATCCCGGTGGCGCCGGTCCTGAAGTGCAGCACTAGGTCGAAATCGCCCTACCGGGTCTTGAATGCTGCCCACTGGTCATTTAGACTGGTCACATGGGAGACCGCACCATCGCCGCCGCCGAGTTCAAGGCGAAGTGCCTGGCGCTCATCGACCGCGTCCGCGAGCGCGGCGAACCGATCACTATTACCAAACGTGGTCGGGTCGTCGCACGGCTGGTGCCGGCTGGCGACCAGGACGAGAAGCCCTGGCTTCGCATCCGGGGAACGGTGAAGAAGTACGACCGTCCATTCGAGCCCGCGATTGACGAGTCGGAGATCGAAGCACTGCAATGAACCCGGCGCCGGTCCTCGATACTCACGCGTGGGTGTGGTGGGTCGGCCGGGTCGGGCGGCTCAGCCGGACGTTGGTCACAGCCCTCGATTCGTTCCCCGCCGACAAGCGTCCTTTTCTCTGCGATATCAGTCTGTGGGAAGTGGCAACGCTGGTGGCGCGCGGGCGACTGTCGCTGACCCAGCCGCTGCCTGAATGGCTCGAGGCCGCCGCCCACCCGCGCACGGTGAGCATCCTGTCGATTACGCCGGAGATTGCGGCTGACGTGGCGCGGCTCCCGAACACGTTTCACCGCGACCCGGCCGATCGCCTCATCGTCGCCACGTGCCGCGTGATGGAGTTGCCGCTGCTCACCCGCGATCGCCGCATCCTGCGATCGCGTCTGGTCAGACGCTGGACGCCGCCGGCTTCCTGACGCAGCCAGCAGCCGCGCCGACCCGCCTTTACTTACACGGCACCGTCCTCACCGAATCGGAGCCGGCGATCGGCTGTCCCTCGAAGGTCTCGCCCGAGAGCGACGCCGTGTCGTCGCCGCAGGCGATGCCAGTGGCGCCGGTCAGGAAGTGCAGCACGAGATCGAGATCGCCGTCGCCATCGACGTCCTCGAGATGGCCGCTCCCGTTCGTGATGGTCGCCCCGGCGGGTCCGAACTGCACGGACGACGGCCCGACGCGTCGCCGCCAGGAGGCCAGAGAAGAGGCTCTCCTCTGCGGCGCTGTCATACACTTGTCCCGTCGACCTCGCGAGGCCGATCGACGCTGCGAGGGCGCCGGCGGGCATCCCGCCGCCCACGCGGCGTCCTGCGTTACCATGATTCGAGGGGTCATCGGGCAATGGACGACGAAGCCGACCTTCTGGCACGCATTACCACCAACCCCGAGATCTTCGGCGGCAAGCCGATCATCCGAGGACATCGACTGGCCGTCGAGCACGTCCTTGGGATGCTTGCAGCGGGCGATACTCCCGAAACAATCCTCAGGGGTTACGCCTGGCTTGAACCCGAAGACATTCGGGCCTGCCTTCTCTATGCCCGACGCGTCGTCGGTCACGAACGCGTTGAACCTGCGCTGACTGATCGCTAGGTTTCCGTGAAGGTGCTCCTCGACGCGTGCGTCTGGGGAGGGGCGGCGGCTGTTCTGCAAGACGCCGGTCACGAAGTCGAAGCCGTCGCGGACTGGCCCGCCGATCCTGGCGACCAGGAAATCATCAATCGCGCTCGCGAAGCCTTGCAGGTCATCGTGACACTCGACAAGGACTTTGGAGAACTCGCCGTTGTCCGTCAAATGCCTCACCACGGTATTGTCCGTCTCGTCGCTCTCCGTGCGGAAAGGCAGGCAGTCGCTGCTGTCGAAGCCCTTGCCAAGTACAGTGCGGAGCTCGCCTCCGGCGCGATCGTGACCATAGAACCAAGCCGTGTTCGCGTCAGGCCTTCAGAACGCATCGACAAACTCTGACTCGTCCGGAAAAAGCCTCCGGCCAGAGGCTCGGCAGCCAAGTCTTGATACTGCCTCAGAAAACCAGCCGTCTCCCTGGCCGCGGTAGCGCAAGGCCCCTACTTACACGGGACCGTCCTCACCGAATCGGCGCCGACGATCGGCTGTCCCTCGAACGTCTCGCCCGCGAGCGAGGCCGTCTCGTCGCCGCAGGCGATGCCGGCGGCGCCGGTCCTGAAGTGCAGCACCAGATCGAGATCGCCGGCACCATCGACGTCCTCGAGATGGCTGCGCCCGTGCGCGATCGTCGGTCAACGTGTCGCCGGCTGATATGGAATGACCCTCTGTCAAGCCCCGATCTTTGGATGGTGGCTTGGCGATAGCCAGCAAGCGTCAGCTTGCTGGCATAAG
>MEKU01000093.1:0-9300 GCA_001767195.1 Acidobacteria bacterium RIFCSPLOWO2_02_FULL_67_21
AATGGGGCCGCGGCTGCGCAGCCGCGGAATCAGACTCGCTCGCAAGTCTTGAGTTGTCAAGGATCTGGAGCACCTGCCGCGAGCGCCGCCAGTCCGGCGCTGTGGCCAGGAAGGACCCGCTGAGAGCATCTTCCCGCAACCCGCTGATTTCCTTCGTGTTAAAGCGCGCGAGCGATTCCCACATTTTGTTCTCCACCCTGCCGCTCGCGCACCCGGGCGAGCCACCGAGCTGACTCCCAGCGCACCCTCCCATCCGGCCCAACGCGACCTCAGGAGACCTTCAGCGCCTCGTACCGTTTGCGAAATCGAGCGGCGAGCTCGACGCGTTCAACCGCTGTGAAATCGCTCCCGTACATGCGCTCGAAGATTTTCAACCGGAGCGCTGCGTCGGCAATCCGGAATGCCTGGTCTTGATATCGGCCACCAGCAGGCCACGCGCCAGGTCGAACATCTCGCAGGCCATGGCGCCCATCTCTCTATATACGTCTACGTCGAGCGCCGACTGAGACGCGATGATACTCCGTACCAACTTCGACAGCACCAGTCGCGGAAGAAAGCGCGGAAGTCAGCGGGCGAAAGGTTACGTCATTCGCTCCGGCTCTACTTCTTGCCACCAGACTTCGTTCTCGCCTTGGCTGAACCCGCGATCTTCTTCAACTCATCGAGGGACTCGGCGAAGTGCCGATCCACGGGTTGCGGCAACGAGGCCTGTGCGGCGCGGAACACCTCGTATTCGGCTTCCGCCTTACTCAAAGCCGTCTCGTGCGAAATCGTCCCGGCGTGGGTAAGAATCTTCCGGTCGCTGATGCGGATGAAATCGTCCAGCTTGCGAATCCAGTCGGCCATATACATCGGCGTGCGACCAACAGCCTGCAGCTCCGCGAAGTCGAGGTATGCCGAGACGATCAGGTTCAAGGCCTTGATCTCGTCCTCGATCAGATAGTTCTTGGCGACGCTCACGTCGCCCTTACGGGGCCGATCGCCGGACCAACTCGTGAGGCCCATCTGCGGCTTGGCGGCGGAGGCACGCGCGTGGACGATCTCGGCGGCCGTCTGCCCGACGATGGCCCAGTGCATCTTGTTCTGCACGGTCTGGAAAAAGAGCTTCGAGGCATCGGCGCCAGGGTCGTAGTCGATGCTGCTGGCGTAGATGTCGAGCACCTTCCGCCAGAAGACGCGCTCGGACGAGCGAATGTCGCGGATGCGCTCGAGCAGCTCGTCGAAGTAGTTAGCGCCCCCGGCCTGCTTGAGACGCTCGTCGTCCATCGTGAAGCCCTTCACGATGAGCTCGCGGAGGCGCGCGGTGGCCCAGATGCGAAACTGGGTGCCGCGCAGGGACTTGACGCGGTAGCCGACGGAGATGATGACGTCGAGGTTGTAGTGGTCGACGTTCCGCTCTACCCGTCTGGAACCTTCGGTCTGAACCGTCAAGTATTTCTTGACGGTTGCCTCCGGCGTCACTTCCCGTTCGTCGAAGATGTTCTGAATGTGGAGGCTGACGTTCTGCTTGCTGGTCTGGAACAGCTCCGCCATGTCGCGCTGGGAGAGCCAGACGGTCTCGCCTTCCATGCGGACGTGCAGGCGAGTACGTCCGTCTTCGGTCTGGTAGAAGAGGAATTCGCCGGGGTCGCTCGGCGTCAGGTCGTTCGCCATACCCGGGTTCCTTCCCTCCTTTGCTGCCTTCGAAGACCAGCCTGGGCGTTGGCCAGCCTGTCCGCGATGACCTGTGCTCGTTCGTACGCTTCGTCCACGACGATACGGCGGTCGACGACGAACCAGATGCGCCTGGGATCCGAGCGTTCGACGACCGGCCGTTCGGCCCGGCTCGCGAGGGCGTGGACGGCGACATCGAGACACGCAGTCTTGCCCGAGGCGGTGGGTAGGTCCACCGCCTTTGGCCAGCCCGTGGCGGCGACCCGGTCGGCGAGCATGGCCTGCCAGGGGAAAGGGTCGTGACCCCACAGATCCTGAAAGACGCTGCGGAAGTCGGGCACCTGGTTCACGTGACGTCTGGCTCCTGCGGCAGGCGCGACACGATCGCCTCGTACACCTCGCGAGCGAGGGCAATGGCCCGCTCGGCTTCCTCCAGCGAGGAGTCCATGCCTGCACATTGGCCGCCGACCTCGGCAAGGTCGTGGGTCTTGCGGAACGGCGCATCGTGCCAGACAAGGAAGCCCTTCAGTGCCTTTTCCGCTGCCTGCTGCGCGTGAAACACCGCGTCCGCCGTGAAGGGTGGTACTGCGGTCAACTCATGGGCGGCCGCCTTGAGATCCATGTGCGCCTTGTCCAGCCACGCCCTCGTGTCCGCCGCCCGGATCGGATCATGCGGCATGGAGCAACCTCCCTTTCCGCACGACAGTACCCGGCAGTGACGCTTTGAGGTGCGTCCTGGCGTGGAACCATCCGCTCGTGCAGACCACCGCATCCACCGCGGTTCCGACGCCCCACAGCGCGCGGTAGGCCAGGCCGCCATCCCGCTGCTCCGGTGGCGCATCGTCCGGCACGATGACGAGCAGGTCGTAGTCGCTGTCCGGCCCGCGGTCGCCCCGAGCGGCGGAGCCGAACAGGTAAATCAGTTCCGGGCGGTACGCCGCGACGAGCCGCCGCACGATCTCGGCGAGTTTCGGCTCCTGTTGGAGGATGGGGTCAGTCATGGCTTAAGTTGCCTCATCGTCGTTCAATATCGGTCCTCGCCGTCCTGACCGATCGGCCCACGCTCCGCTCTACCCGGCTGGAGCCTTCGGTCTGAACCACCAAGTATTTCTTGACGGTTGCCCCCGGCGTCACTGCTCGTTCGTCGAAGACGTTCTGAATGTGGAGGCTGACGTTCTGCTCGCTGGTCTGGAACAACTCCGCCATGTCGCGCTGGGAGAGCCAGACGGTCTCGCCTTCCATGCGGACGTGCAGGCGAGTGCGTCCGTCTTCAGTCTGGTAGAAGAGGAATTCGCCGGGGTCGCCTAGCACCAAGTCATTCGCCATGGTGAGACACCGGCCGGTACAACCCGGATCCAGGATACCGTCTTGCTCCAATGACGAGCGGGCCATGAACGAGCACATCGAGCTGCACGACCACGTCGATGTCCCGCCTCATCCTGGGCTGGCCATAGTGCCCGGCAACGATGGAGCCGGTCACCATGCAGGCGATGTCAGCTGCGTCGAGGCGTCGATGACGAGCTTCAGGACAAATAGCTGGTCAAGCACGGGTCGTCCTCGTCACGCTCATCGTTGCTGCATTCCGGAGTCGGTGCTGCTGGCGGCGGGCTCGTCGAGCCGGCTCTTACTGCCTCCTTCATCGTTGGCAGCAACGAAAAGACCGAGACCGAAGTGCGCGGCGTAACCAAGCGCGAGCGGGCCTTTCACCGGTGCATCAAAATGGAGCCGCAAGGCGAACCCCGTATCCACAGGAGGTTGTTTGGCTGGGTGTCGCCGGACACGCACGGCATGGCGCAGCTCTCGTGTCTCGTCATCCCACTCCAGAATCTCGACGACCGCCGCCGGCAGGCCTCGCGACTCAAGTTCGGCCAGAATCTGTCCTTCGAGGGTGTTCTGCCCCCGGCGTTTCTGGTGTCGCGGGAGAACCAACGGGGTAAAGCTGGTCCACGTGCGCGCGCCCCCCTGAGGTCCGAGCAACGCGGTGACGCCCGTCTGGAGCGGTGACGGGAGGTCCCACAGGTGTTCGAGATCGCCCTGCCCAGCCAACGCCAGCTGAAGCTCGCCCACACCGCCTTTCGTCCAGGTTCGCTTGAGCGATCGCACCGCCTGCTGAGCGGTCGCGCCGAGTCCCATCCGTGCGTAGATAACGATGTGATCGAGGTGGCCATCGCCGTCGAGATCCACCGGCAAGAGATGCGCGTGACGATGCCCCGTGAGAGGCTTCCCCACTGTGTCTCTGCCGGTCAGTTCGGGGCAGTCAATGCGCTCACCACGTCCGGCGCGGGCCACGAGCCCTCGATGGAGCAGCTCGGCCTGCGGCAGCGCCCGAGCGCGCATGGGCAGCGCCGACCGATTACCACCTGGCGTTGTCAACGCGAGCAGCATTGTGGTTACGCGAGCGGGCGCGCTGCAGGTCGCCGGTGTGGGCGTGCCGACACTCAGCGAGTCGCTCCGACGCCAGTACAGCACCCGACGCGAACCTGGTGGCTGGCTCCAGCGGTGTTGCTTCCACCAGGCCGTATCCCGCTGGAGGCAGTCGACCAGATCCACGGGGTATGGGGCCTCGGCCTTCGCGCGATCTTTCTCGGTCTTCTTGGGAATCGTCTTCTTCCCCTCGGGCAGTGGGAACGGCTCGAGCGCCTTCGCCACGGCCTGATCCCGCCAACCCCTGTACGCTGCGGGCGGCTCAGGGGCCATCAGCGAGATCTGCTCCCAACCTCGGTCGCCGCGTTGCCCGTCCAGGTGAGGATACGCGTCGTCGCCCGGTGGTAGCACGGCGTCATCAGGGATCGCTTCAGCCAAGACCCAGCTTTCACTCCTTCCCAAGTAGCCCAGGTGCGCCGCCAGGCGGCCGAACAAGACCAAAGCTTCGTCATCGACGACGCAATCCCAGCGAACCACGAGCGTGCGGTCGCCAACATCGGCCCAGGTATCGAACACCAGGGTCGTCTTCTCGCGCCCTTTCTCAAGGACACCTGTAGGCATGAAGTGTCGGCTGTGCGCCACGCTCGCCCGTGGAAGGCGGTAACGGGGTAGCGTGCTGGCGAGCGTCTCGATGAGTCGACGCGCAAGTGGCGTGACTTCGCTCCAATCCTGCGTGGCATAGCCGCACGCCATGAACGCACGGAGCAACCGCCACGGACTCGGCGGCCACTCGATGAGGCCCTCATTGACGTGGTGACCCCAAGGTGTGGCGTGGTAGCGCCCGCCCGGGAAACGCAGGAGCAGGGTCGGCATGACTATCCTTGTTCGTCGTCTTCGTCTGCTTCGGCGACGTCGTTACCGTCACTGCCAGGGTCTTTCTTCGCGTCCTTCCCTGTCTTCAGCTCATCCTCGAAGGCGAACGTGCTCGGAGCCATCATGTCTTTGCAGGCGTCGATGGCCGCCCGGAGTTCGCTCTCGAGATCGGCGAGGCTCGGTAGCGGAAACCCGCTTGGTCGATTCGCGACGATAGATGCGCGATCGACCGGCTCGAGGTCACATGCTGTGCGTAAACGCAGATCGCCATCGAGCAAGCAGCGCACGCGATGGAGGGCTAAGAGAATTAGGAGCCTTTCGGCCCTCTCCCCGAGTCCGTACCCGCGAATCTGACCAAGGTCCAGATTGACGTGGCAGTCGATTCGGTCGGCTGTGAACTCGTCACGAGGGAATGGAATATTGCCGAAGTGGTTCTTGCTGTCACCTTCGACCTTGCCAGGGTGTACATGATCGTTCTTAACACCACCAGAAGCCGCCACGCGGGTACCAGACGCTTCGATGAACGCTGACAGCGCGCGGGCGACACGCAGGGTTCCACCCTTGAGCTCCGGTTTCGCGAGGAAGACTCCGTGAAGCAGGCTTCCCACGTCGTAGTGGAGAAGCACCTTGGCAAGCACCGTGCGGTTGGTCGGTCCGACCTCCGAGCAGCGGAGTTCAACCTTCAGCTTCTCGATGAACGTCGTGTTCTTCCTGCTCTCGAGCAAGTACGGACTGTTCAGACGATGGGCTTCCAGCATTGTGTCGGTGAGGAACTTGCCCTTCTGTGTAACCGTCACGTGCGAGATCCCGCTGAGCACCGAGATCGGTTCGCTCTTCGCCACATCCCAGCAGGTCGTCTCCATGCGGTTGGCCATGCTCTGCGCGCTCTCGACAAGGAGCTTCGCGCCAGTCTTGGTCTGGTATGTGGCCGCGCCGAGACTGGGAAAGCCCGTCGGCTGGAAGCGATCACCCTGGAGCGGCTTGAGCTCGACCGTGAAGAGCAAGCGCGTGGTGGGCTTATCGAGGGACGTGAGGTCGATGCTCATCGAATCTCCTTCTGGCTGTTGGGTTCGAAGTGCCGGGCCATCGCTCGCGCGCACGGCAGATTGATGGGAAATGCGAGGGCTGCCGCCCAAAGGTGGGCAGTCGCCGGATCTGCGCAGGCACCCTGTAGTGGTGGCCGAAGCCCGGCAGCGCGGAGCCGACGCAGCGCGACCTCGACCGCCGTTGCACCGTCGCCTGCGATCAGACGCCGAACGATGGAATCGTCAACCGGGATCGTTCGGTTGTCGTCGAGCTTCCACGGCAAGCACGCCAGGCGCAACGCCATCCAGGCCTCGTCCGGCCACGCACCCCGCGGCGTGACTTCTGACTGAGTCGATTGCCACCGATCCCATCGCACGGCCATGAATGCACGAGCCAGCGCTGAGACACGGGTCAGATCTACGTTCCCTGCGATGAATTCGGCAAGGTCTGCTGGGTGCGCACCACATCCAGACGCCGCAACGAGTGGGAGGTTTCGTTGACCACTTTGCGCCGCCTCGATGAGGCGACGTTCGACGAGCGCGGACAAGTCGGCGACAGGGTCACGTCCGCTAATGACGACGCTCGAATCCCGGAGGAGGCGCTTCTCCTTCGTTTGAAAGCGCCGACCATCCTTCTGCAGCGGCAGCCAGTTGTGGCGAACGGGGTCGAATGCTCGGCCCGCTCGATCGTAGCTGCCGGCGGCGCTGCCCAGAGCGCGGGCGAGACGAAACTCGACACTCCCATCATCGGCGGCGACGACCCACTCCGGCGCGAGGGCTGGGATCGGACCCGCCTTGAACCCTGTCCCGCCGACCTGCATGGCCTCGACGGCGGCGGCGGCGAGAAGGACGGCCTGCCACCGGTCTGCACTGTCGTCGTGCGTCAGGACAGCGAAGACAGCGTCGGCGAGACGACGTTCCGCCTGATCGAGTCTTGCGGGTGCGTGCTTGTCACGCGCGAACCACCGCAGACGGTTGAGCCATAGCGCGACGTCATCGACAAGGCGGGCGGATTGTCGATCGCGGACGACCACTCGGCCGAGCGGAACAGCGAAGTGGGTCGCCATGTTGTTGCGCTGCAGGTAGCCATATCGAAGGAACGCGGTAATTCCACGCGCGACTCCGAGCCGATTGATCGCGCGGGCCGCATCGAGGGCGCGCCCGGCATGGTGTCTACCGACGGAACACCGACCCTCGGAAAGCATCGTTTCGACCTCGGCGAGCCGGGCCGGGACTCCCCAAAGCGGAAACCATTGTTCGCCACGACCTGGATTCCGCCGGCCCTTGTTCACGGAGAATTCGTCCATCGTCGCACTCGAACCGGATCCAGCAGCGTGCGGGGCGAAGTAAAAAGGTGAAGCAAGAAATCGCTGGGAGCCCGCTTGGCGCGCGTCAGAGCGCAGCGCAACAGTCGATCGAAACAAAGCCGTCCCCTCGATTGCGAGAAGGAAGTCCCAGGCACTCGCGTCACCATCGGGCAGGAACTGTCCGAACGAACCACTCCAGGAGTAGGCGGGAATAGCGTCTACCTGAGTCTCTGATGTCGACCCGAAGAGGCCAAGAGCATGATCCAGTGATCGATCGAGGACGCACAAAACGACCGCACTGAGATAAGCCGAGGTATAGCTTCTGCTTCCCTCATTCCCCCCGGTGCCGATGAGCGCCGGAGCGCGGTAGTCCTCACCGACGAGGGTCATCACGGCACTCAGCCATTCTTCGCCAGTTCCTCTCACTTCTTTCCGGAGGCGTGTGATCAGCGAAGACTTTGACTCGTCCGTGTCCGGCTTTTTACCGCCAGCTTGGTCCACCGCCAATCGAACCTGGCGAATCATCGATTGGAAATCCGCGACGCGAGACAGGGAACTGGATTCGATCTTCTCCAACGCAATGCGAGCCGTTTTCTCCGGAGACCCCGAATAGAACCCAGATCGCGCACCCCATGGGTTGAACACGGGTGTCGGCGCGTACTCATCGAGAATGAATGTCTCGAGTGCTGCTCGGTCGAGTCTGGTCAGCAGGCAGAAGTGTTCGTCCTGCCACCAACCGCGAGCCTCTCTGTCCTTCTGCTCGCCAACGATGCGCAGGATACCGAGGGCCTTGAGGTAGTGCGCCAGCGGCACCGGGGCGCAGCCTGTGAGGTGATGCAGGTGCAACGTCATCGTGGCAACTCCTGCCCCGCCAAGGCCGGGTCTACGGTCTCGAGTCTCGACGCACGACGATCGGCCGCGATAAGCAACGCCTCAAGCCAAGCCAGCGCGCCAGGACTAAAGCGGTCGACGAGACCCAGTGTCCGCTCGCGCCAGCTTCGGCCGGTTTCTGCAGACAGGCCGAGAGACGCGGGCTGCAAGGTGAGCGTCAGCGGTGGCAACGGCGAGCCGGCCCCGTCGAGGGCGATCGCCGGCAGCACGTCACGATCTCTGACACCGCGGATCGGCAGGCCACGTCCGTCGCCCGGATCGCGGTAGTCCTGGTCCTTCGGCGAGGCATGCAGCGCCACACGTACCTTTCCGTGATGAGACGCCACGAGGTACGCGAGTAGATCGAAGTCATCGGCGGAACAGGCCAACACGTCGAGCTCACGCGGCGTTGGCGCAAGCGCGACTGAATCATTCGGCGGCGTGTGCCCTGTGAGCTGAAGAGCCTCGACCCAAGGCCCGAGAAGCGCGGGATGTCGAGGCTGGTAGCGCTTCAGCACCGCGAAGAGACCGAGGGCGCTGGCGAGCTCGTGGCGAAGCCCGGGGCGGCGATCCCTGCCATCGGAAGTCTGACAATTCCCTGGTGGCTTGAGCCAGGCCTCCTTGGGAGCCTTGGCGAGATCCGGGCGGTTCGGGCGACTACTGAGGCGAATGGCGCCCTGGAATGCTGGGTGCGCCTTTCCGAGGTCGTGCCACCATGCCGCAAGGAGGAGTACCTCGCGAAGTCGGGCGGGAAGGTGCGTTGTCGTCGCGATCGCGTCAGCGATGTTAGCGACCTCGGCGACGTGGCATCCGATGGTCTTCCAGTCCGCAGCACTCAGATCCTCGGCACCTTCGCTCTCTTCTGCCTGCAGTTGTGCCTCAACTGCGGGTGGGAGCGGTGGCTGTGGCACGAGCGGTACGCTTGTTTCCGAGAGGGGGTCAAAGCCGCGATCGACTCGGTAGCCACCGTCGGCGGCGGCGACGCAAACGATACGACCTGGGGTGAGCGTCGTTCGCTCGGCGGCGACCCATACGCCGTCGAGCCAGTCCCATACCCACGCCCTGATGCCCGCGCGCAGTCTGGGCTTCCGGTTGGTCTTCGTCTCCTTCCCACACATCCAGTCGCGCGCCCGAAGAAATGGGATAGCACACAGCTCGTCCCGGCTGGGGCGACGCCGGCGGGGTGGCGCCTTGATTGGCTGGCCCTT
>MEKU01000093.1:9311-51822 GCA_001767195.1 Acidobacteria bacterium RIFCSPLOWO2_02_FULL_67_21
ACTCACGGCGCAGAAGCA
This sequence comes from Acidobacteria bacterium RIFCSPLOWO2_02_FULL_67_21, assembly GCA_001767195.1. Taxonomy (GTDB): domain Bacteria; phylum Acidobacteriota; class Vicinamibacteria; order Vicinamibacterales; family UBA2999; genus MEKU01. Next base: position 9,330 of record MEKU01000093.1, read on the forward strand.
AGTGCCTGGGCTCATAAGGGTAGAGCACCTTTCGCTTCTCGTGATCAAGCCCATCTTCAAAGGCTTCCAGTGGCGCGATGCCGACGTCGCCGCCGAGCTCACTGAGTTTCCCGAGCGCCGCCCACGCAGCTTCGATCTCTCCGGTGCTGTACGGCAGCGCGGTCCTCTCGTCACGCCCGCGGTCGATCACGAGGACGGTACCGCTCCCACCGTAGCGGGCGCAGCGGCCGAAGCGCTGCACCAGGCTTGGCCACGGGGCAAGGTCGGTCACGACGCAACCAGCCGAGATGTCAACGCCGGCTTCGACGACCTGCGTGGCCACGATGATGCGGTCCGCGCCAGCCACGCATGCCGCACGGCTGAGGAACCTCTGCCTCCACGCAACGCGCTCCGCCGGGCGGAAGCGGCTATGAATCAGTTCGACTTGCTGTACGGGCGCCAGCGCGTGCAACTCGTCGAACGTCGCGCACGCGCGATCCACCGTATTGCACACCACGAGCGTGATCCGCCCATAGTCGCCGGCGGGGAGTTGTTGATGCTCGTCGAGAACGCGCTCCGCGAAGGCTCTCGCGTCCTCGTCCGCGATGCTCGTCACGGAGAGCGTTTTGGAGATTGAACCAAGACTGCTACTGCGCTGATCCGGTGGAACTGTCGACGGATCACGGACCCAGTCGTCGTAGCGCGGTTCGGTGTCCACGCTCTTCAGCCATGCTGGCTGAAGCGTCGCGCTCATCCACCACGTGTGGCGCGGTCGAAAGCCTCTGGCGGCGTCCTGGTCGTGATAGGCCTGTAGCTGGGCGCTGGTCGCGAGTCCGACGTCCATCAGTTGGACTTCGTCCATCACCCAAAGCGCGTCATGGCTCAAGAGGCCAAACTCAAGAGGCCAGCGCGCTCGACCGCTCGCGTAGCCCCTGTTCAGCGCGCGGGACAGGAGCATGTCCTGAGTCCCGATGAGGACAGCGGACTCCTCTGGGAACAAATTCCAGTCACCGCCCGGATCGGCACCACCCAGGAGCCGATGCACGCCGACCTTACCCGCATGCTCTGGGGATCCGTTCCATAGGAGATCCAGGCGGCTCAAAGCTTCGCGCACCACATCGTCTGTCTGCTCCACGAGGACACGCATGGGCAGGCACCACACCAGCCGGCGAGGCCACGCGTCATCTTGCCGATGAAGGCGATGCCATGACCATGCAGCGAGAACCCCGAGAGTCTTACCCATTCCAGTTGGGATGCGGATGATACGGGTGCGCGCCTTCCCTGCAGCGGCAAGCGACCGCTGCCACTCATGCGGCGCCTGCGCGGAGCCGGTGAGCCGAGAGAACCAGGAGTCGAAGTCAGTCACGCGTCAATTCCACTGTCTCAGCTCTGGGGACAACCGGTCCGTGGTCTGTTCTTGGTCACCATGGCACGGGCGCCTTGACTGGACGCGATCTTACTCGCGGCTAGTGACAGCCCAGGTCACACGCAGCCACGCCGCGCCAAAGATACCCGATCCACCCTGCATTCAGCGCTGCTACGAACTTTCATCCAGCCCCGGCGAACCGCCGGTAGAATGCGAATCAGCCACCCGCATGGACCGCCGCACCTTCTGGAAGACTGTCACCGTGGATCGATCCGATCTCCTCGACCGGCTCATCGCCCTCCTGCGCGACTGTGGAGTCCGCTTCTGCGTCATCGGCGGACAAGCCGTGAATGCGTACGTCGAGCCGGTGGTCGGCCTCGACCTCGATATCGTCGTCGCCCTGGAGGATCTTAGCGATCTCACCGGCGTCCTCGCGTCGCATTTTCGCGTGGAACGATTCGAGCACAGCGTGAATGTGTCGGCCGAGGGAAGCGATCTCCGCGTGCAGATTCAGCTCGATCCTCGATACCCGCCGTTCGTGGAACGGGCGAGCGAGCGCGACATCCTTGGCGAGCGCCTGCCCGTGGCGTGCGTGGAGGATGTGCTGCAGGGCAACATCTGGGCGGCGCAGGATCCCGAGCGCCGCGCGAGCAGGCGACAGAAGGACCTCGCCGATATCGCGCGTTTGATCGAGGCCGAGCCTGCGCTTCGCGCCCGCGTTCCGCAGGATGTGCTCGGGCGATTGGTGTAGGGACCGGCGCGCGACACCCGCGCCGCACGGAACGGGATAATCTATTCGCCATGCCGCCACTGGACCAGCGCCGCGAAGCGGCCATCGCCGATTTCCTCAGGCATCTCCGCCTCGCCCTCGGAGGTCACCTCGTCGATGTGCGCCTGTTCGGATCGGTCGCCCGCGGCGACGCTCGACCCGATTCGGACATCGATATCCTCGTCGTCGTACAGCCGGACGACGATAGAGCCAGGCTGGAACGCGTGGCGGTCGATACGGCCTTCGACGTAAACCTCCAGCACGATGTCTATATCTCACCACGCGTGCTCACGCCAGGCATTCTGGCCGACCCGGTCTGGGGTCAGACACCATTCCTCAAGGCCGTTCAGCGGGAAAGCGTGGCCCTGTAGTGTCGCCGAAGCTGGAGATCGCCAAACGCCGCATTCAGCGCGCTCATGACACGCTGAAGGAGGGCGACCTCCTGATTGCCGCCCGTCACTGGCGCGGGGCCCTCAATCGAGTTTATTACGCGGCGTTCTATGCGGCGCGCGCGCTTTTGGCGACACAGGACCTCGACGCAGGACGACACAGTGGCGTCATCGCGCTGTTCCAGCAGCACTTCGTCAAGACCGGCATCGTACCAGCCAACGTCGCCAAGGCGCTGCCCTACGCGTTCGAAGCACGACAGACGAGCGACTATGCCGATGTCGCGGAACCCGGCGAGGAGGAGGTTAACGCCCTACAGATGTCAGTGAGAGCCTTCGTCGCTGCGTGCGCGCGATTCGTCGAGCAACAGATCGTCGAAGAGAAATGAGCCGTGAGCGTATCGTTCGGCCGCAACGACCCCTGCCCCTGCGGCAGCGGGCGCAAGTACAAACAGTGCTGCCTGAACACGGCCGAGACGGTCAGCCTGCGGCGGCACCAGCTCCGCCAGATTACCGGCCCGGTTGTGCGTACTTGCGCAGCGCGTCCTCGAAGGGACGCAGGAGGTCGGGGTCTTCCTTGAGCTCCGAGAAAACGCGGCCCCACCGGCGAATACGGTCGATATCCAGGCGTCTGCCCTGGCGAATGACGACGGACTTGATGTCCTCAACGTCCCGAGGCCGGGCTGCAATCGCCTTGTACACAATCAGGTCTTCGGCAGAACAAGTCTGCAGGCCCACGCCCGGCTCGAATTCATACGGCGTGGCCCGGTCGAGCGCTTCCCGTTCGAACTCGAACGCGCCGAGCGAGAGGTCCATGTCGACGCCGTTCGTTGCGCGGACGAGAAGCACCCGATTGGCCAGCGCGAAATCCCGGGCGTCGTCGCGGCGCGCGGCGAAACGGCCCAGCACAGCATCGATGACGCGAGCCTCGGTCCCGTAGTCTGCCAGCACGGTGGCGTCAACGTCGCGCGTCAGCCTCGGTTCGCCCCATCGTTGGACGACCAGGCCGCCGATCAGGCAGGCCTTGAACCCGCTTGCCTCCAGGAAGTGGATCAGTTCGCGGGCGGCGGCCACGAGCGCCGTCATCGCCGTCCGGCGCGACGCGACGCGACCATGAACCAGCCCTGCTGAGTGACGAGTTCAACCCCCATGTCGTCCAGAGGGAACGGTCGCCACAACGCGAACAGATCCCTCGTCTGCTGCCGGGCTTCTTCATCAGTCATCCGCGCGAGTCGCTCGGCGCGCTCCTGCTCGAGGAGCGGGCCGGTTACTTTCCAGGTGTCCAGCCATCGCTTCAACCCGGCCCTGACGTCGTCGCGGGACAGATCGGTCGGCGTCATGGGGCGATTGTACACACCTACCGCGTCTCGAAGCCGGGATAGCTCGGCAGCTCGCCGGTGACGACCCGCGCCAGCAGGCGCGCCTGGATCTCGAGCACCCGCCGGTAGTTCACGCGGTAGCCGAACAGGGGGTGCGTCACCAGCGCATCCATGCGCTGCTCGTAGGCGGTGATGAACCGTTTGCGCCCCTTTGGCGTCAACGCCACGGACGGCCCGACCTGGATGAAGTCGTCCGGCGTCACCATCCGCGTATTGACGGCTGTGATTACGGCCGAATCGACGATGAGCGGGCGGAAGCCTTCCATCAGATCGAGCGCCAGCGCCGGCCGGCCGAAGCGCGGCTGATGGTAGAAGCCCATGAAGGGATCGAATCCAATCGCGTGACAGGTGATCGTCAGATCGCGCGCCAGCATGCTGTAGCCGAAGGACAGCAGCGCGTTCACGGGGTCGCGAGGCGGACGACGATTGCGCCGCGTGAAGTCGAACTGCGGCCGATCGGCTTCGTCGTCCACTTTGAGCATGCCGGCCAGGTTGGCGAAGTAGTAGTGCGCGGCGGTGCCCTCGAGGCCGAGCAGGGTGTCGAGCTGGCCCGCATCGAGCGCCTGGCGCGCAAGCCGCTTCAACGCGTCGACGGCGCGGGCCGGCGGCTCCACGTGGTTGCGCTGGAGCAGCGTCCGCTGATTCCGGATCTTGCTCGCCACGATCTCCCGGGCCACGCGCAGGCAGAAGGCCTCGTCATCGGCGCGACGGAACTGCTCCTGCCGCAGGAAGACGTTCTTCAGGCCGAGGCCCTGCGTCAACCCGTGGAACCACCCGCCGAACGAGAAGTGCGCCACCGGCCGCTCGGCATCGCACAGCGCCTGAATCGCCCCGGCGGTGAGCGAGACGTTGCCGAAGACGCTCACCTGTGAGATCTCACGGATGCGGACTTCCTGCACCAGCTCACGCTTCTCTCTGACCTGCAGGACGTCATTCGACTTCCCAATCAGAAAGTTGTAACCGGTCACGTACAACGGACGCAGGTCGTCGCGCGCCGGCACCAGCCGTCGAATCTCGTCTTCGACCGCGTCCGCCGGGGCGGACGCAGCGGACTCGAACAGCCCGAGCTGGCCGCCCGTGTCGGCTTCGGGCTCCCGCCACGCCAGGGCCGCCCGCGTCTCGTCCGGCAGGCAGATCGAGACGAGCGAGCATCGCGGGCACTTCGGGCTGTCGGAGAGAGGCGCAGGAATGAGCCCGGCAGCCGCCACCGCGCGGGCACGACCGAGCGCATCCAGCGCCTCGCTCACCAGCGCCTCATCGATCGGGACCCGGACACGCTGTTTCGTGGCGTTGTAGTAGACAACCGCCTCGTCACAGTGATAGCCGTTGTCCCGAAGGACGAGCGCCTGGACACAGACCTGGGCCCGGTCGGCCGGCCATGCCTCGAGCGCGCCGTCACGATCGCGCGGCGCGCCGTGCTTGTAGTCGACCGGGGCCACACTCTGGCCGTCCCCTTCAACAAGATCGATGCTGGCAATGAGGTGGTGGGCGTCGCTCGTCAGCGTCACCGATCGGGAGTGGATGCGCTCGGTCCCGGCCTCATCGGCCGCCGGCATCGCATCCGCCTTCTCCCCCAGCTTCTCGTGCCGCAGCGCGCCTTCCACCGTGTCGGCGCTATGGGCGAAGACGCCTTCCACCCACTCGTAGAAGAACAATCGCGGACAGTAGACGAACTCGTTCAACATGCGGGCGGGCAGGTAGTCCGGCAGTGACACCGGCCGCCTGAGAGTGGCCTTGGCGGGAATCGGTCGATTGGGAAATACGAGTGGGGACGGAAGGGCCTCAGCGCTCATGCACGGCTCCCACGTCACGCGCCATCATCTGCAAGCAGCGCCCGGGCCTCGCGCGCGTTCCGTATCGCGTTTGTCGTCCTCAAAGGTCCCGCGGGCTGCGCCTCGTCTTCCCGGTCAACCACGATGCACGGGCTGTCGAACGGGCTGTACGGACGCCCGACGGCGGTGATGACGCGGTCGCCACGCCCTTCAGACGGGCCGAGCTCGACGAACAGCACCTGGTCCTCGCGGTGATTGACGATCTCGCTCAGGAGGTGCCGGCAGCGGGCGAGGTCGGTCCGCGTGAGCTGGCACTCGAACACCGAATACTGCAGATGATCGCCAAACCCGCGCATCGTCTTATGGACGCGGCGCAGGCGGAGATCGTTCGAGATGTCGTAGCAGACCAGGTAGGTATTCCGCACGCACGAGGCGTATCGGCTCGAAGGGGCGCCTTCTTGAACCGCCCCGGGGTAGGGGGAATCGGTTTACCGCACGCCGCGCAGCATCAGGCTCAAGATCGCGGTCATCGCCGCGAGCTGGCCGATCCAGAACAGGAAGTTCCACTTGAGGATATCCGCCCTCACGTTGGCCATGTCGAGCCGCAGCTTCCCTATCTCCTCGGTAAGCCGCCGCTCGAAGCTGTCGACCGCCAGGCGGTGCGCCTCGGCAAACATCATCACGAGTCCGTCCGATCCAGCATCGCCCAGCTTCTCGCGGAGAGCCTTCGGTACGAGCAACGTCGCCATCCCCACCTCTTCACCGGCGCCTGACCTCGCTCCAGACGACGATGCCATCGTCGAACCGAGGTGTCAAATCGCCGATCCCATGGGTCAGTCCCTCAGCCGCTCCGCCAGCACCTTGATGATCCGCTCGCCGTGGAACCGCCCGTTCTCGATGAAGATCAAGCCGGTGTTCCGCCCGGCCGACGCGGCGCCGGCAATGAAGAGATTGGGGACGTTGGTCTCGAACGTCTCGGGATCGAGCTGCGGCTTCAGCGTGGCCTCGTCGCACGCAACCCCGGCCTTTCGCATCAGGTCGACATCCGGCCTGTAGCCGGTCAGCAGGAACACGGCATCGGCGGGAATCTCCTCGCGTATCGGCTCCCGTGACCCGGCGCCGGCCTGTTCGGCCTGCGATTCGACGATCACCGAGCTCCGCCTGATCTCGACCACCTTCGTATTGAAGCGCGTGGCGATCGATCCTTCCTTGACGCGGTTCTCGATGTCGGGACGGATCCAATACTTGATGGTGTCGCCGAGCGTCTCATGCCTGTGCACGAGCGTGACGTGCGCACCGCCACGGAAGAGCTCCAGTGAGGCCTCCGCCGCGGAGTTCTTTCCGCCGACGACGACCACGCGCTGCCGGTAGTACGGGTGGGCCTCGGTGTAGTAGTGCGACACGTGCGGGAGATCCTCTCCGGGCACACCCAGATAGTTGGGATGGTCGTAATACCCGATCGCGAGCACGACGGCCCGCGCCTGCCTCGACCGGGCATTCCCGCGTCCGTCCTCTGTCGAAACAATGAACACGCCTTGGCCCGCCGAAGCCTCTCGCGAAGGCGGCTCGATCTCGACGACCCGCTCGTGAAAGCTGATCTGCAGGCCGTATGTGTCGACCACACGCCGGTAATACCGCAGCGCCTCCAGGCGCGTCGGTTTGTCGTACGGCGTGACGAGCGGCAGGCCGCCGATCTCGAGCAGCTCCGGCGTGGTGAAGAACACCATGTGCGTCGGAAAGTGGAAGATGCCGTTGACGAGCACGCCCTTCTCGACCACGAGGTAGTCGAGCCCCTGCTGCGTGGCGGCAATGGCGGCGGCAAGGCCGGACGGCCCCGCCCCTACGATCAGAACGTCACGAACGGACACGGCTCAATCATAACGAAGCCACAGAGACACAGAGGCACGGAGATCAGATCCTTCCATCCAAGGATACTCTGTCTCTCTGTGCCTCTGTGGCCCGTTGGGGTGACGGCTATTGCAGCGGCGCGGGGAGCTTCGAGTCGCCCATCAGGTACTGGTCGACCCCGCGCGCGGCGGAGCGTCCTTCGGCGATCGCCCACACGATGAGCGACTGGCCGCGCTGCATGTCGCCGGCGGCAAAGACGCCCGGCACGCTGGTCATCCAGCGCCCGTCGCGGCAGACGTTGCCGCGCTCGGTCAACCGGACGCCGAGGTCGTTCACGAGCGGGCCGCGCTCGGGCCCCACGAATCCCATGGCGAGCAGCACGAGGTCGGCCGGAATCTCGAACTCGCTCCCCGCCACCGGGTCGAAGCTGACCCGGCCATCCCGGCGCACCATCTCGACCTGCACGGCATGGAGCGCGCGGACGCGGCCCCGGCCGTCGCCCGAAAAGCGCTGCGTCGAGACTGAGTAGAGCCGCTCGCCTCCCTCTTCGTGCGCAGTCGAGACCCGGAAGACGTTCGGCCAGAGCGGCCACGGATTGTCGGGGGCGCGCTCCTTCGGCGGCATCGGCAGCAGCTCCAGCTGCGTCACCGACCGGGCGCCCTGCCGGTGCGCGGTGCCAAGGCAGTCGGCGCCCGTGTCGCCGCCGCCAATGACGATCACGTGCTTCCCCTGAGCGCTGATGAAGCGCTCGTCGGCAATCGTGTCGCCCTCGCAGCGCCGGTTCTGCAGCGTCAGGTACTCCATCGCGAAGTGAATGCCGTCCAGCTCGCGGCCGGGCACCGGCAGATCGCGCGGCTGGCCGGCGCCGGCGGCCAGCAGCACCGCGTCGAAGTCGGCGCGCAGACGGTCGACCGGCACGTCGCGGCCGATGTCGACGCCGGCGCGGAAGATGACGCCCTCGGCCTCCATCACCGCGAGGCGCCGATCGAGCACGCGCTTTTCCATCTTGAACTCGGGAATCCCGTACCGGAGCAGCCCGCCGATCCGGTCCGAGCGCTCGAAGACGGTGACGAAGTGCCCGACGCGGTTGAGCTGATCGGCCGCCGCCAGCCCCGCCGGACCGGACCCGACCACCGCCACCTTCTTCATCGTCCGTGTCGCCGGCGGCTCCGGCGCGACCCACCCCTCCTGGTACGCGCGATCGACGATCGCGACCTCGATGTCCTTGATCGCGACCGGATCGTCGTTGATGCCCAGGACGCACGCCCCCTCGCACGGGGCCGGGCACAGGCGGCCGGTGAACTCAGGAAAGTTGTTGGTGGCGTGCAGCCGGTCGATCGCGGCCTGCCACCGGTCGCGGTAGACGAGGTCGTTCCAGTCGGGAATCAGGTTGCCGAGCGGGCAGCCCTGATGGCAGAACGGGATGCCGCAGTCCATGCAGCGCGCGCCCTGCTCCTGCAGATCGGGCACCGACGAGGGGAGATACACCTCGCGCCAGTCGCGGACGCGCTCGTCGACGGGGCGCGTGGGATGTTTCTTGCGCTTGATTTCGATAAAGCCTGTGACCTTTCCCATTTACGCGACGGCCGCCGCCTCTTCGGCCGCCTTCCGCCTGGCTTCGTTCGCCAGCGCCTTCTTGTACTCCCGCGGCATGACCTTCACGATCCGGCGCTGCAGCTCGGGCCAGTCCTCGAGCAGGCGCGCCGCGTAGCGGCTGCCGGTGAACGTGACGTGCTTCATCAGCATCACGTGCACCAACGCCATGTCATCGGGCTCGGCCAGCGGCTCCAGGTCGATCATCTGCAGATTGCACCGCCGCTCGAACTGCCCGTCGGCGTCGAGCACGTAGGCGATCCCGCCGCTCATGCCGGCCGCAAAGTTGCGCCCGGTGCGCCCCAGGATCAGGACGCGGCCCCCCGTCATGTACTCGCACCCGTGGTCGCCGATGGCTTCGACCACCACATGCGCGCCGCTGTTGCGAACGCAGAACCGCTCGCCCGCCGCGCCGCTGACATAGGCATCGCCGGCCGTCGCGCCGTAGAACGCCACGTTGCCGAGCAGGATGTTCTCCTCGGTCCGGAACGTGGAGCGCAGCGGCGGATAGGCAATCAGCCGTCCGCCCGACAGCCCCTTGCCGAACCCGTCGTTGGCGTCGCCGACGAGCGTCATCGTGATGCCGCGCGGGAGAAAGGCGCCGAAGCTCTGCCCCGCCGACCCGTGGAACGTCATCCGGATCGTGTCCTCGGGCAGCCCCGCCCCGCCGTAGCGGCGCGTCACCTCGGAGCCGAGCATGGTGCCGACCGTCCGATCCGAGTTGCGGATGAACGAGCTGAACTCGACACGGGCGCCCTGCTCCAGCGCGGGCCGGCAGCGCGCGATCAGCTCGTTGTCGAGCGCGCGGTCGATGCCGTGGTCCTGCTCGACGACCTTCCGGCGCGCGACGCCCGGCGGCAGATCCGGCATGTGCAGCAGCGGCGCGAGGTCGAGGCCGTCCGCCTTCCAGTGGCCGACCGCCGATTCGACATCCAGGCAATCGGCGCGCCCGATCATCTCGTCCATCGTCCGGAAGCCGAGCTCCGCCATCAGCTCGCGCACGTCCAGCGCGATGAACCGGAAGAAGTTCTCGACGAACTCGGGCCGGCCGGCAAACTTCTTCCGCAGCTCGGGGTCCTGCGTCGCGATGCCGACCGGACACGTGTTCAGATGGCAGACGCGCATCATCACGCACCCCATCACGACGAGCGGCGCGGTGGCGAACCCGAACTCCTCGGCGCCGAGCAGCGCGCCGATGACGACGTCGCGGCCGGTCTTGAGCTGGCCGTCGATCTGCACGACGATGCGATCGCGCAGCTTGTTCAGCACGAGCACCTGCTGCGTCTCGGCCAGCCCGAGCTCCCAGGGAAGCCCGGCGTGCTTGAGGCTGGTGAGCGGCGACGCGCCGGTGCCGCCGTCGTGGCCCGAGATGAGCACGACGTCCGAGTGCGCCTTCGCCACGCCGGCGGCGACCGTGCCGACGCCTCCTTCGGCAACGAGCTTCACGTGAATCCGCGCGCGCGGATTCGAGTTCTTCAGGTCGTAGATCAGCTGCGCCAGATCCTCGATCGAGTAGATGTCGTGGTGCGGCGGCGGCGAGATCAGCCCGACGTACGGCGTGGCATACCGGGTCTTCGCAATCCACGGATAGACCTTGGCCCCCGGCAGCTGGCCGCCTTCGCCCGGCTTGGCGCCCTGCGCCATCTTGATCTGCAGATCGTCGGCGTTGACAAGGTACTCGCTCGTGACGCCGAACCGCGCCGACGCGACCTGCTTGATGGCGCTCCGCCGCGAGTCGCCGTTCGGATCGGGGACGTAGCGCTCGGGATCCTCCCCGCCCTCGCCGGTGTTCGATTTGCCGCCGATCCGGTTCATCGCGATCGCCAGCGTCTCGTGGGCCTCCTGACTGATCGACCCGTAGGACATGGCGCCGGTCGCGAACCGCTTCACGATCGCCTCGACCGGCTCCACCTCGTCGATCGGCACCGGCGGCCCGACGGGCTTCATCCGGAAGAGGCCGCGCAGCGTCGCGCGGTTCCGGTTCTGCCGATCGACGAGGCGCGTGTACTCCTTGAAGATCGAGTACTGGCCGCTGCGCGTCGCGTGCTGCAGCTTGAAGACGGTCTCCGGGTTGAACAGGTGGTACTCGCCATCCCGCCGCCACTGGTACTCGCCGCCGCCGTCGAGCTCCACCGGCCCGGCCGGCCGCGCGCCGAACGCGCGCTCGTGCCGCAGGCCGACTTCCCTGGCGATGACCTCGATGCCGACGCCGCTGACGCGGGACATCGTGTGCGTGAAGTACCGGTCGATGAACGCCTGGCTCAACCCGATGGCCTCGAAGATCTGGGCGCCGCAATAGCTCTGCAGCGTGGAGATGCCCATCTTCGACATGACCTTCAGGACGCCCTTGTTGAGCGCCTTGATGTAGTGGGCGATCGCCGTGTCGCGATCGATGCCCGGCAGCATCCCCTGCCGGATCATGTCGTCGATCGTCTCGAACGCGACGTACGGGTTGACCACTCCGGCGCCGTAGCCGAGGAGCAGCGAGACGTGGTGGACCTCGCGCGCGTCGCCGCACTCGACGACCAGCGCGCACCGCGTTCGCGTGCCCTCCCGCACCAGGTGGTGGTGCACGCCCGCGGTCGCCAGCAGGCTCGGGACCGGCGCCTGCGCCGGGCCGAGTCCGCGGTCCGAGAGGATCAGGATGTCGTAGCCGGCAGCCACGGCCTCGCTGGCCCGGCGGCACAGCTCGGTCATCGCCCGCTCGAGCCCGTCGCCGTCCGCAGCCGGGTCGAAGAGCAGCGACAGCGTCGTCGACCGGAACGGGATGTCGGGGGTCAGGTGCCGCAGCTTCGCCACCTGCTCGTTGTGGATGATCGGGTACTTGATCTGGATCTGGCGGCACGACTCCGGCTCTGGGCGCAGCAGGTTGCGCTCGGGCCCGATGGTCGACCCCATGTCGGTGACGAGCTCCTCGCGGATGGCATCGAGCGGCGGGTTCGTCACCTGCGCAAAGAGCTGCTTGAAGTAGTCGAACAGGAGCCGCGGACGCTGCGACAGCACGGCGAGTGACGTGTCGGTGCCCATCGAGCCGATGGGCTCCTCGCCCTGCATCGCCATCGGGCCGAGCAGGATCCGGAGGTCCTCCTGGGTGTACCCGAAGGCGAGCTGCCGCTGCAGCACCGACTCGTGCTCGGGCTGCTCCGCCCGCGCCGGCGGCAGGTCGTCGATATCAATCAGGTGAGCGTCGAGCCACGTCCGGTACGGGTGCTGCGCCGCCAGCTCCCGCTTGATCTCTTCATCGTCGACGATCCGCCCCTTCGACGTGTCGACCAGGAAGATGCGGCCCGGATGCAGCCGCTCCTTGACCAGGATGTCCTCGGGCGGGATGTCCAGCACGCCGACCTCCGACGCCATGATGACCAGATCGTTCTTGGTCACGTAGTACCGTGACGGCCGCAGCCCGTTGCGGTCCAGCACGGCGCCGATGACCGTTCCGTCGGTAAAGGCGATCGACGCCGGACCGTCCCACGGCTCCATCAGCGACGCGTGGTACTCGTAGAACGCCCGGCGATCCGGATCCATCGACTCGTTGCCGCTCCAGGGCTCCGGGATCATCATCAGGATGGCGTGCGGCAGCGACCGCCCGTTCATCACGAGGAACTCCAGCACGTTGTCGAAGGTGGCCGTATCGCTGCCGCCCTCGCGGATGACGGGCAGGAGCTTGCGGAGATCGTCGCCGAACCGCTCGCTCTGCAGCAGCCCCTCGCGGGCGCGCATCCAGTTGATGTTGCCGAGCAGCGTGTTGATCTCGCCGTTGTGCGCGATGTACCGGTACGGGTGCGCCAGCGGCCACGACGGGAACGTGTTGGTGCTGAACCGCTGATGGACGAGGGCCAGCGCCGACTCGAGGTCCGTATCCGTCAGGTCGGGATACATCGGCTCGAGCTGGCGCGCCGTCAGCATCCCTTTGTAGATCAGGGTGTTGGCGGAGAGACTCACGATGTAGAAGAGCCGTTTCGACAGGGCGCCGATCGGCAGCGTGTCGGCGGCATGCTCGATCCGCTTCCGGATCACGTACAGCTTGCGCTCGAAGGCCGCGCCGGCCAAGGTCGGGTCGCTCGGCGACCCGACTGGCCAGTGCTGGCTGGGCGGTCCGCTTTGGCGGACCGCCCCCGCGGCGCCGACGAAGATCTGCTCGAAGACCGGCTGCGCGGCCTTCGCGCTGTCGCCGATCAGGCTGTTGTCGTTCGGGACCTCCCGCCAGCCGAGCAGCCGCTGCCCTTCCTCGGCGACGATGCGCGTGATGAGCGCCCGGGCTGCGTCGCGGTCGCGCGCCTCACGGGGCAGAAACACGAGGCCCGCCCCGTACGCCCCGGCCGGCGGCAGCGCGAATGGCGCCACCTTGCGCAGGAACCGGTCCGGCATCTGGACGAGAATGCCGGCGCCGTCGCCCGTATTGGCCTCGCAGCCGCACGCCCCGCGATGCTCCAGATTGATCAGGACCGTCATCGCCTGCCGCACGATGTCGTGCGAGCGATGCCCCTTGATGTTCACGACGAAGCCGACGCCGCAGGCGTCGTGCTCGGCGCGGGGGTCGAAGAGGCCCTGGGGCGGCGGAGTGACCATCGGTCGGATCGTTATACCTGCCCGCGAACCATAAGTTAAATACAATGTTCTTGGACAATCCATCTGCCTGAGTCATGCAAGGGGCAAGGGGCAAGGGGGCAAGAACGCGCCTCCTGCCCCCTCCCTAGCCCCCTAGCCCCCTTGTCCCCTTGCCCCCTCGCCCCCTTCAGGGAGCCACCCGTCCCCGCGGAGCGCCAATCCGCTGAAAAACAGGCGCAAACAGGCCAGGGGTTCCCTAGAATGTGCGGAATCAACACACAGGCCTGACGGAGGAGAGTTGATGCACGCGCCGATGAAATACGTTGAAAAAGGGATGGCACTCGCGGCCAACGGGATCTGGCACGTCTTTGCCGCGGCCAACAGCATTCAGCAGAACCCTTCGTTCACGCCGCGGTGGTCCGACAAGCCGCTGCAGAAGTCCTATCAGAAGACCAAGCCGCCGCTCGGCTGGCCCCGGCAGACCGACTCCCTCTGCCCGACCTGCGTGCGCGAGGCGCGGCAGGAGATCCTCGACGGCAAGAAGGACGTCTCGGTCCTGCTCAACGAGAAGGTCGGCGAGATCAAGGCGACCATCATGGAGAAGGACGGCAAGATCGTCATGGTCAAGGACTGCCCCATCCACGGGCACTTCGAGGACGTCATGGCGATCGACACGGCGTTCTTCAAGCACCTCGAGGAGGTGTTCCCGGGCCGCGACATCCGCGCGCACAACGACGAGACGCTGCACAACCACGGCAGCTCCACCGTGCTGCACGGCCGGGGGGCGGTGCTGACCGTCGACCTGACCAACCGCTGCAACATGATGTGCGACCCCTGCTTCATGGACGCCAACCAGGTGGGGTTCGTTCACGAGCTGACCTGGGAAGACATCAAGCAGGTGCTCGACAACGCCATCACCATCAAGCCGCGCCGGCAGATGTCGGTGCAGTTCTCGGGCGGCGAGCCGACCGTGTCGCCCTTCTTCCTGGACGCCGTGCGCTACGCCCGCAAGGTCGGCTACAACAGCGTGCAGGCGGCGACCAACGGCATCGAGTTCGCCAAGAGCGCCGAATTCGCGAAGGCGGCCGCCGAGGCGGGGCTGCGCTACGCGTACCTGCAGTTTGACGGCATCGGCAACGCCGCCAACTCGCACCGGCGCGTCGGCAACCTGTTCGACGTCAAGCTCCGCGCGATCGAGAATCTCTACAACGCCGGCGTCGACATCGTCCCCGTCATCACGATCGTCAACGGCGTGAACAACGAGCAGGTCGGCCGCATCGTCGAGTTCGCGCTCGACAATCCGAAGCGGATCAACTTTCTGTCGTTCCAGCCGGTCTCCTTCACGGGCCGCGACGAGGAGATCACGCCGGAGCGCCGGAAGGCGCAGCGCTACACGCTGTCGCACCTGGCGCACGACGTGAAGAAGCAGACCGGCATCGGCGAGCCGACCCGCGACTGGTTCCCGATCTCTTTCATGTCCACCTTCACCGACTGGGCCGACGTCGTCCATGGGCCGGACCGGGAGTGGGGGCAGCTCACCTGCGGATGCCACCCGAACTGCGGCATCGGCATGGCGGTCATGATCGACAAAGACACCAAGGAGGCCGTGCCCGTGACGGCGTTCCTCAAGGCAGATCAGCTCGCCAAGGACGTGGCGCAGGTCAACGACGCCGCGCGCGGCAAGTTCCTCTCGATTGTCGGCATGGGGCTGGCGCTGGTGCGGAACTACGACCCCTTCAAAGCGCCCACCCATTTCCGAATCGCCGATCTGATGAAGAAGTTCGACAAGACGTTCGGCGCCACCGGCAAGAGCTACGGCAAGGTCAGCGGCGACCGGACCATCGACGACATCCAGCAGCGGCGGTCGGATCGCTGGAACTTCCTCTTTATTGCGGGGATGTGGTTCCAGGATCTCTTCAACTACGACTTCCGCCGGACCGAGATGTGCATCATCCCGTACGCGACGCAGCAGGGCGAGATTTCCTTCTGCGCGTACAACACCGGCATCGGCTGGCGGAACATCATCGAGAAGATGCACATGACGGCCACGCTCACCAGGTGGTACGAGGAGCACGGCCGGCACGAGATCTTCGCCGGCGGCAAGCATGTCGAGATGTCCAGCGCGGATCACTCGCTGGTGCTGAACGCCGAGGCCGTGGCCAAGGGCAAGCAGACCGACCTCGACGAGCTCGGCATCGCCAAGAACGCGCGCGAGGAGAAGCTCCAGGCCCGCAAGAAGGCGCAGCTGGCGCCGGAGGAGCTCCGCCAGCACCAGGAGATGGAGCGGCTCTACCGCCAGCAGGTGCTCAAGGAGCAGCCGACGCTGCAGATCCAGGGGCTCGGCGCGGGCCGCAGGAAGCAGGACGTCGCCGAGGTCGTGTACAAGCCGACCGTCTGAAGCAACAAGGTCGCAGCGCGACTGCTTGGGTACGGCGCTAGCTCGCAGGGTTCAGCGCGCCTCGCGCCCATGGAAGACGCGCAGCATCACGGCGACCGAGTTTCGGATGCCGAGAGAGCAGCTGCGCTCTGGCGATGATTTCCTCTGCGACGATTGCCGCAAGCTCGGGGGATTGGTCCTGGAGGAACGCTGCGAATCGATCGAGGTCGGCGAGCGCATCGTCCGACCAATCGAGGTCTATTGATTCTGCCACGGACGGAACCGCGGCGTGCCCCACGTGCGCAGCCAGCGGACGACGCGTTCGTGTGGAACAGTGGGTGCGCCCCCTTCGATCGTCCTCCAGCGCCGATCAAGTTCCGCGATCTCGTCCGATTCAACGACGATGGGATCGCTGTCGAGCGTCGCGAGCTCCGCAATCAGCTCAGATACGGTGACGCCACGTTTCGCGGCGCGCGCCTGCAGCACATCGGCCGTCCGTTCATCGACTTCGATTTTGACGTTTGTGCTCATATCGACAGGATACCGCAAACGAACTCGGTCGAGGCTGCGCCCTGGCCGGAACACCAGGGTACCGCAGGCCGTAGCTGAGCGTCATCCCCTCGCGTCCACTTGGACGATGACGATAGACGATAGGAGTTAACCAAGAGCGATTACGCGACGCCCCATTATTCGCCGCCCCCGCCAGACGGATGATCGCGAACACCGCCTGAGCGGCGAGGTCAGGGTCTTCTGGGCAGCCACTCCACCTTGAGGTTCTGTTCACCTTCAAGAGGCTCGATTTCCGGATCGCCGGTGAGGAGTATCGCGTTGAACTCCACCGCCGTCGCGACGGCGAACGCGTCGGCATAGGCGATGGCGTGCTTGGACTTCAGCTCGGCCGCGCGACGCACTCGCCGACGCGTCGCGTCCTTGACCGAGACGGGAAGAGTCCCCCGCAGTGCCATGCGCCATAGCGACTCCGCCTCGTCGCGTCGCTCGACACGGACCAGGCGATAGTAGGCTTCGCCGAGGTTCATGACGGAGGTCACGCACTCGGCGCGTGCGGCTTCGGCGTCATCAAGCCAGCGCTGGACTGCCGCTGCACCCGGCTCGTCCTGAAGCCATGCGAGCCACGCGAACGCGTCGAGACAGGCTCTACCGTTTCGCTTCACGCCGGTGCTCCACGAGGTGCTCCTTCAACGCGTGGGTGCCCTTCGCCGAGCCGCGGAGCGCGCGCCATCCGGCCTGGTGGCGCGATGACCGTGCCTGCTTGAGGGGCGCCAGCACGAGGCCTTCGTCGGATTCAGCCACGGCCAAGCGCGTTCCCGAGGTCAGTCGATATTTCTCCCGCAGGGCACGCGGAATCACGACCTGCCCCTTGGAGGAAACCGTTGTGGTAGCCATGCTGTATCTTACCATCACTGGTAAGATGACACCTTCGTGGCGGTGTGTGGCCGGATATGCGTCGGCGATGGTGATGGCGAACTAGGGACGCGAACCCTGTAAGATCGATTCGTGCACCTCACGAATCGCGTCGTCCTCGTCACAGGTGGCGCATCCGGTCTCGGCGGCGCCACCGTCGACATGATCGTGGAGGCCGGCGGCCGCGCCGTCATCGCCGACGTCAACGAGCAGACGGGGCAGGCCGCTGCCACCCGGCTCGGCGGCGCCGTCCGGTTCGTGAAGACCGACGTGACGAGCGACGCGGAGATGCAGCGGGCGGTTGATGCCGGCCTGCAGGCGTTCGGGGCGATTCACGGGCTGGTATGCGCGGCCGGGATCGCCACAGCCGAACGCGTGCTCCCGAAGGAAGGCGTGCTGCCGCTCGACCGGTTTACACGGATCATCACCGTCAACCTGGTCGGCACCTTCAACGCCATCCGGCTGACGGCGGCGGCCATGGCGAAGAACGAGCCGACCGAGGGGGACGAGCGCGGCGTGATCGTCACCACGGCGTCGGTGGCGGCCTTCGACGGGCAGATCGGCCAGGCCGCCTACTCGGCCTCGAAGGGCGGGATCGTCGCCATGACGCTGCCGCTTGCCCGCGAGTTCGCGCGCATGGGCGTGCGCGTCATGACGATCGCCCCGGGCACCTTCGACACGCCGCTCATGGGCGGGCTGCCCGAGGCCGCCCGGGAGTCGCTGGCGCAGCAGGTCCCCTTTCCGTCGCGCCTCGGACGCCCGCCCGAATACGCGGCGCTCGTCCGCCACATCTTCGAAAATGAGATGCTGAACGGTGAGGTGATCCGGCTGGACGGGGCGATTCGGATGGCGCCGAAATAGCCGGTAGGTGGTAGCCGGTAGCTCTTAGTTTGGGAGTTGGTCGTTTGGAAGTTGGGATCTCGACATGCTGACAGTCCTGACCGGCGCCCTTGCCGGACTCTTTCACGTGCTCGCCGGCCCGGATCATCTGGCCGCGGTCGCCCCGCTGGCCGTCGAGAGCCGCCGGCGCGGATGGGTGGCGGGCTGGACGTGGGGCATCGGCCACGCCTCGGGCGTCGTGCTCGTGGCGGTCACGGCGGTCCTGCTCCGCGACGCGCTGCCGCCCATCGACCTGATTTCCGCCTGGAGCGAGCGGGTCGTCGGCGCCGCGCTGATTGTCGTCGGCATCTGGGCGCTGCGGCGCAGCGCACGGATCGGGCCCGCGCCGCACGTCCACGCGAACGGCATCACGGCGCACGATCACCTCCACGTGCAGGCGGGTCCGCGCTGGATCCGGCGGCTCGGACACGCGCATGCCTCGTTCTGCCTGGGCATCCTCCACGGCGTCGCCGGCAGCTCGCACTTCTTCGGCGTCCTCCCCGCCCTCGCGCTGCCGACCAGGGCCGCAGCCATCACGTACATCGCGGCGTTCGGCGTCGGCACCGTGGGCGCGATGACCGCCTTTGCCGCCGGCATCAGCGCTGCCGGCAGCGCGGCCGGACGGCATCAGCCGTCGCAGCGCTGGCTCCTCACGGCCGCCGCCATTACCGCCATCGTGGTCGGCGGCATCTGGCTGCTGCCGGCGGCGCACTGATTTGTAATCCGCACACCTGTTTTTGAGGCCGCACAGACGGCTGCCGCCACGCACGGACACGAGCGTCAGGGAAAACGTCCAGCCACGAGCGGGAATGACGCTTGCCTCACAACCCTGTCGGAATGGACTCTCGCACCCACGCGTCGCACGCCCGGTATCACGTCGCCCGCGGTCACGCGTTCGGCGCCGCCGATCACCTCACCGGAGAGATGGCCGAGGGCGACCCCGTGCTGCTGATGACGATTGCCGAAATCCAGCTCCGGGCCGGACATCTGGATTCGGGGATCGCCCTGGCCGAGCAGGTGCTCGCCGCGGAGCTGTCATCGGCCGGCTCGCTGGTCCGGCTGGGCCTCGACCTGGCCCCCGGACAGGAGGACGCAGGATTCCTGCTGGTCGAGATGGGCGCGCATGCGTGGATGGTGGAAGGCCGCTGGAGCGATGCGGCCGGGGCGTTCGCCGAGTTCATCGCGCGGCGGCCGCAGTACGTGCCCGCCGCGGTCCGCCTGCACGAGATCGAAGCGGCATCCGAGGCAGCCTCCGAGCCCGCCGCCGTCGTCCTGCCGTTCCGAAGATTACGAAGCGCCTGACGCCGCGGCTTCGCGCCTGGCTGCTTCGAACAGCGCGAGCGCCTGCGCGGCTTCACGAGTCCGGTCGCCTGCGAAGTCCCGGTCAACCGCCCGCCGCGCCGTTGTCACCGCCGCCACCAGCAGATCGTGCACGGGGCTCGACGCCGCCGGCACAGGGGCTGACCGCAATATCGCCTCTACCCCCGCGACGGTTCCAGCAACGGCGGCGAGCACGTCCGGCGAAGGATCGGCGGCCGCCGACTGAAGGAACGGGGCAATCTCATCGAGCCTGGCGAGCACGCGTCGCGCGACGGCGCGGTACTCGGCAGACGTGTGCGGGTCAGCGTCGCGACGACGTGGAGGAGTGGAGACGTCGGCCAGCGTTGGAAAGGCCGACGGCGGCCTTGCCAGATCCACGTACACCACCCGCCCGACGACCCGGACATTGCCTGCCGCCGGCTCGTGCAGGGTCAGCCGCGCGCGCGCGAGCGGCTCGCCGTTCGCGGCGACGTGCTGCCCGAGGGCGACCTCCCTGACAATCGGCGTGCCACGCGGCGGCGCGATGACCTCCTCGGCCAGACTCCCGCCGATCGGCCCCATCTCGAGCTCGAGCGCGCGGTCCGACAGCACGCGAAGCGCCGCCTTCTTCGGCTCCGCGCTCAGCGCAAACGCAATCGACATCCGATCGCCGGAGGGCAGCGCCACGATCCTGAGCACCCGGACCTCGCCGGCGGCCGCGGCGCCCGCCGCATGCACCACACCGGCACCGCCGGCGCGCTCGACGAACAGCGTGGCGCCCGACTGCCCCTGTCCTCCAAGCCTTGCTTCCGCATCGCGCGCCTCGGCCTCCGACAGATAGGGGCCGACCACGACGTGGTGGAAACGCCCCTCGGCGCGCGAAAACGCCGGAAGGCCGGCAGCGTCGAGCCGGACGGCAAGCGCGGCCGCCGGCGACCGCGCGTCGAACGATGCCACCTTCAGGTGAAAGCCGTCGGCCAGCGGCAGCAGTGCCACGGCGGCTGGAAATGGCCCGAGCGCCGGTGCGGCCTTCGTAAAGACGGCCGGCGCAGACGGCGGCGGCGGCGCGGCGCCGCGATCGCCCGCCCATGTCCAGGTGCCGAACCCCGCCGCGGCGAATGCCAGTGCGGCGGCGGCCGCGACGCGTCTGGCGACGCCGGGCATCGGCGCGGGCGCCGGGCCGATCGCCAGCCTCCGGGCAGCGGTCCGCACCATCCGCGCATCGATCGTGTGCCGGCGGCTGTCGTAGCCGACGTCGAGCGCACCGTCGCACAGCTGGTTGATCGAGCGCGGAATCCCGCGTGACAGCTCGGCCACCCGGCGCAGCGCCGACGGGGTGAACGACACATTCGATGCCACGCGGTAGGCTCCCCCGTCGTCATCCTGGAGCAGCACGGCGCCGCTGAGCGGAATCAATTCCTGCGCGACGGCCAGCCGGTGCTCGATGTACTGCACCACCTCGGACCGGCCGAGCGGGGCGAGCATCGACCGGCATGCGATGCGTTCGGCGAGCTGACGCATCGCCGGCGCGGCGAGCAGCTCACCGAGACGCGGCTGCCCGATCAGCACGATCTGCAGCAGCTTGGCGCGATCCGTTTCCAGGTTGAGCAGCAGGCGAATCTGCTCCAGCACCTCCGGGGCGAGATCCTGCGCCTCGTCGATGACGAGCACCGCGTACGCACCCGCCGACACGAGCGAGGCGAGAAAGCGCTGCAGCGCCTTCATCAACTCGGGCCTGGAAGGGGGCGGCGACGCCGGGAAGACGATCCCGAAGTCGTCCAGCATGTGGCGCAGCAGACCTTCGAAGGTCACGCACGGATCCAGCAGGACCGACACGCACACCGGCGTGTCGAGCTGCTGCAGCAGCGTACGGCACAGCATCGTCTTGCCCGTGCCGGCCGGACCCGTCACCAGGACCAGCCCTTCGCGCCGCTGGAGGGCCCGCAGCACGTCTCGAAGGGTCCCGGTGTAGGAGGGCGAGTGGTACAGGAACCGCGGATCGGGGCCCAGGCCGAACGGCCGTTCGGCCAGACCGAAATGGTCCTGCAGGCCCATCGCCACCTGGCCCCGAGGCACGATGCTCAGCACGCCGCCTCCGAGCGGATCAGAGACAGCGTGTCGTCCGGCTCGATCCGTCCGCGGCTCACGCCGGCTGTGAACTCAATCGCGGCGTACGCACGGGCCGCGAAGGCGATCCTCCACGGTGTGAGCTCGCGGACAACCCGCAGCGAGCGGCCGTGCCGGTCGACGAACACGACGTCGATCGGGAAGCGCATGCCCGCAGTGTGGATCGCCCGGCACGGCGCCAGCACGAGCGCGGACGCCTCATCGAGAGCCGTCCGGCCGAGCAGCCCCACTCTGCGGGCTCGCCGGGTCACCGCCAGCTCCACCTTCGCCGCGACCACACAGCCGGTCCGTTCGTTCACCAGCGCGCAGCCGCCCGTGCCCCCGGGTATCCAGCCGGCCACGTCACGCCACCCCGGGCACGGGCGCGCCAGCTGCGCCGCCGCGGACAAAGTAGGCCCTGCATGCCGCATCGAGCAGCTCACGCGTGATTGCCGGCTCGATGCCGCGATAGCGGCAGAGCGCCGAGATCTGATCCAGCAGATCGCGCGGATGGCACGCACGGAACGGACGGCCCGCCGGGCCGTAGTGGCGCCGCTGCAGGTACGCCACCATCACCTGATGGAACGGCAGCCGGCGGCGCTGGCAGTTCATCTCGAAGATCCGCGTGAACTCCTCGACCGTCGGGTCGTCAATCCGGATCTTGTACGGAATGCGGCGCAGAAAGGCTTCGTCGGCCAGGTCGGCCGGATTGAGGTTCGTCGCAAACACCACAAACGTCTCGAACGGGATCTGGAACTTCCTGCCGGTATGCAGCGTCAGATAGTCGACGCGGCTTTCGAGCGGAACGATCCAGCGGTTCAGCAGCTCGTGCGGCCGGATCCGCTGCCGGCCGAAGTCGTCCACCAGGAACACGCCCCCGTTCGCCTTGAGCTGGAGCGGCGCCTCGTGGAACCGCGTAATCGGGTTGAACGAGAGGTCGAGCATGTCGAGCGTCAGCTCGCCGCCGGCCACCACAACCGGCCGACGAATGCGGATCCATCGCCGATCGACCGGCGCCGGGGCAATGATGCTGACCTGGTCGCCATCCGCCTCGAGCGTCTGATGGCCGGCCGGGTCGTACATGGTGACGATGGCGCCGTCGACATCGAGCGCGTACGGGATGGACATGTCGCCCCCGATTGTCCGTCCCATGCCTTCGCCGATGACCGTCTTGCCGTTGCCGGGCGGGCCGTAGAGAAAGAGGGCCTTGTTGGCGTTGACGGCCGGGCCCAGCTGTTCGAGCACCCGCTCGCTGACGACGAGGTGTGCAAACCCCTGGCGAAGCCGCGCGCGGTCGATATAGCCGCGGGCCGCACCGACCGTGCGCATGTACGCGACGTAGGCCGCCAGCGGCACGGGCGCCGGGCCCACATAGGCGTTGACCGACAGGTATTGGCCGGCGCGCTCGCGGCCAAGGTCGGTCAGGGCATAGCGGTAGCCCGCGCTGCCGGTCCCCGCCGCGCCACGCACCTCGATGAGGCGTTCCGCCCGCTGGCGTTCGATGAGCGGCTCGAGCACCCCGTAGGGCAGCCGTACGCGCTCCGCAAGCACGGATCCGGCGAGCTCGCTGCCGTAGAGGGTCTTGATGAGCAGCTGCTCGACGTGATCGCGCGCGAGCCCTGCCTCTTCGAGCGTCGCAGGTGGCGGCGGCGGAGCGGCCTGGTCGACGGCCTCTGGCATCAGGACGGTCTGCATCAGCGCTCCGTCATCGGGCCGAGGATCTGCATGAACTTGATGGCAGCCGGGCCGATCGTGACGATCCAGATCGCGGGAAAGATGCAGATGACGAGCGGAAACACCATCTTGACGGCGGTCTTGGCGGCGGCCTCTTCAGCGCGCTGCCGCCGCTTGGTGCGCAGCACCTCGGAATGCACGCGCAGCGCCTGCGCCACGCTGGTGCCGAACTTGTCGGTCTGCACGAGCACGGCCACGAGCGACGAGAGATCGTCGACGCCGGTGCGCGCCGCGAGGTTGCGCAGCGCTTCCCCGCGCGCCGTGCCGGCCCGCAGCTCGAGGTTGATGAGCCGCATATCCTCCGACAGCTCCGGGTGCACCGGGGCGAGCTCGTCGCCGACGCGCTGTATCGCCTGGTCCAGGCCGAGCCCGGCTTCGACGCTCACCACCAGCAGGTCCAGGGCGTCGGGGATCGACAGCCGCACCCGGTGCTGACGGCGCCTGGCCAGGCGTGCGAGCACGACGCCCGGGAGCACGTAGCCGAGGGCGGCGGCCCCGAGGGCCAGCGGGATGTTCGGCCGGACGAGGACCGGCGTGGCCATCAGCGCAAAGCACGCGAGCGCACAGCCGGCACGGATGCCGAAGAAGATCGCCACGCCGTCATGCCGCCGGAACCCCGCATGCACCAGGCGGAGCTGCATCTTCCCCATTTCGGAGGGCGACTTCGGCATGGCGCGGCCGACCCGCCTCAGCGTGTCGACGACGCGATCGTAGGTACCGGCGCCGCCGGCCTCCACCGGCTTGCCGGACACCTCGCGAAGGCGGCGCTCGATGACCGAGGCCCGGCCCGGCGACAGGGCGAGCGCGCCTGCCGCGACCAGCAGGGTGACGGTGGCAAAGGCCAGCAGCGGCAGCAGCAGCGTCACACTAGTGGCCCGTTCGAACTGAAGGAGTACGAATCACAACAAGCCTCCGAACACGAACTGCGGGCCGCGACAACGGAGCGGCCCGATTGCGACTTCGCTGGGCGCACCATTAAACCTCGATCCTGATCACGCGACGGATCCACAGGAAGCCGACCGCCTGCATGACCAGGGTGGCCACGAGGAGCATCTGCCCGATCCGTTCCTGGAAGAGCGGTCTCATGTGCTCCGGATTGATGAACGAGAGCGCGACGGCGAGAAACGCAGGGAGCGCCAGCAGCACGAGGCCGGTGATCCGGCCGTGCGCCGTGTGCACCCGGACCTGCCGCTGGATCTTGAACCGCTCGCGTACGACGTGCGCCAGGTTGTCGAGAATCTCGGCCAGGTTGCCTCCGGTCTCGCGCTGGATGGCCACCGCCGTCGCGAAGAACTTCACGTCGACGAGCGGGACGCGGCCGGCGAGCGCGTCGAGCGCGTCGCGAAGCGGCAGGCCGAAGTTCTGCTGATCGAATACCTTCTTGAACTCGGGGCCGACGGGCGCCGACAGCTCGTCGGCTGCCATGCCGACGGCGGTCTGGAACGCATGTCCGGCCCGGATGGCCCGCGAGACAAGGTCCAGCGCCTCGGGAAACTGCTCTTCGAACAGCCGGAGCCGCGACGTGCGCCGCCGCATCAGCCAGGCCGTGGGTACGACGGCGCCGACCGGAAATGCCGCCAGCGCGGCATAGGGCGCTCTCACGAGCGCATGCGCCGCCAGCATCGCGGCAATGCCCAGCGCGCCGCTGATGATCAGCAGCGCGCCCGGCGTCGTGCGGATGCCCGCCTGTTCGATGAGGCGCATGAGACGCGAGCCGGCGGCGCTGCCGGCAATCAGCCGGTCGACCGACGGCAGCGGTCCCTCGGTGTTCGGGACAATCAGGTCCGCGTCCGGAGCGTCCACGGTCTGCGCCACGTCACGCAGCCGCAGCTCGAGACGATGGCGCGCCACGGCTGTGGGGAGGCGGGTGGCCGCCACGTAGATCCCGATGACCGCCCCGGCCACGACGAGAAAGACGAGCATGGCGGCGAGCATCAGCGAACCTCCACCACCCCTTCGAACATCGCGGCCGGCAGATTGATGCCCGATGTGCGAAGCCGCTCCGCGCACTTGGGCCGGATACCGGTGGCCCGGAATCGGCCGATCACCTTCCCCTCCTGCGTGATCCCGAGCTTCTCGAACAGGAAGATCTCCTGCATGGCGATCACCTCGCCTTCCATCCCGGTGATCTCCGAGATGCTCGTCACCCGCCGCGACCCGTCGCTGAGCCGCGTCTGCTGGACGACGAGCTGGATGGCCGACGCCATCTGCTGCCGGATGGCGCGCTCCGGGAGGTTGGTGGCGCCCATCGCCACCATCGTCTCGATGCGGGCCAGCGCGTCGCGCGGGGTGTTGGCATGGACGGTGGTCAGCGACCCGTCGTGCCCGGTGTTCATCGCCTGGAGCATGTCGAGCGCCTCCTCGCCGCGCACCTCGCCGACGACGATCCGGTCGGGGCGCATGCGGAGGGCGTTGATGACGAGCTGACGCTGCCGGATCACGCCCTTCCCCTCGATGTTGGGCGGACGCGTTTCGAGCCGCGCCACGTGGTCCTGGTGGAGCTGCAGCTCGGCTGCATCTTCGATGGTCACGATCCGCTCGCGATCCGAGATGAACCCCGAGAGCACGTTCAGCAGGGTCGTCTTGCCGGCGCCGGTCCCCCCGCTCACCAGGCAGTTCAGCCGCGCGCGCACGCAGTGCGCCAGAAAGTCGAGCATCGGCTGCGTCAGCGAATTGAGGGACACCAGGTGGCTCGCCTGCAGCCGCTCCGACGGAAAGCGCCTAATCGACAGCAGCGGGCCGTCGACGGCCAGCGGCGGGATGACGGCGTTGACGCGCGAGCCGTCCGCCAGGCGCGCGTCGACCATCGGCGAGCTGTCGTCGATCCGGCGGCCGACACGGCTCACGATCCGGTCGATCACGCGCAGGAGATGCTGATCGTCCTGAAAGGACGCCGACGCGCGCTCCAGCACGCCGCCACGCTCCACGAACACGTCACGATGCGTGTTCACCAGGATGTCGGTCACGCCCGGATCGCGCAGCAGGGGCTCGAGCGGACCGAGGCCGAACACGTCGTCGAGGACCTCGCTGAACAGCGTCTCCCGCTCGGTCAGGCTGATCGGCGTCGGCTCCTCGCTGAGGAGCTGGCCGAGCAGCGTCCGGATCTCGCTCTCGGCGCGCGAGCGGTCGCTTTGCGCGAGCGCCTCGAGATTCAGGCGCGCCAGCAGCCGGCGATGGATGCCGGCGCGCAGCTCCAGATACTGCTGCCGGGCGCGCGCCGGCGGAGCGGCATCAGCGCCAGGATCCTTGTGGCTTCGCGGCGGTGCAAGCACGGGCATGGCGGCTTACCAGATCGAGGCGAGCCGCTCGAGCCCGAGGGCGCCGCGCCGTCCCTGGGCGGGCTCCTCCGTGAGGCCGAGCGTCCGCCGCGCAAAGCTGTCGAACTGCGAGGCGAGCTCGCCGTTGGTGGTCAGCGACAGCGGGACCCCCGAGTTGAGCGCCGTCGACACCGTGCGGTAGTCGCTCGGAAACATCTGATCGATCGGGCGGCCGAGCGCCTTCTCGATCTGATCCGGCGGAATCGGGTACGGCTCGGAGGCACGATTCAGCAGGATGCGGACGCGCTCGCCGCACGCGCCCAGCTGGCCCAGGCGGTCGAGCAGCCGCTGCGCGTTGCGCACCGACGGCACGTCAGGGTTCGGCACGAGATAGATCGTGTCGGCCATGTAGAGCGCGGCGGTCGTGCAGGCGTTCAGCTGCGTCCCGGCGTCGATGACGATGTGGGCGTACTGCTGCGTCAGGAGCCGCAGCACCTCTTCGACCGCGCCGCTGTCGCCTCCGCCGGGCCGCTCGAACTGGTCGGACCCGGCCAGGATGTCGAGCCCCGACTTGTGCTTGACGACCAGTTCCTTGAGAAAGTCGGCGTCGAGCCGGTGGAGGTTGTCGATGGCGTCGAGCACGCTGTAGCGGCTCCGCACGCCCAGAAAGAGCGTGACCTCGCCGAGGCCGGGCTTCAGATCGACGATCACCGCCGGGCGCCGGCTCATCCGCGCGAGCTCCACGGCACAGTTCACCGCCAGCGTCGTCGTCCCGGCGCCGCCCTTCGACCCGATGAACGCCAGCGTGGTCGCCCCACCACCAGGCGACGCTGCCTGGCGGCGCGAGGCCGCCCGCGCGACCGCCTCATGGAACGGCGCGCCGGAGGACGGCCACGTGAGGAACTCGTTCGCGCCGGCACGCATCGCCTTGAGGATCAGGTCGGGTGTCGCCTCGGACGCGACCATGAAGATCGACGCGTTCGGCGAGGCGGCGCGCAGCCGCTCGATGGTGGCGAGCGCCTCGTCCGGGCGGTGCCGGCCGTCGACGGCCATCAGGTCGGCGTGCCCGGAGCCGGCGGGCCGCTCCTCGCTCACGCTGACCGGCGTCGGCCCCGATCGGAGCAGTGCCGCGGCCTCGCTCCGGAACGCCGCGTCGTCAGTGAACACCAGGCTCGTCAGAAGCGCCATGACTCCCTTACTCGATGAGGCGCACGGCGCGGGGGAACGTCCCCTCGGGCGCCGGTCCCGCGTTGTCGTCGATGCTGCCAAGAATGGGCGTGATGCGCCCGTAGACCTCGTTCCCGCTCACGCTCTCCACGAAGAACCCGATCCAGCCGACCATTTTCAGCGTGGCGTTGCGGCCCGTCATCTTGCCGAACTGGAAGAAGTCAGGGTCGTAGAGCGGAATGGGAAACACGCGCGGGCTCCGCCCGAGCGGGCTCACCACGCGATCGTCGTCCTCGTCCCAGTACGCCGTCGGGTCCTGGGCGATCAGCGCCTCAATTCCCTGGACGGTCGGGCCGACCATGTTGCCCGGCTCCTGGGTCATCAGGCTGCCCGGAATGAAGACCGCCTGGTTGCACTGGCTGATGTTCTCCTCGTACCACTCGGCGCCGATCTCGCCGTTGCCGCCCGGCATGCTCCACGAATAGTAGAACGTGGGCGCAACGTTGTTGCCCGTGCCTGCCCGGAGCGCCAGCAGCGTGCCCTTGTGGTACTCGGGGTCGTACCCCTGCTCACCCTGGACGTACACGTCGGCGTTTGGAATCACCTCGCCGCGACTGTTGTACCGATCGAACGTGCTGTTGGGCGGGACGTTGTTCTCGTCCCACAGGTCGGGAATCGTGAACGGGCGCACGCAGGTCATGGCGTTGGCCGGGGCCGCCTCGGCGGTCGCCGCGGCCATGACGTCCGCGGTCGTCACGCCGAAGACGGCGGCGATGAACGTGGCGAGCGGGTTGCTGCGCGCCGCGGTGCGGTAGACGGCCACGCGGACGCGATCCGACTCGCCGTCCGGCGCCACCGGAAACGTGACGTCCGACGGCTCCACGGCCACCGACCCTCCAATCACGACGTTCTGCAGCGCGGCGTTCACGGCCGACTGCACCGCCGGCCCCGAGGGCGACCGATCGTCGAAGCTGTCCATCGCCAGCGCGATGGCGCCTGCCAGCGCGCCCGCGTCCGCCGCGTTCTGCGACTGGCCGCGCGCGGTCGTCAGCATCCCGACATCAATCGCCAGCGTCGTCGCCACGAAGAACGCCAGGAAGCCGGTCGTGATGTACAGGATCGACATGCCCCGCTCGTCGTCCCGCCAGCGCCGAAGAGGCGTCATGGCCGTGGCTCCGTGAATGCCGGCGGCGGCGGCGGCAGCGCGTCGCCGTTCTGGAGGGGCGGCAGGAACGGCTCCTGCAGCCGCGGCAGCCGATCGGTCACGCCCGGGGAGTTCTGCGGCAGGATCTGCGGCGTGATCATGACGACCAGCTCCGTCTGATCCTTGCGCGCCGCCTTGCTGCGGAAGAGATACCCGAGGATCGGGATGTCGCCGATGCCGGGGACCTTCTGCAGCGTCTGGGTCATGCTGCTGTTCAGGAGCCCCGCAATCGCGAACGTCTGCCCGTCGCGGAGCTCGATCTCCGTCTCGGTGCGCCGCGTGGTGAGCGCCGGGATGCGGAACCCGCCGAGGACGACGGCGTTGTTGAAGTCGAGCAGGCTGACTTCAGGGCGCACTTTGAGGTGCACCCGGTCGCCCATGACCGTGGGCGTGAAGCTCAGACGGACGCCGAACTCCTTGAACTGCACGGAGACACCGATGTTGGCCCCGGAGCCCTGCGCCACCGGGATCGGAAACTCGCCGCCGGCCAGGAAGCTCGCCTCCTTGCCGCTTTCGGCGACCAGGTTGGGCTCGGCGAGGCTCTGGAAGAGCCCTTTGCTCTGGAGCATCCGTACCAGGAGGCCGAGGTCGTACCGCTCGCTCAGAATGAAGAAGTTGAGGAAGTCGCTGAACGTGAACTTGCCCGACGCCTCCTTGACCGGCGCGCCAAACTCGGAGCTGTCCTTCGACCATTCCATCTCGTCGAAGCCGGGAGCCGAGAACTGCTGGGTCGTGACCCGGCCGATGGTGTTGTTGATGCCGGTGGGCCCGGTGAAGAGCGAGAGACCCAGCTCGGTCACCGCGCTCCGGCTCACCTCGGCAAACCGGACGCGCAGCAGCACCTGGTTGCTCCGCGGCGGCGGCGCCTGCGGCACCTGCAGCAGCGTCACGACGTCCTCGCGCCGCTCGACGAAGCCCGACGCGACGTCGACGGCGCGGGTCATGGCGTCCTTGGTCGACGCCGTTCCCGAAAGCACGATCTGGCGTCCGTTGCTGTGTGCCTCGATCGTCTCGCTCGGGAAGAGCTCTTTGAGCTGGCCCTGCAGACGCGCCAGATCGCGCTGGACGGCGATCTCGTAGCGGCGCAGGCCGCCGGCGCGCTCCCAGACGAACATCGAAATCGTGCCGGGCGTCTTGCCGTTGATGAGCAGCTGGCTCGGCGACGTCACCAGGGCGTCGGCGATGTCGGCGCTGGTCAGCGACACGCGGGCAATCGGGCTGCCGACGTCGATGACCGTCGAACGCCCGACCAGGAGCGACACCGCGATCGGAGCCGCCGCGGCGTTCACCTCCGCTGCCGGGTGGTTGGCCGCCATCTGGTCCTGGGTCAGCACCGCCGCCGACCCGAAGACCCAGATGATGAGAATCGTCAGACCTTTCCGCATCTGCTACTCCTGACGCAGGACTTCCTGCACGCGCCGATCGCCACGGATGACCTCGACGGTTGGCGGCGGCGGGGGCGCGGCCGCCCGTGCCGCGCGCGGCGCCGGACGGGCTGCCGAATACCCGAGCAGCACGGCGGGCCGGATGCCGGGCGTGGCCGGCGCCGTCTTGTCGAGCGGGTTGCGGAGGGCCAGCTGAATCTTGCCCTCGGTGCTGGCCAGCGTGAGGCGCTCCGCTTCCATCGGGTCGACGAGCAGCGTCACCACGCTCACCGATACCGGCTTGTTCTGTTCCACGTCCCGCTCGATCCGGGTGCCGGCGGCCAGGACGAGCACGTTGGTCAGGACGACCTTGGACGTCATGTCCGTCTGCTGATTCGTCGGGTTGACGGTCGCCACGACGTCGACGCGGGTGCCCGGCAGGACGTAGCCGGCGACGCCGATGACGTCGTTCACGCGCACCGACAGCGCGCGCATGCCCTCCGGAATGACCGGGGGCAGGCCGGACCCGGCGCCGACCGGCGCCAGCTTGCCCGGCAGGATGGCCTCGTTCTGCGCCACCGCCTGGACCAGCCCGCGCCCGATGATCGCCTGCAGATCTGAGAACGAGCCGGCGGGCAGCGCGTCGGTGGGCCAGGCGATGACGCGCAGGTCCTCGCGGCGCAGTTCGCTGCCGAGGGCCAGATCGGCGGCCGCGATGACGACCGGGGTCGTCGGCAGCGCGACCTCGCGAACCGGCCGGTTCTGAATGTAGCGATAGGTGGCCAGCGCAAAGGTGCCGCCAAGCCCGATCGCCACGCCAAGCACGATGAAGATCCGGAGGCGCGTCATATGCTCGTCCCTTGCCGGGGAGGCCCGGCGCTATTCGTTCCTCATCGTGGCCGAAGCCGTCATCGTGATGGGCGCGCCCACGAGCGAGTCGCTCACCACGAGCTGCACGATCGGCTGCAGCACGATGAACTGATACGGGTACTGCACGGTCACCGTCGACGCCGATGCCGTGGCGGCTTCCCCAATCGAGATCTCGTCGTTGTTGACGATGTCGACCGAGGCCGCGTCGGCGCCCGCAAGCTGCCCGGCCTCGAGGTACGCCTGCACGCGCGCCAGGACCGCCTCGTCGGTCACCCCCGGCAGCACGGCCAGCCGCGCCCCTTCGCGGGCGGCATTCGTCACGACCTGCCAGTGCTGGAACGCGCGCCCGAACTCGAACACGCTGATCGACAGCAGCAGCACGAGCGGAAAGGTGAGCGCGGTCTCGATCAGCGCCTGCCCGCGTTCGTCCCGCCCGGCCTTCATGGGAGCACCAGCGCCGCCATGGCGCCGGCCGCAATCGCCGGCGCGTAGGCAAAACGGTTGACCGTGCCGGCCTGCCGGATCTCGCCGGCTCCGGCACGGCTCGACAGCAGACGGCCCGTGCGGCGCACCGCCGCTCCGAGCTGACCGCGCGCGAGCGCCACTGCCAGAGCGAGCAGCGCGCCGGCCATCAGCGTGAACACGAACGCCCGGACCGTGTGCCCGGGTCCGAGCAAAGTCCCGACGGCGGCAAACAGCTTGACGTCACCGCCGCCGGTCGCCCCCATCAGGTGCCCTGGCAGCATCAGCAGCAGCCCCAGCGCCCCGGCGAGCAGCGCGCCGCCGACGCCGACGCGGCCCACGCCGGTGGCCGCAAGCGCCACGCCGGCCGCGCCGAGCGCCAGCGTCAGCGGATTGGGCACCCGGCGCGTGCGCAGGTCGATCACAACGGCAGCGCCGGTTCCCAGGAGCAGCACAGCGGCGGCGACGAGGTCCGCAGTCGACATGGCGCGTTACCAGGGGGGCCTTCCGCGCCCCTAGGGAGTGGCGGCGTCGGTGAGTGCGGCGACGATCTGGGTCCAGATCGACGACACCTGCGCGCCGGCCTGCCCAAGCAGAAGCACCGAGCCGAGCGCGATCAGGCCGGCCAGCAACGCGTACTCGATCAGGTCCTGACCCGTGACGTCGCGCACGAGAGCGCGCAAGCGAAGCTGCAAGTTCACCATGACGAAACCTCCGTGGCGTCCAGGGACGCGCGGTCTGTGTTGACAAGCGGCGATCGCCACGACATGAGGCGGCCGCAGTGCAGCCGCCTCTTCCGCAACGCACGTGCCAGCGGTCACGATCGATGCATCGGCGTGGCGCAACTGCTCTCGATTGGCGCGTTTACGACGTGCAGCAAAACGCGCGCGTGGTCCTTCGCCTGCACACGGATGCGTCGGCACCGCCGCACATTCGTAACCGCGTGCGTCGATTTCGTCCCTGCGTGCATCGGCGCGGTCGTCGGCGCCATCTCTGAAATTCCTGATACGAGAACGCAACCGCAGCGCGCCTCGGCGCACATCTGTAATCCGGAATGCAGAGTCGTGGCACGAGCGGACGGCCGTGCGAAGTTTGGCGGGGAATTCGGCGTGGAACGGGGCTTGCCTCGATCCGCCCGGGGGAATCCATGATCTCGCGCCTGTCGCACGTCTGCAGCGACGCTCTGGCCTCGGTCGCTGTGCTGGCAGCCGTGCTGCTCGTGCTCGTCTCCGTCGACGTGCGCGTGCGCGAGCAGCTCCACACGGCCATCGGCGCGACCACACCGGCCACGCTGGCGGATCTGACGGCGCAGGTGGGCGACGCGGGGGCGGTGCTGGTGGAGGCGGCGTGGACGCAGAGCGTCGATCACGCGCCGATGATGATCTTCGTGGTGGTCGCCTCGGTGCTGCTGCTGTCACTGGTGCGCTCGTGACGAAACCGCTGATTCTCGCCATCGAACCCGACCGGGCGCAGGGCGCGCAGCTCGCGTCGATCGCGCGCCGCCTCGGCGCCGAGCTCGTGCTGAAGGAGAGCGCGCCCGACGCCATCGAGCTCCTGGAGGGCCCTCTGCCCGACCTGATCCTGATTCCCGCCCTGCTCTCGCTGCGGGACGACCTCGCGCTGACCGCGCGGCTACGGGAGCTCGGCGAGGCAGGGGATCACATCCAGACGCTGAACACTCCCATCCTCGAGACCGCAGAACCGGCCTCGTCCGGGGGGATGCTCGCGGCGCTCCGGCGCGACCGGCCGCGGGCGGCCGGGCCCACCGCATGCGACGCCGACACGTTTGCCGGGCAAATGGAGATCTATCTCGAGCGCGCGGTCGCGCGCCGAGGCTCCCCTGCCCTGCCCGGGCCCGAGCCACCGGCGCCCGAGCCACCAGCGCCCGAGCCACCGCCTGCGCTCGTGACGGAGGCACCGCCGGCACAGCCGGACGACACTCCTGTCGCGCCGGAGGCACCGCCTCTGTCAGCCTCGGATCACGATCCCGAAGAGGCCGACGCCGTGGTGATGTGCGACGTGTCGGACTGGAGCTGCTTCGACCCGGCGGAGTCGCGGTTCGTGGCGCTGCTCGCGAAGCTCGACGAGATTACGGCACGCGAGTCGTAAACACTAATACGTACGTAGTGCCGGGCTTCAGCCCGGCTAAGGCAGCTTCAGCCCGGCTAAAGCCGGGCACTACGTACGGACGCGCGTTCAGCGCCGCGTGGCCGGGCGGCGCACCGGCCCCGGCCGGTAGGTCAGCATGACGTTGCTGATGACGGCAACCGGACGCCCGGGCGCGCTGAAGTTGTCCACGCCGTCGGGCCGGACGACCGCGAGCTTCTCGCCGAGGATGCTCACCGACTGCTCCGCGGCCGGAATGACGATGGAAATCGGCTCGGTCCCGGTGGGCGCGACCGCCTTCACGCCGCCCGGCCCGGCTCCTCCCCCCACGCGGTCGAGCAGATCGGCGGCCGTACGGAACTCGTTCTGGACGACCGCGCGCGCCAGCAGGGTGTTGTCTGCGGTGAGCACGCCGATGGTGGCGGTGTAGTGCCGGTACGCACGGTTGGCCTTGATCAGCTCCTCGGAATAGGTGTGGCGGTTGTGCAGATCGAAAGTCAGCGTCACCGTCCCGGTGTGGGGCGGCAGCGGGATGATGATGCCGGCGGCGGGATCGCGCCCGGTCAGCACGTCGCAGAACGATCGGCCGGACGTCACGCCCTGTCCCAGAAGCGAGAGGCAGTCGAACACCGCCGGCTCCGTCTTCGCGGCGGGCTGGGCCGGCCTCCGCGCGGCGGCGCGCTGCGCGCCGGCAGCGGCCGGCCAGCACGCCAGCAGCACGAGGAGCAACGCACCGGCGTGGCGCATGCGCATCACTCGCTGACGCACGTCAATCCGGCCACGGACGGCGCCCCGGCCGGCGTGTCGCTCTTGTGACGGATGAGCTCGAGAAATTCCATCCGCGTCCTCGCGTTGTCCCTGAACGCGCCCATCATCGCGCTGGTCACGGCAAACGAGTTCTGCTTCTCCACCCCGCGCATCGACATGCACAGATGGGTGCCCTCGCACACCACCGCCACGCCGAGCGGGTCGATCTTCTCCACGATCGTCGCCGCAATCTGGTTGGTCATCCGCTCCTGGATCTGCAGGCGCCGTGCAAACACGTCGACAAGCCGGGGAATCTTGCTGAGACCGAGGACCTGCCGCCGGGGGATGTACGCCACATGACACTTGCCGAAGAACGGCAGCATGTGGTGCTCGCACAGGCTGTAGAAGTCGATGTCCTTCACGATCACCATCTCGCTGTAGTCGACGGTGAACAGCGCATCGTTGAGGATGGTATCGAGGTCGGCGGCATACCCGCTGGTC
The DNA here is from genome assembly GCA_001767195.1 of Acidobacteria bacterium RIFCSPLOWO2_02_FULL_67_21. Classification (GTDB taxonomy): domain Bacteria; phylum Acidobacteriota; class Vicinamibacteria; order Vicinamibacterales; family UBA2999; genus MEKU01. Next base: position 44,465 of record MEKU01000093.1, read on the forward strand.
AGGAACCGCAGCGCACGCTCCACGCGTTCCGGCGTGCGCACGAGGCCCTCGCGTGAGGGATCCTCGCCCAGCTCCAGCAGCAGGCGTCTGATCAGGTCCTGCACGCAGGCATTGTACGCCGGGGCCGCCGCTCGACGATGAGCGGCCTCGCGGCGGCACCGGCCTACGTACGGAGGGGCGCCTGCTCGCGCCAGAAGCCGAGCGCCTGCTGCGCAGGGCGATCGGAGAAGCTGAAGAGCACGGCGTCCTCCTCCGCCTCGTGCGAGATGGCCGTCCAGGACGGCGCCACGAAGAGGTCGCGAGGGCCCCAGGTCCATGCCGCCTCGCCGATGCGGGTGCGCCCGCGGCCTTCCACCACCATGTAGACCGTCGCGTCGGTTCCCCGATACGGCCCGCCGCGGAAGCCGCGCGGCAGCAGCTGCATGAACGCGCCGATGGTGGGCATCGGCGGCCCTCCGCTCGCCGGGTTCACGAAACGGAGCTTCACCCCGTGGCAGGCATGCACCGGTCCGTTCCGGAAGAGCGTCTCGAGCGTCTCGCCGGCATCCAGTCCACCGGCAGCATGTTGGCGGCGTACCTCGCGTCGGAATCGCCCTCGGGCACTGCGCTCGGCGCTCAAGCCGGCCGTCGTGAACCCCGTCGCTGTCGTGCTCTCCATTACGTCCTCCGTCCTTCGATTATGCGCTCGCCGGCCGCCGCCGCGAACGGGTGCCGGCCACGGCCACGCTTCGGCCCAGAGAACCGCGAACCGGCATGGTAGTCTGTGGGCCGCCGTGAAATACGTGACCTTCTCGCTCGAACGCGACCCGCAGCCCCGGCTTGGCGTCCTGCGCAACGACCGGATCATCGACCTCCAGACGCTGTCCCCCTCCGGGAGCGCCACAGCGCTCCCCGCGGCGCTGCTCGACCTCATCCGCGGCGGGCCTTCCGTGTGGCAGCGCGTTTCCCGGGAACTGTCGTCGCGGCTCAAAGGCGGACGCGAGCCGGAGGGGTACGGCACGGGCGACATCCGCTGGCACGCGCCGATCCCCAGGCCCCCGAAAAACGTGATGTGCGTCGGCCGCAATTACGCGAGCCACGCGCAGGAAAGCGCGCGGGCGCGGGGCACCGAAGTCAAGCTGCCGGAGGTGCCGATGTTCTTCACCAAGGCGCCGACGACGGTGGTCGGACCGTTCGACGAGGTGCCGTGGGACCCGGGCACCACGCAGCAGGTCGACTGGGAAGCGGAGCTCGGCGTCGTGATCGGCCTGCCGGGCCGGACCATCAGCCGCAGCCGCGCGCTCGAGCACGTCTTCGGCTACACGGTCATCAACGACGTCACGGCGCGCGATCTGCAGCAGCGGCACGGCCAGTCCTTCAAGGGCAAGAGCCTCGACGGCTTCTGCCCGATGGGGCCCTGCGTCGTGACGGCGGACGAGTTCGGGGACCCGCATGACAAGTCGGTGGGCCTGCGCGTGAACGGAGTCGTCAAGCAGAAGGGCAACACCCGCGACATGATCTTCCGCATCGACGCGCTCATCGAATCGCTGTCGCACGGCCTGACGCTCGAACCGGGCGACATCCTCGCCACCGGCACGCCCGATGGAGTGGGGTTTGCGCGCACGCCGCCGGAGTTTCTCGGCGACGGCGACATCATGGAGACCGAGATACAAGACATCGGCACGATGCGCAATCGCATCGTCGCCCGTTCCTGAGACGAAGGTGACTCGTGGATTACACCCGCATCGAAGCACAGCTCACCGCCGAGCTCGGCCTCACCCATCGTCCGGTGGCCGTGGCATTCCGGCAGACGCCACCCGCGGGCGTCGACAAATGTGAAGGCGTACAGCCCTCGGGCTGCAGCTACTGGAAGCTGGCGTCGGAAGGCCGCACGTTCTATACCGTGGCGGCCGATCACTACAACTGCCCGATCGGCTCGTACACCCACCGGATCGACCTGCCCGCGGAGCGCGCGCAGGAGCTCAACGAGACGCTCGGCCTGATGACGCAGGTTGGCTACCTTCGCATGGAAGAGGTGTCGTCCATCCCTCGGCTGCATGAGACGCCGGGGGCGGTGGTCTACGCGCCGCTCGGCGCCACGCCGGTCGAGCCCGACGTCGTGCTGTTCTGGGGCCCGCCGGGCCGCGTCATGGTGCTCCAGGAAGCCGCGATCCGGGCCGGCATCGCCGCGAACTTCAGCACGCTCGCGAGACCGACCTGCATGGTGCTGCCGGCGGCGCTCAGCAGCGGCACCGTCGCAAGCACGGCCTGCGTCGGGAACCGTGTCTATACCGGCCTCGACGAGGCTGAGCTGTATGTGGCGGTGCCGGGCCGCGACCTCGCCCGTCTCGCTGCTGACGCGGCCGTGGTTCGCAGCGCGAACGAGGCGCTGCTGGCCTACCATCAGGGACGCAAACAGGAACTGGCACGCGTCTAGCCCTGCGAATGCCGCAGGGGGTGCGCGATGCTGTTCGTCGTCTTCGTGCTGCTGGCACTGTGGCTGCTCGGAATCATTACGACCACCACCTTCGGCGGATGGCTCCACATCCTGCTGGTTGTGGCGATCGTCTTCCTGCTGATCAGGGTGATTCGAGGGCAGCCCGTGTGACTGGAAGCGGTGTCATAACCGACCTCGGGCGCGTATTTCGTACGTAGTGCCGGGCTTCAGCCCGGCTGAAGCCGGGCACTACACCCGTTATGAAATCAGTTCTACCTCGATGACGATGGATCGGGCCCGCAGGAGCGGGTGCGCAAGCTCGACGCGGCCATCGATCGAGACCGCGGGTCCTCGAGCGGCGGCGCGCCGACCGCAAGCCGAATCTGCATCTGGTGATGCCAGAGCTCGGTGAACTCACGCCCGATGTCGAACCCCGCGGCTGATGCCATCTCTCCGGCCCACGAGACGCCGAAGAGCCCGGGGCCGTCGAGCGGCGTGCGCTCGAAGAAGTCGGCCAGGTCGCCGCTCGCCAGCTCGAACAACTCCGTCAGCACCTGCGGGCTGAAGCGCCTCGTCACCGTCACCCAGTCGTGATTCAGCGAGTTGATGAAGCGGACGAAATCGCGCTCGCCGGCAATCGGACACGGCGGAGGCGGCGGCACCAGCCCGTCGCGCTGAAACGAGACGCGGCGCAGGGTGAGGTCGATGAGATGCGCCACGATGTCGCGCACGACCCAGGTGCCGGCACGCGTCCCGCGGTTCCAGTCCTCCGCCGCCAATCCTCGAAGCACCGGCACGAGCGCGGAGCTGACCGGCCGGAAGAACGGGCGTGTATCGATCGCCGTATTAATCGTAGAGGCCGGTTAATCGTAGAGGCCGGGCTTCAGCCCGGCCTCGGCGGATCTCGCACCCGCGAAGGCCCGCCGCTACGTCCCAATGAATCACGCTCAGCGAAGGCGCGAGCGCCAGTCGACGAGCGTGACGGGACGCGCCAGGTCCCCTTCGCCGGGCATGTTGACGAGGATCCGCTGGCCGTCGGCTGACACGTCGTACGCATAGCCGCGCCCCGACTTCGCCCGGAGCTGAAACAGCGCAACCGGCTCCCCGGCGCCGACCGATGAGCCGCCCTTGACGGGAACGGCCATGAGACGGCCGTCGGCCGCGACGTAGAACAGCTCGTCGCCGTCGCGACGCCATCGCGGCCACGATCCGCCCCGCGGCGAGACACGGGTACGGCTGCCGTATTGCGGGAACGGCGCCACGTAGACATCGGTGCGCCCGTTTTCGAACGACGTAAAGGCGACCCAGCGGCGGTCGGGCGAGAGCCTCGGAAGTGTCGCCTCGCGAATCGTCCTGAAATACGCAAAGGAGGGCCCGCCCGGCAGCATGCGCGCCCAGAGGTCGAAGTTGCCGCCGGCGGCCGCGCGCGGCTGATTGGTCTGATACAGCAGGTACCTCCCGTCGGACGACCAGTCGTACGCGATCTGATCGCCCTCGCCGGCGACGATCGCCACCTCGGTGCCCGTTCCGGCGGCCGCCTTCTGGTAGATGTCTTTCGTGCCGCTGCGGGTGGATGCGAAGAGGATGCGGCCGCCGTCCGGCGACCAGACCGGCGCCGTGTCGTCGGCGGCGTCGGAGGTCACACGCGTCTCCACCCCGCTCTCCACCTCGAGCAGCACGATGTCGCCGCTCTCCGCACGGGGAGCCCGAACGCTGACCGCCACGCGCGACCCGTTCGGCGACAGGGCGACGTCGCCGTAATCGGCCGGCTCGCCGACCGTGCCCACCGGCAGACCGGTGCGGTCGAGCCAGACGAGCCGGGAACGCGCCGGATCCGATGCGGGCCCGACCTGGTAGGCCAGCACGCCGGCCGTCGACAGCGAGAACGCGCGCACGCCTTCGGTGCTTCCCGATGCCCCTCCACCGATCGGCAGCGCGTCCCCTCGTGTCTCGAGCGTCCGCTCGTCGAACGGCTGCACGGCAAGGGCATTGTCGCGGACGAAGAGGATGTATCCCTCAACCACCGCGGCGCGCGACGCGTTGGACAGGGCCGGCTGCCGAATGGCGGAGTCCTCGATCGACCCGGCATGAACGGCGGGCTCGCCGTCGCCGGACGGCAGAATCGTGTACAGGAACCGTCGTCCGTCGGACAGCACTACAGGCCACCCGTGCGCCGCCTCGCCCGACCGCAGGCCCGTGACCGGCGAGGCCGTCCCACCACTCGACGCCACGCGATACAACGGACCGCCCTCGCCGTCGCGGGCAAACACCATTACATCGTCACCGCTCCACGCGCCCGGCGATGCCGCCTCGGCGTCGGTCACGACGGCCACCTCGCCACCGTCGGCAGAAACCTTCCGCAGGGCGCCCTGCGCGAAGAACGCCACGAAGCGGCTGTCGGGCGACCAGAACGGAAATGCGGCGCCGTCGGTGCCGTCGAGCGGCCGCTCGTCGGTGACGGTCAGCGAACGGATCCAGAGCCGGCGCTGCCCGCTGCCGTCGACCGCCGTAAACGCGAGCCGTTGCCCATCGGGTGACAGCGCGAATTCATTCAAGGGACGATCGGGCATCGTCATCGTCGCCAGTGGTGCCGGGCGGGATTCCGGCACGGTACCGCTCCAGGCCGACTGCAGAATCCGCCGTGCCTCCGGAAAGATCAGGACGAGGAGGGCCACTGCCGCCACGGCGGCGATGACCACGACGGTCCGGCGGCCGGAGCGGGGCGAGGGCGCGGGCTCGTCGACGACAACGGCAGGCTCGGACTCGAACGTCTGTGGCGCCGCTGGAGGAGCGGCGTCGCGTGCAGGCGGAGGCGGCGGATCAACCGGAGCAGCCGGAGCAACCGGAGCAACCGGAGCAGCCGGAGCAACCGGAGCAGCCGGAGCGGCCGGCGCCGCCTGCTGCCACAAGGCGTGCAGCGCGCGCGCCGCATCCTCGGCCGACGGACGGGCCGGCGGCGTCCGGCGCAGGCACATCTCGACGAGCCGGGTCAGCACGGGCGGCAGCTCGAGACCGGCCGGCAGCCGCGGCGCCTCGGCCCTGCCGACCGCGGTCATCGTCTCCACGGGCGTGTCGCCGCCAAACGCCCTGGCGCCGGTGAGCATCTCGAACACGATCGCGCCGAAGGTGAACATGTCGGACTTCGAATCCGCGGCGGCGGCGCGGATCTGTTCGGGCGACATGTAGCTCGGTGTTCCGATCGCCGCTCCGGCACCGACGCCCTTGAAGCCCGCCAGCGCCGACTCGGCCTGCGTGACCGCCGCCAGGCCGAAGCCGGCCACCCGTACGCGCCCGTCGGCGCCGACGAGAATGTTCTCGGGCTTGAGGTCGCGATGCACGACGCCTTTTTCGTGGGCCGCCGCGAGCGCGTGCGCGATCTGCACGGCGTACTGCACGACCGTGCGCACGCGCAGCGGGCCGTCCCTGAACACGTCGCGGAGCGTCCGGCCTTCGATCGGCTCCGAGATGATGTACGCGGCGTGCGCGTCGGTGCCGACGTCGTGCACGCTCAGGATGTTCGGGTGCGACAGAAGGGCCGCGGCCCGCGCCTCCTGCTCGAACTGCTTCAACTGCTGGGGATTGGCTCCAAACTCCGCCCGCAGCACGCGCATCGCGGCGTCGCGCTGGTGGTCGTGGTCGTGGACGCGATAGACGTCTCCGAATCCGGCGAGATCGAGACGGCCGCGGATCTCAAACGGGCCCAGACGTGCCCCGGGTGCCAGCGTCATGTCGCGCCCATGATACACGCGAGGCGCCGCGGCCCGGCAGAGAGGCCGCGGCGCGCCGTGGTGTGGAATAATCTGGGGCCATGGGTGCAACTCTTCGAACGTCGGTCATTCGCCGGCAGCGTCAGCGGAAGGAAAAGCGGCTGAAGCTGCGGCGCAAGCTCGCGCAGGTCTCAGGGGCGGAACGCCAGGCGATCGAGGCGAAGCTCGCCAGGACCTACAGGACGGCGATCGTCGGACCGTAGCGCGGGCCGGCGCTACTGCCGCGGGAAGACGTCCTGGAACCTGACCTGGATGTCGGGACCGGATCCGGTGGATTTGACGAACGCCACGATGTCGAGCAGCTCCTGCAACGTGAATCGTGACGCATAGTCGGTCGGCATCACCGATCCCGGCATGGTGGTGAGGGAGACGACGTCGCTCTTGTTGATCGTGCGCAGCATGGGCGGCAGCGAGCGAGTGTCGTAGAAACGGACCACCTCCTCGGTCTCGCCTGCCTTGATTCCCGTGAGGACTTCGAGCCTGGTGGTCAGGCGCGACGGCGCGTAGGCCCCGTCTTTCAGACGGTGCGGCGCGAGCACGATCTTCTCGAAGAGCTCGCGCGCCGACTTGCTGGCCGCCTTCTGGGCGAGGTCGGGCCCGACGCGCCCGCCGCGGCCGTTCACCGAGTGGCACACGTAGCAACTGTGCGCCCGCTGCGGTCGGAAGAACGCCGTTTCCCCGGCTGCCGGATCGCCCCGGAGCCCTGAGTCGGGCGGGCGCTGGGCATTTTGCAGCGACGCGACATACCGCGCCACGGCCTCGATCTCGCGTGTCGTGAAGACGCCGGTGAACCGCGGCATCATCGTGCCGGGCCGTCCCTCGCTCATGGCCTGCCGGACGTACCCGGGCGTGAACTTCGTGCCGCGGAGGGAGGGGGCCGAGCTGCCGATGCCCGCCTCGCCGTGACAGACCTGACACGTCGTGGAGAAGAGCTCCCCGCCCTCCTGCGACGTGCGGGCGGCGCCGCGCGCGCCCGGCGTCTGGGCCGAGACGCGCGCAGGCTGCACACCGACGGCGCTCGCGGCAATCCATATGCCCGCGATGGCCACAGCGTACCTAGTCGTGATCCACTGCACGTTCAAGAACCGCCTCTCTCTAGGTCTGCGGCCCGGCTGAAGCCGGGCGCTACGTACGTGGTGCCGGCCTTTAGGCCGGCCTCCCGTAGTGCCGGCCTT
>MEKU01000093.1:51831-54445 GCA_001767195.1 Acidobacteria bacterium RIFCSPLOWO2_02_FULL_67_21
GGAGGCTCGTCCCTGTGAGATTTTTCACAGTTTACCCCAGTCGACGGTCCGGCGGGGCGTAATACCGGAGGTCAGGAGCGCAGTGTGGCCACGAGGATGATCGACGTGCCGAGCGAAAGCGCGACGAGCGTCCAGCCCACTGCACGCAGCTGGGCGGGAGCCGGCGGACGGAACGCCAGCAAGGATGAGCCGACGAGCCCGGGCGTGGACGCAACGAGCGCGGCGGGGAGCAGAAGCCCCGCCCCTACCCCGAACGCGACGGCCGCCGCGCCTCCCCCTACGACCGCGAGCGCGGCGCGGCGCGTGGCGGCAGCTCCGACCGGGTCGCCCCCGCCGCGCACGCGCAGGATCACGATCCGAACCGCCAGCGTGCTCGTCACGAACAGCACCGCAAGAGGCACCGCGACGGTGAACGCCTCCTGCGGAGTCGCCCCCGAAGCCAGCGCCGTCGGCACCGCAATCGACGAGAACGCACAGGCGGCGGCGACTTCACCATACCAGGACTTCTCGCGGCCGCGGACCGCCGCATAGGCAAGCAGGATCGCCGGCGCCACGGGAAGCAGGAGCCACAGGCGGGCCGCCACCGGCATCGCCACCACCGCAGCAGCCGCCGCGGCCGCCGATACCGCCCCCCACCATGCGAGCCATCTGACTGCTTCGGACCGTCGCTCCCGCAGAGCGCGACCGCCGCGCAGGCCGGCCAGGATCGACGCCGGCTCGTGCGCGAAGAAGCCGGCGACGGCCGCCGTGACGACGAGCAGGGCGCCCGGCGAGGCGCCAAAGGCGAGCAGCGCGGTGGCAAGCGGGAACGCGAGCTGCCCGTAGGCGCCGTGCTCGCGCGGCAGCGGAATCAACTATATGACCTCGATCATTGAGCTTCCGGCTCTCTGATGCGTAAACTGACGGAGATGCTGTTGAAAATTGGACAACGGCCCGACCACGGCTTCGACGAACCGCTCGGGCTCCTGAGCGACTGCCACCGCCGGATCGAGCACTTCCTCAAGGTGCTCCACCTGATCGTGCGCGAAGCGGCAGGTGGTCCGTTGACCCCCGCCCAAGCCAGCCAGTTCGAAGGCGCGCTCGCCTACTTTGCCACGGCCGCGCCGCGGCACACGGCCGACGAGGAAGAGAGCCTCTTTCCACGGCTGAAGCGCACGGGCGATCAGGCCGCACGCTCCCTGATCGAGACGCTGGAGCGGTTGGAGCACGACCATACGATCGCGGACGACCACCATCGCCGCGTGGACACGCTCGCGCGGCGCTGGCTCACGGAGGGCCGTCTGCCTGCGGGCGATCTAGCGGAGCTGCGGGGCCGCCTCTCCGAACTCGAGAGTCTGTACCGCGCGCACATTACTGTGGAGGACGAGGAACTCTTCCCGGCGGCCGCGCGGATCCTGTCGCGCGACGAGCTGCGGCAGATCGGCCAGGAGATGGCCTCCCGGCGACTGGAGCCCCGGTCGTAGCGATTCAAGTGGCATCTCGGCTAGAGAGTCCCGCCACACGGCGGACGAGACCTATCAGGGCAAGCGTCCACGCCGCAAGCGCCAGATACAGGAACACACGCGCGACCGGCAGGAGCACGGGCACGCCGATGGCCTGGGCGAGCCGGAAGGTGCACACCGCGTACATCCCGAGCGGGAAGACGGCGCCCCAGTACAGCGGATCGTATCGAAGCGGGAACCGCCGGTAGACGTGGCGCCAGACGCCCAGCCCCACGAGCATCGGAATCCACCAGGTGGCGGTGGCCCAGAACAGGAGCGTCAGCCCTTTGAGAAACGGCAGCAATTCGGCCAGGACGCTCCACGAGGGCGTCGCGGCAATGAGCATCGTGCCCGCCAGCGTCGAGATCGCGACCGCGCCCATGTTGATCCAGTACGGCGGCGCCAGGTCGGATGGGCTCATCACAAAGAACGTATAGCGGTAGAAGATGAGCGAGATGATCCAGATATAGAGCATGCCGCCGCCCAGCCACATGCTCAGACAGAACAGGAGCACGTTGGGAGCCGCCGCGCCGAACCCGGCGGCCAGCTGCGCCCCAAGCACGCACACCGACTGGGCGGCCACCACCGCGACGAGCCATCCGCCGTTGATGCCCTCGGCGAGCGGCGGTTTCTCACGCTTGACCGTGAGCACCGTGAAGACCGTGTAGGTCACGATCGCCCACAGCACGATCCCGAAGCCCCACAGCGCCGCGGCCATCGTCCATGCCCCGCGGATGACCAGCAACTGGCTGCCGAGCACGCAGGTCGCCGCCACCGTCGTGAAGAAGCCGACCGCGCGGCCGTGATGGGCGACGTCCGCGAGCAGCCGGTCGCGGAACCGCACCGCGCGGTACACCGTGAGGACCCACAGCGCGCCGTAGAAGGCCCCATTCAGCCAGAGCAGCACCGCCGCAATCGCCGGGCGGCCGAGCAGCTGGCAGGCAATCGAGACGATGCCGGTCGCCATGACCAGCGCGAAGGACGCCGGGTGCATGTCGGCGACGCCGGAGACAGGCGCGCCGGCGGCCTCGGTACTCATCGCCGGGCGCGGTCGAGATGGTACAGGTACCGCAGCAGACCCGTATTGAGCAGCAGGCAGAACAGGCTCGCCGCCGCGGCCGGCCCGATCACCG
>MEKU01000093.1:54455-59409 GCA_001767195.1 Acidobacteria bacterium RIFCSPLOWO2_02_FULL_67_21
ACGCATTCATGGTGGCGGTCAGCAGCCAGAGCTGCAGGAAGACGAGCATCAGGACGAACGTCAGCATGGCATGAATGACGATCGTTCGCTGCGGACGGCTGACGGGACGGGAGTCCATCTCAGATCGTGCGTGCCTCGATGCCGGCGGCGTAGACGTCGCCGCCGCGCACCTCGAGGCGGATGAGGTCGAGCGGCCGCCGCGGCGGCCCGGCCACCGGACGGCCGGATCGCAGATCGAAATAGCCCTCGTGGCATGGGCAGTGGATCATCCCCTCCTCGACGCGCGGACGGACGGCGCACGACAGGTGCGTGCACTTCTGGCTGTAGGCGACGAGGGCATTGTCGCGCGTGCGCACCAGGATGCAGTCGTCCTGCGGGCCCGGGTACGTGAAGGTCAGGAGTCCGCCCGCCGGGAGCTCGTTCAGCGCGGCGATCCGCTGGACGCCGGGCTGGCCGCGGCGGCGCCGCCACCAGTTCTGCGCGGCAATCCAGAACTGTCCCACGGTGAGCGCGAGGCTCGTGAGCACCATGAACTTCATGAAGTCGCGGCGCTCGACGTACTGATCCTGCGGCCAATCGATCGGGAAGTCGCCGCGCCAGGCCGGCTGGGCCTCCATCGGCCGGCCGTCGGGCGCGAGCGTGACCTGCTCCGAGTCCAGGATCGGACGGTAGAGCGTCGCCGGCGCCGTGCCCGTCAGGCCTTCGCGTCCGGGGGTGTCGATGCGGGGATCGACCGAAGCTCTCGAATCATCCGCGTCCAGCGAAGGGCGTTGGGTCTCGTCGATCATACGGCTCCTTCTCAAATCACGACTTCGGCGAACGGGTCCGGCGCGTCGGCCGGGGCCGGCGGTGCGGCCGGCAGCACCCGCAGCATGATCGCGCGGGCGGGCGGCCGGTCCTCCATCGCGGCGGTCACGTCCACCCACGGCTGGCGGGCGGCGGTCGCGCGCGGCACCATTGTGAACACGCGGGTCGTGATCACCTGATCGCCGAACTGGAACCGGTTGACCGGGGCCGACAGCGGCCGCAGCTGCGCGATCTGCTCGCGGGAGCCGAAGAAGAGCGCCTGGCTCGGACAGACCGTGGCGCACATCGGCTTCTTCCCGACGCTCGACCGGTCGTAGCACATGTCGCACTTCATCATGATCTGCCGGTCCTCGTAGAGCTCCGGGACGCCGAACGGACAGGCCATCACGCAGTTGCCGCACGCAATGCACCGCGGTCGCTGGGCCGACTGTACCACCCCGTCGCCGGTCCGCTTGATGGCGTCGGCCGGACAGACTTCGGCGCACGTCGGCTGCTCGCAGTGCATGCAGACGACCGGCACCGTCTGAGTGCTCTCGGCCCGTTCGACATATTCGAGGTGCATCATCGACTCACCCCGGTGCGTGTCGCACTCGGTGCAGGCCTGCACGCAGGCCTGGCACCCGATGCACCGGCTGGGGTCGATGAAGAAATGCAAATGGTCCGGCGTTGCCATGGCGCTACTGCTGCGGCTCCAGCACGGCGGCGTAGGCGGGCGGCCCGTCCGCCCGGCGCACGCGGCAGCCGCAGACCTTGTACTGGGGGATCTTGCTGACGGGGTCCTGCGCGGCGACGGTGAGCCGGTTCACGCTCTTCTCCCCAGGCCAGTGATATGGAATGAAGATCGTGTCGGGCCGGATGGTCGTGACGACCATCGCGCGCAGGGTCATCGCGCCGCGCCGTGTTTCAGCGGTGGCCCAGTCGCCATCCGCGATGCCCAGCTTCGCGGCCAGGCGCGGATGGATCTCGATCCGCGGCTCGGCGTACTGGTTCACGAGGGGGCCGATGCGGCGGGTCTGGGTGCCCGACAGAAACTGGCTCACCACCCGTCCCGTCGTCAGATAGATGGGGTACTCGTCGCCGGCATCGTCCACCGGCGGGCGATATTCAGCGACGTTGAAGCGCGCCCTCCCGTCCGGGAAGTAGAACGGCCCGGCGCCGCGCGCCACTGGGTTGTAGCTGCCGCGCTCGAAGAGCCGCGGGGTGCCGGGGTGATCGACGGGGCGGCCGGTCTCGGGATCCTCGCTGTAGCAGGGCCAGAACACGCCCATCTGGCGCTCGATTTTTTCGTAGGTGATGCCCGAGTAATCGGCGACGCCTCCCTTGCTGGCGATCCGCAGCTCCTCGAAGATCTCGCGCGGGCTCTCGAAGGTGAACCCGCGGTCGCGGCCGAGCCCCCGGGCGATGTCCTGAATGATGCGCCAGTCCTGCCGCGCCTCGCCCGGGCAGTCCACCGCCTTGTTGATCTTGATGACGCGGCACTCGACCTGCGTGACGGTTCCTTCGTCCTCCTCGTGGAGGCTGCCGGGAAGCACGACGTCGGCGTGGCGCGCGGTGTCGTTGAGGAAGAAGTCGATGGCGGCGTAGAACTCGAGCTTCTCCAGGCACCGCGTGATGAACGTGCTGTCAGGGAGCGACACCTTCGGGTTGAAGCAGATCGTCAGCAGAGCCTTGATCTCGCCGGCGTCGATCCTGCGGAACATCTCGTACGCGTCGACGCCTGGCCCCGGCATGTCCTTCTCGTCCATGCCCCAGACGCCGGCGATATAACGCCGGTGCTCCGGGTTGCTGATGTCCCGCCAGCCTGGGAGCTGGTCGGCCTTCTGCCCGTGTTCCCGTCCGCCCTGGCCGTTGGCCTGGCCGACAATCGTGCCGTAGCCGCACTTCGGCGTGCCGATGCGGCCGGACGCGAGCACCAGGTTGATCGTGCCGAGGACGTTCTGCACGCCGTTCGAGTGATGCTCGATCCCGCGCGCGTGGAAGAGGAAGCTGGTCGCCGCAGTCCCCCACCACTCCGCCGCCTGACGCAGCGAGCGCTCCGGCACGCCGGTGACCTCCGCGGTTCTCGCCGGAGTCCACTGCCGGCAGTACTCGGCCACCTGCTCGAAGCCGACGGTGTGCTGCTCGATGAACGCGTGGTCGAGCCAGTCGTGCTCGATCAGCAGCTGGAGGACGCCGGCGAAGAGCGCCGCGTCCCGGCCCGGCCGCACGGGCAGATAGAGGTCGCAGGTGCGCGCCGCCGGCGTGATCCGCGGATCCTGGACGATGATGCGGGCGCCCTGCTCGCGGGCCTGCCAGAGGTAATTGGTGGTGATCGGCGAGCACTCGGCCACATTCGACCCGGCGACCCAGATCACCTCGGTGCCCACCATGTCCGACCAGGGATTGGTGGTGCGGTCGATGCCGAACGCCTTCTTGTTGGCCACGCCGGCGCTCACCATGCAGAGCCGGCCGTTGTAGTCGATGTACGGGGTGCGCAGGCACATGCGGGCGAACTTGCCCAGCAGGTACGTCTTCTCGGTGGTGAGGCTGGCGCCGCCGAGCAGCCCCACAGCCTGGGGACCGTGGGTTCGCTGCAGCCGATCGATCGCGGCCGCCACAGTCTGTACCGCCTCGTCGTAGCCAATCGCGCTAAAACCGTGCGGGGCCGACGGATCGCGCCGGAGCGCGGCGATCAGCCGGTCGGGGTGCGCGCCCTGGAGGTAGCGCTTGACGCCCTTCGGACAGAGCATGCCGCGGTTGAACGGGAACTCCTCCCACGGCTCGAAGCCGATCACCTGGTTGTCGCGCACCTTCAGCTGGATGCCGCACTGCTGCCCGCAGAAGCAGCAGTGGGTCTTGACGAGCCGCTCGGGCTCGGCGGTCGTGGACAGCCGCAGCCCCGTCATCACGGAGAGGTGCGGCCCGAACCGCTCGGTGATCGCGCGATCGTCAACCGGAAGTGTCGCCATCGTGGGCCGCGACCTAGCCGCGCGCATCCTGCGCCGGGGCGGCCGGCGATCGCCAAAGCGCTCCCTGCGCCAGCCCGTACAGCGCCCGCCGGCAGCGGGGGCAGATCTCCTGATAGTGCGCGCGCCCCTGCGGCGTGTCCATCTCGTAGGCGAAGCCGAGCTCCCGCTCGACGGTGATCAGATCGGCGACCATCGCGGCGGGCGCATACGGGCGACGGCACCGCCGGCAGCGCGCCTGTTCGGCGCGTGCGCCCGCCTCCTTGTAGAAGCTCACGCCGAGCTGCGCCGGCCGCTGGAAGATGTGGAACAGCTTGCCGAATGGCAGGTACAGCAGCGTGACGATCACCGTGGCCGCGTGCAGAATGGCCAGGAAGTCATAGGCGTAGCCCTTCATCCAGGTGTAGCTCGCCGTCAGCAGCAGGCCCGTGACGCTGATCGCAAAGAGCAGCACCAGGGGGAGCATGTCCTGCCCGAACTGCTGCACCGCCAGCGCGCCGCGGTCCAGCATGCGGCGGCGGAATGCGAGCATCACGCCGGCAATCACCAGAAGCGATGCCCACACGAGGCCGTGAAACACCACGAATGCCGCCACCGATTCGACGTGGAACTCCTGGAGGGGAAACCCGAACACGTACGTCTGATAGACGTCGATCTCGCCCGGCACGGTCCGGAAGTGGATCCAGCCCCACACCAGCGGGAAGGTGATCGCCGCGGCGAGAATGCCCCCCCACATGATCAGCCAGTGTGCGAGGCCGCGTTGCGCGCCGCGGCGGAAGATGAATCGGTTCAGCGCGAACTCGAGGAAGAACCGCCGGAGGAACTCCGTCAGGTTGCGCCCGACGTGACGAGGGCTCGCAAACACCTGCCAGCCGCGCCGCCAGTACATGTGCGTGGGCGGCCGTTGCAGCCACATCGCGTATCGATACGTGATGCCGAAAACGGCGAAGAGCGTGGCGAACGTGTAGCCGACAAGCGCCGCGTCGAAATGCTGGAGGTTGCGGGACCCGACGACGATCAGAACGGCTAGGAGGCCGCCGGCCAGCAGCCCTGCGATCCCGGCCTTGACACGTTCGCGCGCCATGCGGGACATGCGTCCTGACAGTACCCTCGCCGGCCGGCAGCGAGCAAGCGCAACCGTGCCATCGACCTGCCGGCGTCCGACGACCCCTGGCTCGAAGCATTCCTGTTCATGACGCTGC
>MEKU01000094.1:0-17583 GCA_001767195.1 Acidobacteria bacterium RIFCSPLOWO2_02_FULL_67_21
CGGATACCTCGATGATGAGGGTCAGGTCTCCAATCCTGGCAATGAAATCCGGGTAGTACTGCCTGTCCTCGCCATTGAGGGTGTACGGAATCGTGAAATTCAGGCCCTGGTTCTTGACGTAGCAGGCAACCTCCGGCATTTCCTCCAGCGCCTGGGCGAGCTTCTGCTCCCACGAGCCGGTGTCGGCCACCACGTGCGAGATGTGGCACTTGCCGGGGTCGGTCGGATAGACCGCCTTGGTCGTGTCGAAGTCGACGTACCGCGTGGACCCGATCGTGTCGTAGGGACGCAGAAGCGGCCGCAGGGCGGGCGTTCCTTCCGAACTGGCCACGATCGCCTTGTAGATGCGGTCGGCCGCGTCGTGCGCGAACTCGATCAGGAGCAGCAGTTGCGGGAAGGTGTTGTCCTTGCACGTCACGCACTCCAGGAGCCACTGCTTCGTGATCCCCAGCAGCTGCGGGAAGAGCCACGCCTGAACCTCGGCGTCGAACCGGTGCTGCGAGGGCCGATCCGTCCGCTGCTCGCCATCCTGCCGGAAGTATTTTTCGAGCGTCAGCTTGGCCAGCAGGAAGGCCACTTCGGCATCCCGCCTGCGGCGGAGATCGTCGAGAGTATGGATGCTGCCCTCGCCAACGATTGGACGGTTTTCGGTCTTGGTCGGCACGTCGGCCGTTGAAAGAGCCAGCCTCGATTCTGGCGAGAAGTGCGCGCGAAGCTTCTGAGAGGGGATTTCGTATCGATACCCTACCAGCCGCGGGAAGGTCATCTCGCACGCGATTCGGTCCTCGAGTGCTCGCACGCGCGTAGGCAGCGCGCCGGGCGTCGGGGATGCGGTGGAGCCTGACGTCGGTATGAACGAGAACGGCACGCCATAGACCTCCGCGTACTCCGGGCTGAATCGCCCGTCGTCATTGACGGCGTAGCTCATGCGCCGCAGCCCTCGGCCTACGACCTGCTCGCAGAGGAGCTGCGTTCCGAACGCGCGCACGCCAAGGATGTGGGTGACCGTGTTGGCGTCCCATCCTTCCGTCAGCATGGACACCGACACCACGCAGCGGACGTGCTCGCCCAGCTTGCCGGCCTTGCCGACCGTGTTCATCACCTCGCGCAGCAGGTCTTCATCGCTCAGGTCGTCGGCGCTGCGGCCCGGGAACCGCTGGCGGTAGTCCGCCTTGAACTCCTCGATCTCGACAGCTGCGATCTTCTTGAACTCTGGCGCCATGCCCTCGCCCGATTCGAGCTGCTCCGAGTCCACGAGGATCGTGTTGGACCGCGCGGACCAGCGGCCGTCCGCTTCGTTGTTGAACAGCGCCAGCGCGCCAGGCACAACGATCTCTGACCCATCCCCCAGGGTCTTCGTCCAGCCCGATACGTAGTCGAAAACCAGCTTGGACACGTTGGTATTGCTGCAGACGACCACGAACACCGGCGGCGTCAGGCCGCGCAGCCGCGCCTCGGTGTTCTGTTCCCACCGCCTGAATGCCTGCTCGTAGTTGCCGTACAGGCTCAGGAGCGCTCCCTGCAGCTCTTTCGGAAGCTTCGGCTCACCGCTGACCGCGTCGGTCTTGCGACCCTTCCTGGGAAGACCCTCGCGTATGCGCGGCCAGAGGTCGCGATAGGTGGGCTGCTCGCCCGTCATCGAGTTGTCGGCCACCGGCACGCGTGGCACCTTCACGATCCCGCTTTCGATGGCATCAACGAGCGAGAAGTCCGAGACGACCCACGGAAAGAGTCTTCCCTCGGGATAGCCGGAGCCTTTCAGGAAGAACGGGGTCGCCGACAAGTCGTAGATCGTCCGGATCCCGATCTTCTCTTTCACCGCCTCGAGACCGGAGAGCCAGACACGCGCCTCCTTGTCCCGCTTCTCGGCCTCGCTGCGCTCCTCGCCGACCAGCGCCTCCGTCTCCCCGTCCGGCTTGCGGCGGTAGCAATGGTGCGCTTCGTCGTTGATGACGATGATGTGCTTCCTGCCGCCGAGATCGCGGCAGACACGCCGGACGATCTGGTCGGGCGTTTCGGTGAAAACACCCGCATTCCCCTGCGTCAGAATCGCTTTGGTCAGCCGCGCGGCGTCGCCATGTTCCCGTGGGAGAAATCCGTGGTAATTGGCGATCACGATTCTGGCTTGCGCAAGCTGCTCGAGCAGGTCGGCCGACAGGACGTCCCGCTGCCGGTAGTAGTTGTCGGGGTCGGTCGGCAGCAGGACGCGCAGGCGGTCTCGAATCGTGATGCCGGGCGTGATGATGAGGAATGCGTCCGAGAAGCGGGCGTCACGGCGATCGACGAGCTTGTTGAGCGCCTGCCAGGCGATCAGCATGGCCATCACGACCGTCTTCCCCGAGCCGGTGGCCATCTTGAGAGCGACGCGAGGCAGGCCTGGGTTCGAGGTGTCGTTCGCTGCCTTCAGGTCGTTCTCAATCCACGCGTCGCCGTACTTCTTCGCCACCTCGGCGATGTAGATCGCCGTCTCAACGGCCTCGATCTGGCAGAAGAACAGCTTCTTCTCGCGCTCGGGATCACTCCAGTACCTGAGGAGCCGGCCGGTTGTCGCCGTCACACCGACGTGCCCACCGCGACGCCACTGGCCGACCCGGTCACGGATGGCGTTGACGAGCCGGCTCTCCTCGAGCCGGTCGCTCGTCCACTCGGTCTCGAACTGGAGCTGCTTCCCCTTCTTCTTGGGCTGGGCGATGGGAATGAAGTACGAGCTCGTGCGCCGCTTCTCGACGATCTCGTTCGTGATCCCTTCCCCGCCGAACTTGAAATGGCGGGCCGGCTCGTCGAACGGAGAGTTCAGGATTGGATTGTCGATGACCACCGGCGGCACGCGAGGAATTTACCACTCCTCTGGGGCTCTGGGGCTCTGTGGCTGGTAGTCAGCGCCGCCGGCGTACCGGCCCCTGGGTGCGCGCGCGCTCGGCCGCGCGCACCGACGCTCGAGCCCAGGCCGCCAGCTCGTCGGCGTCCTCGATGACGTGCGCCGGAACCTGGTAGTAGGACATGGTCATCGCCCTCTCGGCGTAGGGCTTGAACGGCTTCATGCCAGCGGCTTCGTACCGGGCACGGTTGCTGTCGTCCACTTTCAGATACAGGGTGTCGGCGGCGACGATGCCGAAGAAGAGGTCGCCGGCATAGAGCCCGACGCCGCCGAACATGGCACGCGCCCGAACAGCCTTCACGCGTGACAACTGCTCGAGCACGAAGGCGCGGAAGCCATCCGTCACACGCATTGACTTGAGCGTCCCGCGCGCGGCCGAAGGTCTCCTCATGGCACCCAGGGCGCGCGATCTCGCCGTGCTACTTCATCGGCGAGTAGTCGGTCGGTTCGAGGAACACCGACTCGACCTTGACGGGGCCCACACCGGACTGCTTCGCCACAGCGGTCCACTCGGGATCGGCGCGGAAGGCATCCCAACTCTTCTTCGCCGCCTCACGGCTCTGATGCGCCAGCAGGTAGATCAGCGTGGTCTGCGACAGGGGCGCATCCATCGGCTTCCCGTACCAGACGTTGGTCATGCCGTGCCGCTGGAAAAGTCTGAGCGTATGGTCTCTGAACCGCGCGTGCAGCAGGTCGAGTTTGCCTGCATCGGGGGTATAGGTCCGCAGCTCGAACACACGCGTGGCGGCCTGCGCGTGCGCCGCGGATTCTCCAGGCAGCACGCCGCCGGCTGCGAATCCAGCCACGAATGCCGCCGACAGTCCCAACGAGCTCCACATCATTTTCTTCATTGCCAGTCTCCCTACCGCTGGTCGAGCGGGACGACGCGTTGCGGATACATGGGACCGATGTACTCGGCCCGCGGACGGATCAGCCGGTTGTTCGCGTACTGCTCGAGGATGTGCGCCGTCCATCCCGAAATCCGGCTGACCGCGAAGATCGGCGTGTAGAGGTCGATCGGAATCCCGAGCGTGTAGTAGGTCGACGCCGAGTAGAAGTCGACGTTCGGGTTCAGCTTCTTCTCCGCCTTGACGAGCGCCTCAATGCGCTCCGACATGTCGTACCAGGCGGTATTGCCCGCCCGGGCCCCGAGCTCGCGCGACATGCGCCGCAGATGCGTGGCGCGTGGATCTTCGGTCCGGTACACCCGGTGGCCGAACCCGGGAATCTTCTCTTTCCGCGCAAGCCTGGCCCGGATGAACTGATCGACGCGGTCGGGGGTTGCCGACGTGCCCAGCTCGAGCAGCATGCGCATCACATCGGCGTTGGCGCCGCCGTGGAGCGGACCCTTGAGCGCGCCGATGGCCGCCACGACCGACGAATAGAGGTCGGTGAGCGTGGCCGCGGCCACGCGCCCGCAGAAGGTCGACGCGTTCAGCTCGTGGTCGGCGTGCAGCGTCAGCGCCACATCGAAAGCCCGGACCGCGGTCGCGCCGGGACGATCGCCGGTGAGCATGTACAGAAAATTCGCGGCATGGCCGAGCACCGGATCGGGCTCGATGACCCCGCCGCCAGACTTGAGCCGCCCCCAGGTCGCCACCACCGACGAGATCTGCGCGGTCAGCCGCACCGCGGTCCGGTATGCCGCGGCCGGCGCCGTGCCCGCCCCTTCAGCATCGTAGTGCGCCAGCGCCGACGCGATGGTGCGCAGCGCGTCCATCCCGTCGACCTCCGGCAGCGAGCGCATCAGCCGGACAATCGCTTCGGGCAGCCGCCGCGCCGCCGCCAGCTGCGACTGCAGATCGCCCAGCTCGGCGCGCGTCGGCAGGCGCCGGTGCCAGAGCAGGTAGCAGACCTCCTCGAAGGTCGCCGACGCCGCCAGATCGTGGATGTCGTACCCGCAGTACGCGAGCACGCCGCGGTCCCCGTCGAGATAGCAGATGGCCGAGGAGGTCGCGACGACGTCCTCGAGGCCGCCTTTCGGCTTGTCCAATTACTCCTCGACGGGCTTCAGGACGATGTCGCCGCCCGCGTACTGCTGGACGATCGAGAGCAGACCGGTGTACAGGAAGCCGATCTGGAAGAGCACGAGGAAGGGCACGGTGCCATAGATGCCGTTGGCCAGCGCATAGAACACGGTCGCGGTGAAATAGAGCCCAAGCGCCAGCTCCACCATCGGCTGCCAGACGACGCTCTGGCGGTACTTCTTGCCCATCCAGTCGTCGCCCTGCGCCTCGATGCGGTACTTCGGCGTCCGCGCGAACTCCGTCTCCTTGCGGAAGAGCGCCTCGAGCACTGCCCGCGTGTTGTTCACGGTCAGCCCGATGCCGATCGACATCAGAAACGGCAGGTACTTGAGGCGCGTCGTCCAGTCGCGGTGCAGCTCGCGCTGGCACACCATGTAGAAGTTCGCGACCGACGCCGTCGCCGCAAAGAAGAGCGGCACGTCGATCAGCAGCATCTCGTACCAGCCCATGTTGTAGCGGATGACCATGGACGGCGCCATGAGCACCGAGAGCACGCACATGAGCGGGTAGTTGAAGTTGGCGGTGAGGTGGAAGAACGCCTCGGCCTTCACCGCCAGCGGCAGGTTCGACCGCAGGATCTGCGGCAGGACCTTCCGGCAGGTCTGGATCGACCCCTTGGCCCACCGGTGCTGCTGCGACTTGAAGGCGTTCATCTCGACCGGCACTTCGGCGGGCGAGACGAGATCCTGCAGGAAGACGAACTTCCAGCCACGCAGCTGCGCGCGATAGCTCAGGTCCAGGTCCTCGGTGAGCGTGTCGTGCTGCCACCCGCCCGCATCGTCGATGGCCGTCCGGCGCCAGATGCCGGCCGTGCCGTTGAAGTTGAAGAAGCAGCCCGAGCGGTTGCGCGCGCCGTGCTCGAGCACGAAGTGGCCGTCGAGGAGGATCGCCTGGATCTTCGTCAGCAGCGAGTAGTCCTCGTTGATGTGGCCCCAGCGCGCCTGCACGACCGCCACCCGGGGGTCGGTGAAGTGCTGAACCGTACGGCGAAGGAAATCGACCGGCGGAATGAAGTCGGCATCGAAGATCGCGATGTACTCCCCGGTGGCCGACCGCAGGCCCTCCTCGAGCGCGCCCGCCTTGAAGCCGCGGCGATCGGTCCGGTGCAGACACACGATGTCGACACCCGCCACCGCGTGGCGTCGCGCCGCGCGCTCGGCGATATGGGTGGTCTCGTCGGTCGAGTCGTCCAGCACCTGGATCTGCAGCAGCTCGCGCGGGTAATCGAGCTGGCAGACCGCGTCGATGAGCCGGTCCGCGACGTACATCTCGTTGTAGATCGGAAGCTGGACCGTAACGCGCGGCAGCGTGTCAAACGAGCCGGCGGGAAGCGGCAGCCGGTCCCGGTGCTTCATGTACTGATAGACCAGGTAGTACCGGTGCCATCCGTAAACAGCCAGGATAACCAGAACGAAGAAGTAAGTGGCGAGCGTGAGGGTTTCGAGGAGCGTCATCCGATGTGAACCGCCGCGGCGGGCGCGGACGTACGATTATACTGCCGAGTGGCCAAATGACCGACCCCGATTTGCACGATCTGCTCCATCGCGTGCGTGACGGCGGCCTGGATCCGGCGGCGGCGGCGGATCGGATCCGGATGGCGCTGCGGGCGGCGCCCTTTGTCGACCTCGGCTTCGCCCGCGTCGATACGCATCGGGAGGTCCGTCAAGGATTCCCCGAAGTCATCCTGGGCCTCGGCAAGACCCCGGCCCAGATTGCCGCCATCGCCGAGCGGATCGTGGCGCGCGGACAGACGCTGCTGGTCACCCGCGCCACCCCTGAGGCGTACGACGCGGTGCGCGGCGCCGTTCCCGGCGCGGAATATCACCCGGACGCGCGGGCGATCACCTACGCCCAGGGGTCGGTCGAGGCCGGGCGTGGCACCATCCTCGTGGTGTGCGCCGGCACATCCGACCTGCCGGTGGCCGAGGAGGCGGTCGTCACCGCCGCGGTCATGGGAAACCGGATCGACCGTCTCTACGACGTCGGGGTGGCGGGCCTCCACCGGCTGCTCGCCGAGCAGGAGCGCCTCCAGAGCGCGCGCGTCGTTGTCGTGGTGGCCGGGATGGAGGGCGCGCTGCCGAGCGTGGTGGCCGGCCTCGTCAAGGTCCCCGTCGTCGCGGTGCCCACGAGCGTCGGCTACGGCGTGAGCTTCGGCGGTGTGGCGGCGCTGCTGGCGATGCTGAACAGCTGCGCCAACGGGGTGGCTGTCGTCAACATCGACAACGGGTTCGGCGGCGGCTGCATGGCCAGCTTGATCAATCATCTCTAGGGTGCCGTAATCGCGGCGTAGCCGCAGCGGGCGCCCGGTGCACATCAGTCTTTCGGGTTGGTCGCGAAGACGGTCAGCTCGGTGATGAACCCGCGGTCGTCCATTTCGAGCGCCGATTGGACCGCGTACGCAATGTCGTCACCGTGCAGCTTCGTCGGGTTGTTCGTGTTTTGCTGGAGTCCGGCCGTCGCGTAGAAGTCGGTGAGCACCTCGCTGGGATTCACGAGCATCACGCGAACGTTGTACTGCCGCAGCTCAGCGCGCCAGCACTCCGTCATGCCACGCAGTGCAAACTTGCTGCCGTAGTACGCGGTGCCCTTTGCGGCGCCTCGAACGGCCGCCGTCGAACCGATGTTGACGATATGGCCGCCCTTCCGCTCGATAAAATGCCTGGCGGCCTCCCGCGCCATGAGCATGGCGCCGGTCACGTTGGTCGCGAATACCTGTTCGAAGCTGGCAACGTCCATCTCGACGAGCGGTGCGATCACGCCGAAGCCGGCGTTGTTCACCAGAACGTCGAGGTGGTCGAATCTCTGAAACAGTTCCTTGTAACTCCGAAGGACGTCCGCCTCCCGTGCGACGTCCGCGTGGATCGTGTGGGCGCCGATGGCCTTGCCGGCGGCAGCCAGCCTCTTTTCGTCGCGGCCGGTTATCGCGACTTTCGCGCCAGCCTCAATCAGCCTCTTCGCAATGGCGAAGCCGATGCCGTTCGATCCGCCTGTCACTAACGCGGTCGCCTCATTCAGATTCATCGTTCACTCCCCACACTATTGTGCGTTGCCGTGGTGAATTGTCTGGCGTGTTACTTCGCTTGCTCGGCGGCACGAACATCAACCGTCCACGGCATGGTGGGGTCACGCAGTCGACCCCGTAGCGTTCTGCCAGCGCCGACTCCCGTGTGGCTGGCGGGCGCATCAAGCGCAAACCCGAGAGCCGACCGCGGCAAGGTAGATAAACGTCTCGTCCAGCTCCGGCAGAGGCGGCACGAACAGTACTGTCGCCTCCCGCGCGCGGGTGAGGAGAACTCGATACGCGTTCATGCGCAACTGGAACGCGTCGCGAACGAGTTTGTGATGCTTGAGTGCCGGCACGCGAGTGATGGGCACCGCGCTCTCCTGGAACTCCGGCGACACGGCGGGCGGCGTGTGAATCCGCCATTCACGCCATCGTGCGGAGCCTTCGACAGCCCTCCGCCACTGACCGATGCCAGCCTCCTCACCGACGTGGATCTCCTGTCCCGTGCCGATGAGGCCAATGACGACGCACCACTCAGGGACACGATCGGCGAACTCAACGAACAGCTCTGGTTCTGACTTGTTGTGCGCGGTCGCCGTGTCGTGTTTGTGCGTGACCGTAACCATCGCCGCGTCGAATGCGCGCTGAGCCTCGTCGTACACCAGCACGTGTTCGGGTGCCCTACAAGTCAGGTCCGCGCCGGCGAGCCTGACACAAGGCTCGCCCTACGTGCGATCAAGTGCCGCAAGGACGCGCGCAGGTGTGAAGGGTGCCCGGTGGGGGCGCCCGCCGACGGCGTCGAAGATCGCGTTGGCGATCGCGGCGGCGGTCGCAATCGATGAGGCTTCGCCGGCGCCGAACGGAGGCATCTCCGGCCGGTTGATCGTCACGATGTCCACGTCAGGGACGTCGCGGAAGCGGATGGCCTCGAACTTTCCTTGACCGGTGCCGCGGAAGCGAAGTAGCGTCCGCAGCATGGATAGCAGCCGTCGCGACTTCTTCCGGTTCCTCGCCGCCAGCACCGTGCTCGCGCCGTCGGTTCGTGCGTGGGCGCAGCAACTGGCCGTGTCGCACGAACCTGCGGTGCTGATGCGCGCCGCGGACGCGTTGCAGGTGATGGACTTCGAGGCGGCCGCGAGGCGCGCGCTGGCCCCCGCGCACTGGGGCTACATGGCGAGCGGCGTGGACGACGACCTCACGCTCAAGACGAACGTCGAGGCGTTCAGGCACGTCCAGATGAAGCCGCGGCGGCTCGTGGACGTCTCGAAAGCGGATCTGAGCACGGAGGTGTTCGGCGTCCGGTGGGACACACCGCTCTTCATCTGTCCGGTCGGTGGACAGCGGGCCTTCCATGCCGATGGCGAGCTGGCAACGGCGCGCGCCGCGAAAGAAAAGCGGCACACGATGATCCTGTCAAACGTGACGACCTACTCGGTCGAGGAGGTGGCCAAGACGCTCGGGACGCCGCCCTGGCAGCAGCTGTACATGCCGCTGAAGTGGGACGAGACCGAGAAGATGGTGAAGCGCATCGAGGATGCCGGCTGCCCGGTGCTCGTCTGGACGGTCGATCTGCTCGCCGGGCGCAATACGCCAACGATGACGCGCTTCGCCCGCGAGGATACGCGCAACTGCGTGGCCTGCCACGTCAACGGCCCGGGCAGGCCGGTGCACCGGCCGATGTACGACGGCCTTGAAGGGCGCTTCAACCCGCCCGATGCCACGTGGGCGACCTTCGAGCGGCTGAAGGCGCTGACGCGCATGAAGGTGCTGCTGAAAGGAATCGACAGCGCCGAGGATGCGCAGCTCGCGGTGCGGCACGGCGTCGACGGCCTCATCGTCTCCAATCACGGCGGGCGCGCGACCGAAACCCTGCGCGGGACGATCGATTGCCTGCCTGAAGTGGTTCAGGCGGCCAAGGGACGCGTCCCGGTGTTCCTCGATGGCGGAGTCCGCCACGGCACCGACATCTACAAGGCGCTCGCCTCCGGAGCCCGTGGCGTCGGCATCGGACGTCCCTACATCTGGGGCCTGTCGGCGTTCGGCCAGGAAGGCGTCGAGCGGGTGCTCGACATCCTGCGCGCCGAGCTCACGATGACGATGAAGCAGATGGGCACACCGACCGTCAAGGACATCACGGCGGCGCGCGTCGTGCGCGCCTGACTGGTACCGCCCGGAAGCTGGCTGAGACGCCTACGGCGCGGTGACCGCCGCATACCCCGGGTTCTGCGGCTTCCCAAGTCCGGTGTAGCGCAGCCGGTAGAAGCGCATCCCTTCGTTCACCTCGCCAATATAGAGATTGCCCTTCGAGTCGGGCTGCGACGCCAGGCTGTGCAGGTGGAAGAACTGTCGCGCGTTGTGCCCGCCCAGGCCCTGGCGAGCGTCGTCGCCGGGCTGGTGAAGGTGCCGGTCGACGCCGTGCCGACGAGCGTCGGCTACGGCCTGGGCTTCGGCGGCTGGCGGCGCGGCTGGCGACGCTCAACAGCTGCGCCAACGGCATGGTCGTCGTCCGGCGCAATGAGACGCGTTCAGGAACCGTGTGACGGCGTGCGCCTCGCCCGGCCGCGCGCCGAAGGCAGCACCTCGAACCCCATCTGGCGAAAATGGCGGTCGGTGGTGATCGCATGCGTCAGTCGAATATCACGCATGATCACGAAGCTCGTGCAATCGGTGAATGAAAAGTCTTTGTCGCGATACTGAAAGAACATGTGGCGCGCCTTCTCGAAGCGGTCGCTGTCGATGCGCTCCCAGCGGAGACGCGGGCTGCCATCGATCTGTTGCCACCACGCCTTGGCGGCGCCCAGACCAAGTCTGAGCCGAATGAGCGTGAGCGTTTCATCGACGACGAAGTCCGTGGTGACCAGCGTCTGACCCGCCTCGAGCGCCGCGTCGCGCGCCGCACAACATCGGGCGTGCGCCGGGTCCGTGCCGTCGGCACAGGCGATCCAGCCCGCCGTGTCGACGAACAGCGCCTTCATCGCCCGTACAGCACCGCATCGTGATCGGCGGCGGTCCGTCCGTCCGTCGAGCGCCCGACCGCCGGGGCGCGGTAGATGGGGTCGTCCGACAGCGCGACTGGCGGCTGCTCGGAGTCGGTTATCGGCACGATCTGAAACGCTGGCCGGCTCCGGTAGATGACGGTATAGCGCGTGCCCTTCCGCACACGCTTGACCACCTCCGGAAGCGAACCGCGCAATCGTTTCGCGTTAATCGGCACGTTCATGGTGTTTTGGGTCTCTTAAAGGTTAACTCTAGTTAACCATTGCGTTCGGCCGACGTCAATGTCGTACGGGGGCGTCGCTGTACGCCGCGCCCGACCGGCACCGCCTACGGCGCCGTGACCGCCGCATACCCCGGGTTCTGCGGCTTCCCAAGTCCGGTATAGCGCAGCCGGTAGAACCGCTGCCCTTCGTTCACCTCGCCGACGTAGAGATTGCCCTTCGAGTCGGGCTGCGACGCGAGGCTCTGCAGGTGGAAGAACTGCCGCGCGTTCTGGTCCGGTCTGGCCGCCGAACGACGACAGCAGCGTCAGCGACGCGCGGTCGAGCGTCATCAGCACCTTGTTCGAGCCGTCGGCGACGAAGAGTTCGTTGGTCTTCGGGAACACGACCATCGACGCCGCCCCGTACACGTTCGCCGTGTCGCTGCTCCCCTTGCTCCGATTGCGCTTGCCGATCTGCATCACGAACTTGCCCGTGTTCGTGAACTTCAGGATGTGGTTGTCGCCTTTGCCGTAGCCCGCCACCCAGACGTTCCCTTTGTGGTCGGCATATACGCCGTGCTCGGTCGTCGGCCACTCGTGCGCCGCGGTCGGCACGAAACCAACCGAGCCGAGATCCGGCACGAGCGCAGGCAAGCACGCGGCCGTAAGCAGATGTTTCATGGCTGACTCCGGCCCGGATTATATGAGGGTGAAACGCCGCAGGGTACACTGACCATTCCATGAATCCCGGCGCGCTGCGGGCCCTCGAGTTCGATCGCATCGTATCGGTGCTCACCGGCCTTGCCGTCACGCCCACCGGCCGCAGTCGGCTGGCGGCGCTCCATCCGCTCAAAGAGGAAGCAGACGTCGCCGCCGCGCTCCGGGCGACGACCGAAGGCGTCCGGTTCCTCGCCGATCATTCCGGCTTCCCGCTGCGCGCCCCGGCGGACCTCGATGTCCTCCTCGACGCGCTGGCCGTCGAGGGCCGCGCGCTCGAGCCGCTGCACCTCTTGGCGCTCGCCGAGTACCTCGACTCGATCGAGCAGGCGCGCGCGACGGTCGCGAAGCTCGACGCGTCCTTTCCCGTGCTCCATGCGACGGTCGACGCCGTGGCCTCGTTCCGGAGCGAGGCGGCCGGCGTACGGCGCGCGATTGCCGCATCGGGCGAGGTGGTGGATGAGGCGAGCCCGGCGCTCGCGGCCATCCGCGAGCGGCTGCGGAAGCAGCGCGCGCGCCTGCGGAGCACGCTCGACGCCTTCCTGCGCGGGCGCGAGACGGCGAAGTACCTGCAGGAGGAGGTCGTCACCGACCGCAACGGCCGGTACGTGCTGGTGGTCCGCGCCGAGCACAAGTCGGCGATCCCCGGCATCGTGCACGGCGCGTCGGCGAGCGGCGCGAGCCTCTTCCTGGAACCGCTGGCCACCGTCGAGATCAACAACGACATCGTCGCGCTCGAGGAGGAGGAGACGGAGGAGGTCCGCCGGATCCTGCTCGCGCTGACCGACGCGTTCCGCGAGCGCGCGGCGGATCTCGACCGCACGCTGGACGTGGCGACGATGCTCGACACGATCCAGGCGCGCGCGCGGCTGTCGCAACTAGTCGACGGCATCGAGCCGGCGCTCGCGGCCGACGGCGCCCTGGAGCTCCTGGGCGCCCGGCATCCGCTGCTCATTGCGGCAATCCGGCATCGCGTCCTCGGAACCCTGAACAGCGAACCTCGAACCTTCAACCCCCGATCCCCGACCCCCGGTCCCGTCCCCGTCGACATCCGGCTCGAGCCTCCGGTGCGGGTGCTCGTCATCGCGGGCCCGAACACAGGCGGCAAGACCGTCGCGCTCAAGACGACGGGGCTGCTGGCGGCGATGGCGCAGGCGGGGCTGCACATCCCCGTCGAGCAAGGGTCGCGGCTGCCGGTGTTCCGGTCGGTCTTCGCCGACATCGGCGACGAGCAGTCGATTGCGGCGAACCTGAGCACCTTCTCGGCGCACGTCGCCAACGTCGTATCGATGGACCGCGACCTCGAGCTGCCGGCGCTGGTGCTGCTCGACGAAGTGGGCGCCGGCACGGATCCCGTGGAGGGGGGCGCGCTCGGCATCGCGATTCTCGATCACTTCCGGCGCCGCGGCGCGCACCTGATGGCCACCACGCACTACGACTCGCTCAAGTCGTACGCCTCGACGACGGCCGGGGTCGTGGGCGCCGCGTTCGGGTTCAATCCGGAGACGTTTGCGCCGACCTATCGGCTCCTGTATGGATCGCCGGGCCGCAGCCTCGCGATCGAGATTGCCGCGCGGCTCGGCCTGCCGGCGGCGGTGATTGCGACGGCGCGGCAACAGCTGAGCGAGCCGGAGAAGCAGCTCGCGGAGCACCTCGCACGCGTGGACGAGGACCTGCGCCGGCTCGAGCAGGAGCGCCGGGGCCTCGATCGCGAGCGGGCCGCGGTCGCCGAGACCGAGCGCCGCGTCGGCGTCCGCGAGGCGGCGGTTGCCGAGCGGGAGGAGCGGGTCAGGCGCCGGCTCGATGCGAAGGTCGACGATCAGCTGCGCGACGCCAGGCGCCAGATCGACGCGGTGATCGAGGATCTGAAGGCGAAAACGGCCGCCCTCTCGGAGCGCGCGGCGGTGCGCCTGAATGCAGGCGGCACCGTCCGCGCCGCGGGTGTCAGCACAGGAGAGGTCGGGGCCGTCCGGAGCGACGCGCGGGCCGAGCTGGATCGCGTGACGGACCGGCTGAAAGGCGGCGAGGCGGCCGCAGCGCCCGCGCTGCCGTCGGCCCCGCAGGCTCCCGAAACCATCGAAGCCGGTATGCGCGTCACCATCGGCTCGCTCGGCATGGAGGGCGTCGTCAGCGAGGTGCGCGACTCGCACGCGGAGGTCGACGTCCGGGGCAAGCGGCTGCGCGCCGCGCTGCGCGACCTGCGGATCATTGACGCCGGGGCCGCGGCTCCCGCACGTGGGGCGGGTTCGGCCGGAGACGCAATCGCATCGACCCGCGCTGTACGTGGGGCGGGTTCGGCCGGAGGCGCAATCGCATCGACCGGCCGACCCGCCGTCCACGTGCACATCGACCTTCAGCCCCGCAGCGGAACCCTCGGCGAGCTGAACCTGATCGGCGCCACGGTGGACGACGCGCTCGATCGCCTCGACAAGTTCCTCGACCAGTCGACTGTGAGCGACATCCGCGAAGTCCGCATCATTCACGGGTACGGCACGGGACAGTTACGCCGGGCGGTGGCGAAGTACCTCAAGACCCACCCGCTCGTAGAGCGCTTCGAGCCGGCGCCGGAGAACCAGGGCGGCGGAGGCGCTACGATTGTGGTGTTGAAAGAGTAGGTGGCGCTTTTTCCCCAGCAGTTCATCGACGACCTGAAGCAGCACGCCGACATCGTCGTCGTGATCCAGGACTACGTATCGCTGAAGAAGAGCGGCGCGACGTACAAGGGGCTCTGCCCGTTTCACGGCGAGAAGACGCCGTCGTTCCACGTGAACCGCGACAAGGGCTTCTTCCACTGCTTCGGCTGCGGCGCCGGGGGTGACGTCTTCAAGTTCCTCGAGCTGCGCGAGAGCGTCGCGTTTCCCGACGCCGTGCGGATGCTCGCGCAGCGCTTCGGCATGACGCCGCCCGAGGTCGAGCAGTCCGACGCGCAGCGCGCGAGCACCGCGGAGCGCGAGAGCCTGCTGAAGGCGCACGAAGCGGCGGCGGCCTGGTTCCGGCAGCAGCTGGGGTCGCCGGCCGGCGCGCGCGTGCTCGCGCAGATCGCGGCCCGCGGGATTACTCCGGCAACGAGCGACGTGCTGGGCCTCGGCTTCGCGCCGCCGGCACGCGATGCGCTGAAGCAGGCCCTCACCGGCCAGGGCTTTTCGCAGGCGCTCCTGGTGCGCGCGGGCCTGCTGGTCCAGCGGGACGATGGGGGCGCGATCGATCGATTTCGAAACCGGCTCATGATCCCCATCGCGCGGGAGACGGGATCGGTCATCGCGTTCGGCGGCCGTGCGACCGAGCCGGACCAGCAGCCGAAGTACCTGAACTCGCCGGAGACACCGATCTACACGAAGAGCCGCACGTTGTACGGCGTGAACCTCAGCAAGGCGGCGATCCGGGAGTCCGGGTTCGCCATTCTGGTGGAGGGGTACTTCGATTACGCGCAGCTGTTTCAGGCAGGGTTCCAGTCTGTCGTGGCGTCATGCGGCACGGCGCTGACGCCTCCGCAAGCTCAGCAGCTCCGCCGTTTCACGCCGAAAGTCGTGCTCAGCTTCGATCCGGATGCCGCCGGCCAGGGCGCGGCTGCGAAATCGTGCGAAATGCTGGTCGCAGAAGGCTTTGAGGTCAACGTGGCCATACTGCCGGCCGGCGAAGATCCCGATACGTACGTCAGAACGCACGGACGCCAGGGGTACGCCGAACGCCTGCGGACGTCGCGCCCGTACCTCGAGTATCTCCTCGACCGGGCCGCCGCCCGCCATAACCTCAGGAATGCCGAAGGCCGGGCGCGGTTCGTCGCCGAGGTGCTCCCGATCGTCGAGCGAATCCCGGACCGGACGCGGCAGGAGCTGTTTGTGGAGGCGGTAGCCGGCAAGGCCGGCGTGGCGGGCGACTCGATCTGGGCGCAGGTTTCAAAGGCGGTCACCCACCGGGGATCGTCCCTGACGAGCAGCGAGCTGCCGGCCCTGGGGCAGGTTACCAAAGCGGAAAAAGGCCTGATCTGGTGGCTCGTACACCGCCCCGAGCAGGCGCTGGCGGCCCTGCAGTCGCTGGATCCCGGGGATCTGGAAGGCCTGGCCACCCGGTCGGTGCTGGATCTGGCGGTCAAACTGACGGATGATAGGGGATTCTCTCCATCGGTGCTGCTCGAGCGTCTAAACAGAAGTGAGGCGCAGCTCGTCACCGGGATTGCGAGCGAACGCGAACCCCACGTGCACGACGTCTCGGCATGCGCCCTGATCCTGAGGCGGCTGCGCTACGAGCGGGAGCGCGCCGCGCTGCAGCGTGAGATCGATCGCCTGCAGCAGAACGGCGCCGCGGGGCCGGGTGACGAGCTCCAGGCGCTGCTGGTGCGGAAGTACGAGTTGATCCAGCGGATTGACGAACTCGCTTAGTCGGGAGGACTGTGGCCTTGTCGATTGAAGAAAGATATGACGAAGTACGCCAGCTGATCACGGTCGGCAAGGAAAAGGGCTATCTGCTCTACGACGAGGTGAACGAGATGCTCCCCTCGGAGATCACCTCGTCGGAGGATCTCGACGATCTCTTCAACGCGTTCGGCAGCGCCGGCATCGAGGTCGTCGACTCGGAGAAGGCGTACCGCGGCGACAAGGACTTCGATCGCGACGGATCGGAAGACGGTCCCGAGCTCGATCTCACGCCGGGCGCGCTCGACAAGACCAACGATCCGGTCCGCATGTACCTGCGCGAGATGGGCACCGTCCCGCTGCTCACGCGCGAAGGCGAAGTCGCCATCGCCAAGCGGATCGAGCGCGGCAAGCTCGCGATCATCAAATCGATTTCCCGCACCCCGACGATCGCCAAGCGCATCCTGTTCACGGGCGATCAGCTGAGCGCCGGCGAGCGCACGATCCGCGAGCTCGTGATCTTCAGCGACGAGGAGATCACCGACGAGGTGATCGAGGAGCGGAAGGACGAGGTCCTCGCGCAGATCGAGGACGTGCGGAAGGCCCGGGCCAATTACGTGAAGCTCGCCGAGAAGATGGCCGGCACGCCGCGCAAGGACAAGCGCAAGTTCCGGCGGGCCCGCGGCAAGGCGCTTCGCGCGCGCATCGACGTCTCGCGCCGGATCCGCCGCATCGAGTTCACCGAGGTCGTCAAGCGCCGCCTGATTGACGAGGTCAAGGACGCCGTCGACGCCGTCCAGCGCGTGCAGCGCGACGCCGACGCGCTCGACCGGCAGCTCAATCCGAGGGGCAAGACCCGGGGCCCGAGGCTGAAGGAGGAGGAGAAGAAGAACCTCGCCAGGAAGATCAAGGACATCAAGACGCAGGTGCGCACGATGATCGACGAGCTGGAGGAGACGCCCGACCGCCTCCGCCGGACGATCGAGGTCATTCAGCGCGGCGAGGCGCAGGCCGAGGTGGCCAAGAAGGAGCTGGTCGAGGCGAACCTCCGACTCGTGGTCTCAATCGCCAAGAAGTACACCAACCGCGGGCTGCAGTTCCTCGACCTCATCCAGGAAGGCAACATCGGCCTGATGAAGGCGGTCGACAAGTTCGAGTACCGCCGCGGGTACAAGTTCTCGACGTATGCGACGTGGTGGATCCGCCAGGCGATCACCCGCGCGATTGCCGATCAGGCGCGGACGATCCGCATCCCGGTGCACATGATCGAGACGATCAACAAGCTGATCCGGACGTCCCGCGCGCTCGTGCAGGAGCTCGGCCGCGAGCCGACCTCGGAAGAGATCGCCAAGCGGATGGACATCCCCGTGGCCAAGGTCCGTAAGGTGCTGAAGATCGCGCAGGAG
>MEKU01000094.1:17609-39571 GCA_001767195.1 Acidobacteria bacterium RIFCSPLOWO2_02_FULL_67_21
GGTGCTGAAGATCGCGCAGGAGCCGATCTCGCTCGAGACGCCGATCGGCGAAGAGGAAGACTCGCATCTTGGCGACTTCATCGAGGACCGGAACATCGTGTCGCCCGCCGAGGCCGTCATCAACCTGAACCTCAAGGAACAGACCGAGGCGGTGCTCAAGACGCTCACGCCGCGCGAGGAAAAGGTGATCAAGATGCGGTTCGGCGTCGGCGACGGCAGCGAGCACACGCTCGAAGAGGTGGGCCAGAACTTCGCGGTCACCCGCGAGCGGATCCGGCAGATCGAGGCGAAGGCGCTCCGGAAGCTGCGCCACCCCTCGCGTTCGCGTAAACTCAAGGCGTTTTTGGAGGGTCGCACGTAGCGTGCGCTCCATGATGGGATTTTTTGAGGGCCCGTAGCTCAGCGGTTAGAGCGGCCGGCTCATAATCGGTTGGTCCCAGGTTCGAATCCTGGCGGGCCCATTCACTGATGTCTCCAGATCTCGAGCACCTCATACAGCTGCAGCGGCTCGACACCGCCATCGAGGACGCCCGCCGCAGAATTGCGGCGCACCCTGATCGCCTCGCCGAGGCCGACGCGCGCCTCAGCGAGGCCCACGAGCGCGTCGACGCCGTCCGCCAGCGCCTCAAGAACAACCAGGAAGCGCGCCGCGCCCTCGAAAAGGAGGCTGCGGTCTTTCAGGGACGCCTCACCAAGTTCAAAGATCAGCTCTCCGAAGTCAAAACCAACCGCGAATACCAGGCCCTCCAGCACGAAATCGCCGCCGCCCAGACCGAGCTCGGCACCGTCGAAGAGAAGGTGCTCGAGCGGATGCTCGAGGGCGACGCGATTGCCGCCGACATCAAGGCGGAGGAGTCGGCGCTGGCTGCGATGCAGAAGGAGATCGGCGCCGAGAAGTCGGCGCTCGAGCAGGAGCTGGCGGGCGTCCAGCGGGCCCTGGCCAACGCCTCGACGCGCCGGGACGCGCTGCTCGGCCAGATCGAGCCGCCCCTGATCGCGCTCTTCGAGCAGGTCGCGCGCGCCCGCAAGGGCGTGGCGATCTCGGCGGCGACGCGCGACGGCCTCTGCTCGGTCTGCCACGTCCGGCTCCGGCCGCATGTGTTCCAGCAGGTCCGGCAGAACGACACGATCATCCAGTGCGAGAGCTGCCGGCGCATCCTGTACTACGTGCCTCCGTCGGCTCCGGCCGAGGCGCCCGCGGCGCCTTGACGCAGCCGTCCCTCTTCGATGCCGGCGGCGGCGCGTCGGCCGTGGCCCACGTCGACGGCGGCGCGCGCGGGAATCCCGGGCCGGCCGGCTACGGCGTGAGCATCGAGCGCGCCGACGGCACCGTCATCGAGCTGAAGGAGTCGGTCGGCATCGCCACCAACAACGTCGCAGAGTACCGCGGCCTGATTGCCGCGCTCGAATGGGCCGCCGCCGCCGGCATCGCGCGCCTGCAGGTCCGCTCCGACTCGCTGCTGCTGGTGAAGCAGATGCTTGGCGAGTACCGCGTGAAGAACGCCGGCCTGCAGCCGCTGTGGGAGCGCGCACGGACGCTGGTCCGGCGGATCGGACAGGTGGAGTTCGAGCACGTGCGCCGCGAGCTGAACACCGAGGCCGACCGCCTGGCTAACGAGGCGATGGACCAGGCGGCCGCACAGAGCCCCCGGCGCTCCGGATAACGCCGGCGATCCGGCCGGCCCCCTCCCGCTCCGCCCGGTACGACGTCAACACATCGAGATGCATGGCGGTGCAGAGGCCGCAATCGTGGATTTGTGCGTCGGGCACCCCTGCCGCCGTCAGCTGATGGCGGTTGGCCTGCTGCAGGTCGAGGCGCAGGGACGATTCCCTGGACGGGAACCAGCGATCGATGAGGTGCCGGGCGTGACCCGCGGCGGCAAACGCGTCGGGCAGTTCGCGGCCCACCTCATAGCAGCAGGGCCGGATGCCCGGCCCGATTGCCGCGACCAGATGCCCGGGAGCGACGCCGAACTCGCTCATCATCGCTTCGACGGCCGCCCGCGCCGCACCCGCGGCGGTGCCGCGCCAGCCGGCATGCGCCGCCGCCACGGTGCCGGTCCTCGCATCGCCGAGCAGCAGCGGAAGGCAGTCGGCCGCGCGAACCGCTACGGCCACCTCAGGGTTGTTCGAGACCAGCACGTCCGCCTCCGGCCTGCTGGCGGCCATGGGCAGGCCGCGCCGGAGGATGACGACACGCCCGCCGTGCGCCTGGGTCAGCGTCGCCACGTGCGCCGACCCGACGGCCTCTCCCACACGCCGCCAGGCAGCGTCCGACGCCAGCGCCAGGCGGCGCGTCGTGAATACATGTGGCGCGACTGCGTCGAGCGGCCGGCACCTGAGCACCAGCCCGCAGGACGCTTCGGTCCAGTAGAACGATGGAGGCAGCTCCGGCAGGCTCATCGCACCGACGGCAGTCGTGCAATTGCACTGACGACAGCCGGTGCGATTGCACTGACGATTATTGGTCCGATCGCACTCAGAAGTATCGGTGCAATCCACTGAGATAATGGTGCCCTGATGGACATCCTCGGGACCGGCATCGACGCCACGGAAATCGCGCGCGTGGCCAGCGCGATCGAGCGCTACGGCGATCGGTTCGTGCACCGGATCTTCACCGACGAGGAGATCGCGTACTGCCGCCGGCGCCGCGACGCGGCGTCCTCCTTCGCGGCGCGGTTTGCGGCCAAGGAGGCTGCGATGAAGGCGCTGGGGACCGGCCACTCGCGCGGCGTGTTCTGGCGCGGCATCGAGGTCGTGCGCCGGGGCGGCCCTCCCACCCTGCGCTTTCATGGCGGCGCGGCGGCGCGGCTGGCCGCGCTCGGGGCCACCGGCTCCCTGCTGACGCTCACCCACTCGCGGGACCTCGCGATCGCCCACGTGCTGCTGACGCGCTGAGCGGCAACCACAGTGGACATCCTCGAACCGGTCAGCCGGCACCCGGATCGCATAGCGTCGTAAGCACCCGCGATCCAACAGTTTCGCCGCACGCCTCGATTCCAGAGGCGCGGCCTCCGGCTTGCCGCCAGGCACGTCTGGAGGATGTCGTGACGATCAAAATCACTCCGAACGACAAGGGCAACCCGCCCGGCAAGCTGGCCGACGCGGAGCTGCACTTCACCGAAGGCGCGCTGGAGGGACTGAAGCTGATCGGATTCAGCGTGTGGGAGCGCCGCACCGGCAACGGCCGCAACGTGACGTTCCCCGCCCGGCAGTACTCCGTCAACGGCGAGCGGCGCAGCTTCGCGCTTCTGCGACCGATTGCGGATGCCACGGCCCAAGACCGCATCCGCGAAGCGATTCTCGAGGCCTATGCCGAATTCGAGCAGCAGGCGGCTGTGGCCAGCTGAGGCGGCGGCGCTACTGGAGCACGGGCAGCAGGCGGGCGTTCTCCTTCTGCCGCTTCGGGGGGAGCGTCCATTCCTCGCGCAGCGCCTTGTCGAACTCCGCCCGGAAGAACTCGTGCTTCATGCCGCCGTCGATGATGTCCCACGGCAGCACGCGGTCCTGCGATCGATCGCGGAACACGAAGAACCCGGCGTCGACGCCGGCCTCGGCCACCGCCGCCCGCCAGTTGCCGCCGTTCCGCTCGGCCGCCTCGATGGCGGGCGCCACCCGCCGGTCGCCGAGCGAGAGGAGCGCCTGGTAGAAAGAATGCCGCTCCGACTTGATGGTGAAGTAGACGTTGTCGATGCCCGACACCAGCGAACGCAGGCGCCGGATCTTCTGCTCGATGACGGCGTCGCGCTCCATCGGCAGCCACTGATACGCCGTGGCGGGCTTGGGCACCAGCGGGTTCACACTGGCGACGATGCGCCCGATGTGACCGCGCCCGCGGGCGTGCGCCAGCATCACGTCCCGGAGTTGGAGCGTCAGATCCCGGATGGCCACCAGATCCTCGTCGGTCTCGGTGGGCAGGCCGATCATGAAGTACAGCTTCAGGTTCTCGATCCCGCTCGAGAAGATCGTCTCGGCGCTGGCCAGGATCTCTTCGTTGGTCACGGTCTTGTTGATGACGCGGCGCAGCCGGTCGGACCCCGTCTCCGGCGCGATGGTCAGCGTCCGCTCGCCGCTCGCGCGGAGCAGCCCGACGATGGTCGGCGTCAGGTCGTCGAGCCGCAGCGACGCGGGGCTGATCGAATACCCCATGCGAGCCAGGCGCGTCAGGATCTCCTCGATCTCGGGGTGGTCGCACAGGGCGATCGACACCAGGCCGGCGCGGCTCGAGTAGGGGCGCGCCCGCTCGGCCAGCTCCAGGATCCGGGCGGTCGGAAACGCGCGCACCGGCAGGTAGTTGTAACCCGCCCAGCAGAACCGGCACAGGTTCGCGCAGCCCCTGACGACCTCCACGAGAAAGCGCGAGCCGAACTCGGTCTCGGGCGTGAAGATCGAGGTCGCGGGGGGATCCACCGCCTCGGTCGTCCGCAGCGCGGCCTTGCGCACAACCGGCGGCGCTCCGGTGCCGGCTTCCGGCACGAACGCCTGAATGGTGCCGTCGCTCTCGTACTGCACCTGGTAGAACGAGGGCACGTAGAACCCGCGCTCGAGGGCCAGACGCCGGAGCAGATCCCGGCGGTCCGATGCGCCCTGAAACGCACCGAGCAGCGAGGGCACCAGCGACTCGCCCTCCCCGGCGGCGATCACGTCCGCAAACAGCGCCAGCGGCTCGGGATTGACGAAGGTCACCGCGCCGCCGATGACGATCAGCGGATGACGATCGGTACGCGCCTCGGCGCGCAGCGGGATCCCCGCCAGCCGCAGCAGCGTCAACACGTTCGTGTAGTCCCACTCGAACGACACCGAGAACGCCAGCACGTCGAACTCGCTGACCGCCGTCTGCGACTCGATTGTCACCAGACGGGCGCCGGAGGCGACCTGCTCGGCCAGCTCCGATTTCGGCGGCAGGAAGACGCGCTCGCACACGATGTCGGGCTCGGCATTGAACAGGCGGTAGACCGTCTGGAATCCGAGATTCGACATGCCGACGAAGTAGGTATTCGGAAACGCCAGCGCCACGCGCAGACGACCGCCGTGCGGCTTGCGGACGTATCCGACCTCCTTGGACAGGAGTTCACGCGCGCGTTCGGTCTGGTGCCACTGTGTCATTCAGAATGTGGGGCGGGTCCCACGCCGAGGGGCGTTCTCATCGAGGTGTGGACCTGCCGGTCGATCCGGTGAGCGAACGATCCGCGGCGAGTCCCGGCGGGCGCACCGCGCGCGAGCTGCGGCTGTGGCGCAGACGCTCGCGCGTGCCGTGGGTCTACCTAGTGTACCACCGGCGGGCGCACCACTCCTCTGCAGGGCGGCGGACCCGCCGTCTCAGTGCTGCCGCCGCAGAAACGCGGGCACGTCGAGCGGCGAGGTCGCCTCGGCCCCCTCCAACCCCGGCAGGGTGAGCTCCAGGCCCGGCCGGCGGTTCACGGTCAGCGGCGGAGGCGCCGCCGCTTCTCCACCTTTCGCGGTGCTGAGCTCCATCGCCGGCTGCTCGACCGCGGCGGTCCGCGCGAGGTGGGCCGTATAGCTCTGCAGGTCGACAGGCGTCTGCACGGCGGCGGCCGGGACCCCGCGGGTGGCGCCCACGCGGTCGAAGCCGGTCGCAATCACCGTGATCTTGACCTTGCCGGCCAGCGCCGGATCGACGACGGCGCCGAAGATGATGTTGGCGTCTTCGTGCGCGGCCTCCTGAATGACGCACGAGGCCTCGTGCACCTCCATGAGAGACAGGTCGGGCCCGCCGGTCACGTTGATGATCACCCCGCGCGCGCCGTGCACCGACCCGTCTTCGAGCAGCGGGCTCGAGACGGCTTTCTGCGCCGCCTGCATCGCCCGGTTCTCGCCTTCTGACACGCCGGTGCCCATCATCGCCACGCCCATGCCCGACATGATCGTCTTCACGTCCGCGAAGTCGAGGTTGATCAGGCCGGGCACCAGAATCAGATCCGAAATGCCCTGAATCGCCTGGCGGAGCACGTCGTCGGCCAGGCAGAACGCGTCGGTCAGCGACGTGCGCTTGTCGATGATGCCCAGGAGCCGCTCGTTCGGGATGGTGATCACGGTGTCGACGCACTCCCGCAGCGCCTCGAGGCCGGCTTCGGCATGCGCCGCCCGCCGCCTCCCCTCGAACTTGAACGGCTTGGTCACAACCGCGACGGTCAGCGCGCCCAGCTCGCTGGCCAGGCTCGCGATCACCGGCGCGGCGCCGGTGCCCGTCCCTCCGCCGAGGCCGGCGGTGACGAAGATCATGTCGGCGCCCGACAGCGCCTGGATGATCGTCTCCGTGTCCTCGAGCGCGGCCTGCCGGCCGATGTTCGGGTCGGCGCCCGCGCCGAGGCCCTTGGTGAGCTTCTGGCCGATCTGGATCTTGGCCGACGCGGGGTTCTGACCGAGCGCCTGGGCGTCGGTGTTCGCCACGAGAAACTCGACGCCTTCGAGCCCGGCGGCCACCATCCGGTTGACCGCGTTGCTGCCGCCGCCGCCCACGCCAATGACCTTGATCTTGGCGCCGCGCCTGGACTCGTGATCGAGCGTCAGCCGCAGCCCGTCGGCGCTCGCCGGGGTGCCCGTTCCGCCACCTTGCCTCATGTCAGCCTCCGTAGGGCGGGTGCATCCGCCTAGAAAAATTCCTTGAAGATGCCGCGCAGCCGCACGGCCATACGGCCAAAGGCTCCGGACCCGGCATGCGCCGGCTCCGCCACCCGATTGCGATGCGCGTAGAGCACCAGCCCGACCGGCGTGGCGAACGTCGGGCTGTTCACGTGGTCCGCAAGCCCGCCGACGTCCACGGGGCAGCCGCGCCGGATCGGCAGGTCGAAGATCTGTTCCGCGATCTCGGGCATCCCTTCGAGGATGGAGCCGCCCCCGGTCAGCACGATGCCGGAGTTGAGCGCTTTTTCGTAGCCGGCGCGCCGGATCTCATCCCAGACGAGATGGAAGATCTCTTCGGCGCGAGGCTGGAGGATCTCCGAGAGAATCCGCCGCGCCATCAGGCGGGGCTTGCGGCCGCCGACGCTGGCCACCTCGATCGTCTCCTCTTCGTCCACCATCGAGGAGAGGACGCATCCGTTCTTCCGCTTCAGCTTCTCGGCATCGGGCATCGGCGTCCGCAGCCCGACGGCGATGTCGCTCGTGCAGTGATCGCCGCCGACGGCGACAACCGCCGTGTGCCAGAGGCTGCCGCGCTCGAAGATGGCCAGGTCCGCGGTGCCGCCGCCGATGTCCACGAGCGCGACGCCGAGCTCCTTCTCATCCTGGGTGAGCACGGCTTCGGCGGCCCCGAGCTGCTCGATGACGGTGTCGACCACCGCGACGCCGGCGCGGTTGACGCAGGCCACCATGTTCTGCGTCGACGAGATCGAGCCGGTGACCACGTGCACGTTGACCTCGAGCCTGGCGCCGGTCATGCCGATGGGCGCCCCGATCCCGTCCTGCTCGTCGACCACGAAATCCTGCGGGAGCACGTGGAGGATTTCGCGCCCGGCCGGCAGCGCCACGGCCTTGGCCGCCTCGATCGCGCGCCGCACGTCGTCGCGCGAGATCTCGCGGTTCTTGCCGGCCACCGCGATGACGCCGCGACTGTTGAAGCCCTTGATCTGCGCCCCTGAGAGCGCCAGATGCACCGAGTCGATCTCGACGCCGGCCATCAGCTCGGCCTCTTCGAGCGCCTTCTTGATCGAGTCGACCGCCGCCTCGAGGTTGACGACGACCCCGCGCTTGATGCCGCGCGATTCCGCCACACCGAGCCCGACGATGTCGACACTGCCGTCGTCCAGGCTTTCGCCGACGACGGCGCAGACGGTAGACGTTCCGACATCGAGTCCGACCAGATATCGCTCGCTGCGAGCCACTCGCCCTCCCTCTAGGGATCAGGGGTCGGGGATGGTCCCTGACCCCTGGCCCCTGATTTCAGGGGCCTCACGTATACGCGTTCGCCGAACCGCAGGTCGATGTAATCCATCTGCGGGACCCGCTCCCGCAGCGCCGGCGCGAGGTCGAGATACGACTGGAGGCGCTCGGCGAATTGATCGTCGCCGACACGGATGAGCGTCGTATCGCCCTTCAGAATGACCACCGCGTCGCGGGCGTCGCTGACGTCCACTTCCGACACGCGCGCGGCGAGGTCCGGGCGCCCCTGCAGCGACCCGAGCAGGCGGGCGGCGAGCAGGGCGCGGTCCTGATCGACGTCCGGGCCGGTCGCGGCGCCATCCGGCGGCGTCAGGCCGTCGATCACCGGAAGATCGAGCGACGCGTGCCGGGGCCCGAACTCGTCGATCACGGTGCCGTGCTGATCGATGAGATGGAGCGCCTCGCCGAACCGGGCAATGCCGATCGGCTGCCGCTCCGAGATGAACACGTCGATGGTGCCGGGCAGCACCCGGCGCAGCGCCGCGTCGGCGACCCACGGCGACGCCAGCAGCCGGCTGCGCCACTCGTCGAGACGCACCAGCAGCATGTTGCGCCCCTGCAGCCCTTCGAGCAGCGACAGCACGTCGCCGCGCGCCAGCCGCGCGTTCCCCGACACCGTGATGCGGCTGACTGTGAGCGCATCGGCCGATACGACCGTGACGGCAAGCCGGTACGCCCCGTACGCGAGACCCGCGCCGAGCACCACCACCATCGCCAGATGCCTGGGCCGGATGGCCAGCCGCCCGCGCCGGCGCGCGGGACTGACATGTGCGCGGCGGAAGCGCTTGTCGGTCGGGGCGGCAACAGCCATCAGGCGCCGGCCTCCTTGTGCTCGAGCGCCTCGAGCAGCTGCTTCGGCACCGTCCCGATGGATCCGGCGCCAAGCGTGATCACGGCGTCGCCCGCCCTGACGGTCTTCAGCAGCTCGGGAACGAGATCCTCCAGCCGGTGGACGAGCCGGACCGGACGGCCGGACCCGCGCCGGATCGCGTCGGCCAGCTGCTCGATGGTGATCCCCGGAATCGGATCCTCTCCGGCGGCGTAGATGTCGGTCAGCACGACTTCGTCGGCGTCGCGGAGCGCCGGACCAAAATCCGCCATCAGCTCGCGGGTGCGGGTATACCGGTGCGGCTGAAAGGCCACGATCAGGCGGCCATCCAGCGTCGTGCGCGCGGCCGCAAGCACCGCGGCAATCTCGGTCGGGTGATGCGCGTAATCGTCGACGACCGCGACCCCCGCGGCCTCTCCGTGCCGTTCGAACCGCCGCTCCGCGCCTTCGAAGGCACGGAGCGCCCGGGCCACCTGCGCGAACTCGAGCCCCACTTCCGCGCCCACCGCGGCCGCCGCCAGCGCGTTCTGCAGGTTGTGCCGGCCCGGCACCGAGAGCTCCATGGCGCCGAGCGTCTCCACCGCGTTCTGCCGGCGGCGCCGGACGACGCATCGTCCACCGTAGGCGCCGAGCTCGACGCGCACCGCCGACAGGTGCGCGGCGGGATTGTCCAGCCCGTACGTCACCAGCCGGCGCCTGACTCGGGGCAGCACCTGCGACAGCAGCGGATCGTCGGCGCACGCGATCACGGCGCCGTAGAACGGCACCTTGTTGGCGAAATCGACGAAGGCCTGCTGCAGGTCGTCCATGCTTCCGTAGCTCTCCATGTGCTCGCGGTCGATGTTGGTCACGACCACCACCGACGGCCACAGCGCGAGAAACGAGCGGTCGCTCTCATCGGCCTCGGCGACCATGTACTCGCCGCGGCCGAGCCGGGCGCTGCTGCCGAACGCGCGCAGCCGGCCGCCAATCACCGCATCGGGGTCGAGCCCCCCCTGTTCCAGCACGAACGCAATCATCGAGGCGGTCGTCGTCTTGCCGTGCGCGCCGGCGACGGCAATCGAGAACCGCATGCGCATCAGCTCGGCGAGCATCTCGGCACGGGCAATGACCGGAATGCCGCGCCGTCCGGCCTCGACGACCTCGGGATTCGAAGCGCGCACGGCCGACGACACCACCACGACGTCGGCCTCGCCGATGTTCGCGGCCGCGTGGCCTTCGTGAATCGTCACTCCGAAACTCGATACGAGCCGTGCTGTCACCTCCGATCGCCGCAGATCCGATCCGCTCACCTCGTAGCCGAGGTTGGCGAGCAGCTCGGCGATGCCGCTCATCCCGATGCCGCCGATCCCGACGAAATGGATCCGGCGGGTCCGTCCGAGGTTCATGGTGCAAGCCGCGCAAGCGCCAGCACTCGATCGGCGATCTCGCCGGCGGCCGCGGGCCGGGCCAGCCGCCGTGCCGCGTCGCCCATTTCCCGCCGGCGCGCCGCATCGCCGGCCAGCGAGAGCAGCTCCGCCGCGAGGCGGCCGCCCGACAGCTCGCGTTGCTCGATCATGAGCGCGGCGCCCTGCCCGACCAGCGCGAGCGCGTTTGTCCGCTGGTGGTCGTCGGTGGCGGTCGGCAGCGGAACCAGGATGGCGGCCCTGCCGGCCGCCGTCAGCTCCGCCAGCGTCGTCGCGCCGGCGCGGCAGACGACGAGGTCGGCCATGCTCATCTCGCGGTCCATGGCGTACAGAAACGGCTCGACGCGGGCCTCGAGCCCGGCGCGCCGGTAGCCGTCTGTGACCATTTCCAGATCGCGCTCCCCAGTCTGGTGCGTAACTGCCATTCTTGGCGCGGCAGCCAGGCGCGGCGCCGCCTCCACCATGGCCACGTTGATCGCGTGCGCGCCCTGAGAGCCGCCAAAGACTAGAACCCTCGTCCCTGCGTCATGTCCCTGCTCCCCCCCGGCCGTGAAGAACTCCGGCCTGACCGGATT
This sequence comes from Acidobacteria bacterium RIFCSPLOWO2_02_FULL_67_21, assembly GCA_001767195.1. GTDB lineage: Bacteria > Acidobacteriota > Vicinamibacteria > Vicinamibacterales > UBA2999 > MEKU01. The sequence goes on from MEKU01000094.1 coordinate 28,322, forward strand.
GCCCGAAACGAACGCCTTGCGTCCGAAGAACGGCACGCTCTCCGGATAGGTGACCGCCGCCGCATCGACGACCGCCGCGAGCAGCCGGTTGGTCATGCCGGGCATCGCGTTCTGCTCCATCAGCAGCGTCGGAATGCCGCGCATCGCGGCAAGCAGCACCACCGGCCCCGAGCTGTATCCTCCGACGCCGATCACGACCGACGGCCGCCGCCTCGTGATCACGTCCCACGCATCGACGGCACCGAGCGGCAGGAGCGCCAGGCCGCGCGCCACCTGCCGCGGCGACTTCCCCTTCAGGCCGGCGCTGCGGATGACCTCCAGCGGAAATCCCTCCCGGGGCATCACCGTCGCCTCGAGGCCCGCCGCCGTGCCCACGAACGCGACCTGCACGTCGGGGACGCGCGCCCGCAGCTCCCGCGCGACCGCGAGCCCGGGATACAGGTGGCCACCCGTCCCTCCGCCCGCGATCAGCACCGACAAGGCCATGGCCGGCCGTCACGCCTGCGCCGTGTCGTGCTGCGAAATGTTCAGCAGCACACCCATCCCCAGCAGACTGATCACGAGCGACGACCCGCCGGCGCTCACGAGCGGCAGGGGAATCCCCTTGGTCGGCATCAGGCCGAGAACGACGCTCATGTTGACGAACGCCTGGACCACGATCATCGTGGTGATGCCGAGCGCCACGAACGCGCCGAACGTATCCTGCGCGCGCACCGTGATGCGCAGCCCGCGCCAGGCGATCAGGCAGAAGCAGATGAGCGTGCCGGTGGCGCCGACGAGGCCCAGCTCCTCCCCGATCACGGCGTAGATGAAGTCGGTGTGCGGCTCGGGCAGGTAGAACAGCTTCTGCACGCCCGCCATCAGGCCCCGGCCGAAGACGCCGCCGGTGCCGACGGCGATGAGCGACTGAATGATCTGGAAGCCGTCGCCCAGCGGGTCGGCCCACGGATCCCAGAACGCCAGAAGCCGGCGCCTTCGGTACGGCGCGCTGACGAGCACGAGGTAGGCGGCCGGCAGCAGCACCAGCACGGTGCCCACCAGATACCGGTAGTGCAGCCCGGCCGCGAAGATCATCGCGGCCACGATCAGGACGAGCGACATCGCGGTCCCGAAATCGGGCTGCAGGAGGATGAGGCCGACCAGGACGCCGACGACGATGCCGATCGGGAGCAGCGAGTACGACAGCTCGTCGATCCGGTGCATCCGCCGCTCGAGGACGAGCGCCGTGAACAGCACGCACGTCAGCTTCGCCAGCTCCGACGGCTGGATGCCGAGCCCACCCAGCCCGAACCACCGCCGCGTGCCGTTGACAGGGGCGCTGAACAGCACGCCCACGAGCATCAGCGCGACGAACCCCAGCAGCGCCCAGACGAACGTGTGGTTCCTGTACGTCCGGTAGTCGAGGTGCATCGCGATCCAGAGCACTGCGAGTCCGAGCGTCGTCCACATCACTTGCCGGGTGACGAACAGGTAGGGCTGCTGGTACCGCTCGAGCGCCACGAGCGCCGAGGCGCTGTAGACCATGATGATGCTGGTGCACACCAGCAGCAGCGTGGCCGTGAACAGGATCTTGTCGGACTTCAGCTTTCGCGCCACATCACCTCTTCCGCCGCCCTACAGAAAACGCCCGAACGCCCGAAACACCGTATGCACGCCGATGTCGCCGGGTCTGAAACGAGTACGTAGTGCCGGGCTTCAGCCCGGCTAAAGCCGGGCACTACGACTGTTTCAGGCCCGGCGCCACGAGTGCTGCGATCGCGTAAGATCGCGGCCGGACCCCGCCCGTGATCGCCCTCGCCGTGGAGGCGGACCACCGTAGCCTTGGCGAAGGTGGTCAGGTCCGCCTGGCCACGAAACGCGGTCAGCAGTCGTCAGCCGGCCCGTGGGAGAAGACGCCGACCTCGCAGACCGGGGTAGTCTGCGTTCCCAGCGGTTGGCTCTCCCCCGCGCCGAGCCGACTGACGACTGCTCACCGCTCCGCGGCTTTCTCACGCCTCAGCCGCGCCACCTCCTCCTTGAACACGTTGCCCCGCTCGGCATAATCCCGAAACCAGTCGAAGCTGGCGCACGCCGGCGCGAGCAGCACCACACCGTCGGGCGCCGCCGCTTCGTATCCCCGCTCGACCGCCTCGCGCATCGATGCCGCCCCGACGATGGGCACTACGCCCCCCAGCGCGTCGCGCACCCGGGGCGCCGCCTCGCCGATCGCGACGACGGCCCTGCCCGAGGCGGCCAGCGCGGCGCGTAGCCCGGTGAGATCGCCGCCTTTGAACCGGCCGCCGATGATCGCGACCACGCCGCCGGAAAAGCTCTCGATCGACCGCCGCGCGGCTTCGACATTGGTCGCCTTCGAATCGTTGACGAACCGCACGCCCGCCACCTCGCCCGCCGGTTCCATCACGTGCTCGAGCCCCCGAAACCCGCGCAACGCCGACCTCATCGCCTCAGGCGCGCAGCCGGCGGTCGAGGCCGTGGCCGCCGCCGCCAGCACGTTGTGGAGCATGTGGCGCCCGGTCAGCTCCACGGCGGCCGCCGGAACGAGCCGCTCGACCCCGGCCGCCGTGCGTTTCACGATCCAGTCGCTCTCGACGACAACGCCGTCGGTCACGCGCCCGCTCGGAGCGAACAGGACCGGTCGCGCGTGAATGGCCCTGCTTCTCGCGACGACGACGGCATCGTCGGCATTGATCACCGCCCAGTCCTCGGCCGTCTGATTGGCAAAGATGCGCGCCTTCGCCGCGGCATACGCCTCGATGCTCGGATGGCGATCCAGATGGTCGTCGGTGAAGTTGAGCCAGACGGCGATCCACGGTCTGAACGTCGTGGTGGTCTCCAGCTGAAAACTGCTCGTCTCCACCACGTGCACGGTGTCGGGCGTCGACTGCTCGACCTGCGCGCTCAACGGAACGCCGATGTTGCCCCCGACGAGGACCTGCCGGCCGGCGGCCGCCAGCATGCGGCCGACGAGCGTCGTCGTCGTCGATTTCCCCTTGGTTCCCGTAATCGCAATCACGCGGCCCTGAATCCACCGCCACGCGAGCTCCAGCTCGCCGATGACCTCGACGCCGCGCTCGCGCGCGGCCTGCAGCGCGGGATGCTCGGGCGGAACACCCGGGCTGACGACGACCAGATCGGCGCGGGCGAACGACTCCGGCCGGTGCGATCCGAGCTCGAGCGCCACGCCGGAGGCACGCAGGGCATCGGCCGACTCGATGGCCGGACGCAGATCCGTCAGCATGACGGCCGCGCCTCTCTTCGCGAGCAGCTCCGCGGCGGCCACGCCGCTTCTGGCCGCGCCGACGACCACCACGCGCCGCTGATGCACCGAGAACATTCCGTTGCGCACCCCATCACCGCAGCTTCAACGTGGTGAGGCTGAAGAGGGCGAAGATCACCGCGACGATCAGAAAGCGGGTGATCACCTTGGGCTCGCTCCATCCAATCAGCTCGAAGTGGTGGTGAATCGGCGCCATCTTGAAGACGCGCTGCCCGGTGAGCTTGAACGAGCCGACCTGGAGGATGACCGACAGCGCTTCGATGACGAAGACGCCGCCGACAATCGGCAGCAGCAGCTCCTGTTTGATCAGAATCGCCACCGTGCCGAGCGCGCCGCCGAGCGCCAGCGACCCGACGTCGCCCATGAAGATCTCGGCGGGGTACGAGTTGTACCAGAGGAACCCGAGGCTCGCCCCGACCAGCGCGCCGCAGAAGATCGTCAACTCCCCCGCCGGCGCAAAGCGGACGATGAGCAGGTAGTCGGCGAGCACGGCGTGCCCGGTGACGTAGGCCAGCGCGGTGAACGCGGCGGCCGCCACGCCGAACGTGCTGATCGCCAGCCCGTCGAGGCCGTCGGTGAGGTTGACGGCGTTGGTGGCGCCCACCAGCACGAGCACCGCGAATGCCACGTAGAACCAGCCGAGATCCGGAATCAGGTTCTTGAAGAATGGAAAAATGACCCGGGTGTTGTACAGGTTGTTCGACGCCAGCGCCATCAGCGTCAGGCCGACCGCCACGGCAATCACCACCTGCAGCGCCATCTTGTAGCGCGGGCGCAGACCGTGATGCGAGCGGCGGACGATCTTCAGGTAGTCGTCTGCAAATCCGACCGCGCCAAAGGCGGCGGTGGCGAGCACCGCAATCCAGATGTAGGGATTGGCGAGATCCGCCCACAGGAGCGTCGGCGCGACGGCCGCGGTCAGGATGAGCAGGCCGCCCATCGTGGGGGTCCCGGCCTTGGCACGATGCGACTGCGGCCCCTCCTGACGGATCACCTGGCCGATCTGGAACTCGCGCAGCCGGCGGATCATCCAGGGCCCGAGCAGCAGGCTGATGAGCAGCGCCGTCAGGCTCGCGGCCGCCGTCCGGAACGTGATGTAGCGGACGACGTTCAGCGCGCCGAAGTACGGCTCGAGCGGCGGGAGCAGCTCGTACAGCATCAGCCGAACTCCGCCATGAGGCGGTCCGACACCAGATCGGTCCGCGTGCCGCGGGAACCCTTCACGAGCACCAGATCGCCGGGGCGGATCGTGGCCGCGACCTCGCCGCTTGCCGCCGCACTGTCGGGGAAGTGGCTGACCGCGGCTTCCGGCATTCCGGCCTCGACGGCCGCCGCCGCCAGCCGCCTGGCCGCTTCGCCGCCGATCGTGGCAAGTCGATCGAGACGGGCGGCCGCAGCACGCCGGCCCGACGCTTCGTGGAGCGCGAGCGACTGCGCCCCGAGCTCCAGCATCTCGCCCAGCACGGCCACGCGCCTCGACGCGCCGCGCGTCCCGGCCACGACGTCGAGCGCCCGGCGGAGCGCGTCGGGGCTCGAGTTGTACGAATCGTCAATGAGCACGACCCCGTCGCGGAGCCGGTGCACCGCTCCCCGGCGTTCGGCAGGCTTCAACCGGCCGGCCGCCGCCGCCACAGCGTCGAGCGGCACGTCGAACTCGAGCGCCACGGCGGCCGCGGCGAGGACGTTCTCGAGATTCCCGCGGCCGAGCAGCGGCGTGCGGATCGGCCGCGATCCCCTGGGGGTGTCCACCCGGGCCTGCGTCCCGTCGATCCCGAGGTCCTCGATGTCGCGCGCACGGACGGTGGCTGCTCGCGCGATCCCGAATGTCACGACGCGTCCCGGGAAGCGGCCGGCGCGTGCCATCACCCGCGGGTCGTCCGCGTTGCAGACCAGCACGTGGTGCGGTTCCGCGCCCTCCAGAATCTCCGCCTTGGCATCGGCAATCGCGTCCGCCGACCCGAAGAACCCGATATGGGCATCGCCCACGTTGGTCCAGACGCGGACCTCCGGCTGGGTAATGCTCACGAGCGTGCGGATTTCTCCGGGATGGTTCATCCCGAGCTCCATCACCGCCACATCGGGCCGCTCCCGCAGCTGCATCAGCGACAACGGCAGGCCGATGTGGTTGTTCAAGTTCCCCCTGTTCCTCACCACGCGAAAGCGCGCCGAGAGGAATTCCGCAATCGCTTCCTTCGTCGTGGTCTTGCCGGCGCTGCCGGTAATCGCGACCACCCTCGACCCGCTGGCCCTGCGGACCGCGCGCGCGAGGTCCTGCAGACCGCGAATCGGATCCTCGACCTCGACGATGGCGCCCTGGAACGCGGCGCCGGCGCCGAATCCCAACCGGACCATCGCTCCGACGGCGCCCCTGGCGAACGCGTCGGCGACGAAATCGTGGCCGTCGAACCGTGCGCCCCGCAGCGCCACGAAGAAGTCGCCCGGCTGAAGCGTCCGCGTATCGATCGCCACGGCGCCGATGTCGGCCCGGGGATCCCCGCCTCGAAGCCGGCCCCCCACGGCGCGGGCGACCCATTCGCAGGTGAGGCGCAGGCCGTCACCCAACCCGGACCCTGCGGCGCCGCTCGTCGAGCGCCTCGCGCGCGACCGCCACATCGTCAAACGGAAACGACTCGCCCGCGATCTCCTGGTACTTCTCGTGCCCTTTGCCGGCCACGACGACCAGATCGCCGGCCTCGGCCAGACGCACCCCGTGAAGAATCGCGTGGCGGCGGTCGGCCATCGTCACGACGTCGGCACCCTGCTGCCGCGCTTCGGCCTGCGCGCCGCGATGGACCTCGTCGATGATGCGCTCCGGATCCTCGCTGCGTGGGTTGTCGGAGGTGATCACCACGACGTCGCTGAGGCGCGCGGCCACCATCCCCATCAGCGGCCGCTTCGTGCGATCCCGGTCGCCGCCCGCGCCGAACACGGTGATCAAACGGCGTGCCGCGAGCGGGCGCGCCATCTCCAGCAGATTCCGCAGCGCATCGTCGGTATGTGCGTAGTCGACGATGACCGTGATGTCGTCGGCCGGCGAGGACACCTTTTCGAAGCGGCCCGGAACGCCCTGCAGGCTCGACACGCCGCGCGTCACGGCCTCGGCGGGCACCCCCAGTGCGGTCGTGACCGCCGCCGCCGCAAGAATGTTGTAGACGTTGGGTCGCCCCACGAGAGTCGACCGGATGTGGATCGTCTCGCCCGGCGTCCTGACGTCGAACTCGAGGCCGTCGAGCGAAAAGGCCACGGGGCCCGGCGTCACATCGGCCGGACGATTCACGGCGTAACTCACCAGGCGGCCAGCCAGATCGCCGAGCAGCGACCCGCGCGGATCGTCGATGTTGACGACCGCCGGCGCATCGCGCGGCAGCAGTTCGAACAGGCGGCGTTTGGCGGCGAAGTAGTCCTCCATATCGGCATGGAAATCGAGGTGGTCCCGTGTCAGGTTCGTGAACACCCCGGCGGCAAAGTGAACGGCGTCGGCGCGCCGCAGCGCCAGCGCGTGAGACGACACCTCCATCACACAGGCCCCGCATCCGCCGTCGGCCATCTCACGCAGCATGTCCTGCAGCTCGGGCGCTTCCGGGGTGGTGCGCGCGGCGGTGAACTCGCGGCCCGGCAGCCGATACGTCACCGTTCCCATCAAGCCGCACCTGACGCCTGCCGCTTCGAAAATCGCGTTCACCAGATAGCTCGTGGTCGTCTTCCCGTTGGTGCCCGTGACGCCGACCACACGCATCGACCGGCTCGGATGCCCTGCCAGCTCGGCGGCCATCCAGGCCAGCGCAAGCCGCGCGTCCTGCACCACTACCCACGGAACGGTGGATGGATCGGTCGGCGGGCGCTCGGCCACGATCACCGCCGCGCCGGCGGCCGCGGCCTGCGGCACGAAGTCGGTGCCGTCGGATTTCAGCCCCCGCACGGCCACAAACGCCCACCCGGGCTTGACGCGCCGCGAATCGTGCGTGACCGCCAGGCAGGGAACGTCGAGCGCACGTCCCAATGCGGCGAACTCCGGACGGGCGTCCGGCGGCAGCGCGCGCGCGAGCCGCTCGAGCAGCTCCCGGACTGTCATGGCCCGGCGTCGGCCGATGCCGCCATCTCGCCGGCGCGGCGTGCGAGCCTCAGCGTCGAGACCGCGCCACGCTCGACAGGGCTCCCCGCCGGCGGATCCTGTTCGACGACGACTCCGGCGCCCTGAATGCGCGCGGTCATCCCGAGATGCGCGAGCATCCGGAGGGCGTCGCGGGCACCGAGCCCTCTCACGTCGGGAAACAATGCCGTCGTCCGGCCCGCACCGCTCTCGAGCGTGATGATGGCCGGCAGCTCGCCCGGGGCGACAACCAGCCGCTCGCGCGACTCTTCGTGGCGCGCCACCATCACGGGCGGTTCGCGGTCGATCGATGGCGGCACGCCGTACAGCCGGAGCCCGGCGGCTGCAATCCGCTGGAAGATCGGCGCGGCCACGGTGCCGCCGTAGTACGCATTCGGCCCGTGTGGCGAATCGATCACGACCACGATGGCAAAGACCGGCTGCCGGGAGGGAACGAACCCGACAAACGACGCGTTGTATTCGGAGGTTGAGTAGCGGCCGCCGACGACCTTCTGCGCGGTGCCGGTCTTGCCCGCGACCGTGAAGCGGTCGATTCGGGCGCGCGTCCCGGTGCCGCGCTGCACGACCTGCTCCATGATCTCCGTCAGCACCGCGGCGGTGCCTTCCGACACGGCCCGCCGCACAACCTTGCGCGGAACGGGCGTCCGCGTGCCGTCCTGGATCACGGCGCGCACAATGCGCGGCTCGACGAGCTCGCCCCCGTTGGCAATCGCGCTGACCGCCGCCGCCATCTGCAGCGGGGTCACACCCACCTGGTATCCCATCGATATCGAAGCGAGCGCGCTGTCCGTCATGCGCGCCGCGTTCCAGACGATGCCGGGGCTCTCGCCGGGAAAGTCGGGCGATGCGCGCCGCCCGAAACCGAACCGGCTCACGTAGCCGCCGAGCCGCTCGGATCCCAGCTTCAGCCCGACCTTGATCGCCCCGACATTGCTCGACTTGACGATGACGTCGGTGAACGTCAGCAGACCGTAGTTGTGTCCCCGATCCTCGTCAATAACGCGCGATCCGAACCGGATGCGGCCGGGGCTCGTCTCGACCGGGCTGTCGGGCTGAAGCACGTTCTCCTCGAGCGCCGCGCCGGCGGTGACGATCTTGAACGTCGATCCGGGCTCGTACAGGTCCTGGACGGCCCGGTTGCGCTGGCTCTCCCTGGCGGATTCGCGGTAGGCGTTGGGATTGAAGGACGGCCAGCTGGCGAGCGCCACGATCTCGCCTGTCTGCGGGTCCATGACCACGGCGCTCCCGGCGGCGGCGCGGTTCTCTTCGACGCCGGCGCGCAGCTCGCGCTCCACCACGTGCTGCAGGTACTGATCGATGGTGAGCTCGAGGGAGGCGCCGGCCGTCGGCGGCCGCTCGATCCGGCTGAACGCACGCCTGCGCGCGTCGGTCTGAATGAGGACCGTGCCCGGACGGCCCTTGATGAGCGTGTCGTACGCCGCCTCGATGCCGTTGAGCCCTTTGTTGTCGAGCCCGACGTATCCGAGCACGTGCGCCGCCAGCTCCTTGTTCGGATAGAACCGTCGGCTCTCGGTCATGAAGCCGATCCCGTCAAGCTTCAGTCCAGCGACGCGTTGCGCTTCGGCGGGCGACACCTGCCGGCGGACGTACGCAAACGCCCGGCCCCGCCGGATCCGGTCCGCGATCGCCTCACGATCCCGCGTGCGGCAGTCATCGAGCGCCCCGCAGAGCGCGGCTGCGGCCGCCGCCGGATCGCCGAGGTCGCCCGGCACGGCGTAGATCGAGTCCGCCTCGACGCTGTAGGCGAGCACGCGGCCGTTTCGATCCAGGATGTCGCCGCGCTTGGCTGCGCTCTCGACGGTGCGCTGCTGCTGACGCTCCGCGCGCGATGACAGGTCCGTGTGGCGGACGACCTGCAGGTAGACGAGTCGCGCCTCGATGGCGGCCGACCAGGCGAACAGGACGATGGCGGCGATGCCGACCCGGCGCTTGAGGGTCGTGCGCCATGGGAACGCCGGCTTCTCGTCCACGCGTGTTACCTCAGCGCGAGGGCCGACTGCGGCGCCGCCGGCGCCGGCAGGACACGCTCGATCACCGACGCGTCGTCCGGGCCCGGCGCCACCATGTGGAGCCGCTCGCCCGCGAGTCGCTCGATGCGCACCGGCGACCGGAGCGTGTCGACTTCCAGCCGCAGGTGGCGATTGATCTCCACCTCGGCGGCGCGGTCGCGCTGCATCTGCTCGACGCGGTAGCCGTGGCGGAGCAGCTCGAACTGCTGCCAGGCCCAGAAGAGCAGCACCCCGACGAGAAAGATCCCCACCCCGACCGACCGCCACAGCTCGCGGTGGCGCTCGCGATCGACCTCGCGAACGATCGGGTTGTTGCGAATGTCTTTCTTGATCGCGTATTCGAACGTGTCCGCCGTCATATTCGCCTCACCAGGAGCTACCCGGCGACCTCCACGGCCCGAAGCTTGGCGCTTCGGGCGCGCGGGTTCCGCTCGATCTCCGCTTCGCTCGGTACCACGGGACGCTTGGTCCGAACGGTCAGGCCGATCTCGCCGGCCGCCTGCAGCGCGCGAAACGTGTGCTTGACGATCCGGTCCTCGAGCGAATGAAACGTGATCACCGCCATCCGTCCGCCCGGCGCCAGCCGCCGGACGGCACGCGCGAGAAACGCGTCGAGCCCGTCGAGCTCGCGGTTCACCCAGATCCGGATCGCCTGAAACGTCCGGGTCGCCGGATCGATCCGCGAGTAGCCCTTCCGCGGACTCGCGCGGCGCACGATGTCGGCCAGCCGGCCGGTCGTGGCGACCGGCTCCCCCTTCCCGGCCTCCACGATGGCGCGTGCAATCCGTCGCGCGAACCGCTCCTCGCCGAACTCGTAAATCACGTCGGCGAGCGTGCGCTCATCCGCCCCCTGAATGGCCTCGGCCGCGGTCGGGCCGGCCGTGCGATCCATCCGCATGTCGAGCGGCTCGTCGCGCCGGAAGCTGAAGCCGCGCCCGGGCGCATCGAGCTGCATCGAGGAGACGCCGAGATCCGCCAGCAGGCCGTCGACCCGCGCCACCCCGCGGAGTGACAGCACGTCCTCGAGCTGCCGGTAGTCGCCATGCACCAGCTCGACACGCGTGCCGTACGGCGCCAGGGCGGTTCCCGCCTGCGCCAGCGCGTCCTGATCGCGGTCGAGCCCGATCACGCGTGACGCTCCGGCATCGAGCAGGGCGCGCGTGTGGCCGCCGTAGCCCACCGTGCAATCGACAAACAGGCCGCCGCGTCCCGGCGCCAGATGCTCGAGCACTTCGGTGACCATGACTGGCTCGTGCATCGCGTCACCGTCAGATCCCGTGGCTCGCCAGCCCGAGGCCGTCCTCGTCGGTCCACGGCTCGCGATGGAGCTTCTCGAGGAAACGCTCCTCGTTCCACACTTCGAGGTAGTCGATCCGCCCGAAAACGCGAACGTCGCCGACGATCGACGCGCTGTCGCGCAGATGCGCGGGGATCACGATGCGTCCCTGCGCATCGAGCTCGCCCGCCTGCCCGTAGTAGTTCACGCGATCGAGGAACTTGAGCCGCGCGGGATGGTTGCCCGGCATCTGCTGCAGCCGGCGTTCGATCTCCAGCCAGGTCGGCATCGGATAAATGCGGACGCACTCCCCCGTCAGGCTCGTGACGAACACGTCCGGCCCGTGCTGGTCCTGCACGATGCCGCGAAAAATCGTCGGCACCTTCAGGCGGCCCTTGTCGTCGATGCGGGCCGGGGAGCTGCCTCTGAGACCTTTTTGGTCCACTTTGCTCCACAAAAATCCACACGGATAGTAAGTCCGCCGCGCAGGGATGTCAACCGCTAAGCCACTCAGTTTTCTGTACTTACGCCAAACTTTCGCTGCTCGATTCAGCGT
>MEKU01000094.1:39585-55561 GCA_001767195.1 Acidobacteria bacterium RIFCSPLOWO2_02_FULL_67_21
CAGGCCCGCCGAGGGCCGGGCTGAAGCCCGGCCTCTCCGACCGATTTGCGATAGGCTGGCAATTTCATGCTGCGCGCGGGGCTCATCGGCTTTGCGTCCACAGGCAAGACCACCCTCTTCCATCTCATGACCGGTGCCCGCGACGCCCCCCGCACCAAAGGGGACGTGCACATTGGCATCTCGAAGGTCCCCGATGCCCGGCTCGACGCGCTGACCGCGATGTACAACCCGCGGAAGCGGGTCCCCGCGACCGTGGAATTCACCGACGCCGCCGCGCCCGTGCGAAGCGGCGCCCAGGCGCTCGTCGATGTCGCCGGCTACAAGAATGCCGACGCGCTGGTCCATGTCGTCCGCGCGTTCCGCAGTGTGGCCGTCGCACACCCCTCAGGCTCCATCGACCCCGCCCGCGACTGCCGGGCGATGGAGGACGAACTGATCCTCGCGGACCTCGGGGTCACGGAGCGGCGGCTGGAGCGGGTCGACAGGGACCTCAAGAAATCGCGATCTCCGGAGCTCGAGCGGGAGCGCGACCTGCTGCATCGCTGCCGGCAGGCGCTCGAAGCCGGCACACCGCTGCGCGCGCTGCAGCTGGCAGGCGAGGATCTCAAGCGCCTCCGGGGATTTCAGCTGCTGTCGGCGAAGCCGCTGCTGGTGGTCATCAACCTCGACGAAGCGGATGTCGCAGGCGTCGGCGCCAGCGTCGAGCGCGCAGCCGCGCTGACCGGCCTGACGCCGTTCCTGGAGCGAGCGGCGACGCGGGCGGTGGCGCTCTGCGCGACGATCGAGCTCGAAATCGCGCAGCTCGAGCCGCCCGACGCCGCCACCTTTCTCGGCGATCTCGGCCTGGCCGAGTCGGGGCTCGATCGGGTCATCCGCGCCAGCTACGACCTGCTCGGATATATCTCGTTCTTCACCGTCGGCGAGGACGAATGCCGCGCCTGGTCGATCGCGCGCGGCACGCACGCGCAGGCGGCCGCCGGCGAGATCCACACCGATATCCAGCGGGGGTTCATCCGGGCGGAAGTGGTCGCCTACGACGCGCTCATCGCGCGGGGATCGATGGCCGCGTGCCGCGAGCACGGCGAGGTCCGTCTGGAGGGCAAGGAGTACGTCGTGCAGGACGGCGATATCATCAACTTCCGGTTTGCCACCTAGCCCACACGGCGACGTCCGTCGGATCCTCGTGGCCGACACCCAGGTGCCCTTCGTGGAAGGAGGCGCCGAGCTCCACGTCGGCTCGCTCGTCGATCAGCTGCGCCGGCGCGGCCACGAGGTCGAGAAGGTCGCCGTCCCCTTCCGCGCGCATCCCAAGTCGGAGCTGCTCTCGCAGGCCGCGGCGTGGCGGCTGCTCGACCTCTCGGCGAGCCATGACCGGCCGGTCGATCTGCTGATCGCGACGCGGTTTCCAAGCTACTTCGCGCGCCATCCGAGAAAGGTGGCCTGGGTCATCCATCAGCACCGCGCAGCGTACGAGCTCTGCGGCACGCCATACAGCGACTTCGATCACACCGAAATGGACGTGGGGCTTCGGCGCCAGCTGCTCGAGCTCGACCGCCGCATGATGGGCGAATGCCGCCATGTGTTCACCAACGCCCGGAATACCGCGCGTCGGCTCGAGACGTTCAACGGCGTGACGGCCACCCCGCTGTATCATCCTCCCCCGCTTGCCGAACGGCTGCGCCCGGGGACGTACGGCGACTATGCGCTGGCCGTCGGGCGGCTCGAGCCGGTGAAGCGCCCGGAGCTCGCCGTGCGGGCGATCGCCGCCGCGCCGGCAGGTCTGCGTCTGGTGGTGGTCGGCGAGGGCTCCATGCGCGAGACGCTGGAGCGCCTCGCGGCCGACCTGGGCGCATCCGAACGCGTCGTCTTCGCAGGCAGCGCACACAGCGACGATCTGCTGGATCTGTACGCGGGGGCATTGGCGGTGGTCTATGTGCCGTTCGACGAGGACTACGGCTATGTCACGCTCGAGGCCTTTCTTGCGGCCAAGCCGGTGGTGACGGCCGTCGATTCCGGCGGGCCGCTCGAGTTCGTCCGCGATGGCGACAACGGCCTGGTCTGTGCGCCGGCGCCGGAGGCGATCGCCGGGGCGCTCGCCACTCTCTCCGCCGACCGGACGCTGGCGCAGCGGCTCGGCGAACGAGGCCGGCAGCAGGCGATCCAGATCACCTGGGACGGGGTCGTGGAGCAGCTCGTTGGCTGATCCCGCGTCGGTCGCGGTCCTGATTCCGGCGCTCAACGAAGCCGCCAGCATCGGCCCCGTCGTCCGGGATCTGCTCGCGGCCGCGGCCTGGCACGACGTGCTCGTGATCGACGACGGCTCGACCGACGAGACGGCGGCGCAGGCGCGGGCCGCCGGCGCGCGCGTGATCCGCCATCCCTACACGAAAGGCAACGGCGCCGCGGCCAAGACGGGCATCCGCAACGTGTCGGCCGAGTTCGTTCTCATGCTGGACGGCGACGGGCAGCACTCGCCGGCCGATGCGCGGCGGCTCGTCGGCCGGCTCGGGGAATTCGACCTGGTGATCGGCGCCCGTGCGGCATCGACGCAGGCGTCGCTCCAGCGACGCATCGGCAACGCCCTGCTCAACCGGCTTGCCGGCTATCTTGCCGGGCGCGCCATTCCGGATCTCACGTCGGGGTTTCGCGCCGCCCGCCTCGCCTGCCTCCGCGAGTTCCTGCATCTGCTGCCGAACGGCTTCTCCACACCGGCGACGACGACGCTGGCCTTCATGCGGGCCGGGTACAGCGTCGGCTTCGAACCGATTGAGGCGCGGCCGCGTGTGGGCCGCTCGAAGATCCGTTTCACCCGCGACGGCGCCTCGTTCCTGCTGATCCTCTTCAAGATCGTGACGGTGTTCAGCCCCCTTCGCGTGTTCGTGCCGGTGAGCGCGGCCTCGCTGCTCGTCGGCGCGGCCTATGGGATCTGGAATGTCGCCGTGGCCGGACGGATTCCGAACGGCGCGGTTGTGCTCATCCTGTTCGCGGTCATGGTCTTTCTCATCGGTCTCGTCTCCGAGCAGGTCTCGCTGCTGCGGTTCGGGGGCCCCGGAGACGAGCGTCGATGAAGCCGCTGGTCATCGTTCCGACCTACAACGAGCGCGAGAACCTGCCGGTCGTCGTCGCCGGGCTGCTCCGCATCCCCGGGCTGCGCATCCTCATCGTCGACGACGCCTCCCCCGACGGCAGCGGTGCGGTCGCGGACGCCCTCGCGCAGGCGGCCGGGGGACGGCTGTCGGTGCTGCACCGGAGCGGGCCGCGCGGCTTCGGCGTCTCCTACGTCGAAGGCCTGCTCTGGGCGCTGCGGACGGAGGCGACCGCCATCTGCCAGATGGATGCGGACCTGTCGCACGATCCGGCGGCGGTGCCCCGGCTGCTCACGCGCGGCGCCGATGCCGACCTGGTCATCGGCTCGCGCTATGCGCCCGGCGGACGGATCGAGAACTGGCCGAAGCGGCGGCTGCTGTTGAGCGCGTTCGCCAACGCGTACGTGCGCGCGATTACCCGGCTCGATGTCGCCGACTGCACGAGCGGGTTCCGCTGCTGGCGCCGCGAAGCGCTGGAGCGGCTGCCGCTCGACCGGATCGTGTCAAACGGCTACGCGTTTCTGGTCGAAATGCTCTGGGAGGCGGTCGCCACGGGAAGCCGGGTCGTGGAAGTCCCGATCACGTTCGTCGAGCGTCGGCGCGGCGCCTCGAAGCTGTCGTCCCGCGTCCTCTTCGAATCCGCGCTCGTGCCGTGGCGGCTTGCGGCGCGTCCGCGCCGCTGAGGTCCTTGTCGGAGATCCCCGTTCGCGGTACGATCTCGACGGCTTGACCCAGGCTCCCGACAGCTCGCCGCGCCCCGGCCTCAGCGTGTTCTTCCCCGCCTATAACGATGGCGGGACGATCGCGAGCCTCGTGATCCGCGCGGTGCAGACCGCCTCACGCCTCACCTCCGACTTCGAGGTCATCGTCGTCAACGACGGCAGCAGCGACGAGACCCGTGAGATTGCCGACGAGCTCGCGCGCACGTATCCCCAGGTTCGCGCCATTCACCACCCTCACAACCGCGGGTACGGCGGCGCGCTTCGTACCGGGTTTGCGGCGGCCACCAAGGACCTCATCGCCTACACGGACGGCGACGCGCAGTACGACCCCGCGGAGCTCCCGGCGCTCTGGCACCGTCTGGCCCCGGAGGTCGACGTCGTGACCGGCTACAAGATCAGCCGCGCCGATCCCCGGCACCGGATCGTGATCGGGCGGATGTACCATCACGCGGTCAAGCTGCTCTTCCGGCTGCGCGTCCGGGACGTCGACTGCGACTTCCGGCTGATCCGCCGCGAGGTGTTCGACCGCGTGACGCTCGAAGGGGACACGGGCGTGATCTGCCTCGAGATGATGCGGAAGTTTCAGGATGCCGGATGCCGCATCGTCGAGGTACCGGTGCATCACTATCACCGCGCCCACGGCCATTCGCAGTTCTTCAACGTCCGTCGCGTCTTCTGGACGGGCGTCGACGTGCTGAAGCTGTGGATGAAGCTCGTGGTACTGGGACGCGGCCGGCAGAGCGCCTCCGTGCTGTTTCGCAACCCGACGATCCGCGGCACGGCACCGACCGAGCCGGTCAAACGATGACGCCGGTTTCCCTGTGAAAGCGCTGATCACCGGCGGCGCCGGGTTCATCGGATCGCACCTGGCGGAGCGGCTCCTGGAGCAGGGGCACGAAGTCGCCGTGCTCGACAACCTGTCGACCGGCTCCATCGACAACATCGCGCCGCTCAAGGGCGCGCGGCAGTTCTCGTACGCGATCGACTCGGTCACCAACGAGCCGCTGCTCGCCGAGATGATCGACCGCAGCGACGTCGTCTTCCATCTGGCCGCCGCCGTCGGGGTGAAGCTGATCGTCGAGCAGCCGGTGCATACGATTGAGACGAACGTCCACGGCACCGAAGTGGTCCTGAAGCACGCCAACAAGAAGAAGAAGCTCGTGGTCATCGCGTCCACGTCCGAGGTGTACGGCAAGAGCCCGGATGTGCCGTTCGGTGAGAGCGCCGACGTCGTGCTCGGGCCCTCGTCCAAGCATCGCTGGGCGTATGCCTGCAGCAAGCTGATCGACGAATTCCTCGCGCTGGCGTACTGGAAGGAGAAGAAGCTTCCGGTCGTGATCGTCCGGCTGTTCAACACCGTCGGACCGCGGCAGACGGGACAGTACGGCATGGTGCTGCCGACCTTCGTCCGCCAGGCGCTCGCGGGACACCCGATCACCGTCTTCGGCGACGGCACGCAGTCCCGCAGCTTCACCGACGTGAGCGATGTGGTGGGCGCCCTGGTCGCGCTGGCGTCCGAACCGCGCGCGGTCGGCGAGGTCTTCAATGTGGGCAACACGGAAGAAATTTCCATGCGGGGGCTCGCCGAGCGCGTGAAGGCGATGACGGGCAGCCGCTCGCCGATCCACCTCGTCCCGTACGACGAAGCGTACGAGGCCGGGTTCGAGGACATGCCGCGACGCGTGCCCGATCTGTCAAAGGTCGCCGCGCTGATCGGCTACAAGCCGAAATTCGCGCTGCAGGAAATCATTCAGCGGGTGATCGACCACATCCGGGAGCACTAGGGCTACAATACGGCCAGATGAGCAGTCGCCTGCTTGCGCTTGCCGCGCTGATCGCGCTCTGTGCCGTGCCGGCCCGGGCCCAGCAGGGCGTGGCCCTCCGGTTTCAGGACGGGCGCGTCACGCTGCGCGCGGACAACGCGCCGGTGAGGACCATTCTTGCGGAATGGGCGCGGCTCGGCGGCGCCACCATCGTCAACGGCGAGCGGGTCGTGGGGCCGCCGGTCACGATCGAGCTCACCGACGTCCCGGAGCGTCAGGCGCTGGATGTCGTCCTGCGGAATGTCGCCGGCTATCTGCTCGCGCCGCGGCGCGCCGGCTCCCAGGCCGCATCCACCTTCGATCGCATCCTGATTCTGCCGACGAGCGTCGCGCCTCGGAATCCGCCGCCGGCTGCCGCTGCGGCAGGGCCCCGGCCGGTTCTGCCGCGCCCCGGCGCGATCGTGCGTCAGCCGGCCGCGCAAGCCGACATGGCGGGCGATCTGCAGGGCGACGGCGCGGACACCGACGCCGACACGCCCTCGCAGGCGCCGACAAGTCCCGTTGAGCCGCGGCCCGGTCTTCCTCCGCTCATGAGGCGGCCGCCGGTGCCTCAGGGGCCGCCCGCCGAAGCGCCGGGCGCGGATGCCGATCCGGATCAGCCGGCCGCGCCCGCACCTGCTGTGGCGCCGACGCCGGGCAATCCGTTTGGCGTGCCGTTTGGATCCTCCGCGACGCCCGGCGTCATCGCGCCGCCGCCGCGGACGACGCAGCCGCAGCAGGCTCAGCCAAACCGCGTACAATGAGCGCAGCGGCCTCGCGCCTCCGCGCCTTCGCCGTTCCGCCCCATGTCAGAGATCGATCGGTTCAGGCCCGACGACCGCCGCGGCGTCGATACGCTCTATCGCCGCACGAACGGTCCGGATGCGGCCGAGGCAAATCGGCTGCGCTGGGACTGGCAGCATCGGCGCAATCCCTGCAATCCCACCGGTGAACCGGACATCTGGGTCGCGCGCGAAGGCCCGACGGTTGTCGGGCAGTATCCGACGCTGCCGGTTCGCATCTCGCTGAAAGGCCTGGAGGTCGACGGCGCCTGGGGAACGGGCGCGCTGGTCGCGCCCGAGCGCGACAGCCAGGGCATTGATGAAGCGCTGGCGCGTGCGTGGGACCGCAACAGCGGCGCGGTGCTGACGCTCGGGCCGGCCGGCGAAGGGCGCCGGATGCTCGACCGGCTTCACTGGCCGCCGCCGCACGCGCTGCCGTGCCTCGTGAAGCCGCTCACGCGTCGGGCCGTGCGCCTGCCGCACTGGCCCACGCCGCTCAACCGGCTCATCTCGGCGCTGACGCACCCCGTGATTCAGGTGGTCGCCCGCTCGCGGCCGCTCCGCGCCGAGTGCGAGCCGATCCGCCGCTTCGATGCAGCGTTCACGTCGCTGTGGGAGCGGCTGGCGCCGAAGTTCGACCTCGCGGTCCGGCGCGACGCGCCGTATCTGAACTGGCGGTACATCGAGCCGCCGCACGTCCGGTACTCGGTGGCGGCGCTGCGCCGCCAGGGCGAGCTGCATGGCTACGCCGTGTACCGCCACCGGCACGAGCCGCTCGGCCGCGTCACGCTGCTGGTGGACTTCCTCGTGGATCCCGACGATGTGTCCGGGCTGAAGACGCTGCTGCGGTGGGTGGACCGGGCCGCGCGCGCGGAGGACGCCGACAAGGTCCGCTGCCACGTGATGCACAGCGCGTTCAGGCGCGTGCTCCGCCGGAACGGCTACTTCAACGTCAAGTCGACGCTCGAGGTGAGCGTCAAGGTCAACGCCGTCCAGGTGCCGAAAGGCTTCTACGACGAGACCAACGGGTGGCACATCACCTACGGCGATTCGGATCAAGATCATTGAATCGAGGCACGATGGGACTCGCCGACCAGGTCAACACGGACATCGCCGCGGCGATGAAGGCCAAGGACGCCGCCCGGCTGTCCGCGCTGCGCATGCTGAAGGCCGCCATCATGAACAAGGGGGTCGAGAAAGGGCGCGATCTCGATGACGGCGAGGTCCAGCAGGTGATCGCGTCGCTCGTCAAGCAGCGCCGCGATTCCATCGACCAGTTCTCCAGGGCGGGACGCACCGACCTCGTCCAGAAGGAGACCGCCGAGATCGTGGTGCTGGAGCAGTACCTCCCGCCGGCCGCCACCCCCGACGAGATCGACGCGGCCGTTGCCGCGGCCATCGGCGACACTGGAGCGGCGTCGCCGAAGGATATCGGCAAGGTCATGAAGGCCGTGATGCCGAAGCTCTCCGGCAAGAACGTCGAGGGCCGCGCCGTCAACGAGGCCGTCCGCCGGAAGCTTGGCGCCTAACCCGCCGCCCCCTTCCTCCTCCTCCTCGGCGCTCGCGCGCTCAGCCGCGTCGGCCGGCGCGGCCAC
Source organism: Acidobacteria bacterium RIFCSPLOWO2_02_FULL_67_21 (assembly GCA_001767195.1). Lineage (GTDB taxonomy): Bacteria > Acidobacteriota > Vicinamibacteria > Vicinamibacterales > UBA2999 > MEKU01. The sequence continues at coordinate 47,573 of MEKU01000094.1, forward strand.
CATGACCAGCCGCATTCTGGGTGTCGTGCGCGAGCAGGTGCTGGCCGCCCTCTTCGGCGCGGGCAATGCGATGGACGCCTACAACGTCGCGTATCGCATTCCCAACCTGATGCGCGACCTGTTCGCCGAAGGAGCGATGAGCAGCGCCTTCGTGCCCACCTTCACCCGCCATCTGGCCACGAGCGGGCGGGAGTCGGCGTGGCGGCTCGGCAACTACGTCATCAACGCCCTCATCGTGATCACCGGCGTCCTGGTGCTCGCCGGCATCCTGTTCGCCGAGCCGCTCGTCGGGATCTTTGCAAGCGCCTACCGGGCGGTGCCGGGCAAGCTGGAGCTGACCGTTTCCCTGACCCGGCTGATGCTGCCGTTTCTGACCTTCGTCGCGCTGGCGGCCGCCTGCATGGGGATGCTGAACTCGCTCCACCGGTTCTTCATTCCGGCGCTGTCGCCGGCGATGTACAACGTGGCGACGATCACCTGTGCGGTCGTCCTGGTGCCGGTCATGCCCGCGATGGGGCTGCCGCCGATCGCCGGCATTGCGATCGGGACGCTGCTCGGCGGCGCGGCCCAGCTCGCGCTGCAGTGGCCGGTGCTGCGGCGAGAGGGCTTCGAGTACCGGCCAATCCTCGACTGGCGGGACGACAGCCTGCGGCGGGTGCTCGTGCTGATGGGCCCGGGCACGGTCGGCCTCGCCGCGACGCAGGTCAACGTCTTCGTGAACACCGTGCTGGCGACCGGTGAGGGGACGGGCGCCGTGTCGTGGCTCAACTACGCCTTCAGGCTCATGTACCTCCCGATCGGGCTGTTCGGCATCTCGATCGCAACCGCCACGCTGCCGGCGGTCTCGCGTCACGCCGTCCTGCAGGACCACCAGCAGGTCCGAAGGACGGTGGCCGACGGGCTCTCGTTGATGCTGATGCTCAACGTGCCGGCGACCGTGGGCCTGCTCGTGCTGGCTGTCCCGATCGTACGCGTCATCTTCGAGCGCGCCGCCTTTACGGCGGCCGACACCGCGGCCACGGCCGCCGCGCTGCAGTTCTACGCGATCGGGCTCGTCGGCTACTCGGTCGTGCGCATCGCGTCCCCCGTCTTCTACGCGCTGGGCCGCAACCGCACGCCGGTCGTCGTGAGCGTCGCCACCGTCCTGGTCAACGCCGCGCTGAACCTCGCGCTGGTCCGGGTGATGGGCTATCGCGGCCTGGCGCTCGGAACGTCGATCGCCGCGCTGTTCAACGCGACGCTGCTGATCGTGCTGCTCCGCAGCAGCCTCGACGGCCTCGACGAGGCGCGCGTCATGCGCTCGCTCGTGCGGATTGCCGTGGCGGCGCTGGCCATGGGCGCGGCCGCATGGGCGGCCGATGCGGCGGCCGCGGCCTGGCTCCCCGGTGACGCGCTCGTCGTCCAGATCGCCAGACTCGGCGCGGCGATTGCCATCGCGCTCGCCGTGCTCGCAGGCGCCGCGCATCTGCTTCGCATCCGCGAGTTCCGCGAAGGGGCGGCGCTGGTCGCGCGAAAGCTCCGGTCCCGATGAAGCAGCCGCTGGGACTGCATCCGACGGTGCTGCTGCTGGCGGGCACGCACTTCGTGGTGGACGGCTTCAGCAACATCTACGCGCCGCTGCTTCCGCTCCTGATCCCGCACCTCCATCTCTCCCTGGCGGCCGCCGGCACGCTCCAGATGTGCTTTCAGATGGCGAACTCCGTCGCGCAGCTCGGGTTCGGCCATCTCGCGGATCGCTGGCGGCCGCGCGCGCTGGTCATCGTGGGCCCGGTGGTCACCGTGGCCGTGCTGTCGCTCGTCGGCCTCGCGTCGACGCCGCTGATGCTCGGGGGCATCCTGGTGGCCGGCGGGCTCGGCGCCGCCGCGTTCCACCCGCCCGCGGCCGCGCTGGTGCACCGGCTGGGCGGACCGCGGCAGGGGTACGCGATGTCGTTTCATATCACCGGCGGCTCGCTGGGCTTCTCGCTCGGGCCGCTCGTGTTCGCGCCGTTCGCGGAACGCTACGGCCTCCACTGGATGCCGGTGCTGATGCTGCCGGCGCTCCTGCTGCTCGCGGGCGTGCTCCCGCGGCTGCCGCCACTTCCCCGGCTCGGCGACCACGGCGAGGGCGGCGGGGTTCGCGCGCTGCGGCCCTACCGGCGGCCGCTGTCGCTGCTGTACGCGGTTGTCGTGCTCCGGACGCTCTGTGGCTTGAGCTTCGCCACGTTCATGCCCGTGATGCTGACCCGGCGCGGCATGTCGCTCGGCGAGGCGGGCACCGCGGTCGCGACCTATCTGTTCGTCAGCAGCGTCGGCGGATTCCTCGGCGGGCCGCTGGCCGACCGGTGGGGCGCGCGCACGGTGATTCTCTGGTCGCTCGTCCTCGCGGTGCCCTTTCTGGCCATTGCGCCGACGCAGTCCGGATGGGCCTTCGTCGCCTTCGTCTCGGTCGGAGGCTTCCTCCTGCAGTCGACGCTGCCGGTCAACGTCACCTTTGGCCAAATGATCGCCCCGATCAGCGCCGCCACCGTGTCGTCGCTCATGATGGGCTTCGCGTGGGGCACCGGCGGACTCAGCGTCCCGTTTGTCGGAATGCTCGCCGACCGCATCGGAATCGAACGCACGCTCATCGTCATGGCCTTCACGCCGCTCGCCGCGGCGGCGTTTGCCGCCCCGCTTCCCGGGGGTCAACTCGGGCGCACGCCGCCTCGTGCCTCCGATGTCGGGCACATCGAGACCACGGGCACGGATGTTGCTCCCTCGGCACGAACTGGAGCAGACTGAACCTATGCGCCGCCCGCCCGCTGCCTCCACCTTCTCCTATTCGTTCGGGCCCGGCCCGGTGACACCGGCGATCAAGGCCCTGATGGCCGCCAACGTCGTGGCGTTCCTGCTGGCGCTCGTCGCTCCGGCGATGACGCTGTATCTCGGCCTGCGCCCCGCGTCGGTTCTTCAGAACCTGTACGTCTGGCAGCTCGTCACCTACATGTTCCTGCACGCCGGGGTCTTCCACCTCCTCTTCAACATGCTCGCGCTCTGGATGTTCGGCGTCGAGCTGGAGCGCATGTGGGGGAGCCGGTACTTCACGAAGTTCTACCTGGTGGCGGGAGGCGGCGCGGCGCTCACCACGCTGCTGCTGTCGCTGACGCCGCTGCCGTTTGCCGACACGCTCTACGGCTCGCTGACGGTCGGCGCGTCGGGCGCGGTGTACGGCGTCCTGCTGGCGTACGCGCTGTACTTCCCGCACCGGCCCATCTACCTGTATTTCGTGTTTCCGATTCCGGCGAGGTACTTCGTGCTCATCATCGGCGCCATCTCGCTGCTCGCGTCGATGGGCGGCCAGGGCGGCGGAATCGCCCACACCACACACCTCGGCGGACTGCTCGCGGCGTATCTGTATCTGAGGGGCGGCCGCACGCACCTGCTCGCCGACGTGAAGTACCGGTATCTGAAGTGGCGCATCAACCGGATGCGCCGCCGTTTCGACGTCTACTCCGGCGGCCGCGCGGACGACGTGAACCGCCGCGTCCATTGATCGGGACCGCACGCGGCCGTGCAGCCCCTCCCGTCACACGCCGCCGCCGATCCAGTCCGCGCGCACGGGGCTGAAGACATCGAGCTCGAACGTGTCCTCCAGCGCCTCGGCCTGATGCGGCGTCCACGACGGAATGTGCAGGACCTCGCCCTCACGGACGGTGACCTCTTCCCCGCCGACGACGAATCGCAGCGCGCCCTGCAGAATGTAGGTCATCTGCTCGCTCTCGTGCGCATGCATCGGGACGAGCGCGCCCCGTTTGAGATAGATCTGCGCCAGCATCTGCCGCTCGCCGGCGATGATCTTCTGCGAGCTCATCTCGGTGATCTTCTCGAGCGCGATCTCGTCCCAGCGGTGCAGCCGCACGGTGGTCATGGCGCTCCCGATAGTGCCATAATTTCGGGCGTATGAAGGGGTCGACCCTGGCGGACGTGCGCGCCGCCGGCCGGCGGGCACGGGCGGGCGAGCACGACGGATTGACCCGTGACGAGCTCGTCGCCGCGTACCGCCTCATGCTCCTGTCGCGGAAGATCGACGACAAGGAGATCCAGCTCAAGAACCAGAGCCAGGCGTTCTTTCAGATCAGCGGCGCCGGCCACGAAGCGGTGCTCGTCGCCGCGGGACGGCACCTGCGCGGCGGGTACGACTGGTTCTTCCCCTACTACCGCGACCGCGCGCTCTGTCTCACGCTCGGCGTGACGCCGCTCGAGATGCTCCTCGCCTCGGTGGGCGCGAAGGACGACCCGGCGTCGGGCGGCCGCCAGATGCCGTCGCACTGGGGCCACCGCGGCCTCAATATTCCGTCCCAGAGCAGTGCCACCACCACGCAGTGCCTGCATGCGGTCGGCTGCGCGGAGGCGAGCCTCATCTACCGGCGCGTCACCCAGATCCCCGATCGCGAGTCGCGCGCGCGCGACGACGAAGTGACGTACGTGTCGATTGGCGACGGGGCCACGAGCGAAGGCGAGTTCTGGGAGTCGCTCAACACCGCCTGTGTGAAGCAGCTTCCGGTGCTCTTCCTCGTGGAGGACAACGGCTACGCGATTTCGGTGCCGGTCGAAGCGCAGACGCCGGGCGGCGACATCTCGCGTCTGGTGGAGCATTTTCCCGGGCTGCGCACGTACCGGTGCGACGGCACCGACTACCTCGCCAGCTACCGGACGCTCGGCGAGGCCGTGACGTACGTGCGTGGCCGCAACGGTCCGGCCTTCGTCCACGCCACGGTCATCCGTCCGTACTCGCACTCGCTCTCGGACGACGAGAAGCTCTACAAGACCGCGGCCGAGCGGGAGTCCGAGGCGCGGCGCGATCCGTTGCTGCGCATGCGCCATCTGCTGACGTCACAGGATCTCGTGACCGACGCGGACCTGGCGGAGATCGCCGCCTCCGTGGAGGCGGAGGTGAACGCGGCCGCCGAGCAGGCGCTCGCAGCCGAGAAGCCGTCGCCCGAGTCGGCGGCGTGGTATGTGTTCTCGCCGGACGTCGACCCCTCGTCCGCGTCGTTCAGCACCGAGCCTGCGCCGGACGGGCGCGCCGAGACCATGGTCGGCGCGATCAATGCGACCCTGCGCGACGAAATGGCGCGCGACCCCCGCATCGTCGTCTTCGGCGAGGATGTCGCCGACGCCAGCCGCGAAGAGGTGCTCGCCAGCGTGGCCGGCAAGGGCGGCGTCTTCAAGGTGACGCACGGCCTGCAGCGGCTGTACGGGAGCGACCGCGTCTTCAACTCGCCGCTCGCGGAGGCGAACATCGTGGGCCGGGCGGTCGGGCTCGCGCTTCGCGGGCTCACACCTGTCGTCGAGATTCAGTTCTTCGATTACATCTGGCCGGCGTTCATGCAGCTCCGCGACGAGGTCGGCATGATGCGGTACCGGTCGAGCAATCACTGGTCGTGCCCGATGGTCGTCCGCGTGCCGATCGGCGGATATCTGCGCGGCGGCGCGCCGTATCACAGCCAGTCAGGGGTGGCCATCTTCGCGCACTCGCCGGGCATCCGCATCGCGTTCCCATCGACCGCCCAGGATGCCGCCGGGCTGCTGCGCACGGCGATCCGGTGCGACGATCCGGTCCTGTTTCTGGAGCACAAGCACCTGTACCGGCAGCCGTACAACAAAGGCCTGTATCCCGGGCCCGAGTACATGGTGCCGTTCGGAAAGGCGGCCGTGGCCCGCGACGGCACCGACGTGGTGGTGTTCACGTGGGGCGCGCTCGTGCACCGCTCGCTGCTCGCGGCGCATCAGGCCGAACGCGACGGGCTCTCCGTGGCCGTCGTCGATCTCCGCACGATCATTCCGTACGACTGGGACACGATCGCGGCGTACACGCGCAAGACCAGCCGCGTCGTGGTCGCGCACGAGGACCAGCTGACGTGCGGATTCGGGGCCGAGATTGCCGCGCGGATCTCGCAGGAGCTCTTCGAGTACCTCGACGCGCCGGTCACCCGCGTCGCCGCGCTCGACTGTCCCGTGGCGTACGCGCCGGTCCTCGAAGAGACCATCCTGCCGAGTACGGCAGACGTCCTCGAGGCGATCCGCGCGCTGGCTGCGTATTGATCACGGGCCACAGAGACGCAGAGACACAGAGAAATCTGATCTGATCTGATCTGATCTGATCTCTGTGCCTCTGTGACTCTGTGGCTTGTCATCAGCAACATGCGCCTGCAGTTGTTCGTCATTCTTCTTACGGTGGGAACGCTCGGCATTCACACGGACGCCGCGCTGACGGTCGAAGTGTTGCAGTCGGTCGGCGGGCTTCCGCCGCACATCGTGGGCCGCTTCGAGGAGCCGATCGGGTTCCAGCAGACGCCCGGCGGCCCCTATTACGTCTTCGATCGGCGCGGCCACACGGTCTACGCCGTTGATTCCGACAAGACCACGGTCATCAAGCTGGTCGAGATCGGGCCTGAGCTCGGGCGGATCGTCCAGCCCCGCGGGTTCGATACGTCGCCGACCGGCGCCTTCGTCGTGGCCGACGCGCCGCGCGGGATCGAGCGCGTCCAGATTTTCGGCGCCGGGGGCCTCCGTCTCGGGGGATTCACGCTGCCAGCGCGCCAGCGCACGGCCGCGCTGCGGGTCGACTCGTTCGTCCTCAACGGCATCGCCTCGATTCAGTACGCCGGCGACAACCTGCTGATCTCGCACCCGGAGAGCGGCGCCCTGATCGCCGAGTACTCGCGGGGAGGTGTGGCGCTCCGCAGCAGCGGCCGGCCTGTGTTCCAGAAGTACGGGCAGGACGGCCGGCTGCTCTACGAGCGGCACATCGAGGGCGTCGAAATCGATCGGTCTCTGGCGGCGCTGCCCACCCGCTGGCCCACGGGGCGCGTCGACGATCGCGAGCTCCCGCTCGTGACGCCCGCGGTCCGGGCGGCAGCGGTGGACGGCGGCGGCCGGCTCTGGATCTCGCTGATGGAACCGGCGACCTACGTGTACGACGGCCAGGGCGACAAGATCCGAACGGTGCAGTTCCGGGCCGCGGGCGTCATGAGTCCCACCGGCATGTTCTTCACAGACGACGGGCGCCTGCTCGTAACGCCCGGCTGCTACGATTTCCGGCCCTAACCACGAAGATCACGAAGGTCGCGAAGGTCACGAATATTATGGGTTCGTGCTCTTCGTGATCTTCGTGTCCTTCGTGGTTCCGGGTTAATGCTCACCGCATCACACCTGACCCGTCGATTTGGCGACCGCGTCGCTGTGGACGATCTGTCCTTCGAGGTCGCGCCGGGTGAGATCTTTGCGCTGCTCGGCCCGAACGGCGCCGGCAAGACCACAACACTCCGCATCGCGGCAGGCCTCATCGCGCCTTCGGCCGGAAGCGTCCGAATCGGGACGGAGGCGCTGTCGCCGGCTGCGGGGCCGCGGCTTCGGATACGCATCGGACTGCTGACCGAAACACCCGGTCTCTGGGATCGCCTTTCAGTCCGCCAGAACCTGCGCATCTACGCCCGGCTGCACGGCCTGACGGACCCGGAAGAGGCGGTCGATCGCGCGCTCGACCTGTTTGCGCTCGCCGACCGCGCCGCCGATCCTGCCGGCCAGCTCTCCAAAGGCCTCAGGCAGCGGGTCGCGCTGGCCCGGACGCTCCTGCACCGGCCCGACGTCGTGCTGCTCGACGAGCCGACCGCGGGCCTCGACCCCGAAAGCGCCCGGGATGTGCGCGAGCTGATCCTCCGGCTCAAGAGCGAGCAGCGGGCGATCGTGCTCTCCACGCACAACCTCGATGAGGTGGAGCGCGTGGCGGACCGCGTCGCCGTACTTCGCTCGCGGCTGGTCGCCGTCGACACGCCACAGGCGCTCCGGGCCCGGCTATTCGGCGCGCGCGTGCGCATCGACCTCGCACATCCGGCCGAAGCATGTGTGTCTGCGCTCGGCGCCGCCGGCTTTGCCGATGTCCGGGTCGCCGGCGCCACGCTGTCGGTCGGCGTCACGGACCATGTCGCGGCGACGCCGGCGATCGTGCGGGCGCTCGTCGGGGCC
>MEKU01000094.1:55622-55788 GCA_001767195.1 Acidobacteria bacterium RIFCSPLOWO2_02_FULL_67_21
ACGGAGCGCGGCCGCAGTGAGTCGCATCGGCGTGCTGCTCGGGAAGGAGCTGGCCGATCTTCGGCAGAACCGGGCCATCTTCGTGCCGGCGTTGATCACCGGCGGGGTATCGGTGCTCCTCCCCTTCTTCGTTGCGATCATCGTTCCGGCGCTGGCAGGCGAACGA
>MEKU01000094.1:55805-62766 GCA_001767195.1 Acidobacteria bacterium RIFCSPLOWO2_02_FULL_67_21
TCTTCAGATCGCGGTGGAGATGTACAAGGCGCATCCGGCCCTGCGTCACCTCGGCCCCGAGGCCGCGATTCAGGCCTGGATCTTCCAGCAGTTCCTGATCCTGCTCGTCCTCACCCCTGTGGCCGGCGCGATGTCGATTGCGGCCTACAGCGTGGTCGGCGAAAAGCAGGCGCGGACGCTCGAGCCGCTGCTGTCCACTCCGCTGACCACCTTCGAATTGCTTGCGGCGAAAGTGCTGGGGGCATTCCTCCCGGCACTCGCGCTGACGCTCGGCTGCTTCGTGATCTACGTCGCCGGCGTGGCGATCGTCGCCGAACCGGGCGCCTTCCTGGCGCTGCTGACGCCGGCGTCGCTGGCGGTCATGTTCCTGCTGGGACCGCTGGCGGCGCTGACCGCGCTCCAGCTGGCGGTCTGCGTGTCGTCGCGAGTGCAGGACGCGCGCAGCGCGCAGCAGATCGGAGCGCTTGTCGTGCTGCCGATTGCCGGGCTGCTCGTCCTGCAGCTGACCGGAAGCTTCGAACTGACCGCGCGGGCCTCGGCGCTCCTCGCGGTCGGCCTTCTCGCGGTCAACGCCGCGTTGATGCGCCTGGGCGTCGCGCTCTTCGACCGCGAGTCGATCCTGATCCGCTGGAAATAGCCAGTGCTCACGGGCCACAGACACCGAGACACAGAGGTTGTTTCGGACTGAACGGCGGTCGACGATAGTAGCCACATGGGCGGCGCGCGGCTAAGCTCGCAGGGTCGTCGAGCGCGAAGATTCAGACCTCGGCGAGCAGCTCGAAGTAGCGCTCGCGGCTCATGCCCGAGGTTCGAAGAAGGTTGCGAATGATGAATACGGGTACCGCTCGGTACGCCGGAATGACGAGCGGACGCTTGATGCCTGGCTTGGTGTAAATGAGATGGTCGCCGCTCTGCCGACTGAAGATGAATCCGTCTCCCTCGAAGATGCGAACCAGCGTCCGGTAGGGAACCGGCTGGATCGCGGGCACTTACCGCAGCCCTACGCTCATGTGCTCGACGCCCACGAGCTCGGGCTCGTTCCAGCGGCCGTTTTCCAAACGATAGCCGGCCTCTTGGAGGATCTCGCTGAGCGTCCCCTGCTCTTTGGCCGTCTCGAGGAATCCTTGCACCGCGTCGGCGATGTTCCGCCGCGCGTCCGCCTCCGTGTCGCCACAGCTCGACACGTCAAGCTCGGGGACGTGCGCGATGAAAGTGCCCTCTTCCTTGAGAATCCGTACGGTAAATCCAAGGTTCATGGCAGATACTCCACCCGCTAGTAGCCGAGGTCTTCCGGGATTACCCACTCGATCTTTCCGTCGCGTTCGATGACAACTGGCAAGCCGGCTCGTTCGTCGCCATCGGACCCCCAGAGTAGCAGAGTTCGCCCCAGGCCTTCCGGACTTCGTCTTCCAGCTTCTTCTGGATCGTCTTCATCCACGGCTTGTAGTGCCGCTCGGTGATGCGAACGGAAGAGTGTCCCAAGAGAACCGACACGTTGTCGATCGATACTCCGTTCTCCAGCAGCGACACCGCGAACGTATCGCGGAACCGGTGCGAGTGGGCGTCCCTGGACGATAGAAAGCTACATCGAAGGGATGGAATCCGCGCCTCTAACCCGGGACGTGGCGATTGCCCGCCTTGCCGCAGCCGAGCCCGACATCCGGGCGCTTGGCGTAGCCCGGTTGGCCCTGTTTGGCTCGGTGGCGCGAGACGAGGCTCGCCCCGACAGCGATGTCGACGTCCTGGTTCAGTTCTCGCCGGGCCAGAAATCGTACGGACAATTCATCGCGCTCTCGGAGCTGCTCGAATCCCTGTTGCATCGCCGCGTGGAGTTGGTGACGACCGAGACGCTGTCCCCGTTCCTCGGTCCGCGAATCTTGGCCGAAGCGCAGAATCACATCGTATTGGGAGGCTGAAACTGTCATGTAATCACGTCTCTGTGCCTCGGTGGCCCGTGAAATCGACGGGCGACTTGCGCATCACCCTCCGTAGCCACCAAACTCAGAGGAGATGGTCATCCGTTCGGTTGCCGTCCTGGGCGCCGGCACTATGGGCGCCCAGATTGCCGCGCACTTCGCCAACTCAGGCGTTCCGGCGCTTCTCCTGGATCTGACCCCCGAGGCCGCGCGGCAGGGGCTGGAGCGCGCACGCGGGCTGAAGCCGGACCCGTTCTTCACCGCCGACACCTGGAAGCTCGTCGCCACCGGCAGCTTCGAGGCCGACCTGCCGCGGATTCGTGAATCCGACTGGATCGTCGAAGCCGTCGTCGAGCAGCTGGACGCCAAGCGCAGCCTGCTCGAGAAGGTCGATGCGGTCCGCCGCCCAGGCACGATCATCAGCTCCAATACGTCCGGCATTCCGATCGCCGCGCTGGCCGAGGGGCGAAGCGCCGACTTCCGCAGCCACTGGCTGGGGACCCACTTCTTCAATCCGCCGCGCTATCTTCACCTGTTCGAGGTCATCCCGACCCCCGACACCTTCCCCGACGTGGTCGAACGCGTCCGTCACTTTGCCGACCACCGCCTCGGCAAGGGCGTGGTGATCGCGAAGGACTCGCCCAGCTTCATCGGCAATCACATCGGCCTGTATGCGTTCATGTGCATCCTCCCGAAGGTGGCGTCGGGCGAATACACGATTGAGGAGGTCGACGCGATCACCGGCCCGGCGCTCGGCCGGCCGAAGAGCGCCACCTTCCGGACGATGGACATCGCCGGACTCGACATCCTCGGCCACGTGGTCGGCAACATGCGCGAGCGGCTCGGGGACGAGGTCTGGTCGCTCCCGCCCGTCATCGCGCGGATGATTGCCGAGGGCATGACGGGCGAAAAGGCGGGGCGCGGCTTCTACAGGCGTGAGAAGCTGCCCGGAGGCGAGTCTCAGATCCTGACGCTCGACCCGGCAACCTTCACCTATCGGGCCCGCCGGGAGCCGCGGCTCCCCACGATCGAGGCGGCCGCCGCGGCCGCGGACGTGCACGAGCGCGTGCGGACGCTATTTAACGCAAAGGACCGCGCGGGCGAGTTCCTGCGCGAGACGCTCGCGCCCACGCTGGTCTACGCGGCCGCGATCACACCGTCCATCGCGCACTCCGCCGACGACGTGGACCGCGTCATGCGGTGGGGCTTCGGCTGGGAGCTCGGCCCCTTCGAGCTCATCGACGCGATCGGCATCGAGCCGGTGCTCGCGGCCGCGCGCGAGACGGCGCCCGAGCTGCTGCGCGGCGGCGTGCCAGAGCTGCTCCGAGGCCAGCAGCGTGTGCGGGACGGCGACATGCCTCCCGCCGCGCCCGACCTGCAGATCCTCCGTGCCGCCCGCGAGCGCTCGCGCGTCGTCCGGAAGAACGCCGGCGCCAGTCTTGTGGATCTTGACGACGGGGTGCTGTGCGTCGAGTTTCACTCGAAGATGAACGTGGTGGGCGGCGACACGATCGAGATGCTGCAGGCCGGCGCCGCCGAAGCCACCCGCAACTTCCGCGCGCTCGTCGTCGGCAACGAGGCCCCGCATTTCTCCGCCGGCGCCAATCTGATGCTGGTGCTCCTCGAGGCGCGGGAGGGGAACTGGGAAGAGATCGACGCCTGGGTGCGGGCGTTTCAACAGGCAAACATGGCGCTGCGGTGTGCCTCGGTGCCTGTGGTCGTCGCGCCGGCCGGTCTGACGCTCGGCGGCGGCTGCGAGACCGCGCTCCACGCCGATCGCGTCCAGGCTGCGGCCGAAGCATACATGGGGCTGGTTGAAGTCGGCGTCGGGCTGATTCCAGCGGGCGGCGGGACCAAGGAAATGACCGCCCGCGCCATCGAGGACGTGCCTCCCGGCACGACCGACTACCTGCCGTCGATCCAGCGGGCGTTCGAGACCATCGCGTTTGCGAAGGTCTCGTCCTCGGCGCCGGACGCTCACCGGCTGGGCTATCTCCGGCCGACCGACGGCTTCACGATGAATCGCGAGCGTTTGCTCGCCGACGCGAAGGCACGGGCCCTGCAGCGGGTCACCGAAGGGTACCAGCCGCCGCTGCCGCGGACGGCGATTCGTGCAGGGGGCGATACGATTCTGGCGCCGCTCAAGCTCGGTATCCATCTGGCGTGGCGCGCCGGCCGGATCAGCGACCACGACGTGCTCGTCGGCCGCCGGCTCGCCACGGTGATGGCCGGTGGCTCGTTGCCGCATCCGTCGATGGTGACCGAGCAGGAGCTGCTCGACCTGGAGCGTGAGGCGTTTCTCAGCCTGCTCGGAGAGGCAAAGACACTGGAGCGCATTCAGCACACGCTGAAGACGGGAAAGCCGCTGAGGAACTGATGAAGATTGTGGATCGAGGCGGCGGGACGCCGATTGTGGTCATCCCGGGCGTGCAGGGCCGGTGGGAGTGGATGAAGCCGACCATCGACGCGCTGGCGCAGCGGTGCCGCGTGATCACCTTCTCGCTTGCCGACGAGCCCACCTGCGGCGCATCGTTCGACGAGGCGCGCGGGTTCTGGTGCTACGTCGAGCAGGTGCGCGAGGCGCTGGACGCCGCGGGCGTGCCGCGCGCCGCGATCTGCGGCGTGTCGTACGGCGGTCCGATTGCGGCGGCATTCGCGGCGCGCTATCCCGAACGCACGGCGTCCCTGATCCTCGTGTCGCCGCTGCCGCCGGCCTGGCAGCCCGACCGCAGAGCGATGTTCTACCTGCGAGCGCCCCGGCTGCTGACACCGCTCTTTCTTGCGGGGTCGCTGCGGATCTACCCCGAGATCGCGGCTGCTGCGCCCGGCAGGGCGATACCCTCGGCGATCCGGCATGCAACGCGCGCGATCACGCACATGTCGTCGCCGCGACGGATGGCGCGCCGCGTACGGCTGCTGGCAGCGGTCGATCTGAGGGGCGAGCTCGCCCGCGTCGCTGTTCCGACGCTCATCGTCACCGGTGAGCCGGCGCTCGACCGCGTGGTGCCTGTCGCGGCATCGCGCGGATACGCCCGGCTCTGGCCGCATGCGCGTATGGAGACTCTCGCGCGCAGCGGCCACCTCGGGCTCATCACGCGGGCAGACGCGTTCGCTGGCATGGTCGTGCCGTTCGCGGAACGGGCCGCGAACGACACGGACCGGAGGAGGCGCGTTGGCTGACCCCTCGACTTCGCTCGGAGCAGGCCGCGCGGGCACGATTCCCGGGGCCGCCGGCCCGCTCGAGATGCTGGTCGATCTTCCTGCCGGGCGCCCACGGGCCGGCGTCGTCTTCGCGCATCCGCTGCCGACCGAAGGGGGCACGATGCACACGAAGGTCGTGTATCAGTCGGCCAAGGCGCTGGCGCGCATCGGCTGCGTCGTGCTCCGGTTCAACTTCCGCGGCGTTGGCCTGAGCGCAGGAACCTGGGACCGCGGACGCGGCGAGCTGGACGACTACCGCGCAGCGCTGGCCTTCATGGCGGAGCAGCACCCGGGCCTGGAGATCTGGGCGGCCGGCTTCTCATTTGGCGCGTATATCGCCACAACGGCGGGTGCCGATGACGAGCGGGTGTGCGCCCTCATCGCGATTGCGCCGCCGGTCGATCGCTACGAGTTCGCCTCGGTGAAGCTGTCGGAGAAGCCGAAGTTCATCATTCACGGCGAGAGGGACGAGCTCATCTCGATCACGCTGGTCCGCCATTTCTACGCCCAGCTGCGCGAGCCCAGGGAGCTCGTCGAGATCGACCGCGCCAATCACCTGTTCGACGGCCAGGCGAGCGAGGTCGGCGAGGCGCTGGTCGATCTTCTGGAGGATTTCTCATGCACGAAGCCGTAATCGTGGCGGCGACGCGGACTGCCGTCGGCAAAGCGCCGAACGGCTCATTGAAGACCGTCCGGCCCGACGAGATGGCCGCCTCCGTGATCGCGGAGGTCCTGCGCCGCGCGCCGGGCATCCAGGCGTCGGAGGTGGACGATGTGATCCTGGGGTGCGCGATGCCGGAGGCCGAACAGGGGCTCAACGTCGCGCGCATTGCCAGTCTCCGGGCCGGCATTCCCGTCGAGGCCTCCGCGGCCACCATCAACCGGTTCTGCTCCTCGGGCCTCCAGTCGATCGCCTTCGCCGCCGAGCGGATCATGTGCGGCTTTGCCGGGGCGGTCGTCGCGGGCGGCACCGAATCGATGAGCATGGTGCCGATGGGGGGCAACAAGGTCTCGCCGAACCCCGCGCTGGTCGACAGCTATCCGGATGTCTATCTGAGCACCGGGCTCGTCGCGGAAAACCATGCCCGCGAGTCGAAGATCACGCGCGACGAACAGGACGCGTTCGCCTTCCGCAGCCATCAGCGCGCGCTCGCCGCCATCGACGGGGGCCGCTTTGCCGACGAGATCGCGCCCCTGACATTCGAGCTCGCCGTCCAGACCAACGGCCCGGGCACGCGCGAGCGTCGCTCGGTGACGTTCGGGCAGGACGAAGGACCGAGGCGCGACACGTCGGTGGAGGCGCTTGGCAAGCTTCGACCCGCATTTCATACCGCTGGCACGGTCACCGCCGGCAACTCATCGCAGATGAGCGACGGCGCCGCCGCGGTGCTCGTCACGTCGGCGGCGCTCGCGCGCGAGCGGGGGCTGCCGCCGCTCGCCCGCTTCGTCGGCTTTGCCACCGCGGGCGTCGAACCGGAGCGGTTCGGGATCGGGCCGGTGCCGGCCATCCGCAAGGTGCTGAAGCTGACGGGCCTGTCGCTCGATGCGATCGGCCTCATCGAGCTCAACGAAGCGTTCGCGTCGCAGGTGCTCGCCTGCCTGCGGAAGCTTCCGATCGACCCGGATCGACTCAACGTCAACGGGGGCGCCATCGCGCTCGGGCATCCGCTCGGGTGCACCGGCGCGAAGCTCACGGCGACGTTGCTGTACGAAATGCGGCGGCGGGGCGTCCGGTACGGGATGGTGACCATGTGCGTCGGCGGCGGCATGGGAGCGGCGGGCATCTTCGAGCGCATGTAGGGCGGGGCTTTGGCCCCGCCGGGCATGTAGGGGCGGGTCTTCAG
>MEKU01000094.1:62783-67294 GCA_001767195.1 Acidobacteria bacterium RIFCSPLOWO2_02_FULL_67_21
CTCCTCGAGGACGTGAACGAGGCGGACGTCTTCAGTCCCGAGAAGCTCACGGACGAGCATCGGCTGATGGCGCAGACGACCGATGAATTCGTCGACAAGGAGGTGCTTCCCAGCCTTTCCCGCCTCGAGGCGAAGGACTGGGAGCTGGCGCGGACGCTCGTCCGCCGCGCCGGCGAGCTCGGGCTGCTGGGCGTGAATGTGCCCGAGGCGTACGGCGGGCTCGATCTCGACAAGGTCTCGTCGCTCATCGTCGCGGAACGGATTGCCCGCGCGGCCTCGTTCGCGACGACCTACGGCGGCCAGGCCAATCTGTGCATCCTGCCGATCGTGCTCTTCGGCACGCCTGCGCAGAAAGAGCGCTATCTGCCGCGGCTCGTCTCCGGCGAACTGGTCGGCGCCTACGCGCTCAGCGAGGCCGGCTCGGGCTCCGATGCGCTGGCCGCGAGGACGCGCGCGACGCGCGGTCCCGACGGGCAGTGGCGCCTGACGGGCGAAAAGATGTGGATCACCAACGGCGGGTTTGCCGACGTGATCATCGTCTTTGCGAAGGTCGACGGCGAACAGTTCACGGCGTTCATCGTCGAGAAGGCCTTTCCGGGCGTGAGCGCCGGCAAGGAGGAGCACAAGATGGGGCTGCACGGCTCCTCCACCACGCCGATCCTGCTGCAGGACGCCGTGGTGCCCGCGGACAACGTGCTCGGCGAGATCGGCAAGGGGCACAAGGTGGCGCTCAACACGCTCAACTTCGGCCGCTTCAAGCTCGGCGGCATGGGCGTGGGCGGATGCCGTACGGCGATCGGCGACGCGGCCCGCTACGCCGCCCAGCGCCGCCAGTTCGGGCAGCCGATTGCCGCCTTCGGCGCGATCAAACACAAGCTCGGAGAAATGACCGCCCGCACGTATGCCGTGGAAAGCCTCGTATACCGGACGGCCGGGCTCATCGATGCGGCGCTGGCAGGATCGCACGACGGCGCCGCGGTGGCACAGGCCTTCGAGGAATACGCCGTCGAGGCGTCGATCGCGAAGGTGGCCGGCACCGAGACGCTCGACTACGTGCTCGACGAGAACGTCCAGATCCACGGCGGCAACGGGTTCGTGAGCGATTACAGCGCCGAACGCTACTACCGCGACGCGAGGGTCAACCGGATTTTCGAGGGCACCAACGAGATCAACCGGCTGCTGATTTCCGGGATGCTGATCCGGCGCGCGGTGAAGGGGGACCTGCCGCTCATCGCCGCGGCGCGAACGCTGCAGGATGAGCTGCTCTCGCCTGCCGCGCCGGCGCCTTCGTCGAGCGGCGGCGCGCTCAGCGAGGAGATGCGCGTCGTGCAGGCGTTCAAGAAGGTCGCGCTGATGGTGCTCGGCACTGCCATGCAGACGTACGGTCCGAAGCTCCACGACGAACAGGAGATCCTCGGGTACGCGGCCGACATCCTCATCGACACGTACGCCGGCGAGAGCGCGGTGGCGCGCGCGCGCGGCGCCGTCGCCGCGCGGCGGCACGCGGAGCTGCATGAAGCAGCGGCCCGCGTCTTCGTCAACGACGCGGCGCAGCGGGTGGAGCATGCCGCGCGCAATGCGCTCTCCGCGATGGCGGAAGGCGACACGCTCCGCACCCTGCTCGCAGCGCTGCGCCGCGTCCTGAAGCCCGTGCCGCTGAACACCGTCGTGCTGCGGCGTCAGCTCGCGGACGCGACCGTCGCACGGGCGCGGTATATTCTTGATTGATGCCTCTGCGGCTTGCGATCGGCGTGACGCTGCTGGCGGCGCTGGCCGCCTGCTCGTCGGGGCCGTCGGCTCCGGATGACTCCGCATACATCAACGAGCTGAGCTCGGCGCGGCGTGAAAAGGACCGGCAGTTCCAGGAAGCCGGCGACTCTCCGATCCCGGCCGCCCGGCGGCAGACGCTGCTGCCGCTGCGCTACTTCCCCGTCGATCCGAACTACGCCGTTCCCGCCGCGCTGAAGCTCTCGGACGAGCGGCCGGTCTTCGAGATGCCGACCTCCACCGGGACGCTCCGCAAGCTGCAGCTCGTCGGCCAGCTCGAGTTCACGCTGCTCGGGCAGCGCCAGACGCTCGGCGCCTTCGTGGAGGACGGCACGACGCAGATCACCAGCCTCTTCGTCCCCTTCGCCGATCTGACGACCGGGAAGGACACCTACTCGGCAGGGCGCTATCTCGACATTCAGCCGACGCGCACCGGCTACTACACGATCGACTTCAACCTCGCGTACAACCCGTACTGTGCGTACAACGATACCTACGAGTGCCCGTATCCGCCGCCGTCGAACCGGCTGAAGATGGCGGTCCGCGCCGGAGAAAAGGCGCCGGGGGCATGACCGCCGCGCTCCAGGCGATCGTCTTCGACTTCGACGGCGTGATTGCCGACAGCGAGCCGCTCCACCTGCACGCGTTTCAGCGGACGCTCGAGGACGAGGGGCTGGAGCTGACCGCCGCCGACTATTACACGCGCTATCTCGGGTACGACGACGTCGGGCTGCTGCAGGCGCTGGCCCGCGACCGTCGTCTGCCGCTCAGCGACGGCCAGATCGCCGGCCTGGTGGCAAAGAAAGGGAGCCAGCTCCTCGAGCTCCTGCGCTCGGGCGCGGTGCTCTTTCCCGGCGCGGCGGAGTTCGTCCGCGCCGCGGCCGTCCGGGTGCCCATTGCCATCGCGTCCGGCGCCCTCAGGCACGAGATCCTCGAGATTCTGGAAGCCGCCGACCTCGCGCATCTTTTCACGACGATCATTGCGGCGGGCGATACCCCGCAGTGCAAGCCGTCGCCCGCGCCGTACCTTCTGGCCTTCGAGCGCCTCCGGCAGGAGAGCAGTCTCGACATCGAAGCCCGACGGTGCGTCGCGATCGAAGACTCGAGGTGGGGGCTCGAGTCGGCGCACGGCGCAGGGCTGCGCTGTGTCGGCGTCACCACCAGCTACCCGGAGCACGAGCTCGCGGGCGCGGAGATGGTCGTTGGCGGCCTTGGCGAGCTCACGCTCGCGGCACTCGACCGGTTGTGCTCGTCTGCGGTGCCCGCCCATGCGCAGCGGCCTCGTTGACGCGCTCATGGCGGCGGTGGAGGCTCCCGGCGCGGAGCTCGCGCCGGCGGCGCTCGTCATCGCGCGGCTCGAGTATCCGCAGCTCGATGCGCCCGCATACCTGGCGCGCCTGGATGCGATGGGGGCCGCCGCGCAGCGGACGATCGAGCAGCACGTGAAGGCCACCAGCGACGCGTCGGTGCTGTCCCGCATCCACGCGCTCAATCGGTATCTGTTCGAGGATCAGCGATTTGCGGGCAACCGCGACCGGTATGAGGACCCCAGGAACAGTTGCCTCAATCAGGTGCTCGATCGCAGGACCGGCATCCCGATCACGTTGTCGCTCGTCTACATGGAAGTGGGGCGCCGCGCGGGCGTGCGCGTCGACGGCGTGAACTTTCCGGGCCACTTCCTCGTCCGGGTTCCGACAGGCGAGCCGCGACAGCGCGGGGTGATTGTCGACGCGTTCCATGGGGGCGCCAGGCTGTCCGAGCCAGACTGCCGGCGGCTGCTGCAGAAGCACGTCGGGGCTGAAGTCGCCTTCAGCGCGTCGCTGCTCGCGCCGGCCACGCGGACCGAGATCGTCGCCCGCATGCTGCTCAACCTGAAGCGTCTGTACGTCCATATGCGGTCGTTTCCGCAGGCCCGCGACGCGACCGAGCTGCTGCTGGCCCTGACACCGTCGGCACTGAGCGAGCTGCGCGATCGCGGCCTTCTCGCGTTCCACCTCAATGACATCCCGGGCGCGCTCCGCGACCTGCAGACCTATCTCAAGCTCGCCGGCCTGGGCGAAGCAAACAGGGAAACCCGTGAAGAACACCAGCAGATCTGGGAGCACGTGAAGACGCTCCGACGCCGGATGGCAGCCCTGAATTGACGCCCCCCGCAACTGATGGCAATTTGCTACACTCATCCGTGCTTGACGGCCCTTTCTTTGCTGGTATCACAACCCAGGAGGCCAGAACATGCGCCGAACACTCCTAGCGGGCACCCTCGTCGCGCTGTGCGCCATCGGGTCGATTGCCGCTCCTGCTCCACTGCCGGACCTGACGGGCGTATATCGCTGCGATGGGACGAACCCGGACGGCAAGCCGTACCACGGCCTCGTCGAAATTCGAAAGGTGCGTGAGACGTTCCGCGTCCGCTGGACGATGGATGACGGTGCCATCACCGGAGTCGGCATCTACAGCAGCGGCGTGTTCGCCGTGAGCTACTTCGGAGGCGCTCCTGCGGTGGTCGTCTACACCGTCGACGGCGAGAAGCTGGTCGGTGAATGGACGATGGGCGGCGCCGAGGGGGCTGTGTATTCGGAAACGCTGATCCGCACCGGCGCGGCGCCGGCTCAGGAGCCGGGGCGGCAGGAGCGGGAGCCACGGGCGCTGCCGCGCGATCACCCCAGCGTGCCCAGCGAGCCGACACGCGGCGGGATCCGGCTGTAACTACTCTCTCAGTGGGGCGAGCCTGTCAGGCTCGCCCC
>MEKU01000094.1:67309-70203 GCA_001767195.1 Acidobacteria bacterium RIFCSPLOWO2_02_FULL_67_21
TCCTCGTACAAATACGCGGACGCGATGATGCCGTTGTGGAAGTTGCCGAGATCCAGCTTCTCGTTGGGCGCGTGCGCGTTCTCATCGGGCAATCCCACGCCGAACAGCACGCTCGGCAGCCCGAGCTCCTCCTGAAACGTCGAGACCACCGGGATCGACCCGCCTTCCCGGTTGAACACCGGCGCGCGGCCGAAGCCCTTGTCAATGGCGCGGCCGGCGGCGCGCACGTACTTGTTGTCGAACTCGGTCATCCACGGCTTGCCGCCGTGCATCCGGGTGATCTTCAGCTCCACGGTGGATGGGCAGAGCTTCCTGACGTACGCCTCGAACAGCTCCGCGATCCGGTTCGGATCCTGGTCGGGCACCAGCCGCATGCTGACCTTCGCCATGGCAACGGCCGGCAGCACGGTCTTGGCGCCCTCGCCGGTGAACCCCGAGAGCAGCCCGTTGACCTCGAACGTGGGGCGCGCCCAGACGCGCTCGAGCGTCGTGTAGCCCTTCTCGCCGAACAGCCGCGGCGCGCCGAGCTCCTTGCGGTACTTCGTCTCGTTGAACGGCAGCCGCTTCCACTCCGCACGCTCGGCATCGCTCAGCGGGCGGACGTCGTCGTAGAAGCCGGGAATCTTCACGCGGCCGCCGCGATCCTTCATCTGCGCCAGCAGCTGCGCCAGCACGAACCCGGGGTTGGCCACGGCGCCTCCGAAGGAGCCCGAGTGCAGATCGGTCTTCGTGCCGCGGAGATCGATCTGGAAGTACACGAGGCCGCGGAGGCCGTAGCAGATCGACGGGATGCCCCGATCGAACATCGATGAGTCGGAGATCACGACGACGTCCGCGGCCAGCTCCTGCTTGTGGCTTCGCACGAAGTCATCCAGGTGGACGCTGCCGACCTCCTCTTCGCCTTCGATGAAGAACTTCATGTTCAGCGGCAGCCCGCCGGCCTTCTGCATGAAGGCTTCGACGGCCTTGATGTGCATGAACACCTGGCCCTTGTCGTCGGCGGCGCCCCGGGCGTAGATCTCGCCGTCGCGGACGGTGGCCTCGAAGGGGGGCGACGTCCAGAGCTCCAGCGGATCGACCGGCTGCACGTCGTAGTGACCGTAGAAGAGGATCGTCGGCCGGCCCGGCACGGCCGGCGACTCCCCGTACACCACCGGGTTGCCTGGAGTGTCGATCAGCCGCGCGGCCGGCACGCCGGCCTGCCGCAGCGCGTCGCAGGTCCACTCGGCCGCGCGCCGCACATCCGGCGCGTGCTGCGGGAGGGCGCTGATGCTCGGGATCGCAAGGTACTGCTTCAGCTCCTCGACGTACCGATCGCGGTTGACGTGAATGAAGTCGACGACCTGATTCATGGCTCCATGATATGCCACGCCTCACCGTCCCTTGCGGCCCGGCGCTCGCGCTCGAGCTTGAGGAGGTGTGCGAGTACCGTGTCGCGGGCATGCGGGACCAGACTCTCGCGCAATCCCGCGTACAGCCGGGTCACGATGGCATCGAGATCGATGGCGCCGGGCGCGAGCAGCTCGAGGATCTGCCGTTCGCGCTCGCGCCGCCGCGCGATGGAGGCGCGCAGCAACACCGCCGGCCGATCGATGACGCGGCCGTGCGCCGGCAGGACCCGTACCGGGTCGAGCGCCAGCACGCGTTCGAGCGACGCCAGGTACGCTCCCAGATCGCCGCCGCGCGTTGCCGGAATCGACACGCTCGATCCGTCGATCAGCAGATCGCCCCCGAAGAGCGTGCGGGACCGGGCGTCCCAGAAGCAGAGATGGTCGGGCGCATGGCCGGGCGTATGAATGGCCGTCAGCGCCCCCTCGCCCGCCTCGATCCGATCGCCGTCGCCGATCCGTTCCCATGAGACCGGCCAGCGGTGATCGCGCTCGGGCCACGGCATCTTGAGGAAGCGGACCTCCGGCATCCGGACGGCGACGGCCGCCGCACCCGACGCGTGGTCCGAATGGCCGTGCGTGACCAGCACGTTCGCGAGCCGGACGCCGCGCAGCGCGGATTCAAGCGCGTCGAGGTGCCGTGGAAGGCCGACCCCGGCGTCGATCAGCGTCGGGACGCGGCCGGGGATCAGCCACGTCCAGTTGCCCGCGCCGGTAAGCGGCACGGCGCCTTCGCCGTCGTTGCAGGCGTGCAGCGGGACGACGTTCATGGCCTTCGGCGGCGGAGCTCGAGTCCCAGTGAGATCACTGCGTAGTAGGCGGGAAAGACGAGCGACGCCCAGAGGAGCGGCCGTGGGATGTCGGGCATCCTCCAGAGCATCAGCATCATCACGATGCCCCAGATGGCACCGAGACCGACCGTGAGTCGCCCGAGCACCGGCGTGCGGGATGGGTAGACGTACCGGATTGGGACGAACACGAGGGCCGCAAGAAGCAGCAGCACAGCGGCATTGACCCCTTCCGGCCACCCCGCGGCATAGAGGTAAAAGGCGGCGATATTCCAGTAGGACGGAAACCCCGTGTAGAAATGGTCGGCCGTCTTGGCGTCATCCCTGTTGAAGCCGTAGGCGCTCGACAGGAGCATCGCGCCGGCCACCACCATCGACCAGCGATCCGGAACGAGCAGCGCGTGCCACACGAAGAACGCGGGCACGAACACGTACGTCACGTAATCAACGACGTCGTCCAGTTTGGCGCCGTTGAACGAGGGAAGGCACGCGGCCACGCGGGCCCGCCGGGCGAGCATGCCGTCGGTCGCGTCGATGATGACGCCGGCCGCCAGCCACAGGAACGCCTCGCGATAGCGGTCGTAGAAGATGCGCGTGAGCGCCAGGAAGCCGCACACCGCCATGCTCGCGGTGTAGAGGTGAACAAGCCACGCAGCTACATGGGGTCGGGAGTCATTTGTTGAGGACAGTTCTGCCGCCATGAATCGACTGTCCTCAA
>MEKU01000094.1:70214-70909 GCA_001767195.1 Acidobacteria bacterium RIFCSPLOWO2_02_FULL_67_21
CCCCATTTACAGCCGGCGGACGGTGGCCGGGAAGTCGCGCCAGACGGGCACGCCGCAGAAGTGCGACCCTTCGGTGCACCGCGGCGAGATCAGACCGTTCCGAACGACGCACGGCGGCCCGATGTGGCGCCCGATGCGCGGGTGCACGGCCTTCACCTGCGCGATCTCGTCCATCGAGGCCAGGTAGATCTCCTCCTGCGCGTTGAAGCAGGTTCGCAACGTCCACTTGTGCAGCAGCGCCAGCAGCGAGCCCGACTCGACGAACCGGAGCGCCTTCGCGTTGGGGAGCACGTAGAGCGCGAACTCGAGCGGCACGCCGAGCTCGAGCAGCCGGTTCTTCGCCGTCCAGGCCTCGCGCATCGCGCACTCGTAGATCGCCCGCGCGCGCGGATTGGCCGCCACGAGGCGCGGCGTGATGTAGTCGGGCTCCGCCGTGTCCGCGAACGTCATGAGCGGCCGCGACGCGGGGACCATCCGGTGACGCTGGTCCTGCGAATCGGCCGTATGGCTGAGCCGCTTCTCGAAGACGTAGGTGGCATGATGCAGCGCGCGCATGAGCGGCGAATGATACGAGACGTTCAGCACGTCGAGCCGGTACCGGTTCAGCGCCGGGTTCAGCACGCGGTCCAGCGCCTCGTCGTCGGACATGTCGACCTCGTCGAGCCCGAACACGCCGCGCACCGCCTCGGCGACGA
>MEKU01000094.1:70928-71327 GCA_001767195.1 Acidobacteria bacterium RIFCSPLOWO2_02_FULL_67_21
GGCAAAGCGATCCGCCCGGCCACGCGGCGCCGGAAAGTGCGCTTCGGGCACCGCATCGGATGCGATCGGGCCGAGCCCCACTTTCTCGAAGAATAGCGGATCCCACTCACGAACGAGCCGCACCATCTCACCGACGACCAGGCGCGCTTCGTACGGCGTGTCGCCGCTGTTGACCATCCGGTACAGGCGGTGCAAGACGATGCCCGACACGGTGTGGACCATCGACGTGAACGCCGCGATCGGCACGACGTAGCGCGCCGTTTCGATCGCGCGCTTCTCGGCATCGCGCTCGATCTGCTTCAGCCGATCGGCGTTCGTCGTCGGACGGACGTACCGCAGCTCCTTCAGGATCGCGAGCGCGTCGTCCTTGAGCAGCGCCGACAGCTCCGCGTATCGATC
>MEKU01000094.1:71379-90696 GCA_001767195.1 Acidobacteria bacterium RIFCSPLOWO2_02_FULL_67_21
GGCGGCACGAACGCGCGCGCCTCCGTCAGGCGGACGTAGCGCTGGCTCGACTGCTCCGAGTTGTAGAACGGATAAGAGTGCAGGAACGCCCAGACGAACTGGCGCGAGACGTTCTCGAGGCCGAACTCGAAGTGCGCGTGCTGATAGACGGTATGGTGGCCGGCGTCGAACGTCAGCGCCCCGATGGTGTCGCGCTGCCGGTCGGTGACCTCGGACGCACCAATCACGCGCGGCGAATAGCACGTGCGGGCGGCGGCAATCGCACTGTCGAACGGCGTCGCGGGCGCGCTTCGAAGAGTGATGGAAGGCGGTGCGGTGGCGAGCACGGGCGCGAACGATTATAGAATGCTACGATTCCGCACCGGTGAGGAGGCTGCGATGTCTTTTTCAGCACGTGTGAGAGCAGGGCTTCTGGCGGGCACGGCCGCGCTGGCACTTTCCGCCGCCAGCGCGCAGATGCAGGAGGAAGTCGTCGATCCGGCGCTCGGGAACCTCCCGAACCCGAATCCAAAGGTGGTCAAGAACTGGGCGCCGCTGCCCGACGGCCGGGTCTGGGGCTCGACGGCCGGCGTCGATGTGGGTCCGGACGGCCACATCTGGGCCTACGACCGCTGTGGCGCCAACTCGTGCGACGGCTCCAGCGTCGCGCCGATCGTGAAGTTCGACCGCGCCTCGGGCAGGCTGCTCACGAGCTTCGGCGGGGGCATGTTCGCCTTTCCGCACGGGCTGCATGTCGATCGCGACGGCAACGTGTGGGTCACCGACGGCCAGCGGAGCAAGGACGGCACGAAGGGCCACCAGGTCGTCAAGTTCAGCCCGGACGGCAAGGTGCTCATGACGCTGGGGCGCGCGGGCGTCGCCGGCAACGGCCCAGACACGTTCAACGAGCCGAACGACGTCATGACCGCGCCCAACGGCGATATCTTCGTCGCCGACGGCCACAGCGGTCAGCAGCCGACGCCGCCGCCCAACGCCAACGCCCGCATCGTGAAGTTCACCCGGGGCGGCAAGTACATCAAGGAGTGGGGGAAGCTCGGGTCGGGCCCGGGAGAGTTCCGCACGCCGCATGCGCTGGTCTTCGACTCCCGCGGCCGTCTGTTCGTGGCCGATCGGGGCAATCACCGTATCCAGATCTTCGACCAGGAGGGCACGCTCCTCGACACCTGGCGGCAGTTCAGCCGGGTCAGCGGGCTGTTCATCGATCGCAACGACATGCTGTACGCGATTGATTCCGAATCGAATCCGGAGCGCCATCCGAAGTGGAAGACGGGGGTTCGCATCGGCAGCACCAGGCAGGACAAGGTCCTCGCGTTCATTCCCCCGCATGAGACGGGCGCATTCGCAGGCGCCGCCGGCGAGGGGGTCGCGGTCGATGCCGACGGCAACGTCTACGCCGCCGAAGGGCCGAACTCGCGCAAGGTGTCGGACGGCGGAGTGACCAAGTACCTGAAGCCGTAACACGCGAACAACCGTGACCGATCTCGCACACTTTGGTGATTACTACCGCGTCCTTGCCGAGATCGCCGAGGACCACATCTTCGTCATCGACCGCGAGGATTGTGTCGAGTACGTCAATCCGGCGGCGGCACGACAGCACCGGACGACGCCGGGCGAGCTGATCGGCCGGCGGCGCGTGGACATCTTCCCACCGGAAGTCGCCGGGCGGCAGCATCAGAATCTTCAGCGTGTCTTTCACACCGGCAAGCCGCTGTACGTCGAGGCGCGGAACACCTATGGAGGCGCCGAGGTCTGGCTGAGCACCTGGCTCGCACCGATTCCGGACGGCCGCGGCGGGGTGCGAGCCGTGCTCGGGGTGTCGCGCGACATGACGGCGCGCAAACGCGCCGAGGACGAGCTTCGCGCAAGCGAGCAGCGCCAGCGCCTCCTGCTGTCGAATGTGCCCCTGCTTCTCTGGGCCACCGATCGCGCCGGCGTCGCGACCTTCTGCGCCGGCCGCATGATCGAGCGCGCCGGCGTCGCGGTCGACCGCATCACCGGCGCGCCGCTCGCCGAGGTCGAGATCAGCCCGTTTCCCGCGCTGCGCGAGGCGCTCGCGCGCGCCCTGGCCGGCGAGGACGTGAGCACGCAGATCTCGGCCGGCGATCAGGCGTTCGAGGCCTGGTCCTCGCCGCTGCGCGACGGCCAGGGACAGATCACGGGCGCCACCGGCATCGTCGTGGACGTGACGGAACGCCTGAAGCTGCAGGCCGAGCTCTCGAACTCGCAGAAGCTCGAAGCGCTCGGGCGCCTCGCCGGCGGCATCGCTCACGACTTCAACAACAATCTCACGGCGATTCTCGGCTACATCGACATGTTGAGCGAGCAGCTGGGCGACCAGGCGCCGCTCCGGCGCGACCTGGGCGAAGTGCGGCACGCGGCGATGCGCGCGGCGGGCCTCGTGCGACGGCTGCTGGCGTTCGGGCGCCGGCAGGTGCTTCAGTCGCGCAGCCTCGACCTCAACGCGATCGTCCATGACATCCGGCCGATCCTCGAACGCCTCCTCGGGGAGCACATCCGCATCGAGGTGTCGGCGCCGGCGGATCTGCAGCCGGTGACGGGGGATGCCGGGGAGCTCGAGTAGGTGATCATGAATCTGGCGCTGAACGCGCGCGACGCGATGCCCGACGGCGGCACGCTGACGATCGAGACGGCCAACACCGGCGCGCCCCCCGATCGGCGCCCGACCATGCCCACCGGCCAGTACGTGCTGCTGCGAATCCGCGACACCGGCGCTGGAATGCCGCCGCACGTGAAACAGCGGGTGTTCGAGCCGTTCTTCACGACCAAACCGACGGGCGAGGGCACCGGCCTCGGATTGTCGGCGGTGTACGGGATCGTGAAGCAGCTCGGAGGATTCATCTGGGTGGACAGCGAGGTGGGGCGTGGAAGCACGTTCCACGTCTACCTGCCGGCGGCCGTGGATGCGCCCGTCTATGAGCCGCCGGCCGACGAATGGGCGGCGCCCGTGTCGGTCCAGCCGCGCCCGACCGTGCTGCTCGTGGAAGACGAAGACATCGTGCGGCGATTCACGAGACGCGCGCTCGAGCAGAGGGACTTTCGCGTTCTCGAGGCGGCCACGCCGGAGGAGGCTCTGTCGATCGCCGGCGCCACCGACTCCATTGCCCTGCTCCTGACCGACGTCGTCATGCCGCGGATGAGCGGACCAGAACTGGCGGCACGGCTCCGGCGCACGCGTCCGGCCCTGCCGGTCCTGTATATGTCCGGGTACCCGGAGAATCTAGTGCTGCCGGGCCGCACGCTCGATCCATCGGTTCGGCTTCTGCCGAAGCCGTTCACGTCAGCCCAGCTCGTCGAGATGATTCAGCGCGTGCTTGCCGCGCACGCGCAGCGCGCCTGATTCAGTCCATCGTCTGGCCGCCGCAGATGTTGTAGGTCTGACCGGTGATCGCGGAGGCCGCCGGGCCGGCAAGAAACCGCACCAGCTCCGCCACTTCGGCCGGCTGGATGATGCGGCCGATCGGCACCGCGCTCAGCGCACGCTCGCGAAACACCTCGAACGTCGTTCCGGTGGCGGCCGCGCCCTGCCGCATGCCGTCGGCGGCCATGTCCGTCTCCACCCATCCGGGGCAGATCGCGTTCACGGCGATCGCCCGCGGCGCCAGCTCCAGCGCAAGCGCCCTGGAAAAGCCGATGACCCCGTGCTTCGATGCGCAGTACGCGGTATACCCCGGGACGCCGAACCGGCCCAGCACCGACGACAGGTTCACGATCCGGCCACCCGGCTGCATGGCGGGAAGCGCTGCCCTGGTGACGAGATACATCCCTGTGAGATTGACGTCGATGGTGCGGCGCCATCGGTCGATATCGGAGCCGTCGACCGGCTCGCCGCCGCCGACTCCCGCGTTGTTGACGAGGACGTCCAGGTGGGGGGCCGCATCCCGAAGCCGGCGCATGCCGGCCGCGACCGATGCGGCGCTCGACACATCCATCTCGATCGCCACCGCGTCGCCCCCGAGCGTCTGGAGCTCGGCCACTGCGCTCTCGAGCTGCGCTCGGGTGCGCCCCGCCACGGCGACCCGCGTGCCCGGGCCCGCGAGCGCGCGGGCGATCGCGCGCCCGATGCCGCGGCCGCCGCCGGTCACAAGCGACACGCGCATCAGTCGCGATCGCTCGAGTGGAACCGCGAGTATTCGTCGAGGAAGGTCAGCGACTGCATGGACGTCATCCGGTCGAAGAAGAGCACGCCATCGAGGTGGTCGGCCTCGTGCTGCACGACGCGGGCCGCGAAGCCCTTGAGGTGCAGCTCCAGCGGCCGGCCCCCGCGATCGAGCGCGCGCACGGTGATGTCGGTGAAACGTGGAACGAGGCCGCGGATGTCCGGGATGCTCAGGCAGCCCTCCCAGCCTTCCTCGCGCGCCGGCGTATCGGGCACGATCTCGGGATTCACGATGACGCTCGCCGCCGTCTCGTCGTCCGGCTCCTCGTCGAGCAGCGCGACGAAGAGGCGGAGCCCTTCATGGACCTGTGGGGCCGCGAGGCCCACGCCGCTGTATTCCCTCATCGTGTCGATCATGTCGTCGATGAGCTTCTGTACGTGCGGGGTCTGCAGGTCGGCCCTGTCGAGCGGCCGGCCGCGCTGACGGAGCGCCGGGTGCCCCATGCGCGCGACTTTGAGTATGGACATGGATGAAAATTATAGGCGGTGATGCCGGAAGACCAGACGTTCCGCTTCTGCCCCATGTGCGGCGGCCCGCTCGCGCCGCGGCTCCTCAAGAACGGCGACCCGCCGCGTCTGGTATGTGAGGCGTGCGGCTTCGTGTTCTACCTCGACCCGAAGCTGGCGGTCGGCACCATCATCAGCGACGAACACAGCCGCGTCGTCCTGGTCAAACGGGCGATCGAACCAGGCTACGGCAAATGGGTCTTCCCGGGCGGCTACGTCGACCGCGGCGAAGAGGTGCAGGCCGCGGCGGTCCGTGAAGCGCGCGAGGAGACCGGGCTGGAGGTGCGGCTCGATCGGCTGATCAACATCTACTCGTACACGGGCCGGACGCCGGTGATTGTGGTCTACTCCGCCACGCTCCTCGGCGGGTGCCTTGGCTGTGACGACGAAGGGCTCGAGGCGCGCTTCTTCGAGCCGCACGCGATCCCGTGGGACGAGCTGGCGTTCCGCAGCACGCAGGAGGCGCTGCGCGAGTTCCTCGATCTCGTACGTAGTGCCGGGCTTCAGCCCGGCTAAAGCCGGCTTGACAGAGTGTCATTCCATATCTGCCGGACCGGCACGCGGCCACACGTACGCGCACCGCGAGCCGGCTCAACGCGCCGGAAAGCGCTGCGCGGGCTGCTCAAGACCGCTGGTCCCCTGAGCCTGCTCGCGCTTTCAGACTGGCGCGTGTCGGCACGTCTCGCCGGCTCGCCGTGCGCGTACATGTGGCCGCCGACTGACTCTGTCAGCGGTGCACTTACGATAGCAGGATCGTCGCCCTACAAATGGCTTGCCGCATCGTCACCGACGCACACTTCTCTTATCAGGGATTCTGTTTCAGGGATGAATTGAAATCACCCTGACGCCTGTTGCTCGATGAATGGGTTTGGTGGTCTTTTCCGCAGTGATCAATTCTTGCGCGCCAGCGACCAATGCGCACGCGACATGAATCGCGTCGATCCCAGAGATTCCTGTCTTCGCTCCTTCGTCCAATGCCAAGGCCAATAGGTCATCGCTGCTTGAAACGTGCGTAGTGATGCTTCTGAAGAACTCTGCGTAGAAGAGTTGTTCTTCGTCCCTCTTGTGGTATACAGCCTTCGGCAACAGTTCGATTCTTACGTAATCGCTTGTGACGTACTCACGGAGTGGATCGTATAGAAATGCCAAGGCCATATCTGAAGTGGCGTTATCGCCCCGCAGCGCTGAGATCAACACACCCGAATCGATGTACGTGCGAACAGCCATCGCTGCGCGCGGACTCTAACTCCCGCGGATGTCGTCAATATAACGATCGAGATCGTCAGGCACCAGTGGATTCACTCCACGCTTGAGCAAACGCTCACGTAATTCCAGCAGACGAGCGCGAGCCTGCTCAACGTCGGCAGGCAAAACGGACACCGTGCCGCACGTCCCGATGGGCAACTCGATTGAATCAATAGGCGTCACATCGAGATTTAGTGGGGTAACGCGATAAACGGGCGGATTGGCCGCCAGTTGCTCATCAATCTTCTGCTGATCGATCGCTAACACCATCGCTTACCCGCGCAAAGGGATCCGAGGCTTCCAAGCGCTCGCCAGGAAGTGCTGCCGACGCGGCTGCGCCGCTCCGCGAGCCGTCGAAACGCGCCGATAACCGTCAGGTCTGAAAGCGCGAGCAGGCTCAGGGGACCAGCGGGGTTGAGCCGCGTGCGGATCGTAACTGGTTGCGCGAATCGCATCCACGGTCGGTCACAGGCCAGCGACCATCCGGCGGCGACCCCCGCGTCCAGCGGTCCAAACCGGCCCGCGCAGCGCTTTCCGGCGCGTTGAGCCGGCTCGCGGAGTGGTGCAGCCGACGGCGGCGAGCGAGATGTGGCCTCCAGGCAGGCGGACCTGCCCACCTTCGCCAAGGCTACGGTGGTCCGCCATAGCTTTAGCGGAGGCGGAAGGTCCGCCTCTACGTCTGTAGGCCTCAGGCGATCGTGACTTCCTTCGTCAGATAGACGTCCTGGATGGCGTTGAGGAGGGCCGCTCCTTCCTTCATCGGCCGCTGAAACGCCTTCCGTCCCGAGATGAGCCCGGTGCCGCCGGCGCGCTTGTTGATGACGGCGGTCCTGACCGCCTCCTTCAGATCGCTCTCCCCCGCCGACGCGCCGCCCGAGTTGATGAGACCGGCGCGCCCCATGTAGCAGTTGGCGAGCTGGTAGCGCGTCATGTCGATGGGATGGTCCGAGGAGAGCTGCGAGTACACCGCCTTGTGCGTCTTGCCGAACTTGAGCGCCTCGAATCCGCTGCGGTTCGTTTCCGGCAGCTTCTGCTTGATGATGTCCGCCTCGATCGTCACGCCCAGGTGGTTGGCCTGGCCCGTCAGGTCGGCTGCCAGGTGGTAATCGGCCTCCTTCGTCTTGAACTCCGCGTTCCGCAGATAGCACCAGAGCACCGTGCACATGCCGAGCTCGTGGGCCTGCTGGAACATCTCGCCGGCTTCCTGCAGTTGCCGCTTCGACTCCGGGGAGCCGAAGTAGATCGTCGCGCCGACGGCGACCGCGCCGAGGTCGAACGCCTGCTTGATGCTGGCAAACCGGATCTGGTCGTACGAATTGGGATAGGAGATGAACTCGTTGTGATTGACCTTGAGGATGAACGGAATCCTGTGCGCGTAGCGCCGCGCCGCCGCGCCGAGCACGCCGAGCGTGGACGCCACGCCGTTGCAGCCTCCCTCGATCGCCAGCTTGACGATGTTCTCGGGGTCGAAGTAGTCGGGATTCGGCGCGAACGAGGCGCCGGCCGAGTGCTCGATCCCCTGGTCCACCGGGAGGATGGAGACATAGCCGGTTCCCGCGAGCCGGCCCGTGTTGAACAGACGCTGCAGGCTGCCCAGCACGCGAACCGGACGGTCGGACAGCGCGTGCACCCGGTCGACGAAATCCGGCCCCGGCAGGTGCAGCGTCTCCCTCGGAATCGTCCGGCACTGATGCGTGAGGAGGCCGGCTTCGTCGCCGAGGATCGCCTCGATGCGGGCGAGCGCCGACGCGCCGGTCCCGAGCTCAGTCACTGTGGCCATCTGTTCCTCCGGTCCGGCGGACACCGGACAGCGCTTCGTCATCCGGCCGTACAACCTTGGATCCTACCATCGGCCATTGAAACTGTTCCACGACCGCGTCGCGGACCGCGCGGTCGACGAGCGCCTCGATCGGCAGCCGCGCCTCGGCGGCCTCGATATGAGGCGCGCGCGCCCTCGTCTGCGGGTTGCGCGGCGTGAACAGGGTGCAGCAGTCCTGGTCGGGAACGATCGAGATCGGATAGCTGCCCAGCTTCTCCGCCTCGGCCGTGATCTCCTCCTTGTCCATCCCGATCAGCGGCCTGAAGACCGGCATCGACACCACGCTGCCGATGACCGCCAGGTTTTCGAGCGTCTGCGACGCCACCTGCCCGACGACGTCACCGGTGACGAGCCCGAGCGCCCCTCGCTCGCGTGCGATGCGCTCCGCAATCCGCATCATCAGGCGGCGGTAGACGATCACGCGCATCGGCCCCGGCACCGCGAGCAGCACCTGCTGCTGAATCTCTCCGAACGCCACCAGATACAGCCGCGATCGATGCTGCCATCGGGTCAGCAGCGTCACGAGCTCCCGCGCCTTCTCCTGGGAGGCGCGCGACAGGATCGGATAGCTGTGAAAGTGCACGAACGTGGCCGAGCAGCCCCGCCTCATCATCCGGTACGCGGCCACCGGGGAATCGATGCCGCCGGAGAGCAGGCAGGCCACGCGGCCGGCGGTCCCGGCCGGCAGCCCGCCCGGGCCGCGCTCCTTGTCGAAGAAGTAGAACGCCTCGCTCGTCAGCAGCTCGACGTGCACGACGAGCTCGGGCCGGCTGAGATCCACCTTCCAGCCGCGCGCAGACTTGATGCGCCCGCCAATCTCCCGTTCAATCTCGGGCGAGGTCATGGGAAACCGCTTGTCGGCGCGCCGGGCCGACACCCGGAAGCTGCCGCAGGCGCGCCCTTCGAGGTCGCGGAGGATCGCCGTCGACAGCGCGTCGATATCGAGAGCGGTTCGTGCCGCGTATGAAAAATTCGCTACGCCGAACGTCTGCCGGATGCGCTCTGCCACCTGCTCACGCGCAGCGCCCGATCCGACGACAATCTCGATCCGCCCCATCAGCGGCCGCACGGCCGCGACGTCCAGATCGGCCAGCGCCCGTCGCAGGTTTCGTACGAGCCGTCCCAGAAACCACGGCCGGTTCTTTCCCTTGAGCGCAATCTCCTGATAGTGGACGACGATCGAGGTCATCGTCACCACTCCGTCTCGGGCACGCCGGCGCGGTGATTGACGGCGCGCGCCATGACGAAGAGCAGATCGGAGAGCCGGTTCAGGTAGACGATCACGACGGGATCGACCTGCTCGGGGCCGAGGGCGACGACGCGCCGCTCCGCCCGGCGGCAGACGGTCCGCGCCAGATGCAGCCGCGCGCCGGCCGGCGAGCCGCCGGGCAGGATGAAACGCCGCAGCGGCGGCGTGTCCGCTTCGAGCCGGTCGATCTCGCCCTCCAGCCATTCGACGTCCGCGGCCGTGACCGCCGTCTTCGCCACCCGCGCGGCGATTCTCGACGAAGGGTCGGCGAGCCGCGCGCCGACGGCGAAGAGCTCCTGCTGGATGCGTTCCAGCGACGCGGCGATGTCCGGCGCCAGGCCGGCCGCGCGCGCCACGCCAAGGCAGGCGTTCACCTCATCGACGTCCCCGTACGCGTCGACACGCGGATCCGCCTTCGACACCCGGGTGTTGTCGAAGAGCGATGTCTCGCCCGTGTCGCCGGTCTTCGTATAGATCTTCACGTCGAAAGCCTCATATGGCGCGATGCACTCGCGCGGCGCGCGTGAAAGGATAGGGGCGGATGTCCGCGCCTTCGCTGCCCGCTCTCCCCGCCCGCCGCCGCTTCCGGCGCGCCCTGCTGTCGTGGTACGCCCGTCATGGACGCGACCTGCCGTGGCGCCGCACCTCCGACCCGTATCACATCCTCGTATCCGAGATCATGCTGCAGCAGACGCAGGTCGATCGCGTGATCCCCAAGTATCACGAGTGGCTGCAGAAGTATCCCTCGCTCGAGACACTGGCCGCCGCCCCCGTGCGGGCCGCAGCCGCCACCTGGCGGCCGCTCGGCTACAACATCCGCCCGCGCCGCTTGCACGCCATTGCGCGCGAGGCCGTGGCGCGCTACGGCGGCCAGCTGCCGTCCGACGCCGAGACGCTGCTCTCGTTCAAAGGGATCGGCGCCTATACCGCAGGCGCCATCCGGAGCTTCGCGTTCCGCCAGCGCGCCGCCATCGTAGACACGAACGTGGCGCGCGTGCTCTTTCGCGTCTTCGTCGCCACCGGGGATCCCGGGGCCCACGCGGTGCGCCGGCATCTCTGGAGCGTGTCGGAGACGCTCGTGCCGCGGAAGCACGTCTTCGAGTTCAACCAGGGGATCATGGACCTCGGAGCCGTCGTCTGTA
Organism: Acidobacteria bacterium RIFCSPLOWO2_02_FULL_67_21; assembly: GCA_001767195.1. Classification (GTDB taxonomy): domain Bacteria; phylum Acidobacteriota; class Vicinamibacteria; order Vicinamibacterales; family UBA2999; genus MEKU01. The sequence continues at coordinate 81,519 of MEKU01000094.1, forward strand.
CCCCGCGCAAGCCTCGGTGCGGAGCGTGCCCGATCTCCAGCATGTGCCGATCGTCGGGACTTTCCCAAGGCTGAGCTTCGAACGCACGCCGGTGTGTTAGCTTAGAGGCCCCCCTTCGTAGAACGCTGGCGCGCTCCCCACGCCGGCGCGCAGCCTTTATGACATATACAGGGACCCGCGACGGACGCGTCGCCAGTATCCATCGGGACGAGCCGCCGCGGGGAGGCGACCTCCGCCACGTCCGGCTGCTGGTGATCGACGACGATCCTCAAGCGCTGCCGCTCGTGGAGATGGCGCTGGCCGATGCGCACTTCGAACGGACCGTGGAGGTCGTGCCCACCGCGGCAGCCGGCCTGCCGAAAATCAAAGCGGACGCGCACGACGTGTACGTGGTCGATCACCGGCTGCCGGACGGCACGGGCATCGGCCTCATCCACGAAGCGAAGGAAGCGGGGATCGACAAGCCGTTCATCCTGATTACGGGGCACGGGAGCGGCGCGCTGGACGAGGCGGCCCTGCGCGAAGGCGCCGCCGACTACGTCGAAAAGCACCTCCTGGGCACCCATCTCGAGCGCGCCATTCGATACGCGCTGCGCGACTGGCAGACGAACCGCGCGCTGCGCGACCGCGAGGAGCGGCTCCGCCACGCGCAGAAGATGGAGGGCATCGGCCGTCTCGCCGGCGGCGTGGCCCACGACTTCAACAACCTGCTCACCGCCATCATCGGCTTCACCGATCTCATCATCGAGCGGCTCGATCCCCTGGATGCCGTCGCAGACGACGTACGCGAGATCCGCAAGGCGGCCGATCGCGCCGCGGCGCTGACGCGGCAGCTGCTGGCCTTCAGCCGCCGGCAGTTCATGGAACCGCGCGTGCTCGACATCAACGAGGTGGTGACGGGCCTCATCCGCATGCTGCCACGGCTCATCGGGGAGCACATCGAAACGACCACGCGGCTGGCGCCTCACCTGGGCCGAATCCGGGCCGACCCGAGCCAGATGGATCAGATGCTCGTCAATCTGGTCCTGAACGCGCGGGACGCGATGCCCGCAGGCGGACGGCTGACCGTCGAGACCGCCAACGTGGACCTCGACGACGAGCAGGTGGCCGCGGAAGGGCTGACGATTGAGCCGGGACGGTACGTGATGCTCGCGATCAGCGACACGGGCGTGGGCATGGACGCGGCCGTGCGCGCACGAGCGTTCGAGCCGTTCTTCACGACCAAGCCCAAAGGGAAGGGCACCGGGCTCGGCCTGGCCACCGTCTACGGCATCGTCGACCAGAGCGGCGGAGCCGTGACGCTCGATTCAGAGCCGGGACGGGGCACCACTGTCCGTGCGTTGCTGCCGGTGACCACGATGCGCGCGGGGAAGGACGCCCATGCCGAACCACCGGCGGCGCTCGACGGAGCGGGGTCGGAGATGCTCCTGCTGGTCGAGGACAACGACTCGGTCCGGCAGGTCACTGCGCAGACGCTCCGCCGTCGCGGCTACTCTGTGCAGGAGGCCCGGAACGCCGACGAAGCCATCGAATGGTCGCGGCGGACGTCCAGGCCCCCTGACCTGCTGGTCACCGACGTGATGATGCCCGGCATGACCGGACTGCAACTGGCCGCGCAACTGACGGAGGAGCGTCCCGGACTCCGCGTGCTCTTCATCTCCGGATACACCGACGATCTGTCGGTGGCGCACGGACAGTTCCCCACCAGCGCTCCGCTGCTCCAGAAGCCGTTCTCGCCGAGTCAGCTCGCCGAGCGCGTCCGGTTCGTGCTGGACCTGCCGGCACGCCGCACGTGACGGTCGTCGTCGTTGCCGCGGTCATCGAAGACGCGCACCGCTTTCTGGTGACGAGACGTCCGCCCGGCGTGCATCTGGCCGGCCTGTGGGAATTTCCCGGCGGGAAGATCGATCCGGACGAAAGCCACGCGGCGGCGCTCACGCGGGAAATTCGAGAGGAGCTTGGAGTCGGGATCGAGGTGGGCGATCTGGCTTACGAGACGACCCACACGTACCCCGACCGGACGGTCGCGCTGTACTTTTACCGATGCACGCTGCTCGGCGTTCCGGTTCCCCAGCTCGGCCAGGACATGCGATGGGTGGCGCGCGCCGACCTGCCGTCGCTCGGGTTCCCGCCGGCCGACAACGAGCTGATCACGCGGCTGGCGCGATCGGAAAGTCGCTGACCACCGCGCCGGTGGGGGCCGCGGGCGTCTGAATTTCCACCTGCGTGCCGGCCGCGGCGAAGTCGCGCTGGACGTACCCCATGGCGATGGGTCCTGCGCGCGGCGAGCGCGCCGCACTGGTCACCCACCCGACGTCGCGCCCCGCCGTAACGATGCGCGCGCCCGCGGCTGCGCCGTCCTGCGCCGCGCGGAGGCCGACGAGCCTGCGGGCGACGCGGCCGTGACCCCGGTGCAGCACGCGGACGATGACCTCCTGGCCGACGTAACAGCCCTTGGTGAACGACAGGGCGCGGTCTTCGATGCCGGCCTCGAGCGGAATCGTGTCCTCGGTCATGTCGACGCCGAACACCGGATACCCCGACTCCACCCGCGCCGCGTCAATCGCCTCGCGGCCGGCGCTCACGGCGCCGGCGCTCTCGAGCGCCGCTGCGAGTGCGGCTGCCTGCGACGAGTCGGCATATGCGCAGAAGCCCGGGACCCCGAGCTGACTAATGCGGGTCACCAGGACCTGCGAGCGGTCGAACTGGAAGTACGCGTTCTGATACCCGGCCCAGGAGGCGAGGCCGGCCACGCCGATCGCCTGCTCCAGCGCGTGCGCCGCCGACGGCCCATGAATCCACACCGGGGTCAGCGCAGCCGAGAGATCCTCGAACTGCACGTCCTCGCTGAACAGCGACTGATCCAGCCGTTGGAGGGTCGGCGCCATGAGCTCAGCGGGAACGTCGAGGACCATTCTGTCGCCGACGTTGAGGACATGGAGGTCCATGAGCATGCGGCCCTGCGGCGTGAGCCACGCCGCGTAGCAGCCTGTGCCCGGCGCCAGCGCCCGGATGTCGTTCGTCAGCAGACCCTGAAGAAAGCTCGCACGGTCGGCTCCAGTCAGGCCGATCGCCGCCCGCGCGGCCACCGCGCCGAGCGCCGCGCGTCCGGTCAGGGCCCGGTAGTCTTCGTCAGGAGTCATTGATAGGATTCCACCGTATGGCTGTTCGGTATTCTATCTGGGCGCTGCTGCTCTTCCTTGCGGCGCCCGCCGGCGCCGGCGAGCAGGCGGCCTCGCCGGCGGGCGAGCCGGCCGTGCGGGGCTACACCGTCTTCGCGGGCGGCGCGGTCGCAGGCCGTGAGGACGTCACGATGCTCACCAGCGCGGAGGGGTTCACGATCAGCGGACGCGGCCGCGTCGCGGGAACGCTCGACATCATCATCAACCGCGTCGAAATCCGCTATCAGCCGGACTGGCAGCCGATCTCGTACGGGCTCGAGGCCGTCGTCAACAGCGGTGACACGGATCTTTCGACGTCGTTTTCCGGCGAGACGGCGGTGACCAAGGGGATCGATCGGGGGCAGCCTGTCGAGCACACGGACACGGTGCCAGCCGACAGCGTGATCCTCCCCGGTATCTTCTTCGGTTCGTATGAGGCGATCACGCGGCGGCTGTCGCAGGTCCCGCTCCAGCAGGAATTTCCGGTGTTCATCGGCGCGGGAGTCCAGGCCATCCTCCGCCTCACGAGCTCGACCGCCGAACGCGTCCAGATCGGCACCTCGGTGTTCAACGTCCGGCGATACGGGTTGGCGGTGACCGGCCCGCGCGGCGTGGTGACCGTCAACGTGTACGCCGACGAGAACGGATCGCTGCTGCGCGTCAGCATCCCGTCGCAGCGCGTGGACTACATGCGCGACGACCTGGCATCGGCGACGGCGCGAACGGTCGTGTACTCGAACCCGACCGATGAAGCCGTCAATATTCCGGCTGCCGGGTTCAACCTGGCCGCCACGCTGACCTGGCCGAAGGGCGGCCGGCCGGCCGGGAACGCGCGTGTCCCGGTTGTCGTGCTGCTGTCCGGCGCGGCGGCCGACGAACGTGACGGCCTCGTGGCCGGCGTGCCGATCCTGGGACAGCTCGCGGGCGCGCTTGCCGATGCGGGCTATCTCGCGGTGCGGTTCGACAAACGCGGATCGGGCCAGAGCGGCGGACGCGCCGAGTCGACGACCCTTGGAGATCACGCCGAGGACGTCCAGGCGATTGTCCGGTGGCTGGCGGACCGGCGCGACGTCGATCGCAGTCGCATTGCGGTGCTCGGCCACAACGAGGGCGCGTGGACGGCGCTCCTGGCCGCCAACCGCGAGCGCCGCATTGCGGCGGTCGCAGCGGTGGCGGCGCCGTCGGCGGGAGGGGCGGATCGGTGGCTCGAGCGCCAGCGTCACGAGCTGGATCGGCTCAGCCTCCCGCCGGCCGAACGGGTGGCCAAGATCGAGCTGCAGCAGCGCATCAACGAGGCGGTCATCACCGGGCGCGGATGGGAGGCGCTGCCACCCGAGGTGCGAAGTCAGGCAGACACGCCCTGGTTCCAGAGCTTCCTGACGTTCGATCCCGTACGCGTCATCGAAGACGTCCGGCAGCCGCTGCTGCTCCTTCACGGTGAGCTCGACGCCGAGGTCCCGGTCACGCACGTCGATCGCCTGGCCGAGGCGGTACGGACCGAGGGGCGCTCCCGCTCGGTCTCGGTGGTGACGGTCCGGGGCGTCAATCACCTGCTCGTCCCGGCCCAGACGGGCGACCTCAGCGAATACCCGACGCTGAAGGACCGCACCATCAGCCCGGATGTCGCCAGCGCGATCACGGGCTGGCTCATGAACACATTCGCGGTGGTACGGTGATGCAACAGCGGCCGGTACGAGTACCCGATCTCAAGGAGCGCAAGCGGCGCGGCGAGAAGATCGCCATGCTGACGGCGTACGACGCGATGACCGCCCGCCTGCTCGATCGCACCGGCGTCGACGCGCTCCTCGTCGGCGACAGCCTCGGCATGGTGGTGCTGGGCTACGACACCACCGTATCGGTCACGATGGCCGACATGATCCATCACACCCGTGCGGTCGTCCGGGGCACCAAGCGCGCACTGGTCGTCGCCGACATGCCGTTCCTCAGCTACCAGGTCAGCACCGCCGAGGCGGTGCGCAATGCGGGCCGGCTCCTTCAGGAAGGCGGGGCCGCGGCGGTGAAGCTGGAGGGCGGCCGGCCCATGCTCGATGTGGTGAAGCGCCTGGTCGACGTCGGCATCCCGGTGATGGGCCATCTGGGCCTGCTTCCCCAGTCGGTCCACCAGATGGGCGGATTCGTCCGGCAGGCCACCACACCGGAACAGGCCGATGCGCTCATCGCGGACGCGCACGCGCTCGAGGATGCAGGCGCATTTGCGATCGTGCTCGAGTCGATTCCTTCGGAAGTCGCCAGAGCGGCAACGGCCCACGTGACCATTCCGACGATCGGGATCGGCGCCGGTCCGGACTGCGACGGCCAGATCCTGGTGAGCCACGACATGCTCGGGCTGTTCGATGGCTTCGTGCCGCCGTTTGTCCGCACCTACGCCAACCTCGCGGACACGATTGTCACCGCCGGCCAGGAATACGTCGCCGATGTCCGCGCCGGCCGGTACCCCGCCCCGCCACAGCCCGCCAGACAGGCGACATCCGACGTGCGGTGAGCGCGCTGCTGATCGAGACGATTGCGGAGCTGCGGGGTCAGGCTGCCCCGGCGCGGCGCAGCGAGCTCGCGATCGGCTTCGTTCCCACGATGGGCGCGCTGCACGCCGGGCACGCGCGCCTCATCGAGCGCGCCCGCAGCCAGTGCGGGTGCGTGGTGGTGAGCATCTTCGTCAACCCTCTCCAGTTCGATCGCGCGGACGACCTCGAGCGGTACCCGCGGACGCGTGCGTCAGACCTCGATCTCTGTCGATCGCTCGGCGTGGATATCGTCTTTGCGCCGGCGGTCGGTGAGATGTATCCGGGGGAGCCGTCGTGCCTCGTCCAGGTCGGCCGGCTGGGCGATCATCTCTGCGGACGCTTCAGGCCCGGCCATTTCAGCGGCGTCGCCACCGTGGTGCTGAAGCTCTTCGAGATCGTGCAGCCTGACACCGCGTTCTTCGGCGAGAAGGACGCCCAGCAGCTCGCCGTGATCAGGCGGCTCGTGCGCGACTTCAACATCCCTGTTCACATCGAAGGCGTCGAAACGGTTCGCGAGGCCGACGGGCTCGCTCTGAGCTCGCGGAATCGAGGGCTCAATCTCGAGGAGCGGCGTCTGGCGGTCTCGCTGTACGACGCGCTATGCGACGCCAGGGAGCGGATCACCGGCGGCGCTTCGGATCCAGCGGCCGTGAAAGCGGCCGCCGCCGCCCGCATTCCGGCGGACGAGCGGCTGCGCCTCGAGTACCTCGAGATCGTGGATCCGGTCGAGATCCAGCCTGTGGAAACCATCGCCGGGCGGGTGCTGGTGGCCGGGGCCCTGTGGGTCGGCTCGACCCGCCTGATCGACAACGTCATCTGCGATCCCCCGGCCCATCACAGTACGTAGTGCCCGGCTTCAGCCGGGCTCGTACGTAGTGCCCGGCTTTAGACAGCCGGACCCGCAGGCGGGTCTGAAGACCCGCCTCTACGCCCGACCCAGACCGACCGTCGTAGAGGCGGACCTGTAGGTCCGCCTTGAAGGAATATGCCAAAGTAAAGGGCATGCGAGCCCTTGCGGCTGCGGTGGTCGGCGTCATTGCGGCGTATGCCACACTGCACGGTCAGGGCACCGGAGTCATGCACGGCAAAGGGCTGACCGACGTCGAGGGGCTGAAAGTCGGCCACCACACGCTTGCGGAGCGACCGACCGGTTGCACCGTCATTCTGGTTGACGGCGCCGGCGCCGCCGGCGGCGTCTCCCAGCGAGGCGCCGCGCCGGGCACGCGCGAAACCGACCTGCTGAACCCGCTGAACCTCGTCGACAAAGTGAACGCGATCGTCTTTTCCGGCGGGAGCGCGTACGGCCTCGACGCGGCACAAGGCGTTGTCAGATACCTCGAGGAGCGGAAGATCGGATGGCCCGTCGGCGCCGCGGGCGTCGTCCCGATCGTGCCGTCCGCCATCCTGTTCGATCTGGCGTTCGGCGGGGACTCACGCGTGCGCCCGACCGCGGACTGCGGCTACAGGGCCGCCTCGTCCGCCTCGGATGGCCCCGTGGCCGAAGGCAACGTCGGAGCTGGTGCGGGCGCCACGGTCGGCAAGGTCGCCGGCCGGGAGCGGTCGATGAAGGGCGGCATCGGGTCGGCCTCCATCCGGCTGCCCAACGGGCTCGTCGTCGGCGCGCTGGCGGCCGTCAACGCCATCGGCGACATCATCGATCCGGCGTCGGGGCAGGTGGTGGCGGGCGTCCGCTCGGCCGACGGCCGCGGACTGGCCGATGCACGCACGCTGCTTCGCGACGGGAGCCTCATGCGGGCCGTGGCGCCGCGGGCCGGCGAGAACTCCACGCTGGCGCTGGTGGCCACCAACGCGCGGCTCTCGAAGCCCGAGGTCAGCCGCGTCGCCCTGATGGCCGATGACGGCCTGGCGCGCGCGATCGTGCCGGCTCACACGGTGGGCGACGGGGACACGGTGTTTGCGCTGGCGACCGGCCGCTGGTCGGGAACCGCCGATGCCAGCATCGTGGGCGCGCTCGCGGCCGACGTGCTCGCGGAAGCAATCGTGCGAGCGGCGGTGCAGGCGGCCGGTCTCGGCGGCCTGCCCTCGGCGCGCGACCTCGGCACCGTGCCCGCACGGTACAAATAGCTATTTACGAATTTACGGATTTACGAATTGACGGATTGTTCGGACCGAAACCAATTCGTAAATTCGTAAATCCGTAAATGTCCCTTCATCTCCTCCTTCTCATTGTCTACTCGATCGCGATCGTCGCGCTCGGACTGTGGACGGCTCGGCTCGTGCGCGGCAGCGGCGATTTCTTCGTCGCCGGCCGCCGGCTGGGCCCAGGGCTCGTCTTCACGTCGATGATTGCGGCCAATATCGGCGCCGGATCGACAGTGGGAGCCGCCGGCCTGGCCTATCGCGATGGGCTGAGCGCCTGGTGGTGGGTCGGTTCCGCCGGTATCGGGTCGCTGATCTTCGCCTTCTGGGTGGCGCCGCGTCTCTGGCGCGCGTCGGTCGAGCACAACTTCTACACGACCGGTGACTATCTCGAGTTCCGATACGGCGCGAGCGTGCGGGTAGCCGCGGCGCTGCTCGTCGGTTTCGGGACGCTGGCGCTGCTCGCCGGTCAGTTGATTGCTGGCGCCACGATCCTCAACGTGCTCACCGGCGCGCCGCGCTGGGCCGGCGCGCTCATCGGCGCCGGCATCATGACCGTGTACTTCACCGCCGGCGGCCTGGTCGGGTCTGCACGCGTCAACGTCCTGCAGCTTGCCGTGATGCTCGTCGGATTCTCGCTGGCGCTGCCGTTCGCCCTGAGCGGTGTCGGCGGTGTCGGGGCCATCGCAAACGCCGGCGTTCCACCGTCCTTCATGGAGCTGACGTCGTCGGCCGGGCCAGGATCCGGATGGACACTGCTCTTTCTGCTGGCGCCCGCCTTTATCGTCTCGCCAGGCCTGATTCAGAAGTCGTGGGGCGCCAGGAGCGAGCGGGCGCTGCGGACCGGAATCGCGCTGAACGGTGCGGTCCTCATGGTCTTTGCGTTCGCCCCGGTCCTGCTCGGGATGATCGCCCGGGCCTCGCTGCCTGGCCTGGAGGACCCGAACGCGGTGCTGCCGACCCTGCTCCGCGAGCAGCTGCCGCCCTGGCTCGGCGCGCTGGCGCTGGCGGCGGTCTTCTCCACCGAAGTGGACACGTGCGATGCCATCCTCTTCATGATCTCCACCTCCGCCGCCCAGGATCTGTACAAGCGGTTCCTCGTTCCCGCCGCAACCGACGCAGAGCTGCTGCGGGTCGCCAGGCTCACAGCGGTTGCCGGCGGCGCCGTCGGAGTCGTGCTCGCCATTGTCCTGCAGACGGTGATCGGCGCATTGACGATCTTCTACTCGCTGCTAGTCGTCACACTCTTCGTCCCGATTCTCGGCGGGCTGTACAGCCGGCGGGCGGCGACGCCGGAAGCGCTTGCGGCGATTGCCGCCGGCGTGGTCGCCCTTGCGGTCGTCAGATTCAGGCTGTCGGCAGTGTACCCATGGCTCGACCCGACGCTGTCGGGCA
>MEKU01000094.1:90711-132979 GCA_001767195.1 Acidobacteria bacterium RIFCSPLOWO2_02_FULL_67_21
GCTGCGCCGCCGACAAATGTAGGCCGGCTCCGCGTCCGCAAGTGGCCGTCGGACGCGGACCCGGCGACCTGACATAGCATTGTCTACTGCGATGAAAACCTACCGGATAGCAGTCATTGCCGGCGACGGCATCGGCCAGGAGGTGATTCCTGCCGGAATCGAGGTGCTGAAGGTGGCCGCGTCGCGCGGTGCCTTCGGATGCGACTTCACGGAGTTCTCCTGGGGCTCGGAGTTCTACCTGCGCACGGGCCGCATGCTCGACGACGACGCCTTTCAACAGGTCATGGCGTTCGACGCCATCTACTTGGGCGCGATTGGGGACCCGCGTGTGCCGGACCACATCTCAGCACGCGAGCTCATCCTTCCGTTCAGACAGCGCCTGCGGCAGTACGTCAACCTGCGGCCGATGCGGCTCCTGCCGGGGATCGCGTCTCCACTGGCCGGGCGCACGGCGGCCGATATCGACATGGTGTGCGTGCGCGAGAACTCCGAGGGCGAGTATTGCGGGATGGGAGGACGCCTTCACGTCGGCACGCCCGACGAAATCGCCGAGCAGACCGGTGTGTTCACCCGCCGCGGCATCGAGCGCATCGCGCGCTACGCCTTCACGCTCGCGCGGTCGCGACCGCGGAAGCTGCTGGCCAGCGCCACCAAATCGAACGCCCTGCACCATGCGATGGTGCTGTGGGACGAGGTGGTGGCGGAGGTGGCCGGGGAGTTTCCGGACGTCACGTTCCGCAAGTATCACGTCGACGCGCTGGCCGCGCGGATGATCACGCATCCGCAGACGCTCGACGTGATCGTCGCCTCGAATCTGTTTGGCGACATCCTCACCGACATCGGCTCGGCGATCTCCGGCAGCCTCGGCGTCGGCCCGAGCGGCAACATCAACCCCGATCGGACCGCCCCGTCGATGTTCGAGCCGATCCACGGGTCGGCTCCCGATATTGCCGGCAAGGGCATCGCCAACCCGATCGCGGCGATCTGGGCCGGCGCGATGATGCTGGATCACCTCGGCGAGCGGAGCGCGCACGACGCCATCCTTCGGACGATCGAGCGGGTCATCGGCGACGAGCGCGTGAGGACGCCGGATCTGGGCGGCCGGGCGACCACGGCGGAGATGACGAAGGCCGTGACGGGGCTGCTGGCGGCCTGAACCGCCGGCGCCTTCACCCGTCGAGCATCTTGCGGACTTTTCGCGTCAGCTCATCCCGCGTATAGGGCTTGGCAAGAAACGCCGCAGTATTCTCCAACACGCCGCGGCGCAGGATCACGTCGTCGGTGTAGCCAGAAGCGTAGAGAACCCTCAGCCCGGGGCTCACTTCGTGCAGGCGCGCCGCCAGCTCGGACCCGATCATGCCCGGCATGATCACGTCGGTCAGCAGCAGGTCGATCGCCCCGTCGGTCCGCCCGGCCATCAGGAGCGCCTCGTCCCCGTTTCCGGCCTCCAGCACCGTGTAGCCGGCCGAGACGAGAAACCGCCGTGCGAGGCGGCGCACCGCCGAGTCGTCTTCGACCAGGAGGATCGTTTCGCCGCGACCGGCCACCACCGTTCTATCGACGACGGGGCGTGGCGGAGCAGGGGCGACGTCGGTCCGCGGCAGATAGATCTTGAACGTCGTGCCCCGGCCAGGCTCGCTGTACGCCCAGATGCTGCCCCCGCTCTGCTTCACGATCCCGTAGACCGTCGCCAGCCCGAGCCCCGTGCCTTCTCCCGATTCCTTGGTGGTGAAGAAAGGCTCGAAGATCCGCATCCGGGTCGCCTCATCCATGCCTACGCCGGTGTCGGTGACCGCCAGCATGACATACGGGCCGGGCTGGACGGATGGGTGCGACACCGCGGCGATCTCGTCCATCTCGATGTCGCAGGTCTCGATGACGAGAGCGCCTCCCTGGGGCATGGCGTCTCTCGCATTGACCGCCAGATTCATGACGATCTGTTCCAACTGCGTCCGGTCGGCTCTGACGCCGCCCAGCCCGCCGGCGAGCGCGCACCTGAGCTCGATGTGCTCACCAATCAGCCGGCGGAGCATGTCTGAAATGCCGACCACGATGGCGTTCAGGTCCAGGACCTCGGATGTCAGGATCTGGCGGCGGCTGAACGCCAGGAGTTGTCGCGTCAGGGCGGCCGCCCGCTCCCCGGCCGCGCGGATCTCGACGAGATCCTCGTGCAGCGGGTCTTCGGGCCTGAGGTGATTCAGCGCGAGATCGGCCGTCCCATTGATCACCGTGAGCAGGTTGTTGAAGTCGTGGGCGACGCCCCCGGCGAGCCGGCCGATGCTCTCCATCTTCTGGGCCTGCAGGGACTGTGCCTGCAGTGACACGTACTCGGTGATGTCGATGTCTGAGCCGCACAGCTTGACGGGAGTGACATCCTCGTCGCGCACTGCCGTATAGCGCGTCAGCACGTGTCGATACGACCCGTCTTTATGACGAACCCGGTACTTCAGCTCACAGTCAGACGCCGCGCCGCTCAGCAACGCCTCCAGAGCCCGACGTAAGATCGCGTCGTCGTCGGGGTGCACGTGGCTGCGCCACTCATGGAAGTCGTCGACAATCTCGTGGTCGGCGTAGCCGTTCTGCCGCTTCCACTCGGGAGAGACGACGATCTGATTCGTGCGGAGGTCGCGCTCCCACAGGCCGACCTTGCCGGCCTCCACGGCCCGTTTCAATCGATCCCGCGCTTCCAGCAGGTCCGTTTCGACTTTCCGCCGGACGGTCACGTCGCGGACCGATGCGAGCACGATCGGGGCGTCGCCGGCACTATCGTAATTGAGGCTGATTTCGCACGGGAACTCCGTGCCGTCCTTTCGGCGGGCCCACAACTCCAGGCATTCGCTCATCGCCCGCGCGCGCGGGTCCTCGAGATAATCCGCGGAGTAACGCCGGTAGCGCTCGTGATACCGCGGGGGCATCAGGTCCTCAATCACCAGCGTGAGCAACTCGTCTCCCGTATATCCAAAGAGACGGACGGCCTGGGCGTTGCCACGAAGGGTCCGACCGGCACGATCGAATATCAGCATCGCATCGGGTGCTGATTCCAGCAGCCGCTCGTAGATCCGCTCGTTGGCCCGGCTGGCGGCCTCGGCCTCGACGCGCGCGGTAACGTCGGTGACGAAGCCCTCGAGATACAGGAGCGTGCCCTCCGCGGAATACACGCCCCGGCCGCGCTCCCACACCCAGCGCGTCCCGCCGGTCTTCGTGCGAATCCGGTATTCGCACTCGTAGGACCGCCGAGCCTCCAAGGCTGCCTGCACGTGCTGCCACACCCTCGGGGCGTCCTCCGGCACGATTTCCTTACCGCACGAGGTCGTGCGCGTCACCAGGTATTCATCGACGGCATAGCCCGTGATCGCCGTCACGCCTGCGCTGATGAAGGTGGGGGTGTAGTCGGGGTCGTTCCGGACGCGGTAGACGTACCCGGGCAGATCCGCCAGCAGGCTCTCCGGCAGCAGGGAGCGCCGCGGCGGTTTGCTCGCCCCTTTTCGGGTGGTGCGGCGTCGATCAACCCTTTTCGAGCTGCCCATCTCCCTTCGTCTTCTGCCCGGGCAGAGCGGCCTACATTACCATGTCTGCCTGATGGCTTTATCGGCCGGCGCCGCGTCGAGCGCAGGCGTCAGCGGCCGCCTGGCCGCCTTCGTCCTCGAGCGATTTCCGTTCGCATTGAGTGTCGTGCGCGAGGTCCTCGACGCGTGCGGCGCCGGCCGTCTGCTCGATCGCGATGCCGCCAAGCTCGAGTCGCTCCGCGTCAGCCTTCGGCGGGAGCTGCGCCGCGCGCTCGAAGCGGTGGATCTCACCGACGTTGAGGAGACGACGCCTGGTGTCGATGGCAGGGTCCGGGCGGAAGCGGCGCAGAAGGAGCTGCTCGACGCGTGCGACGGGTTCCTCGCCCGGGAGGCGATTGCCGCCTCGTTCACGCCCGATGAACGGCGCGAGATGCTGACCGGCATGATCCTGACCCGGGCGGTCGACAACCGGCTGAAGCGGTTCTTCACCAGCGGCGAGATCCAGTATGCGGGCACGCCGTTCCAGGGCAAGGGCTTTCGCTCGCTCGGCCAGGAGGCCATCTACGCGGCTGCCCTGCGCCTGCATCGCGGCGTCCGGTACCGGCACCCCGAGCACGGCTGGCAAGGAGACGTCGTCGGACCGATCATCCGCGACCTCGGCGTGGCGCTGGCGATGAGACCGGAGCCCGAGACCATCCGGCTCGTGCTGAACGCCCAGATGGGGAAGCAGGGTCCGCCGATGGAGGGGAAAGACCTCCACTTCGGAGACTTCAACCGGGGCATTCTGCCGGCGGCCGCCCCGCTCACGATCAGCACGCTGACGATCGCCGGCCTTGCGATGGCGTTTGCCCGTCAGCGCGCTCCGCGCGTGGCCGTCTCGTTCATCGGCGAAGGAGGATCGTCGCTCGGGGAATGGCACGAGGCGATCAACCTCTGCGCGGCCCACCGGCTGCCCGCCGTCTTCTGCCTCGAGAACAACCAGACGGCGCTCTCGACGCCGCTCGGCGAGCAGTCGGCCGTACGCGTGTTTGCGGACAAGGCGGCCGGATACGGGATTCCCGGTATCACGATCGACGGCACGGATCCGGAGGCTGTCGCGGCGGCGTTTACGTGGGCGGCCGACCGCGCGCGCGACGGCGCCGGCCCGGCACTCATCGAGGTCGTCTCCATGCGCATGTGCGGGCATGCGCACCATGACGACATGCTGTATCTCGGCAAAGAGCCGCCCGAGGCCTGGACGTATCCCGAGCTCGCGCCGGCGCACGCGTACGCCGACCGCGAGCAGTATGGTCTCTGGATGAAGAAGGATCCGATTGCCACCTACGCCCGCACGCTCGAGGACGAGGGCCTGATCGGCCCGGGCGATCTCGAGCGGTTTCAGCAGGATGCCGAGACGATGGTCGAGGCTGAAGCCCGGGCGGTCGTGGACACGCCATGGCCTGACGCCGCCTCGGCCGCGACCGGCGTGTGTGCGTCCGAGCCGCCGCGCCAGCGACGTGAGCCGCTCGACCCGGGGGAGCGGCTGCACATCGACCTCGCCCCCGGGCTTCCCGACGTGGAGCCGGCGCCGCCCTTCGACCCCCGCGGCAGCACGTTTCTCGATGCGATTGCCATGGGGATTCGGGATGCGCTGCAGTCGGATCCGCGGGTGTTCGTGTACGGCGAAGATGTTGGCGGCCGCTACGGCAATGCGTTCCTGCTCCTCCGGCCACTCCTGTCGGAGTTCGGCGACCGGATCGTCAACTCCCCGCTCTCCGAAGCAGGCGTGCTTGGCGTCTCGGTCGGCGCGGCGCTCGCCGGGCTGCGGCCGATCGGCGAGATGCAGTTCAACGACTTCGTGGCCACCGGGTTCAATCAGCTGGTCAACAACGCCGCAAAGATCCGCTATCGCTGGGGCGCATCGGTGCCCATGGTCGTGCGGATGCCGTGGGGCGGCCGGCGGCACGCCGGTCCGTATCACAGCCAGAACACCGAGCCCTGGTTCTACCGCACGCCCGGGCTGAAGATTGTCGTGCCCTCGACGCCGCACGACGCGCGGGCGCTCATGGCGGCGGCGGTTGCCGACCCCGACCCGGTGCTCTATTACGAGCACATCGCGCTCTACCGCGACCCTTCCATCAAGCAGCGGCTGACGGAGGAACCGCCGGAGCCGCTGGCGATTGGACGGGCGGCGCTGAGGCGGGCCGGCGACGATCTCGCTATCATCTCCTACGGCGCGTACGTGCACGTGGCGCTCTCGGCGGCCGAACGGCTCGCCGCTGACGGGATCGACGCGAGCGTGCTGGATCTGCGCTCGCTCGCGCCGCTCGACCGCGGCACGGTGCTGCAGGTGGCGCGGCACTGCGGGCGGGTGCTGATCGTGCACGAGGATTCCCGGACGGGCGGGATCGGCGAGAGTCTCGCCGCGATCGTTCAGGAAGAGGCGTTCGAGTCGCTCGACGCGCCGGTGCGCATCGTCGCGGCGCTCGACACGCCGGTCCCGTATTCGCCGCCGCTGGAGGAGTACTTTCTGCCGTCAGAGGCCGACATCGACCGTGCCGCGCGCCTGCTGATGGCGTACTGAGGACACCCGACTCTATGTGGATACTGCGAACGGTGGACGAGGCTCAACCCGAGAAGACCTTCCGGATTCTCCCGGGCGGCGTGCGGACGATCGGCCGCGCCACCGGCGCCGACTTCATCGTCGACGCGCCGCTCGTCTCGCGCGTCCACTGCCGGCTGACCGCGCGTCCCGATGGCGGCCTGGAAGTCAAGGATCTCGACAGCACGAACGGGACGTTCATCAACGGCAACCGCGTCGAGGCGGGCGTGCTCTCCTCCGGCGACCGGCTGGGCGTGGGCCGCGTGGAGCTGGTGGCGCTGCGCGATGCGGACTGATCGCTCCCAAGAACACAAAGACGGAATGGCCACGAAGGGCACAAAGGGATTCAGCGAACCGTCTTCATCAAAGAAGCTTTGACTGGCGCCGGCACGTCGATAGCGACGAAGCGCTCCGCCGAAAATAAATAGTCCTCACCGCTCTCGTCGATGATTCGAAGATCCCGTCGCGCTCAGCCTTCGGATCAGGCAAGACCCGGTAGATCTTGTTACGTTCGAGGGATGCCTCGTAACCGTCGTTCCGGACGCAGAACCACCGAGAGACGTTGGTTCACGGAGTCGGCACGTTCATCAGCCAGTCGAAAGATGATGACGCTTGGTTTGTCCACTATGCCACGCGCAAGAAGCTCGCCGAAGTCGAGGTCGAATGTCAGAACAATTCGGGAATCCGCGCGGGCGCGTTCGATGAGATCGGAATCAGTGGCGCGCTGGAGTCCCAGAGTTCGGACGTGAACCGCATCGTGGCCAAGCTGCTGCAGGAACTCAACGGTCCTGGGCGAGATACCACCATCCGCCAGAAACCGCATCGGTCAGGCGCGCAATGGATGAAGTTCATCCTGCGCGAGGGCAGCGGCATAGGCGAGTGCCTGGCGAATGTCTTCCTCTTCGAGGTCCGGCAACTCCTCGATGATCCGGGTCGTCGTCATGCCGTTGGCAACGAGGTTGACAACGTGGGCCACTGAGATACGAAGACCGCGGATGGTGGCTCGCCCGGCCAGGACATCCGGGTTCTGCGTGATGCGATCGAAGGTGTTCGGCATAGCGAACCTTGAGTTAGCTCCCATTCTACCGTGCTGGCATCTGAAGATGAGGCTCCCAGTCGAACAGACTGATTGCGAAGCAGTTTAGGTTGGTGCGGAAGTGGGGGATACGACACGGCCAGTATTGGCCAGTAGTCCCCCGTTCGTTCCTGTTCGATTTATCAACTGCGCTCCGCATTAGATCATTTGGTCTATCAGTTGGTGTTACTGAACGGGAATGAGTCGAAGTTGCGCAGCCGACGGCTTCAGTTCCCGATCTTCGATACAAGCGAAGGATATGAAGCAAAAGCGGCAGGCATGATTGACGGTGTATCACGGCAAGCAGTCGAACTCATCGCAGCAGAGCAGCCGTATGTGCGACGGCCGGACAATCCGAGGAATGATCCTTTGTCGGTTCTCCAAGACCTCAACAACACCGATAAACACAGAATGCTGCCGGTGACTGTTATTGGACTTGGCATTGCGCGAGCCGATGACAGCAAGGGTCGGTGCCACAACCACTTGGGAGAGCGGGTACACTCGCGTGAAGGCCGCGAAGATGGCGTCCATTCATGTGCCATCGAATCTGTCGTCGGACTCGGAGTGTCAGGATTTGTGGGCGAATATCGCCCGTGCGGGCATGGACATGGATAACTTCAGCGATGACTGGAACGACGTGATCCTTGATAGTGCAACGTTCCTCATCGAGAAGGGCTGCGTTCAGAGCGCGCGCCGCTCTCAGATGAACTAGCCACGGGCGCTGCCCTTGATATCCCGTTAAATGCGCGAGGCCAGGAAGGGCAGCGCCCTTGGCTAGTTTAGGCAAGGAACCGGGAGTCATACGAGAACGGCTCCGGAGGATAGACCCGTACGCGTCTGAAGTCGGGATGGTCAGGGTTCAGCAGCCAGTTGAATTCGTCCGGCGCGAGGGCCGACGGCACCAGGAGTATCGCCTCGCGCCTTCTCCGAACGAAGCGATCGCCAATAGCAGCCAGCTCCGCCAGGGCGGGTGTCTGGCGCCATGTCGCCGGCAGCTTGGCAGCTGCGACATGAACACGTGACACATCGTCCGGAACGTCTGCGGCCGCGACGACAAGGTCCGGCGGCGGGTCGTCACGGTCGAGATGGACGAAGTACTCGACCATTGCCAGCGACAGATGCTCCGAGGCGTACGCAAGGCGAACCCCTGGACTCGACCACCGGCCGCCATAGCGGTGCGCGCCTTCGCCGTCGAACGGCGTCTTCGCGAAGCGTTTTCGCAGAATTCGATAGACCCGGATCAACTCACGCCGCCGAAGGCGATGCGACCGAGGACATTCTCGACGGCTCGAGCTCCGATTTCGGTGTCGATGACGGCGAGCGGGGCTTTGCCGCCGAGCGCGCGGTTCGGACGCTTGAGCCATCGGGTGGCGGCTTCGCGACTACCGAGCGATGACTTCGCAAGCGCAACGACCCGAGCCAGCCGGTAGACTCGGTCCGACTCGTACCGGGCCAGTCGCCCCTGACCCCGTCGGCGCTGGAGGCTTCGAAGGGACAGGTCGAGGCACGCCGCGAGATCCTTGATGCTGAGATCGGCGGCTTCCATGAGCTCGGCGATGACCTTCTGCGGGAACCCTTCGCGGATCGCGGTTTGAAGATCCCTGTCCCGCCTCAAGCGGCGTCCGAGGACGGCTTCGCCTCCGAGCTCGTCGACCACGGCGCGCAATTCGCTTGCCATATTGTCGTCCAGTATAGCGCCAAATGGCGCCACATCCAACACATGCGGCGGGTCCGAAAGGACCCGCCCTACGCTCGGGAATTAGGGAACCGGTTCTAATCCGTCTTCGTGCTCTTGAGGGCGAAGTACTCCAGCACGAACGGATTCGTCGTCCGCTCGCGGCCGAGGGTGGTATCCGGCCCGTGGCCAGGATGCACGATCGCCTCGTCGCCAAGCGGAAACAGCACCCCGGTGATCGACCGCATCAGCACCTCATAGTCGCCGCCAGGCAGATCCGTCCGGCCGATCGACCCCGCGAAGAGCGTGTCGCCCACGAACAGATGCTTTTCCCGTGAGCCCTGGGCCCTGAGCCCTGAGCCCTGTTGGGCCCTGGGCCCTGAGCCCTGTATTTCGAGGCACACCCCTCCGGGGCAGTGGCCGGGCGTGTGATGCACCCGCACTTCGTAGTCGCCGAATGCGATGAGGGCCTTGGCGTAGAACACGTCGACTGGAGGCAGCTTCCGCACCGCCAGGCCGAACATCTGCCCCTGCTCGACCGCATGCTCGTAGAACGGCAGATCGTCGGCATGCAGGTACACCGGAGCACCGCAGGCGTCTTTGACGATACCGACCCCGGTGATGTGATCGACGTGCGCGTGGGTGAGCAGAATGTGCCGAACGCGCAGCTCGTGGCCACGCACCGCATCGAGCAGCGCCGCCGCCTCGTCGCCCGGATCGATGACGACCGCCTCGCGCGTCCGCTCGCACGCGGCCACGAACCCGTTCTTGTAGAACGGACCGACCGCCCGCACGTCCAGAATCATCCCTGCCCCCTTGCCCCCTTAACCCTTAACCCTTAACCCCTGATAACCTATACCGATGGTCCTGTGCATCCTGGACGACCTGATCTTCTCGATCAAGATCTCGACCGCCGCCAAGGCGCTCGGCGCGCCCGTGCTCTTCGAGCGGAACCCCGATCTGGTGCTGGCGCGGATCCGGGAGAAGCAGCCGTCGCTCGTCATCTTCGACCTGAACAGCGCGAAGATGCGTCCGATCGAGACAATCGCGGCGCTGAAGCGCGACCCGGCGCTGCGGAGCGTCCAGACCCTCGGGTACGTCTCCCACGTCGACACAGGCACCATCGAAGCGGCGCGCAGCGCCGGCATCGACCAGGTCCTGGCACGGTCCGCGTTTTCCGACCGGGTCGGCGAGATTCTCGCTGCGCAGCCCACTACGCCGCCCACCAGGCCAGCAGGCCCAGCGCCAGCAGAATAGCCGCGGCAATCAGCAGCGCGCGCCCGACGTTGGCGCCGCGATCGTGGATGTGATCCGGCTCGTCGCCGGCGCCGCCGCGGACGTCGAGGATGGCCGCGGCGCTGCGCAGCTCGGCGGCCAGCGTGGCGGCGCTCTGATACCTCGATTCTGGATTCGGCGCCACCGCCTTCAGCACGATCTCGTCGAGCTCGCCGGTCACGTGCCGGTTGGACGCGCTCGGCGCCGCCGACCCCCGGTGGAGCGGCCGCCGCGCCGCGAGCATCTCGTACAGCACGGCACCGACCGAATAAATGTCGGATCGCTCGTCCGGCGCGCCGCCCCGCGCCTCCTCCGGCGACTCGTAGTCGCGGAGCTCTCCCGAAGACGCCTCGAAGCCGCTGCGGGTCGCCAGATCGAATGCCGGGATCTTGGCGTGCCCCTTGGCCGTGATCACGATCGTGTCGGGGCTCAAGGCGCCATGAATGAAGCCGGCCGCATGGGCGTCGGCCACCGCGTCGGCAATCTGAATGGCCAGCTCGACGGCGCGGCGCACGTTCATCACGCCGCCCGACATCTCCGCGCGCAGCGACTGCCCCTTGAGGAACTCGAAGACGAGAAACACCTGCTCCTCGTGCTCGCCGGCATCGAAGAGCGCCGTGACGTTCGGGTGCGACAGCGCAATGACCGATCGCGCGCGATCGAGGAGCGCGGCGCGCTCTTCCCTCGTGCCGCCGAACTCGGGCGGCAGCAGCCGGACGGCGACCGTCCGGCCCAGGCGCGTGTCGCGTGCGCGATAGAGAGTGCCGGGGCCCGACGGCTCGAGCCGCTCCAGCAGGTTGTAGTGCGCGACCGCGCCGAGCGGCTCGGTCATCCCTTTCGTGGAGGCCGCGAGGGCCGCAGCTCGACGCGGCTCGGCAGGCTTCGCGACGGATGAGCAATGAGGTCGCTCACGACCTGCGCCACGTCGTCGGGCGAGAGCTTCCATTCATCGCCGCCGCCGGCGATCCTGCCGGTGAACTCGGTCCGGACGGACCCTGGCATGACATACGCCACGCGGATGCCGTCGTGCCGCACCTCCTGCATCAGCGCCTCGCTGAACGCATTCAGCCCGGCCTTCGACGCGCAGTAGGCGGCCGCCTCGGGGAAGGCGTTCTTGCCGGCGAGGCTGCTGATGTTGATGATCCAGCCGCCGCCTCTCGCGCGCAGGTGCGGCAGCACCGAGCGGCAGCAGTAGAACACCCCGCTCAGATTCGTGTCGATGATCTGGTGCCACTCGTCGACCGACATCTCGGCCACCGGACGAAACAGGCCGACGCCGGCGTTGTTGACGAGGATGTCGATCCCGCCGAACCGCTGCGCCACCGATCCGATCGCCTGCTCCACCTCCGCCGGCCTGCGCACGTCCGCCCTGATCGGCAGCAGGGTGCCTGCGCCCGCGACCTTCGCCAGATCGGCCGCCGCCGTGGCCAGCGTCGCGTCGGAGGTCGCCGTAATGGCGACGTGCGCGCCGCGCTCGAGCAGCGCGCGGGCGATCGAGCGGCCGATGCCGCGCGATCCGCCGGTCACGATCGCAACTTTGCCGGTCAACGTCACCTCGCCTTTATACAATACCCGGGGTCCCCACAGCGCCTTTTGGGCGCTGTGGGGTGGAAGACATGGGCTCATGAGCACTGTGGCCATCGTCGGGGCCGGCGAGATCGGCGGCGCGGCCGCGCACGCGCTTGCCGCGTCGGACCGCGTCCGCCGCGTGCTGCTGATCGATCCGGCCGGCTCGATCGCGGCAGGCAAGGCGCTCGACATCCAGCAGGCGGGCGCGATCACCGGCACGCACGTCCGCCTGGAAGGGACCGACGACCTCGGGAGGGCCATCGGCTGCGCCGCGTATGTCATCGCCGATCGGGCTTCAGGAGGACGCGGCGAGTGGCGCGGCGACGAAGGCGCCGCGATGCTGCGCACGGTGATCGGGTCGGCGCAGGAGGCGCCGATCGTCCTGGCCGGCGCTCAGCAGGCCGACCTCCTGGCCTACGGCGTCCTGGAGGCCGGGCTCCACCGCAGGCGGATCCTCGGATCCGCACCGGAAGCGCTCGCGTCGGCGCTGGCCGCCATCGTGGCGCTCGAAGCGCGCTGCTCGCCATCGGAGGTCGCGCTCACCGTGCTCGGCAGCCCGCCCGCGGCATTTGTCGTTCCGTGGAGCGAAGCATCGATCGGCGGCTACGCGCTGCAGCAGATGCTGTCGCCGCCGCAGCTCAGCCGGATCGAGGCGCGGGTCGCGCGTCTATGGCCTCCCGGTGCGTACGCGCTCGGCGCGGCGGCGGCCGGAGTCATTCGCGCGATCCTCTTCTCCTCCAGGCGGTCGTGCAGCGTGCTCGCCTCTCTGGGAGGCGAATTCGGCGTTCGCAACCGGGTCGGCATCGTCCCGGCCTGGCTGGCGCCTCAAGGCATTGCGCAGACACGGACGCCGGCGCTGACGCCGCGGGAGCGCGTGCAGCTCGAGATCGCGCTCGGCGGCTAGAAGCGGTTGCATAACCGGCGTAGTGCCCGGCTTTAGCCGGGCTGAAGCCCGGCACTACAGACCGCGATCGGGAGCTGAGCGACGCCGCTGGGGTAGGATCAACCTGATGTTTTGCGCGCTCCGCCCGGCGGTGCTGCTGCTGGCGCTCGCCTCCTGTGCCGTCGGAGCGTCCACGCCCGCGATCGCGCCCGACGCGCTGCTGGCGCACGTCAAGTTTCTCGCATCGGATGAGCTGCAGGGCCGTGGCAACGGGAGCAGCGGGCTCGAGCGGGCGGCCGACTACATCGCCGGCGAGTTCAGGAAGGCGGGCCTCGAATCGGGCGGCGAGGCCGGCAGCTGGTTCCAGCCCTTCGAGATCACCACCGGCGTCGCAATCGGCGGTCACAACGGCCTCACGATCCGCGCCGGCGGCCGCACGGTGCGCCTGACGCTCGGAGAGTCGTATTACCCGCTCGCGGCGACGCCGAGCGACGCGGTCACCAGCCTCACGGATGTCCCGCTCGTCTTTGCGGGATACGGCATCGCGGCTCCCGGATTCAAGTACGACGACTACGCCACGATCGACGTCTCGGGCAAGGCCGTGCTGATCTTCTCCCACGAGCCGCAGGAGCACCAGCGTGACAGCCGCCTCAACGGCACACGGCCCCTGCGCGAGACGACGCTCTATCAGAAGGCGCTGGCGGCCCGCAGCCGCGGCGCCCGGGCCCTCCTCGTCGTCTCGGACCCGTCGCACTCGACCGACGAGGCGAACTACCGCGCGTTTCCCATCGAGTCGGACGCCGAGGATCACGGTATTCCGGTGCTGCGCGTACGGCGCAACGAGATGGCGCCGCTGCTGCAGGCCCTCCAGCTGGATGCGACGGCGGCCGCCATCGATCGCGACCTCGTGCCGCGCTCCCGCGCCCTGAGGGGTGCCGCGGTGGATTACACGCAGGAGCTCGGCGCCCGGCGCCAGACCGTCCGGAACGTGATCGGCATCCTTCCCGGCGCCGACGCCGCACGCGGCGAGGAGGCGGTGGTGCTGGGCGGGCACTACGACCACGTCGGCCTCGGCGGACGCTTCTCGAGCGTCCCGGAGCGCACGGGCGAAATCCACAACGGCGCCGACGACAACGCCTCCGGCGTCTCGGCCCTCATCGAAATCGCGCGCGCGGCGGCCGGGGATCGGCCCCGCTTCCGCCGCTCGCTGGTGTTCGTGGCGTTCGCGGGCGAGGAACGCGGCCTGCTGGGCTCCTCGTACTACGCCGCGCATCCCTCCATCCCTCTCGACGAAACGGCTGCCATGCTCAATCTCGACATGATCGGCCGTTTTCGCGGCCGGGTCGAGGTGGGCGGCCTCGACGCGTCGGACCCGCTTCGCGCCGAGGTCGATGCGGCCGCGCGCGAGGTGGGCATCAGCGTGCGCCCGGGCGGACCCGGGGCCGGCCGGAGCGACGATTCCTCGTTCGTCGACCACCGCGTGCCGGCACTGCATTTCTTCACCGGATTCCACGATGAGTATCACCACCCCGGCGACGACTGGGATCGCATCGACGCCGAGGGGACGGCGCGCGTGGCCACGCTCGCGCTGGAAGTGGCCGCCCGACTGGCCGGGCGTGACGACAAGCTGCCGTTCACGTCACGGTGAGCGGCACGCCCCGCTGACGTGGTCCTGCTGACCATCTTCATCGTCGCCGCGCTGATCCTGATCAACGCGGTCTACGTCGGCGCCGAGTTCGCCGCCGTCGGCGTGCGGCGCAGCCGCATCCGGCAGCTTGCGGCCGACGGCAACCCGCTCGCGTCGTGGCTGCTGCCGCTCATCGACTCGCCGGCCGCCCTCGACCGGTACATCGCGGCGTGCCAGATCGGCATCACGCTGAGCAGCCTGGTGCTGGGTGCCTACGCTCAGCGGACCATCGCCGTCTGGCTCGCGCCGCTGTTCGTCGGCGTGGGCGGGCTCCAGGACGTCGCCGCGCAGTCGACCGCCGCGGCCGTCGTGCTCCTCGTCCTGACGATCGCGCAGGTCATCTTCGCAGAGCTGATTCCCAAATCGCTCGCGCTCCAGTATCCGACCCAGGCAGCGCTCTACACCCTGCCGCCGATGCTGGCGTCGCTCTGGATCTACCGCCCCTTCATCCGATGGCTGAACGGCACCGGCCTCCTCGTGCTGCGGCTCCTCGGCTCGCCTTCGCGGACGCACCGGCACATCCACTCGCCGGAGGAAATCGAGCTGCTGATCGCCGAAAGCCGCGACGGCGGCCTGCTCGAGCCGGACGAGCACCGGCGGCTCCAGCGTGCGCTGCGGCTCAACCTGCGCCAGGCGAAACAGCTGATGGTCCCTCGCCGCAAGATTGCGGCGATCGACGTGGAGACGCCGCTGCACGAGGTCGTCACGGCCGTCGCTCAGAGCCCGTTTTCGCGGCTGCCGGTCTACCGCGGATCGATCGACAACATCATCGGCATGCTGCACACCAAGGATCTGGTGCGGTGGCGCGTCGGAGGCCCCCCGGATGCCACGGTGGCCGGCATGCTTCGACCGCTCGCGAGCGTGCATGAGAGCGTCACCGCCGACCGGATACTGCGGGAGCTGCGCGAGCGGCGCTCCCACCTGGCGCTCGTCGTCGACGAGTTCGGCGGCACCGCGGGTCTGCTCACGCTGGAAGACGTGCTGTCGGAGCTGCTCGGCGACGTCGGCGACGAGTTCAAGCCGTCGGAGCCGGTGGCCGAAGCGCTGGCGGACGGGCGCATGCGCATTCCCGGCGGCATGTCCGTGGATGACGCAGCCACGCTGCTGAAAACCAGCTGGGAGGCCGAGGCGACCACGGTCGGAGGGCTGGTGACGGCGGCGCTCGGACACATGCCGCAGCCGGGCGACCGGGCCGGGATCGGCGACTACGAGTTCGAGGTCGAGCAGATCGCCGATCGGGCCGTCGAGTCGGTGCTTGCGCGCCGTGTCGTTCCGGAAGCTTCCGAGGCGGAGGACTGATGCTGTTGGCGCTCGGCATCATCCTTCTGCTCGTGGTCGCCAACGCGCTGTTCGTGGCCGCGGAGTTCGCCATCGTCGGCGCGCCCCGGGCCAGCATCGACCACCAGGCGGCGCAGGGCGGGCGGCTGGCCCGCCGGGTGGCCGCCATTCTCGGCGACCCGCGGCGCCAGGACCGGTACATCGCCACCACCCAGGTCGGGATCTCGGTGGCAAGCCTTGGGCTCGGGATGTACGGCGAGCACGTGATGGCGGACTGGATCGCCGTCCGCCTGGAGCTGGCCGGTGCCGCCCGGTGGGTGGCGTCGCACGCCGCGGCCAGCGTCATCGCGGTGGGGCTGCTGACGTATCTCCATATCGTCATCGGCGAGATGGTGCCCAAAGCGCTCGCGCTGCAGCGAGCGGACCTGACGGTGCTGTATGTCTCGCCGGTGATCGAAGCCCTCCAGGCGGTGCTTTTTCCCGTCATCGTCGGTCTCAACGCCGTGGGCAACGGCATGCTGCGTCTGATCGGGGTGCATCGTCAGGCGGTCACCACCGAGCGGTATCACACGACCGAAGAGCTCCAGTACATCGTCGAAGAGAGCCAGGAAGGGGGCCTGCTCCGCGGCGAATCCGGTGACATCATGCGCGAGCTGTTCGAGTTCGGCGATCTCACGGCGGGCGAGGTCATGGTGCCGCGCGTGCTGCTTGCCGGCATACCCGTAGGTGCCACCGCCGGGGAGATGGAAAAGATCGTCCAGGCCCGTCCTCACACGCGCTACCCCGTCTACGACGGCGACTTCGACCACATCGTCGGCAGCCTGCACATCAAGCAGGTGCTCCATCTTTTGCTCGGTGGACGCCCGGTGACCGCCGACGACGCCCGGCCGCTGCCATACGTGCCCGGGCCAATGCCTCTCGATGAGGTGCTGGGAGCGATGCGCCGGCACCGCGCTCAGATGGCGGTCGTGATGGACCAGCACGGCGGTACGGCAGGCCTGGTGACGATGGAGGACCTCTTCGAAGAGGTCGTGGGCGACATCGAGGAAGGATCCGGCCGCACGTCGATCATCCGCGAGGCGCCCGGCCGGATCCGCGCGCGCGGGACCGTGCGGCTCGAGGAAGTGGGCGAGGTCTTCGGCTGCAGCCTCGAACACCCCCAGGTGACGACCGTCAGCGGCCTGGTGCTGCTCATGGTCGGCCGGCCGGTCGCGGTCGGCGACTCGGTGACCTGGAATGGCGTGAAGATTGACGTGACGGCGGTGGCGGGCCGGGGGGTTGCGGATGCGGTGATTACGCGGGTGTCGCCATCGCTCGGCTGACGCGCCGGCTGAAGACCTGCGCGAAGTGGTGGACGAGCGATTCCTCCACGTCTGCCATTGGAACCTCCCGTCCGAGCTGCTGCCGAAGCGACGTCACCCCTCGCTCGGCAATGCCGCACGGGACGATCAGATCGAAGTACTGCAGGTCGGTATTGACGTTGAAGGCGAACCCGTGGCTCGTGATCCACCGTGAGATGCGGACGCCGATTGCGCCGATCTTGTCCGCGCCGGCCCAGGCGCCGGTGAGCCCGCCAATCCGGCCGGCCCGTACGCCGAAATCGGCGCACGTCCGGATCATCACCTCTTCAATGTCGCGCACGTAGCGGTGCACGTCGCACCGGTCCGGACGCAGGTCGAGAATCGGATAGCCCACGACCTGGCCGGGGCCGTGATACGTCACGTCCCCGCCGCGGCCGGTTTCAGACACCTCGACGCCCAGCGCCGCGAGATGCGCCGGCTCGGCCACGATGTGGGATCGGCCGCCGTCGCCGCGCACTCCGAGGGTGATCACCGGAGGGTGCTCGAGCAGCAGCAGGAGATCGGACACACCTCCGGCACGCCGCTCTTCGACGAGCGCGCGCTGCAGCGCCAGCCCGCGCTCGTACGGCACGACGCCGAGCCGACGGATCTCCAGCAGACGCTCCGTCGCCTGGTCAGACCTGGTTGATGTCGAAGTGCTCAATCTGTGCCTTGACGTCGGCCATGAACTCGTCGGCGACCGCCCCGTCGATCAGTCGATGGTCGAAGCCGAGCGTCAGATACCCCATCGTGCGGATGGCAATCGCGTCGTCCACCACGATGGGCCGCTTCTCGATCGTGCCCACGCCGAGGATCGCGACCTGCGGCTGGTTGATGATCGGCATCCCGAACTGCGCGCCGAAATGGCCCGGGTTGGTGATCGTGAACGTTCCGCCATGCACTTCATCAGGCCGCAGCTGCTTCGCGCGCGCCCGCTCGGCGACATCGACGATCGCCCGGCTCAGCCCCAGCAGGTTCTTCTCGTCGGCGTTCCTGATGACGGGCACGATCAGCCCGGTCTCGAGCGCGACGGCGATTCCCAGATTGACATCCTTCCGGTACACGACGTTGTCGCCGTCAATCGACGCATTGACGATCGGGTGCCGGCGAAGCCCGTCGATGACGGCCTTGCCGATGAACCCCATATAGGTCAGCCGCGCGCCGAGCCGCTCGTACTCCTGTTTCTTGTCGCGCCGGATCCGCTCCACGTGCGAGAAGTCGACGTGGAACACCGAGTGCACATGAGCCGACGTGCGCCGGCTCAGGATCATGTGCTCGGCGATCTTCTTGCGGATCGGCGACAGCGGCTGGATCTCGCCGCGGGATTCACGCTCCGGGCGGACCTGACCGCCTTCGCCAAGGCTACGGCGGTCCGCCGAAGCTTCATGCGAAGGCGGAAGGTCCGCCCCTACGACCGCTTCGGGCCGGGGCGTGGGACCTGGGCCCTGAGGCCTTTCGAGAAAGGCCAGGATGTCCTTCTTCGTGACGCGTCCGCCGATACCCGACCCGGCGATCTGATGGATGTCGACATGCTTCTCGCGCGCGATGCGGCGGACGAGCGGTGACGACTTCTGACGCCGAAGGTCGTCGGGTGAGGCGGCTGCCTGCGGCGACGACTGGGCTGGCCCCGCGGCACGCGGCGTGGGACTTGGAGGTGGCGGTGCGCTCACCGGGGCCGGCTGCTCTGCTTCGCCCACCTGCCCGATGGTCCCGACGACGGTATTGACCGCCACGGTCTCGCCTTCCTTCACCTTGATCTCGGTGAGCACGCCGGCGGCGGGAGACGGAATCTCCGCATCGACCTTGTCGGTCGTGATCTCGAACAGCGGCTCGTCGCGCTCGACCTCGTCGCCGATCTTCTTGATCCAGCGGACGATGGTGCCCTCGGCAATCGATTCCCCCATCTGGGGCATCACAACGGGCGTCGCCATCAGAGGTGGATGGGAGCGCCGTGCGTCGCGTGGGCCGCTTCGCCGATCGCTTCAGAGAATGTGGGATGCGCGTGAATCGTCCTGACCAGCTCTTCCACGGTGCACTCGAGGCGCAGGGCCAGCACGGCTTCGGCGATGAGCTCGGTGGACCGCGGACCGATCATGTGCACGCCAAGCACCTCGTCGTACTTCCTGTCGGCCACGATTTTGACGAAGCCCTCGGTCTCCCCTGCCATCTTCGCACGGCCCAGGACGCCGAAGGGAAACGTGCCGACGCGCACATCGTACCCTTTGTGCGTCGCCTCGGCTTCGGTCAGGCCGACGCTGCCGATCTCCGGGTCGCAATACGTACAGCGCGGCACGTGATCGTAGTTCAACGGTCGAATCTCCTGCCCCGCCAGCCGCTCCGCCACGAGGATCCCTTCGGCTGACGACACGTGGGCGAGCTGAGGATGCGCGAGGCCTTCGAGGGCAATCACATCGCCAATCGCCGCCACGTTGGCGACCGACGTGCGATAGGCCGCGTCCACCGTGACATACCCCTTCTCCATCCGCAGCCCGAGCTCCTCGGCCCCGAGCCCCTTCGTGACGGGCTCCCGTCCGGTGGCCACCAGCACGATGTCCGCCGTCAGCGTCTGCGAGCGGCCGTCGGGCATCCGGGCCTCCAGATCGACGCCCCTGGGAGAGACGGACGCGCCGGTGACCCGCGTCCCCGTGAGAGTCTTGATGCCCTGCTTCCGGAACGATTTCTCCAGCTCCGTCGAGACGGCTTCATCTTCCCCGGGCACGAGCCTCGACAGCAGCTCGACGACGGTCACGTCGCTGCCGAAGCGCCGGTAGATCGACGCGAACTCCACGCCGACCGCGCCGCTTCCGAGAATCACCAGCGATTTCGGCACCTCGCTCAAATGGATCGCTTCGTCGCTCGTGATGATGCGCGTGCCATCGAGCTCGATGCCGGGCACGCTCCGCGGCGAAGAGCCGGTCGCCACGACGATCTGCTCCGCGCGGAGCGTCTGCTTGTCGCCCTCGAAGACGTCCACACCGCCGCGGGTCAGCCGCGCGGTTCCGCGGATCCAGTCGATCTTGTTCTTCTTGAACAGAAACTCGACGCCGCGCGTCAGGCCGGACACGATCTTGTCCTTCCGCGCGTGCACCTGGCGCATGTCGATCGCCGGCGTGCCCTGAGGCACCACCACGCCCCACTCCTTCGCGTTCTGAACGACCTTGAACGCGTGCGCGTGTTCGAGCAGCGCCTTGGTGGGGATGCACCCCCAGATGAGGCAGGTGCCGCCGAGCGACGTCTGCCGTTCGACAACGGCGACCCGCCGGCCGAGCTGCGCCGCGCGAATGGCAGCCACGTACCCGCCCGTGCCGGCGCCGACTATGACGACATCGTAGGAGTTGGACAACGGGCCCTCCTGACGGTCACCACCCGACCTTATCGGACGCAATTCGCAAGTGTCAAGGAGGCGGTATACTCGCGGCCGCTCCATGTCCGAACGAAAAAAGACCGTCCTCATCGTCGACGATGACGAGGGGATGCGGGACACGCTGACCGTTCTGCTCAAAGCGCAGTACCGGATTCTGCGCGCCGCGACCGGCGAAGCGGCCCTGCAGATGATGGAAAAGGAAGATGTCGACCTGATGCTGCTCGACGTCCGCCTGCCGGGCATCAGCGGATTCGAGGTCCTCAAGATCGCGAAGGAGAACTATCCGTACGTCGAGGTGATCGTGATCTCGGTCATCAAGGAGCTGGATGCGGCGATCGAGGCCATGCGGCATGGCGCGTATCACTACATCTCCAAGGACTTCGACCTCGAAGGGCTTCGGACGCTCGTCGCGAACGCCAGCGAGCGGCAGGATCTCAACCGCCATGTGATGCGGCTCCGTGCCGAGGTGGCCGAACAGGTCGACCGCGAGTTCGTCGTCGGACCGAGCCGCGCGACCCGCGATGTCATCGAGATGGCCCGGAAGGTCGCCGGGCTGTCGGCCACCGTCCTGATCCTCGGCGAGAGCGGCACCGGCAAGGAGCTGCTCGCGCGCCTCATCCACCGCGAGTCGGGCGCGGCCGACGCGCCGTTTGTCGCCGTCAACCTGGCCGCCATTCCCAGGGATCTGGTGGAGAGCGCGCTGTTCGGGCACGAGAAGGGCTCGTTCACCGGCGCCATCCGCCAGCAGCTCGGGAAGTTCGAGCTGGCCGCCGGCGGCACGTTGTTTCTCGATGAGGTCGGGGACCTCCGCTACGAGCTGCAGGCGAAGCTGCTGCGCGCCATTCAGGAGGGCGAGATCGAACGGGTCGGCGGCACGCATCCGATCAAGACCGACTTCCGCCTGATTGCGGCCACCAACACTGACTTGGACAAGGCGGTCAAGGACGGCACCTTCCGCGAAGATCTGTACTACCGCCTGAACGTGATCCCGCTCCGGATGCCGGCGCTCCGCGACCGCATCGACGATGTACCCGAGCTGGCGCGGTTCTTCGTCGGGCGCTACAGCGTCAAGTTCCGCAAGAATATCCAGGGCATCGCCGACTCCACGCTGCAGATTCTGAGCAGCTACTGGTGGCCCGGCAACATCCGCGAGCTGGAGAACCTGATCGAGCGGCTCGTGGCCGTGTCCGACCGCGACTGGATCTCGGATGAAGACCTGCCGTACGAGCTGCACGTCGCCCAGCTCGCTGCGCAGCCGTCCGGCGGCTCCGAGAACCTGCTGGAGCAGGCGGTCTCGACCTTCGAGCGCAACTTCGTCATCCGCGCACTCGAGAAGTCGGCATGGAACGTGACTGCAACCGCCCGTGCGCTCGGCATCCCGCTGAGCACCCTGAAGTTCAAGATGGATCGGCTTGAGATCCGGGAGCTCGCCCGCAAGATCCGCGGAAATTAGGAACAGAAGCGGTTTCATAACCGACGTAGTGCCCGGCTTTAGCCGGGCTGAAGCCCGGCACTACGTACGAAATCGGTGCCCGTGGTCGGGTATGAAACCGGTTGTGGAGTCGCTTGCCGTCAGTCAAGGAGTTGCAGCACGGGCCAAGAAGTTGGCCGCCACCCGATAGGCCTGTCTTGCCTCGCAACATCTTCCGGAACAAGGGGTAACAGCTACACACAACCGCTGTAAGTGAGGGTCCCGGCAACCCCTTGGCCGGGCGCGCCGAGCGCCCGTATTGGCGAGCCGCCTGCCGATCGCGCGTATCCCTTCGCAAATTCTCGATGTCCGCTTCCGAATCCGTGCACACCCGCCGCGGCACATCCGTTGCCTAGCTGAACGAACAGCCGCAGGGAACGCCCGTCGTCCGGGTGCCCGCCTGCAGCAGCCCGGAGACCACATGCAGCTCTCGCGATTCAACGTGCACGTGCCGCTGGCGGACCGGAACGAGGTGTTCCTGATGAACACCTTCTCTGACGCGCAGCTCGTCGCGTCGAACGAGGTGAGCGGGCTGCTGGCCCGCATCGCGCGCGGCGACTCCGCCTTCAACCAGGAGGAGCTGGGCACGATCGAGACGCTCGTGGAGAACGGATTCGTCGTCGGGAGCCGCGAGGACGAGAGCGCCGCCCTCAGCAAGTACTTCCAGGATCTCCGCGAGGACACCGAGCAGCTCCGCGTGACCGTCCTGACGACGCTCCAGTGCAACTTCGCGTGCGACTACTGTTTCCAGGGCGACCACGGGGACCACAACAAGTTCGCCGAGAAGATGTCGCTCGAGACGGCCCGCGACGTCGTCGGCTGGATTGAGAAGCGGCTGGACGAGATCCGTCCCGAGAAGTTCGTGCTGACGCTGTTCGGCGGCGAGCCGCTGTTGAACCTGCCGGTGGCCTACTACCTGGCCGAGCAGTGCCACGCGCTGTGCACCGCGCGCGGAGTCGAGCCGGGCATCAGCCTCATCACCAACGGGCTGCTCCTGGCGCCCGAGGTGGTCAACCGTCTCGTGCCCTGCGGCCTCTACGGCGTGAAGATCACGCTCGACGGCGACCGCGACACGCACAACCGCATGCGTCCGCTGCGCGGCCGGCAGGGGACGTTCGACCGCATCATCGAGAACGTCCGCCAGGTGGCGCACCTGGTGCCGATCACCATCGGCGGCAACTTCGACGAGTCGTCGGTCGACAGCTACCCGGCCCTGCTCGATTTCCTCCGCGAGCAGGAGTTCGCGGACAAGATCGCGCGCGTCAACTTCAAGCCGATCATCAAGTCGTTCGCCGAGGCAGCCCCCAAGGGGGTGATTCCGCTCACGGCGGTTGGCAGTAGTGGCAAGCCGCTGAATGGAACCTGCATGACCACCGCAGGCGCCGGCGCGCTGAAAGGGTCGAGCGTCTGCGACTCCTGTCACTTCGCCGACGAGAAGATGGCCTTCCTGCGGAGCGAGACGCGGAAGCGCGGCTTTCCGACACCCGACGGCGTCCACATGGGGCCGTGCGAGATCCACCGGCGGCATGCCTACACGCTCGGGCCCGACGGATCGATCTACGCCTGCCCAGGATTCACCGGCGCCAAGACCGAATCGGTCGGCCACATCGACGGCCATGAGGAGTCCTGGCAGGAGGCCGCGGCCGAGCGCTTCGATCGGCTCAGCCCCCGCAAGGACGAGTGCGGAGACTGTTCGTTCATCCCCGTGTGCGGCGGCGGCTGCTCCGTTGCGGGACACACCGAGCTTGGTGACATGTATCAGCCGTCATGTCACAAGGGTGCGTTCGAGTCGGCTGTGGTCAGCCTGGCGGAACGCACCGTCGCAGCTATCGCGTAACCATCGGCCACTCACCAGAAACGGAGTAGAATGATGAAACTCACCGTTATCAAGAAGGCGACGACGACTCGGAAGCCGCAGAACTTTTGCCCGTGGATTGTGGAAGGTGGCTCACCTCAGGACAAGAGGTAAGAAGTCCTGTCCGGGCTTCGACCCGGCAACTCTTTGCTTCGATACGCCGCACCACCCTGCAGGTCTGGTGCGGCGTCATTTTTTCCCTCGCCTCTTCCGCCTGCAATCCCTCTCCACAACGACAGAGTGAACCGTCTGCACTTACGATCGGATTTCCCGAAGGAGGTGTAGCTAGTGCTAGTCTCGGTCTTGGGCAACTGATCGCCGGGCTGACGCTCGAGGGGCTGACGCAATCGTACATGAGCGTTGATGGACGCGCTGTCCCACGCCTGGCTGAGAAATGGACCTGGGAGAATAACGGCCGTCGTCTGCGCGTCGATCTGAGGCCGGGCGTCTCATTCCACGATGGAACACCTCTGACTGCGACAATTGCCGCCGAAGCGCTGAGCCGTGCCGTTGCGTTACCCGCAAACCGGGCGTTGTATCCGTCGGTGACCGACATAACTTCCATAAGCGCCGACGGAGCCTTGCAGCTGGTGGTCGAGTTGTCTAAGCCATCAGCGTTTCTTCCGGACGACCTGGATCTGCCGCTCAGCCTCGGTCCTGACGGCGTCGGCACCGGAGCGTTTCGGCTTACGCGAAGGGATTCTTCAGGCGCGGAACTGGAGCGCTTCGACCGGTACTACCTCGGTGTTCCGAAAATTGACCGCATCGTCGTCCTGGTGTCAGACAACCTGAGGACATCCTGGGCGCGGCTGCTCCGCGGCGAAGTTGACATGGTCACCGATGTACCTCCGGAAGCGGTTGAGTTCATTCAGAACGATGACATTCAGGTGATTTCGTTCGCGCGAAGTTTTCAGTTTCTGATCGCTTTCAACGCGCGCGCAACGTCCTTTCGATCGCCAGCGGTGCGACGTGCGCTCAACGCGGCTATCAACCGCGAGGCCTTAATCGCGAACGTGTTGCAGGGGCAGGGACATCCGGCGACCGGACCGATCTGGCCGCAGCACTGGGCATACGACTCCTCCGTGCAACCGTTCGGATTCGATCCGCGCGGCGCGGTGTCGGCACTTGAGGCCGAGGGCTATCAGCTTCAGCCCGGATCTGATGACGCCAACCGCCCGCCTGCGCGGCTGCGGTTCACCTGCCTGTTGCCTGCTGAATTCAGCCTCCTGGAACGCATAGGATTGGAGGTTCAGAAGCAGCTGTACGACATTGGCGTCGATGTTCAGTTCGACCCGCTGCCGCCGGAGGAGTACAGCTTGCGGATCAGCGAAGGACGCTTCGAAGCCGTCTTGGTCGACATGATTAGCGGGCCCGCCCTCGCGCGCCCCCACATCTTCTGGGGCGCGCCGCGCCGCGAAGGGCTTCACGCTTTCGGGTACGCCAACGCAGAGGCGCTGCGGCTCTTCGAGCTCCTTGGCTCGTCCACGAATGAAGCGGCCACGCGATCCGCGGTCGGCCGGCTCCAGCGCGTGCTCCTCGATGACCCCCCCGCGCTTTTTCTCGCCTGGAACGAGCGCGCACGAGCCGTACGGCGTCAATTCAACATTCCATCATCCGGTGGCGACCCCCTGTTCACAATTCCTCAATGGACCGAAAACACCGATAGACAGCCCGTTTCCACTCAGTGACCCGCATTTCCACCCGTTTCGCGCTGCTGCTGGCCGCCGCGGCCGTCGTGCCGCTGCTCGGCTACGGTGCCGTCTCGATCTATTCCCTGCGGACGGGCGCCCAGCAGGCGGTGATCCTGGGCAACCTCAACGTCGCCCGCCAGGTGGCCGAGCAGATCGAGCTCTACGTGACCGGCAGCGTCAAGATCCTGAAGGCCGTCGCCGCCGACCTGCAGCAGACCGGCCTCCAGCAGTGGCAGAAAGACCGCATCCTCAAGAACTTCGTTCTCCAGTTTCCAGAGTTCAAGGAGCTGACCCTCGTCGACGACAACGGCATCCCGACGGTGTCCAGCCGTCTCGGCGCGCCGACGGTGAGCGTGCCGGGCTCCGAGGGTGTCGCTTTCGAGGGCGTGCTGATGTCGCGCTTCTCCGTTGACGACGACCTGCTGCCGACGTCGATCGTCGCCGTCAGGCTGCAGGATGAAGAAGGCGGATGGCTCGTGGGCCGGTTGAACCTCGAGGAGCTCTGGCGCATGGTCGATCGCATCCGCGTTGGCGATGCCGGCTACGCCCTCGTCGTCACGGGCGACGGGCAGCTGCTCGCCCACGGCAATCCGGCGGCGAAGTCGCGCGTCGCGCGCGGCGACAACCTGCGCACACATTCGCTCATGTCCGGAGGCGACGGCGCGGCACCGAGCGGGGAAACCGCCTTCGGTCAGTACTCGGACGAGCGGGGGCCGGTGCTGGGCGTTGCCGCGCGCCTGCCCTCGCTCGGCTGGACCGTCATCGTCGAGCAGCCGCGGTCCGAGGCGTTTGCGATTCCCATCTACCTGCAGTGGCAGCTCGGGATCGCCATCACCATCGCGCTGATGGTCATGCTCGGCGTCGGCTACGTCTTTGGCTACCGCTTCATCGATCCCATTCTCGCCCTGACGCGCGGCACCAGGGCGCTGGCGGAAGGCCGGCTCGATGAGCGGGTCGCCGTCGAGTCGAAGGACGAGATCGGCCAGCTCGGCGTCGCGTTCAACAACATGGCCGACCGGCTGGTGGAGCTGCAGGAGGACGTCCGGAAGAAGGAGCGGCAGGCGATGTTCGGGCGGATCTCGATCGGCCTGGTCCACGACCTCTCGCATCCGATTCAGAACATCGGCAACAGCTGCAAGCTGATCATCAAGATGTTCGACGATGTGGAATACCGCGAGACGTTCAAGCGCACGATCGAGCGCGAGCTGGCGCAGGTCAAGCGGGTGCTCGACGATCTCCGAAACGTCGCGCGTCCCATCCCGCTGCAGATGTTCCCGATCGACACCAACAAGGGGCTGGCCGACCTTGTCGAGTCGATGCAGACAACCGCCGAGACCGCCGGCCTGCGGATCGAGCAGGAGCTCGTTCTCGGGCCGCTGTACATCGACGCCGACCTGTACGCGCTCAATCGCGTCTACCGCAATCTGATCACGAACTCACTGCAGGCGACGCCGCCGAGCGGAAGCGTCGTGGTCCGCAGCACGCGCGACGGCAGCCACGCGGTGATCGAAGTGGCGGATACGGGGTACGGCATCCCGAAGGAGCGCCTCGAGACGATCTTCGAGGACTTTGTCACCACCAAACGCCGCGGTCTCGGCCTCGGTCTGGCCATCTCGAAGAAGATCGTGGAGCAGCTCGGCGGAACGATCTCGGTGCAGAGCGAGGTGGGCGTCGGCACGACGTTCACCCTGCGGTTCCCGCTCACGAAGGCCCGCCCCCAGCGGCTCGAAGCCGTCTAGCTCTACACGAAAAAAATAAACCCGGCGCCAGGGCGCCGGGTTGGGGGAACGCGCACGGCTGTGAGAGGCCCCTGCCGGGCCCTTACTTCTTCGGCAGGACCGTGTCCTTGAGCTGCTTGGCGATCCGCGCCTTGACGACGGTCTTCGCCGGGATCTTGATGGCCTCACCCGTTGCCGGGTTGCGCCCCATGCGTGCCTTCCGCTTCTGCACGACGAGCTTCACCATGCCGGGGAGCACGAACTCGCCCGCTCGCTTCAGCTCCTTTTCGGCGAGGCTGGTCAGCTCGTCGAAGTACTCGCGCGCCTGCGTACGCTTCATCTCGAAGCGATCGGCGAAATGTGAAAAGAGTTCGGACTTGCCCATTCTCCGGGCCTCAGCCATCACGTCCCCCTTGCTGATGCGCGTCAATTCTTCGGCCGGTCGCAGCTGCGCGCGCGCTCACACTGCGGCGGAAACTTGTGGCAAAACCGCGGTAATGCTATCTCGCGCGATGGTGGGTGTCAACGAAACGCGTGCCTCAACCCGTCGATTTCGGCCCAAAGTGCTAGAATTTCGCGGCGTGTCAAGCACGAAGGTCCTCGAGACGTTTCCCAATCCGCGCCCCGGACGGGAGTTCGAAATCGCGATCGCGTGCCCCGAGTTCACCTCGGTGTGTCCCAAGACCGGGCTTCCCGACTTCGGCGAGATCCGCATCACGTACGTCCCGGGCGATCGCTGTATCGAGTTGAAATCGTTGAAGTACTACATCATCGAGTTCCGCAACCGCGGCATCTTCTATGAGGCGGTTACCAACGAGATCCTGGACGATCTGGTTGCCGCCTGCCAGCCGCGGCGGATGACCGTGGTGGGGGATTTTTCGGTCCGCGGCGGCATCAAAACGGTGGTGACGGCCAAATACGAGCAGTAGTTCTTTGGGATTTGGGGTTTGGGATTTGGGATTTGATAGCCCCCACCGCGTCCCGATTGACGGGACCCTGGATCTTCACGCTTTCCTTCCTTCCGACACCAGGTCCGTCGTCGAGGAGTACGTCAGCGCCGCACATGCCGCCGGCCTCCGCGAGGTGCGCCTGATTCACGGGCGAGGAAAAGGGATTCAGCGCGGAATCGTCCACCAGGCGCTCGAGCGGCATCCCCTGGTCGAGGAGTTCTGGGATGCCTCGGAGTCCCATCTCGGAGCGACCGTCGCCCGCCTGCGGTCGGCAGGTTCATCGTAGCGGCCGGGCTGAAGCCCGGCCTCTACGATCAGACGAGCTGACGAACGTCGCAAAAAAGGACCACACCCGCCCGAGGCCCGTTGGCAGTTTCCGCACACCTTTGCCTCTGTCTCCGCGATTTGCCGGGCGGACTGCGCGGGAATCCGTCCTGCACTCGCGCCGGACGTGAACCTCCGGCGCGGCGACGTGCTTGGCGTGCGTGACGAGCGATGGCGGGTCGTCCGGCATCGCATCGACGGCGGCATCACCACCGTCGATGCGGTCGGCTGCAGCGCGGCCAACCGCACGGCGACGGCCCGATTTCTCTTGCCGTTCGAACCCGTTCGCCGCTTCAGCGCGGCGCCACGACCGCGCCTCGTCCGCACGGCACGATGGCGGCACTCGGCGCGCCGGCTGCTGGCCGACGCACAGCCCTCCTGGGCGTCCCTCACCGCGGCCACTCGCGCGGATCTGGATCTCATTCCGTTTCAGCTCGAGCCGACGCTCGCCCTTCTGAACGGCCACGGCTGCCGCTTCCTGATTGCCGATGCCGTGGGGCTCGGCAAGACCGTTGAAGCAGGGCTCATGATTGCCGAAACCCTGTCGCGCAACGCGGCCGCCAGAGCGCTCGTGATCTGTCCGGCCGGACTGCGGGAACAGTGGTGCGGCGAGCTCATCCACCGCTTTGGACTGGGCCCGGTCGTCTTCGACGCGTACGGCGTCGCCCACGCCGCCGCCCGGCTGCCTCCCGACGTCAACCCGTGGGCGCTCCAGCCGCTCGTGATCACGTCGATCGACTTCGTCAAGCGCCCCGAGGTCGTCCGCGCGCTCGAACGGCTCACCTGGGACATCGTCGTGCTCGACGAAGCGCACAACCTCGCTGGCCGGTCGGACCGTGCGGCGGCCGCGGGGATGCTCGGCCGGCGCGCACGCGTCGTGGTCATGCTGACCGCGACGCCTCATTCAGGCGACGACCGCGCATTCGATCGCCTGTGCGATCTGGGCCGCCTGACGGCCAGCGAACCGCTCGTGGCGTTCCGTCGGACGAGGTCGGACGCCGGGGTGGCGCGCCCGGTTCGTGGCCGACTGCTCCGCGTGCGCACGACGGCGGCCGAGGCCGCCATGCACGAGGCGCTGCTTGCCTACACCCGGCAGGTCTGGGCCGGTTCAAGCGGAGCGCGCCCCGGAGCACGGCTCGTGGCGTCGCTGCTGGCCCGGCGCGCATGCAGCAGCCCCGACTCGCTCGCCCGATCGATTACCAGGCGGCTGGCGATGCTTGCGACAACAGAGAGCGTCGCCGCGCAGCCGGCGCTGCCTTTTGGTCCCCCGGACACTGGCGACGAGGAACCGTCTGCGGTGCTGGGAACGCCTGGCCTGACGCACGTCGCCGACGAACGGCGCCTTCTCGAACGTCTGCTCCACCTGGCCCAGGCGGCGGCCGCCGCGGAAAGCAAGATTGCGGCGCTCCGGCGGTTCCTGCGCCGAACGCGCGAGCCCGCCATCGTGTTCACCGAATACCGCGACACGCTGAACCGGCTGGCGCAGGCGCTCGGCGGCATGGATGCGGTCGAGCTCCACGGCGGGCTGACGGCGCGAGAGCGGGCTGACGCGCTGCGCCGGTTCAACGACGGCCGGGCGCGGCTGCTGCTGGCGACCGACGCCGGCAGCGAGGGGCTGAACCTGCACCACCGCTGCCGGCTGGTGATCAATCTGGAGCTTCCGTGGACTCCGCTTCGGCTGGAGCAGCGCGCGGGGCGGGTCGATCGGCTCGGGCAGAGGCGGCGCGTTCACGTCATTCATCTCGTCGCAGCCGGCACGTGCGAGCACTCGGTGCTGGCGCGTCTCGTCAGCCGGATCAGCCGCCTTCGCGGGTCGATGGGCCTTCTCGCCCGTCTCCCCGATGAACAACACGTGGCCTCCTCAGTGTTCGATGCTGCGCCGCTGCCGGATCCCGGCGCGCCTGCCGCGGTCGCTCCACACGTTGTCACGGTCGACGTCAGGCGCCAGGCCGAAACCGAAGCGCGGCGCATTCAGATCGCCCGCGCACTGCGGAATGCCGAAAGGCATCCCGGTTCCGACGACCGGCCGGCGATCGCCCGTATCCGTCGGCGGCGCGGCCGAACCGGCCCGCCGCAGTGCGTGTGGGCATTCAGGGCGCATTTCACCGGCGCTCACGGCCGTCTTCTGTGGCAGACGCTGATCCCGCTCGTGGCGGCGCTTCGAGGCGGACACGAGCCGGCAGCCGTGCGGGCGCTGCTCGATCCCGACCAACCGGTGGTGCAGCGCGCCATCTCACGTGCGTGCGCCCTGTCTCTGCGCGGCCTGCGGGCAGAGCTTCGACGCCCCCTGGCCTGCTGGCGCGCCCGCGAAGGCGCCCTGGTGACGGCGCTTCAAGCCGACCACGGGCGTCTTGCCGCCTGCCTGCTGCAGGGCGGGCTCTTCACCCGCTCGAACGAGCGCATCGCAGCCGCACAATCACGTCAGCTCGAGGACGCGCTGCGGCGGTCGCGCGCGCGTCTCGCCGAGCTCGCCGACAGCGCCGACCCTCGCGTCGACTCGTTCGACCTGGGCTTCGGCGCCCTCATGGAGTGACATGATCGCCGGCGTTCGAGGACGACTGCTGACCTCGAGCTTCATCGAGCGCCGCCTGAACGAACTGCCTGGGGCGGCAGCGCCGCCGCCACAGGTCGTGCGGGCCCTGGACGTCTGGTCGGAGCGCAGACATGCGACGCTGGGGCCGGCCTCGAGCATTCGCGCGATCGGTGAGATCGCGGTGATTCCGCTGCTGAAGCTTCTGGGGTTCGACATCCGGCGCCGGATCGACGAGGCCGATCGCACGATCGTGCACGCGGCGGCTGCGGCGGACGTTGTTCCGGTCGTCATCCTCCAGTGGAACGCGCCGCTCGACGCGGCCTGGCGGGGCGCGATTCTCGATGGCATCCGCGCTGACGCGCGCTGGTGCCTCTGCTGCAACGGCGCCTCCCTGCGGCTGGTCGACGCGCATCACACGTGGACGCGCCAGCACCTCGAGTTCGACCTGACGCTGCTGCCGTATGCAGACGATGTGCGGACGCTGTTCTGGACGACGGTTCGCGCGGACGCCTTCGCCGGCCGCCCGTCGCTCCTGGAGCGCGCGGTCGCGCTCTCGGCGAGGTACGGCGCCGAAGTCTGCCGGGCGCTCGGCAGCGGCGTGCTCGAAGCGCTCGACACGCTGTTCGGAGCGGTCGCGCAGCGCGAGCCGTCCCGATCGCCCCGGGCCCTGTTCGAGCAGTCGCTGACGGTGCTCTACCGCGTGCTGTTTCTTCTGTTCGCAGAGGCGCGCGGGCTTGTTCCGGTGTGGCATCCCATTTACCGGGAGCGCTACACGATCGAAGGCATCGTCACCACGCTGCTCGCCGGAGGCCGCTACTCCGGGATCTGGGAGGCGGTGCTGGCGATCTCCCGGCTCGCGCATGCCGGGTGCCACACCGGAGAGCTGCAGGTCACGGCCTTCAACGGCCGCCTGTTCTCCCCGGCTCAGTCGAGCGCGTTCGACCGTACGCGGATCGGCGACCGGATCATGGGCCAGGCGGTTCTTGCGCTGGGCAGCACACCGGCTGCCGGAAGCCGCACCCGTATTTCGTACGGCGATCTCGACGTGGAACAGCTCGGCGCCGTGTACGAGCGTGTGCTCGAGTACGAACCGGCAGGCACGGACGCAGAATCGAAGCGGGCCGCGGCAGGGGCCAGTCTGGTCCGCAACCGCGACAACCGCCAGTCGAGCGGCACGTTCTATACCCCTCGCCTCCTGACGGCGTTTCTCGTCCGTCACACGCTGGAGCCGCTGGTCGCCGGTCGAAGCGCCGACGACATCCTCGAGCTGCGGGTACTCGACCCGGCCATGGGCAGCGGCGCGTTTCTCGTTGCGGCATGCCGGTATCTCGCGGCGGCGGCCGAGGCCAGCCTGGTCCGCGACGGCCGCTGGCATTCCGGCGATGTGACGGACGGGGACCGAACGGCGCTCCGCCGCGACATCGCGATGCGCTGCCTCTTCGGCGTCGACGTGAATCCGATGGCCGTGCAGCTTGCCCGGCTGTCGCTCTGGCTTGGAACGCTGGCGTCCGATCGCCCGCTCACGTTCCTCGATCACCATCTCGTGGCGGGCGACAGCCTCATTGGCGCCACCCTCGACGACCTCGTCCGGCAGCCGACTCGAACGCGGGAGCCGCGGCGCCGGGCGGCTCCCACTCCGCTCTACGACAGCCTGGACGCGACACCCGCGCTCGAACAGGCCGTGCGCACGCGGTTGGCGCTCGCGCGGCAACCGGACGAATCCGCGGCCATCGTGGCCGGGAAGGGAAGGACGATCGAGGCGCTTCACGCGCCGGAATCGCCGCTCGGACGATGGTCGAGCGTGCTCGATCTCTGGTGCGCCGGCTGGTTCTGGGAGGCGGCCACCCCGCTCACTGCAGGCGTGTTCGGCGAGTTGCGCGACCGCCTGCTCGGGCGCGGCGGCTCACTGCCGGCACGCGTCGCCGAGCCGCTGCTGGAGCACTCGAGAGCGGCGGCGGCCCGCCACAGTTTCCTTCACTGGCCGCTTGCGTTTCCAGAGGTCTTCTCCGACGAGGAAGGGGCGCGACTCGCCTCTCCGGGATTCGATGCCGTCATCGGCAATCCTCCGTGGGACATGGTCCGCGGAGACAGCGGAGACGAGACCGTGCGCGCCGGACGGAGGCTGACGGCGCACCAGTTCACCGGCTTCGTGCGCGAGGCCGGCGTCTATCGCCTCGACGCCCGCTCGCATCTCAATCGCTACCAGTTGTTCGTGGAACGGGCGCTCCAGCTCGTGAAGAAGGGAGGACGGATCGGGCTCGTCCTGCCCTCCG
This sequence comes from Acidobacteria bacterium RIFCSPLOWO2_02_FULL_67_21, assembly GCA_001767195.1. Classification (GTDB taxonomy): domain Bacteria; phylum Acidobacteriota; class Vicinamibacteria; order Vicinamibacterales; family UBA2999; genus MEKU01. The sequence continues at coordinate 123,760 of MEKU01000094.1, forward strand.
GGGTGCTGGCCGACGCAGGCGCGGCCGCGCTGCGGCGCCACCTGTTCGACCGGGCCAGGATCGATTCGATCACCGGACTGGACAACCGGCGCCGCTTCTTTCCGATCCACCGCAGCCTCCGCTTCGCCGTGCTGACGTGCACCGCGGGGCAGCCGACCGATACGGTCGCGTGCCGTTTTGGCGTGACACGGGGCGAGGATCTCGAACGCGACGCACGCCCGCTGCTGATCTCGCGCCCGCTGCTGTCGCGGATATCAGGTCCGGACGATCTGGGCATTCCTGAGCTTGCCACCGAGCACGACCTCCGCATCGTCGAAGCCACGAGCGGCAGCATCCCGTGCGCCGGCGCCCCGGAGGGATGGGGCCTCGAGTTCGGGCGGGAGCTCAATGCCACCGACGATCGCGGCCTGTTCAGGCCGTTCCGCGGCCGCGGCGATGTGCGGCCCGTTCTGGAAGGCAAACAGATTCAGCCCTTCCGGTCCGAGGTCAACGCCTGCCGGTACGAAGTCGCTGCCGGATCGGCGCCCCACATCCCCAGGCGCGCCCGGGTCGCGTACCGGGACGTCGCCAGCGCCACGAACCGCCTCACGCTGATTGCCGCCGTCGTTCCCGCGCGCGTGGTGACCACCCACACGCTCTTCTGCCTGAAGTCGACGCTCTCTGCGGACGCGCAGCAGGTCGTCTGCGCGCTCCTGAACAGCTTCGTCGCCAACTACCTGATCCGGCTGCGCGTCAACACCCATGTCACCACGGCCCTGGTCTCGCGGCTGCCACTGCCTTTCCTCGATGCGCGGCATCCATGGTTCGCCAGGATCGCCCGGCTGGCGCGCGCGCTGATGCGCGGCCGTGAGCCTGTCGACGACATGACGGAGTATCCGGAGCTGCAGGCGATCGTGGCGCACCTGTACGCGATCGGCAGCGCCGACTTCGAGCACATCCTGGGCACCTTCCCGCTGATTCCGGTCGCGGTGAAGGAAACAGCGCTTCGCCGGCTCTCTGCACTCCGCTGACGGGCCACAGAGACACAGAGGCACAGAGAAGATGCGTGATGGATTACATGCCCAACTCACCGAGCAGATCCTGCACTGCGTGGGGTTCGCCGCGTGATGCTCTGATCGAGTCGGGTACGTGTCCGCCCGCCTCTGTGGCTCTGTGCCTCTGTGGCCCGTATCGAACTGCGGAGTCCTCGTATATGAGGGTACGATAGAAGAGGCCATGAAGCTGGAGTCGATTCAGGGCGTCAATGCCGGGTACGTGGTCGAGCTGTACGAGCGCTACCGCCAGAACCCCGAGTCAGTTGACGCTGCCACGCGCGCCGTCTTCGAGAGCTGGCAGCCGGTGGATGCCCGCGAGCCCGAGCCCTCCGGCATCCCGTCCACCCTGCACGCCGTCGTCGGCGCCGCCAACCTGGCCGAGTGCATCCGGCGGTACGGACATCTGGCGGCGCGCACCGACCCGCTCGGATCGGACCCGCCCGGCGACCCCTCGCTGTCACCGGCCGCCCACGGACTCACCGATGAGGACCTGAAGCGCCTGCCCGCCTGGCTCGCCGGCGGCGTCGTAGCCGAGAGCACGGCCAGCGCGTTCGACGCGATCGAGACGCTGCGGCGCGTCTACTGCTCCACCACCGGCTTCGACCTGGCGCAGGTGTTCGTCCCCGAAGAGCGCGTCTGGCTGCGTCATGCCGTCGAGTCGGGCCGCTTCCTGCCCACGACGGATCCGCAGAGCGCCGACGCGCTGCTGGATCGCATCACGCAGGTCGAAGTCTTCGAGCAGTTTCTCCATCGCGTGTTTCCCGGCAAGACGCGCTTCTCGATCGAAGGGCTCGACATGCTCGTCCCGATTCTGGACGAGATCATCAGCGGCGCCGGCGATCGGGGCGTGCGGCACATCGTGCTCGGCATGGCGCATCGCGGGCGTCTGAACGTGCTCGCCCACGTGCTCGACACGCCGTACGCCGAGATCCTTGCGGAGTTCAAGGACCGCATTCAGCACGAGGCGGTGCGGCTCGATCTCGGCTGGCGCGGCGACGTCAAGTACCACGCGGGCGCGCGCACGTCGACGCCGCGCGGGCAGATGTTCGTCACCCTGGTGCCGAATCCGAGCCACCTGGAGGCGGTGAACCCGGTCGTGGAAGGCATGGCGCGCGCCGCCGGAACACGGACCGATCGGCCCGGAGAACCCGTCTTCGACGGCCGCATCGTGCTGCCGGTCCTCATCCACGGCGACGCCGCCTTTCCGGGACAGGGCGTCGTCGCCGAGACGCTGAACCTCTCCCGGCTCGCCGCCTATGACACCGGCGGGACGATTCACATCATCGCCAACAATCAGCTCGGGTTCACGGCCACGCCGGCCGAGTCGTACAGCACGAGCTATGCGAGCGGGCTGGCGCGCGGCTTCAAGATTCCCATCGTCCATGTCAACGCGGACGATCCCGTGGCCTGCCTCGAGGCGGCGCGCCTGGCGTGGGAATACCGCACACGGTTCCAGCGCGATTTTCTCATCGACCTCGTCGGCTACCGGCGCCACGGCCACAATGAGGGCGACGAGCCGGCGTTCACGCAGCCGCTCATGTACCGCGGGATTGCGGCTCACCCCACCGTCCGATCGCTCTGGGCCGACGTGCAGGCGCGGCAGGGGCAGATTCCGAGCGAGCGCGCGGACGCGATCACCCGGAAGCATTTCGCGACGCTCGAAGCGATGTATCAGTCGCTCGCGCCCGAGGTCGAATCCTCCGCCGAGTTGCCGGAGCCTGCGCCGCCGCGCGCCGCCGCCCGGATCGACACCGGCGTCCCGCTCGATCGGCTCCGTTCCCTGAACGACGCGCTGCTGGCGCCACCCGCCGGCTTCACGTTTCACCGCAAGCTTCAGCGCGCCCGCGACCGCCGGAAGGCCGCGCTCGCCGACCCTGGCGCGCGGACCGTCGACTGGACCACCGCCGAGGAGCTCGCGCTCGCCAGCGTGCTCGCCGACGGCATCCCGATCCGCATGACCGGCGAAGACGTCGAGCGCGGCACCTTCAGCCAGCGGCACGCGGTGTTTCACGATCCCGGGAGCGGCCACCGGTTCGTGCCGCTGCAGTCGTTCGCAGGCGCCCGCGCGGCATTCGAGATTCACAACAGCGCGCTCTCGGAGAACGCCGCGGTCGGCTTCGAGTTCGGCTACAACGTGTACGAACCGGGATGTCTCGTGCTGTGGGAGGCGCAGTACGGCGACTTCCTGAACGGCGCCCAGGTGATGCTCGACCAGTTCGTCACGTCGAGCCGGGCGAAGTGGGGGCTGCGGCCGTCGCTGGTGTTTCTACTGCCGCACGGCTACGAAGGCCAGGGTTCGGAGCATTCGAGTGCACGACCGGAGCGGCTGCTGCAGGCGGCAGCGGATGTGAATCTGCGCCTCGTCAACTGCAGCACGGCGGCGCAGTACTTCCACGTACTCCGGCGCCAGGCGGCGCTGCTGCAGACCGACCCGTTGCCGCTCTTCGTCCTGACGCCGAAGAGCCTGCTTCGCCACGCCGCCGTCGCGTCGACGCCGATGGAGCTGGCGGAAGGCCGCTTTCAGCCGGTGCTGGACGACGCGGGAGCCAGGGACCGGGCCAGGGAGGTGCGGCGTGTGATCTTCTGCAGCGGCAAGGTGTACGTGGACGCCGACGCCGGCGAACAGCGGAAGGCCAGACCCGACGTGGCGATCTGCCGGGTCGAGCAGTTGTACCCCTTTCCCGTGGAAACGCTGCGGGGCGTCCTCGACGCGTACCCCTCGCTGCGGGACGTGGTCTGGCTGCAGGAAGAGCCCGAGAACATGGGGGCCTGGGAGTTCGCACGTCCGCTGCTCGAGGAGATCGTTGGCGGCCGCTATCCGCTGAAGTACGTGGGACGGGCACGCAGCTCGAGCCCGTCGGAAGGCTCGGCCGCGTGGCACCACGTCAATCAGAAGATGCTGGTGGAGCGGGCGTTCGATCTGGCGAGACAGACCGGCGAGCCGTCGCTCGTGCTCTCCAAACACGTGTAGGGATCGAGATATGCCTCACATCGTTGTTCCGCAGCTCGGTGAATCGGTGGTCGAAGCGCGCGTCGCCCGCTGGCTCAAGAAGGAAGGCGATCGCGTCGAAACGGGCGAACCGGTGGTCGAGCTCGAGACCGAGAAGATCGACCTCGAGGTCGGCGCAGATCAGACCGGCGTCATTTCCAGCATCAAGCATCGGGAGGGAGACGACGTGAAGGTTGGGGAGGTGCTGGCGGTCATCGACGCCGCGGGAGCGCCCGCGCCGGCTCCCGAGCCGAAGGCGCCGCCGGCGCCAGAGGCGGGCGCAGGCGGCCGCGTCACCAAGCAGGACGTGCAGAGCGCTATCGCACCGACGGGCGAAAACCGAATTGCACCGGCCGCCGAACGCGGCGTCGCACCGACCCGCGAACAACGCATTGCACCCTCCGCCGACCGCCGCGAGGATCGCGTGCGCATGTCCAAGCGCCGCCAGACGATCGCGCGGCGGCTGGTCGAGGCTCAGCGTACGGCGGCGATGCTCACCACCTTCAACGAGGTGGACATGTCGGCGATCGTGGGGCTTCGCGAGCGGCACAAGGAGGCCTTCAAGAAGGAGCACGGCGTCGGGCTCGGGATCGCGTCGTTCTTCGTCAAGGCGAGCATTGCCGCCTTGCAGGCTTTCCCCCAGCTGAACGCGGAAATTCAGGGAGACGAGATCGTCTACAAGCGTTATTACGACATCGGGATTGCCGTCGGCGCCGAAGGCGGCCTCGTCGTCCCGGTGCTTCGCGACGCCGACCGGATGTCATTTGCCGGGATCGAGCTCGGCATCCGCGACTTTGCCGCCCGGGCGGCCGACGGTTCGCTGACGCTCGAGGATCTGACCGGAGGAACCTTCACGATCACCAACGGTGGCGTCTTCGGCTCGCTGCTGAGCACGCCCATCCTCAACCCGCCGCAGGTCGGCATTCTCGGCCTGCACAAGATCCAGGATCGCGTGGTGCCGGCGGGCGGACAGCCGGCGATCCGTCCGATGATGTACGTGGCCCTCACCTACGATCACCGGCTGGTCGACGGCCGCGAAGCGGTCCAGTTTCTGGCGGCGATCGAGGAGCTCGTCGAAGATCCCGCCAGCCTTCTCCTGGTGAGCTGATGGTCCGACACACGCTGATTGTCTGCGCGCTGCTCGCCGCCGGGGCCGGCATCTCGGCTCAGGCGCCGGCGCCACTGCCCCCGCCGGCCGACGTCGCCGCGCCGCCGGCCGACGCCGTGAAGAGCCAGACGGGCATGGCGTCGAAGGTCGTGACGCCGGGAGCCGGCGCCGACAAGCCGACGCCCACCGACGTCGTCACCGTGCACTACACGGGATGGACTGTCGAGGGGCAGATGTTCGACAGCTCCCGCTCGCGCGGGACGCCGTCGATGTTCCCGCTGAACCGCGTCATGGCCGGGTGGCGCGAGTGCGTCGCGCTGATGACCGTCGGCGAAACGAGGCGATGCTGGCTGCCGGAGGATCTCGCCTATCGCGGTCAGGCGGGGCGCCCTCGCGGCATGGTCGTGTTCGACATCGAGCTGCTGGACACCCGGCGCGCGCCACACGTCGCGCCTCCCGACGTGGCCGATCCGCCCTCCGATGCCAGGCGCACCGCGTCGGGGCTGGCGTACAAGGTGCTCAAGCCTGGCGCCGGCACGCGTCGCCCGGCTGCGTTCCAGCGGGTCACCGTGCATTACACGGGCTGGACGACGGACGGCAAGATGTTCGACAGCTCGGTGGCCCGCGGCATGCCCGTCACGCTTCGTCTGGACGATGTGATCAGGGGGTGGACCGAAGGGATGCAGATGATGGTCGAGGGGGAGCGGACGCGCTTCTGGATCCCCCAGAGTCTCGCCTATAAAGGCGAGGCCGGCGCGCCGCGCGGAATGCTCGTGTTCGACGTGGATCTCATCAAGATCGAGGAGTAGGAGCGCCTACGGGCCGTGGAGGAGGTCACGCACGATTCGGATCAGATCCTCCTCCCAGAGCGGTTTGAAGTACACGTGCGCGCCCAGCATCTCCAGCTCACGTGCGACCCGCTCGTCGACGAAGTAGTCGCCGGTCACGACGGCGATCGGAATGGGGGCGTACCGAACGGTGGCCCGCAGCCGGCGCAAGAACTCCAGACCGTCGGTGGCCGGAAGGTGCAAGTCGAGGAGCACTGCCGCCGGGGCCGCGCGGGCCAGTTCCGCCCAACCCGATCGCGCGTCGAGGGCCACACGAACGCAGTAGCCTTCGGCCTTCAGCATGTACTCGTAAGCCTCCGCCGCGCCGGGATCGTCCTCAACGATCAGAATCGAGGCATCGCATACGCCAGAATCAGCCGTGGCTGGAAGATCATCCAACATGATGGTCCAAACATTCGCGCACCTTCGTCGCCAGGGTCTCGGGCCTGAACGGCTTCTGGAGAAAGCTGGCGTTCTGACTGCTCACGCCAAGGTCGATGACCTCTCGGCTTCTATATCCCGACACAAAGAGCACCTTGATCGCTGGCCGGCGTCGCACGATGCGTTGGGCCAGATCGGGGCCGCTCAGCCCGGGCATGATCATGTCGGTGACGAGCAAGTGGATCGCCCCGCGATAGCTGTCGTCAATCGCGATCGCGTCGCCGGCGTCCTGCGTCGACAAGACCGTGTAGCTGTACCGTTCAAGTACCTTTCGCATGAGGCTGCAGACGCCGGCATCATCTTCAACAAGCAGAATCGTCTCTGTTCCCTCGAGGGTCTGCACACACTGCGGCCCCGCCGCGGCGGATTCGACCGGGTCGTCCACCGCCGGCAAGTACATCGTCACGGTCGTTCCTACCCCGGGTGAGCTCTCAACCATGATGTAGCCGCCACTCTGCTTCACGAGTCCGTACACCATCGACAGGCCGAGGCCGGTGCCTTTGCCAGGCCCTTTGGTCGTAAAGAACGGCTCGAACACGTGGGCGAGCACCTCGGGTGCCATGCCACAGCCGGTGTCCTTGACGACGAGCGAGACGTAGTGGCCGGGTTGGGATCCCACGTGCCGGCGAACGAACGCTGGGCCCAGGACGGCATTGGCAGTCTCGATCGTCAGTGTGCCGCCCTGTGGCATGGCGTCGTGCGCGTTGACGACCAAGTTGATCACCAGTTGCTCGATCTGGCCTGGATCCGCTTTCGTGCGTCCGAGAGAGGGCGCAGCGACGATGTCGACGTGGATGTCCTCACTGACGATGCGGCTCAGCATCTTTGCCAGATTGCCCACCACCTGATTGAGATCGAGGACCTGAGGCACCAACAGCTGCTTCCGGCCGAACGCGAGCAACTGTCGTGTCAACTGGGAGGCCCGTTCCCCAGCCTTCTTGATTTCTTCAATATCGGCCGTGATGTTGGGCTGATCCCGGACCCGATCGAGCACGAGATCGCTGTACCCGATGATGGGGGTCAGGAGATTATTGAAATCGTGCGCGACCCCGGCGGTCAGCCGACCAATCTCCTCCATCTTCTGCGCTTGCCAGAACTGCTGCTCGAAGCGCTTCCGCTCGGTAATGTCCTCGAAGACCGTGGCGAATCGCCCGTTGCCCGTCGCGAGCGCCGTTATTGTGAAGCTCCTTCTTTGCGCCGGCCTAAACGTGGTTTCGAAGTCGAAGGTCGCGGGCTCTCCGGTGGCGACCACCCTGGCATAGGTCTCCAGGTACGACAGGAAGCCCGTTCCGTACAGTTCCGACCCGTTGTTCCCAACCGCCTCCGCTCTCGTCACTCCGAAGATCGCTTCGTACGCGGGGTTGACGTCGAGGATCCGGTAGTCGTGCGCCTCGCCCCGTTCGTCGTAGAGGATCTCACTGAGGGCGACGCCCTCCGGCATGCCCGAGAACAGCGAGTGATACACCTCCCCGCTCTCCCGTAGCGCCGCCGCCGGCCACGTGCGTCCGGTGAGCTCCACCTGAAACGCCCGCCGGTGCCTGGGCTGGCGTCCCGCGAGTGTGCTGCGTGAGATCCTCACGCGGTCCCCATTCGCCATCGACGGACCGGTGGCGTGTGGGCACGAACGGAAGCTCCGGATGTGCTGGATGGTCGCGATGTGGTGGCAGTCCATGAACACCTTCCGCCGATGACAGTGACGCGCAGACGCTCGAGACGTGTGGGACGGTGCTCTACTGTCCGACAGCCTGTTTCGCCAGCTTGCCATCGTTGAGCTCCGGCCGCGCCCTGGCGCAGAAGGCCGGGTTGTTCACCCACCAGTCCAACCCCATCTCCTTGGCCTTATCCACGGAACACACGACCAGGCGAATCTGGATCGTCAGGAGTTCGACCTCGACCAACCGAATCCTGATGTCGCCCGCAATGACGATTCCCTTGTCCAAAATGCGCTCGAGCAGATCGGCCAGAGTGGCCGACTGCATGGATTGAGTGACGGCGCGCCGTGATCCCATCTGCTACCTCTGATCTAGTCAACGGTCTCGAGAAGCGTTCCGAGGGGACCGAGGTCGATGTCAAGATCCCCTTCTTCCAGGTTGAAGGCCCGTCTCAGCCGGTCGAGTTCCTCGGCCTGCCGCATCAGGGTCATTCCGAGCCGCTCGACTTCGGTCTCGGTCAGCGAACCGCCCTCGATGCGGTGGATCGCCTGCCTCTCGAGCACCTCGTGGAGCAGCTTGACGACCGCCAACACCAGTTGCCCCAACCCGTTCTTGACGTCGTCGGGTTGGAGGTTCAGCCGGCCAGGGTGCCCGGCGATGTCGAGGTCGGACGCGTCCGCCCGTCCGGACCACAGAGACAGAGGCGACACGGCCGGCGGGTGGCCCTCCATGACACCGGCGCATTCGCTCGTCGCCTGCGACTCCGTGCGCGGCTCTTCACCGAAATCCATCGTCGGCCTCCGTGACGGCGCCGTTCCGCACCCCGTTCGGGGCACTCGAGGCTGCAATGTCCCGCGCCTTCTCGATCGACGTCAGGACCACCTGCAGCCCGAGATAGATCAGATCGATGTCGGCGACCGAGATGGTGATGTCGCCAGCGACGACGACACCTTTGTTGAGCACTCGGTCGAGCACCTCGCACAGCGAAGCGCGATCGACGGCGCTGAGGGCTCGCGGAGGATTGCCGGGCCCTTCCACTGCGGGTGACCGATTCTCAATCAGATTGGCTCTCCCGGATCGCATCCAGCCGGTCGAGAAGCTCGCGCTCTCGAGCGTCGAAATCGGCCTCGGCGATCTGCTTCGCCTCCAGCATCAGGTAGAGCTGCCGC
>MEKU01000095.1:0-204 GCA_001767195.1 Acidobacteria bacterium RIFCSPLOWO2_02_FULL_67_21
CTGTCGACGTCTGGCCTGCGCGTGCTCGATCTCCCAAAAGGGGTGCGGGAGATCATCGTCCTCGCCGATGGTGATGAGGCCGGCGAGACCGCGGCGCAAGACAGCGCGCGGCGCTGGAGTCGAGAACGGCGGCGAGTACGCATCGCACGTCCGCCGCAGGGGCTGGATTTCAATGATCTCCTTCTGGGTCGCATACCCCGGCAC
>MEKU01000095.1:256-358 GCA_001767195.1 Acidobacteria bacterium RIFCSPLOWO2_02_FULL_67_21
CGAGGATGCCGAGGACATCCGCGATGTCGTTGATCGTCCCACCGGCTACAGCGACGACGCAGTGCCGAGGCCCGTTCCGCCGGCCGATCTGATCATCTTGCC
>MEKU01000095.1:393-2112 GCA_001767195.1 Acidobacteria bacterium RIFCSPLOWO2_02_FULL_67_21
CCGTCTTCACGAAGCTGGCCGCGACCGGAAAATATTTCGTGCGGGCCGGCGTGGTCGTGGAACTTGCCGCCGCTCAGGATGGCGGCCAGTCGCTCAGCGTGGTCACACCGTCCGCTTTGCGCTCTCGCCTGGATCGAGAAGCGAGGCACGTTGCGGCGTATGTGCGCATCAAGGGCGATGCGATGGCACTGCGCGAAAAACGGTGCTCGCACTCGAACGCTGAAGCATTGCTCGCCACGATCGAGGCACGGGAAATCCTGCCGCCCATTCGACTCGTGGCGCGGGCAGCAGTCATCGTGCCTGGGGAAGATGGCCATCCTGTGGTGCTCGGTCCGGGGTATCAGGCGGTCGCGGGCGGCGTGTTGGTGACAGGCAGAGAGACACCAGCACGAGTCGAGCTTCCCGAGGCCGTGCGCGCCCTGCGCAACTTGCTAGTGGATTTCGAGTTCGCCACGCCGGGCGACGAATCGCGCACGATCGCGGCGACCATCACACCGGCGTTAAAGATGGGCGGCTGGCTGCTCAGGCCGACGCCGGTCGATGTCGCGGAATCGGATCACAGTCAGGCGGGCAAGGGCTATCGCCAGAGCGCGACGCGTGCCATCTACAGTGAGCGGGCCTATCATATCGCGCCGCGCGAGGGCGGCGTCGGGTCGATGGATGAATCGATCAGCACTGCCTTGATCTCCGGCCGTCCGTTCGTCGCGCTCGACAACGTGCGGGGACGATTCGATTCCCAATTCTTAGAATCAGTCATCACCTGGCCTGAATCCGTACACGTGCGCGTGCCCCACCGTGGCGAAGTATCGGTCGACGCACGCGCAGTGACCTTTGAGATGACGAGCAACGGCGTCGAAGCTACGCGCGACTTCGTCAATCGCTCCTCGATCACGCGGATCAGAAAGCGGCCCAAAGACTACACGTTTCGAGCGTGGCCCGGTGGCGACCTCCTCGCCCACGTGGAGGCGCATGCGGACTTTTACCTCGGGTGCGTGTTCGCCGTGATTGGGGCCTGGGCCGACGCGGGCCGGCTGCGCTTGCCGCTCACCGCGACGGGGTTCCATGACTTCAAAGAATGGGCCGGCGTGCTCGGGTGGATCGTTCAAGAACTATTCAGGATGTCGCCGTTGCTGGAGGGTCACGAATCAGCGCAGGCTCGCGCAAGTAATCCGGCTCTGAGCTGGCTCCGTACGGTTTGTCTAGTAGCCGCCGAGCGCGCGACGCAGATGGACGTGATGCTGTCGGCGTCGGCCATCGTGGAGTTGTGTGACCACGCCGGCGTCGATCTTCCTGGCCTGCGCTCGCCTGTCGCCGAGGACCAGGCGCGCAAACACGTCGGTAAGCTCTTGGCTCGTTGTTTTCGGGAGGCCGATGATCCGAACAGGCTGGCGATCGACACCTTCGTCGTGCATCGTGTCGAGATGGTTGAGTACGACCCCGATCACCGATGTGAACGACCAGTGCGACGGTATCGCATCGAGAAGCCTGTGCCCGCCGTGCCCCCTGTGCCCCTTGAGCCTATAACCCCTACGGAAAGTCGGAAGTTTCATAGAAGTAATAGCCTCAGCGGGCACACGGGGCAGCCGGTAAGTGAGGAGGAGGGCCACGATGAGCGGTTCACCTGAACTCGCCTACCTGCAGGTCGGCTTGACCGTACCCCTGCCGGCGATCCGGCTCGCCTGGGCGCTAGAAGACCGCGGCCTTCAACTCCGCCCGTCC
>MEKU01000095.1:2122-15880 GCA_001767195.1 Acidobacteria bacterium RIFCSPLOWO2_02_FULL_67_21
GCTTGATCGTCGGCCCGAAGGCAAGGATCACGGACGAGGATCGAGTCGAGATTCGGAAGTGGAAGGCCCACCTGGTCGCGCTGGTGGCCTACCAGGCTGACGCTCACGCGAGGGTGGCGTGAGCGTTAACGCTAGGTCGAAACCCGTTCAGGAGGTCGCCTCGGTCCCCGCGATCGACCGTGCCATCAGCCGGCTCCTCGCCGAAATCTACGACGGCCTGCGCCATGGGTTCTTCGAGTTCACCCTCACGTGTGAAATCGTCGGCCAGGAGCGGCGCCGACTGACCCTCCGGGCCGGCAAGAGCCACCAGTTTCTGCTTCCGAAAGAGGAATGCGTGCGATCGACAGGCCAGACAATCGACTCCTGTGACGGGAGCGACACCAGTGCCACGTAACAGGACGCGACGCATCGTCGGCATGACGAGGGCGCGACCGGCTCGGATCGGCGCAGTCGCCGGACCAGAGCTGTTCGAGACCAATGACGCACGACGGGCAACAAAAAGCGACCCCGGGCCGGCCGGACGCTGGCGAGCTCGCGCCGGAGGACCTGGCGCCGGTGATCCGGTTTTTTCGGATTCTCTTGGAGTGGGACGAGCGCCGGCGCACAATGGCCCCTCCCCCACTGGCGCGTGAAGGTCGTGAAGGAGCAGATGGCGATGACCTCAGCTGGAGTACCACACCGGGCCGTGCTGTATGCGCGGGTCTCGTCGAAAGACCAGGAACGTGAGGGCTTCTCGATTCCCGCCCAGCAGAAGCTGCTGCGGCAGTATGCGCATGAGCAGGGCCTCGCAATTGTGCAGGAGTTCCAGGACGTCGAAACCGCCAAGCAGGCGGGTCGCGGCCGCTTCGGCGAGATGCTGGCGTTCCTGAAAGCCGACCCGTCATGCCGCACGATCCTCGTTGAGAAGACCGACCGCCTCTATCGGAATATCCGCGACTGGATCACTGTCGACGAGCTCGACCTGACGGTCCACTTCGTCAAAGAGAACGCCGTCGTCTCCAAGGCGTCTCGCTCGTCCGAGAAGTTCATGCACGGCATCCAGGTGCTGATGGCAAAGAACTACGTGGACAACTTGAGCGAGGAGGTCAAAAAGGGGATGCGCGAAAAGGCCGAACAAGGGCACTGGCCCACCAAGGCGCCCGTCGGCTACCTGGATAATCGCACCACGCACCGCATCGAGCGTGACCCGGCGCGCGGGCCCCTGATCGCCGCGCTGTTCGACCTGTATGCCAGCGGTGCGTACTCACTCAAGGCGCTGACAGTGAACGCCCACGCGATCGGTCTCACGCACCCCCGATCAGGCCGTCGCATGATGAAGGCCGAGATCCACCGCATCCTCCAGAATGTGATCTATACCGGTGATTTCCGGTGGCTCGGGAAGATGTACCGGGGCTCGCATACGCCCCTGGTCTCCCGTGAGCGGTTCCAGCAGGTCCAAGATGTGTTGAACCGGAAGCCGCGCGCCCGGTACCCCAAGCAGAAGCACGCCTTCATGGGGTTGCTCACCTGCGCCCGCTGCGGCTGCACCATGACCGCTGAACGCAAGAAGGGCAAGTACACCTACTACCGCTGCACGGGCTTCCACGGGCGCTGCGGCAATACGTACATCCGCGAGGAGCAACTCGCGGATCTGCTCGGCACCGTCGTTGAGCGCATTCAGATTCCTGCCGAGTTGGCTGACTGGATCGCCGAGGACCTGCGTACGAGCCAGAGCGACCTGGAGCAGGCGCGCCAGCAGGCCCTCACCCACGCCACCCAGCGCCGTCGTGGCGTGCAGGCGAAGTTTGATCGCGGCTACGACGACTACCTGGAAGGACGCATCCCCGAGGGCTTCTGGAAGCGGAAATCGGAGGAGTGGGAGGCTGAACTCGCCACAGTCGATGCGGAACTCGCCCGACTGTCTCGGCCAACCCCCGCATACGCGGTCACGGCCGAGAAAACTTTAGAACTCGCGAAAAACGCCTATTTCCTGTATTCGCAGCAACCTTTCGCGGAACGGCGGCGGCTTCTCGATACGGTGCTATCGAACTGCACCTTCGATCGCGGAACCCTCTATCCCACCTACACTAAACCGTTCGACCTTCTGTCACGAGGTCACGAAACTGGAAATTGGCGGGGTGGACGGGACTCGAACCCGCGGCCTCCGGCGTGACAGGCCGGCGTTCTAACCAACTGAACTACCACCCCAAGATCAAGTTCAAAAGTTCAAACTTCAAAGTGGAAAGTAAGTCTGAAGTTACTTTGCAGTTTACACTTTCAAGTTTTCACTTGCTGAATGGGCGGTGCAGGATTCGAACCTGCGACAGCCGGCGTGTAAAGCCGGTGCTCTACCACTGAGCTAACCGCCCGCCTTCGCTCCTCCGAAGCTCGCGTCTAACTTACCTTACGCGAGCGAAGGGGAGCTTCGGCGGGGGCAAGCCCCGCCTTCCGACGCGGCCCGCCCAAGGTTTACCTCGCCGTAGCGCGCTCTGGACCACGCGCGGAGGCGGGACAAATAGCCTATTATAACTTACTGAAGCGCGGCGGCCTTGAGCGCCAGCAGCGCGAAGCCGGTCATCACCCCCGCCACCGCCCGGTACTCGCGGTTCCGCTTCGCGCGCGCGAGGCTGAACCGCCGCGCCATCGGCTCGCCGCGCGCGGCGCGATAGTCGTCGTAGGCGGCGCCAAACGCCCGGCGCAGCGCAGCCTCCTCGGTGCGGATGGCCGCCGCGATCGTCACGCCCATATAGAGCGCCACGAGCAGCGCCACCGTGAAGCTCCGCGCCGCGAGCACGACGCCGCCCGCGATGACGATCGACCCCGCATACAGCGGATGGCCGACGAAGCGGTACGGCCCCGAGCGCGTCACCTCGCGCCCCTTCTCGAGGTGGCCGGCCGCCCAGATGCGGATCGCCTCGCCCACGGCCGCGACGAGCAGCCCCGCGATCCACGTGCGCCAGGTCGGCTGGGCCATCAGCAGCGTAACAAGAGCGGCGACAAAGCCCAAGGTCACCCGCCTTCGCGCAAGCGCTTCGGCGAGGCGGGCCCTTCGCGCAATCGCTTCCACAGCATTCATCTGTGGCGCGAACCCTTCAGGCGCTCAACCATGCGCATTGAGGCAGCGGCGAACGGCGTCGACCACCTCTCCGACGCCAATGTCGTCGAGGCATCGCTCACGCCGGCGGCAGCGCCGCTCGTAGTGACAGCCGCACTGTGCGACGCGCGATACGACCACGTCGCGAGGCGACCAGGGACCGTTCCGCTCGGGATACGTCGGCCCGAAAAGCGCGACGATCGGCGTGCCGACGGCCCCCGCAATGTGCATCGGGCCCGTATCGCCCGAAATCATGACGCGCGCCGACCGCGCCACCCCCACGAGATCGGCAATCGTCGTCTCGGGCGACGCCTCGGCCGCTCCCGCCGACGCGGCCACGACCGCCTCGGCCAGCGGGCGCTCGCCAGGCCCCCAGAACACGAGCGATCGCAGTCCGAGCTCGCTTCGAAGCGCCGCGGCCACGGCGCCGAAGCGTTCGGGCGGCCAGCGTTTGTTCGGCCAGGCGGCCCCGGGATTGACGATGGCGTAGTCGCCGGAGCGAAGGGGCGCGGGGGGGCTGTCGGCCTCCGGGCGGGGAATCGCGATCGGAAACCGCACAGACCGGTCCGGAACGTCGAGTGGATCGAGCAGCGCGAGATTCTTGTCGATGACGTGGCGCGCAACGCCCGGGTCGGGGGTGTCGGTGTAGAAGAGCCTCGCGAGCGGCTCGCGGAGGTGGGCGCGGGGAAAGCCGATCGTGCGGCGCCCGCCGGCCAGGCGCGCAAGGACGGCCGACTTGAGCAGCCCCTGCAGGTCGATCACGGCGTCGTAGCCGGTTCGCCGGAGCATGCCGAGGGTCGTGCGCCCGCGCGCGCGCGTCAGCCCGCGCGGGTCGAAGCCGATACGGCGATCGAGACACTCGACCAGGTTGAGCAGCTCCACGTAGCGGGGATCCACCAGCCAGTCGATCTGCGCCCGCGGGTAGCGCCGGCGCAGCGCCGCGGCGGTCGGGATGCCATGGATGACGTCGCCCAGGGAGCCGAGGCGGATGATCAGGAATCTGGTCATTGACGCGGCCCGGCTAAAGCCGGGCACTACGTACTCCTACTACTACGTACTCCTACTACGTACTCTTACCGATTCGCGCGAGGAGGTCGCGCGTCGAGTGATCTTTCGGGTCGCCGACGATCGCGACGCGGCCGCCGTAGCCGAGCACGATGTCGCGCTCGGGCACGGAGTCGGCCGTGTAGTCGGTCCCCTTGCAGTGCACGTCCGGCTCGAGCGCGGTGAGCAGCGGGCCGGCCGTCGGCTCCGGGAAGATCACCACGTAGTCGACCCAGCGCAACGCAGCCACCAGCTCGGCGCGGTCGTGCGCCGCCAGAATGGGCCGCCCCTCCCCCTTCAGCCTCCGCACCGACTCGTCGTCATTCACGGCCACGATCAGGCGATCGGCCTCCGCGGCGGCCGCCTCGAGATACCGGATGTGGCCGACGTGCAGCAGGTCGAAGCAGCCGTTGGCAAAGGCGATGGTGCGCCCCGCGGCGCGATCCTCCTGGACGCGCCGCACGAGATCGTCACGCGTCAGAATCTGACCCACTGATGACATCCCACAGCTCGTCGGCACTGACGGTGGCGGTGCCGCGCTTCATCACGACGAGCCCGCCGGCGAAGTTGGCCAGCCGCGCGGCCGCCTCGAAGCTGCCGCCGGCGGCGAGCGCGAGCGCCACGGTCGAGACCACGGTGTCGCCGGCGCCGGTGACGTCGACAATCGATTCGCTGCCCGAGATCGGGATGTGGACGGTCGGCGCGGCGCGCTGGAAGAGCGCCATGCCCCGGCTGCCGCGGGTGATGAGCACCGCCTGGGTGCGCGTGCGCTCGAGCAGCTCGCGGCCGGCGCGCTCGAGCGTCCGGAGGTTGTCGCCGATGCGGGCACCGAGCGCCTGCTCGACCTCCGACTGATTGGGCGTGCTGATCGTCACGCCCGTGTAGTCGAGCAGCCGGTAGCGCGAGTCGATCAGGATAGGAATCGGGTGGCCCTGCCGGCGCAGCTCCGCCGCCATCTTCCGGACCAGCGCCGGCGTCACGACTCCCGACCCGTAATCGGAGACGAGCACGGCGTCGGCACGCTGGACCGCGCGCAGCACCGAGCGCTCGATCGCCTTGCGCGTCGCGGCATCGAGCGACCGGGGAACCGCGCGATCGATCCGCACGACCTGCTGCTTGGCCGAGTGGACGCCGCCCGCCAGGATGCGCGTCTTGATCGGCGTCGGCTGCCCGTTGGCGCGCACGAGACACTTCGGGTCGACGCGGCGGTGCAGCGCCGCCACCACCCGCCGGCCGGGGTCGTCGCGGCCGACGACCGCCACGAGCGCCGCGGCCCCGCCGAGCGCCGCCACGTTGTTGGCCGCGTTGCCGGCGCCGCCGGGGACGATCTCGGTGGAGTCGTACTCCAGGATCAGAACGGGCGCCTCGCGCGAGACGCGCGCCACCCGCCCGTACACGAACTCGTCGGCCACCACGTCGCCGATGATGACGACCCGCCTGCCGCGGAACGCCTCGGTCAGCGCGAGGAGGTGCGCAGAATCCACCCGACCGCCTCCATCAGAGTGTTGAGAATAGCATCGGAGGTCGCACCGGCCGGCCGGTGCTCCACCTCGTGGCCGCCGTGGCCGGTGCGGACCAGCGCCGTGCGTGTGCCGGCCGCCCGGCCGCAGGCCATATCGAGCCAGCGGTCGCGCGCTCCTCGATCAGGGTGCCATCGCGGTCGAGAAAGACCGCCGGCCGGCTCACGAGGCGCGGCCGGGCTGAAGCCCGGCACTACGTACGTGCGGGCTCGGCTGAAGCCCGGCACTACGTACGGTGGGATCGATAAGCGCCTGCAGCGCGTCGTAGACGCGCTCGGGGGTAATCCGCTTCATGCAGCGGTGGTCGATCGGGCATCTGCGCAGCCCGCAGGGACGGCACCAGACCGGCTCGGTCAGCACCACGGCCCTGCGCCCCTCCCGCGTGAGCGGGCGGGCGACGTACTCACTGGTGGGACCGAACAGGCCGACCACCGGCGTGCCGACCGCCGCAGCCAGGTGCATGGCCCCGGAATCGTTCGCCACGCACGCCGCCGCCAGTGCCAGCATGCCCGCCAGAACCTCGATCGTCGTGCCGGTCCCGTCGATCACGCGCGGCATCGCCTCTGGCTCGACCGCGCCGAGGATCTGCCGCACGGTCGACGCGTCGCGCACGCTGCCAGTGAGCACGCACGTCGCCTGGCGCTCGAGCGCGAGCTTCGACGTGAGCCGCGCCACGTGAGCCGAAGTCCAGCGCTTGGCGGATCCATAGGCGGCGCCGGGCGCCAGAACCACGAGCGGCGTTGACGCGTTCCAGCCGTGCGCCACGAGCAGACCGCGAGCTGCGGCCACCACCTCCTCCCGCACGGTCACCGCCGGCTCGAGCGGGCCGCAGTCGATGCCCAGCTCGCGCGTGAGGTACTGGTAGTAGGCGCCCTGATGCCGGCTGCCCGCCGGCCGCGGCAGCGCGCGGGTCAGCAGGCGGCCGCGCATGTCGGTGCCGTAGCCCCAGCGCTCCGGCACGCCGGCCTGCCACACGAGCCAAGCGGCGGCAAACGAGTTGGGCAGCAGAATCGCCAGCGAGGGCCCGAGCGCGCGGAGGCGCTCCGCGTCGGTGCGCATGGTGCCGCGTTGCCACCAGCGTCCGTTCCACTCGAGCGGGATCGTCCGATCGACGAACGGCGCCAGCGTGAAGACGTCGGCCACGGAGCGGCGCGCCGCCACGGCCAGCGCGGCGGACGGAAACGCGCGCCGGAGATCGGCGATGGCCGGCAGTGCCATCACGCAGTCGCCGAGCCAGTTGGGCGCGAGGATCACGACGCTGGAGAACCCGGCGGTCACCGTTCTTCGTTCTCGGTTCTCAGTTCCGGGTTCGCTGTTCCGGGTTCCTGGTTCGTCATCTCCGCCGGCTCGCGCCAGCGGCGGTGCATCCAGAGCCAGCGGTCGGGATAGCGGCGGACGTACATCTCCAGCACATCGGTGCAGCGCTGCGTGAACTCACGCACGGCATCGGGCGTATCGGCCAGCGGCGGCTCGACCGGATGTTCATAGATGAGCCGGTAGCGGCCGTGCGGCAGCGGCAGCGCGAACACCGGAATCACCGGCGCGCCGGTGCGCAGCGCCAGCGCGGCCAGCGCCGATGTCGTGGCCGCCGACCGCTGGAAGAACCGCACGTGGACGGCGTCGGCCTCGTGCAGATGCTGGTCGATCAGGATCGCGACCCCGCGGCCGGCGGCCAGCTCGCGGAGGATCCGCCGCACGGCGCCGCGGCGCTGCATCACGGTGTTGCCGGTCCGCGTGCGGATCTGCTCGAGCGCGGCGTCGAGCAGCGGATTGTCGAGCGGCCGCGCCAGCACGGAGGTCGGCTCCGCGCGGAGCGCATGGACGATGGCGTGGATCTCCCAGTAGCCGATGTGCCCGGTGAAGAACAGCACGCCGCGCCCCTGCTGGAGCACCTGGCGGATCCGCTCGTCCCCCTCGATCTCGACGGCGGCCAGCATCCGCTCGCGCGGCCAGGTGCCGAACTTCAGCAGCTCCAGGAGCACCGCCCCGAAATGCGCAAACGTCGACGCCGCCAGCGCGCGCCGATCGGCGGGCGTCCGGGCCGGAAACGCGTTGGCGAGGTTCTCGAGCGCCGTGCGCCGGTGCGGGCCGTCGATGACATAGGCGGCGCGGCCCATCGTGCGGCCGAGCGCACGCACCCATGACATCGGGAGCAGGCGCACGCCCAGGCGCACGCCGTACACGACCAGCGCTTCGGCCCGGTGCCGCAGTGACGTGCCGCCTGCCTGGGCGCCGAAGCCGTGGCGGAGGCGGCCCATCAGGCGGCGACCTCCCCGCCTGCGCCGCTCCGCCGGGCCTCGTGCATGCGCCGGCGCCCGGCCGCCAGGCGGCCGGCCAGCCAGGCGGCAAAGGCGTCGGCCGGCTCGATGGCGACTTCCAGCGGGAGAACGGCCCACGGGATTGTGGTCCGGCGGGTCCGCAGGCGCTCGTCCTGCGACGCCTGCGGGACCCGCCCCACGAACGGCTGGAGCCGGGCGACGTCCTTCTCCGTCGTGATCACCACATCCGCACCGCTCTCGGCGGCGGCATGCTCCACCGCGGCCACGTCGCGCGCGGTGAACCAGTGGTGGTCGCGGAAGCGGATCTCGCGGACCACGTCCCACCCGAGCTCGCGGAGCGCGTTGAAGAAGCGTTCGGGCCGCGCGATGCCGGCCACGGCGACGGCACGCCGGCCGGACGGGCGGACCTGAAGGTCCGCCCCTACATTGGTTTCCTCGTAGAGGCGGACCTTCAGGTCCGCCTGGGCCCCGATCGGGCGCACCGGGTGATACCGCGGCACCACGCGGAATGCCTGCGGCACGCCGGCGCGCGACGCCACCTCCTGCGCATCTCCTTCGCCGCCGGCCACCAGCAGCCCATCCGCCGCGCGCGCCGCCGCGAGCGGCTCACGCAGCGATCCCCACGGCAGCAGCCGCTCGTCCAGATCGCCCCTCGCCATCACCAGCAGGTCGACATCCCGCGCCAGCTGCAGATGCTGGAAGCCGTCATCGAGAAGATGGACGGTGCAGTCGAGGCGCCGCTCGGCCAGGCGACCGGCAAGATACCGGTCGGACGACACGAGCACCGGAACGCCCGGCAGCATCCGCGCCAGCATGTACGGCTCGTCTCCCGACTCCCCGGGCGAGGCCCGCAGGCGCTCACCGTCGCGGACGACCACCACGCCGTCCGCGCCCCGGCGCCGCCCGTATCCGCGGCTGAGGATCGCGGGCCGTTCGCCCGCTTCGGCCAGCAGGCGTGCCAGCGCCGCCACGATCGGCGTCTTGCCACTGCCGCCGAGCACGAGGTTGCCGATGCTGATGACCGGCCGATCGAGCCGGCGCCGCCGCTCGGGATGCCGGCCGTACCACGCGCGGCGAACGGCCGTCGCGCGTCCGTACAGGCCGCTCAGGATGGTCAATGCACCACCCGGAAGGGCCGGACCACGGCGGAGCCACGATCCGGCGGCACCAGAGCGGTGATCACCGCCAGCGTCTGCTCCTTCGCGCCTCGATTGGCGTCGACGAGCGCGCGGGCCGCCGCACCCAGGCGCGCGCGGCGCACCGGGTCCCCCATCAGCCCGACGATCGTCTCGTCGACCTCGCGGGCCGACTGCACCTGCACGGCGGCATCGTTGGCCAGAAACGCCGCCGCAATCTCGGCGAAGTTCTGCATGTAGGGGCCGAAGACGATCGGCTTGCCGAACGCGGCCGGCTCGAGGATGTTGTGCCCGCCGGCCGGCACGAGGCTCCCGCCCACGAACACGACGGTCGCGATCTGGTAGACCACGGCCAGCTCGCCGATCGTGTCGAGGACGACGGCATCGCCGCGCGGCTCGGCGTCGATGGGGAGCTCGGTGCGGCGGACGGTGGAGAGCCCTTCCTGGCGGCAGATCCGCTCGACGTCCCCGAACCGCTCGGGCTGCCGCGGCGCGATCACGAGCAGAGGATTGCTTCCGCGCGTCCGCAGCCGGTTGAACGCGCGGATGATCGGCGCCTCTTCGCCCTTGAGCGTGCTCCCGGCGACGAGCACGGGCCGGCCGGCCGACATCCGGAAGAAGCGGAGCACGCGCTCGTGCCCGCGCCCAGGCGTCGGCGACGTGTTGATCGCGTCGAACTTGAGGCTGCCGGTCACCGTGATGCGGCCGGGATCGGCGCCGAGCCGCATCAGCCGCTCCGCCGACTCCTCCCCCTGCACGCAGTAGCGATCCAGGTCGGCCAGCACGCGGCGGAAGACCGGCGCGATGATCCGGTACCGCGGAAACGAGCGGTACGACACACGGCCGTTGACCAGCACGGTCCTGATCCCGCGGCGGCGGCACTCACGCAGCACGTTCGGCCAGATCTCGGTCTCGATCATCACGAAGAGCCGCGGCCTCACGATGTCGAGCGTGCGGCGGACGCTGAACGTCCAGTCGATCGGAAAGTAGAACACGCCGTCGACCTCGCGGACGTTCCGGCGCGCGAGCTCCTGGCCGGCGCGCGTCGTCGTGGAGAGAAACAGGCGCAGCCGCGGATACGTGCGGCGCAGCTCGCCGATGAGCGCGCGCGCGGCCAGCACCTCGCCCACCGAGACCGCATGCACCCAGATCGACTCGTCGCCATCGAGGTTCAGCGACACCGGCAGGTAGCCAAGCCGCTGCTTCAGGCTGCCGATGTACTTCTTGTGGCGCAGCGCCTGATACAAAAAGTACGGCGACAGCACGAGCAGGACCGCGAGCGTGGCCAGGCTGTAAAGGAGGTACACCGCCCATAGATTCTACAGCCCTGCCGTTGACCCTCTTCAACTCCGGTCACTACAATTGGAGGTTCGCCAGCCGGGCTGCCGGACGACAGGAGGGATCGAGCATGGCCGTGCGCGTGGGGATCAACGGGTTTGGACGGATTGGCCGCAACATCATGCGTGCCGCGCTCGGCCGCCGCGACGTCGACTTCGTGGCCGTCAACGACCTCACCAACGCCGCGACGCTCGCGCATCTGCTGAAGTACGACTCGGTGCTCGGCAATCTCTCCGCCGACGTCAAGGCGACCGCCGACGGCATCAGCGTCGACGGCGAAGCGTTCACGGTGTTCTCGTTCAGGGATCCGGCGCAGCTCCCCTGGAAGGATCTCAAGGTCGACGTCGTCTTCGAGTCGACGGGGCTCTTCACGAAGCGGGACGATGCGGCCAAGCATCTGGCGGCGGGAGCGAAGAAGGTGATCATCACGGCGCCGGCCAAGGGACCCGACTTCAGCGTCGTGCTCGGCGTCAACGAGGAGCAGTACGACTCCGCGAAGCACCAGATCATCTCGAACGCGTCGTGCACGACCAACTGCCTGGCGCCGATCGCCAAGGTGCTGCACGAGTCGTTCGGCATCCGCAAGGGCTGGATGACGACCGTTCACTCGTACACGAACGATCAGCAGCTGCTCGATCTGCCGCACAAGGACCTGCGGCGGGCGCGGGCGGCGGCGCTGTCGATCATTCCGACGACGACCGGCGCGGCCACCGCAGTCGCCGAGGTGCTGCCGGCGCTCAAGGGACGGCTCGACGGCTTCTCGATGCGCGTGCCGACGCCGAACGTGTCGGTGGTCGACCTCAGCGTGATTGTCGAGAAGAAGACGAGCGCCGAGGAAGTGAATGCCGCGTTCAAGGCGGCGGCCGGCGGCCGGCTCAAGGGCATCCTCGCGGTGTCGGAGGAGGAGCTCGTCTCGATCGACTTCCGCGGCAATCCGCACTCCTCCATCGTCGACGCCGCCTACACGAAGGTGATGGACGGCGATTTCGTGAAGGTCGTCTCGTGGTACGACAACGAGTGGGGCTACTCGAACCGGTGCGTCGATCTGCTGCTGAAGGTCGTGGCGCGCGATCTCCACCCCACCGCGCACGCGCCGCGCGGTGGGGGCCCCGGCCTGTGAGCACGCGCAGCATCCGCGACCTCGACCTCAGCGGACGCCGTGTGTTCGTCCGCGTCGACTTCAACGTTCCGCTCAAGAACGGCGTCATCGGCGACGACACGCGCATCCGTGAGTCGCTGCCGACGATCCACTACGCGCTGGACGCCGGCGCCCGGTGCGTGATCCTCGCGTCGCATCTTGGCCGGCCCAAAGGCACGCCGAACCCGGAGATGAGCCTGAAGCCGGTGGCCGCGCGCCTGCAGGAGCTGCTCGGCCGCCCGGTGGCGTTTGCGGCCGACTGCGTGGGGCCCGAGGCGGAGCGAACGGTGGCGGCGGCGCCTCCGGGAGGGGTGGTGCTCCTCGAGAACCTGCGGTTTCACCCCGAGGAAGAAAAGAACGATCCCGCGTTCGGGGCCGCGCTCGCGCGGCTGGCCGACGTCTACGTCAACGACGCGTTTGGCGCCGCGCACCGCGCGCACGCGTCGGTCGAGGCGATCGTCCGCGCCATGCCGGAGGCGGCCGCCGGGCTCCTGATGGAAAAGGAGCTGCGCTACCTGGGTGAGGCGCTCGGCGATCCGGCCAGGCCGTTCGCGGCGGTGCTGGGCGGCGCGAAAGTGTCGGACAAGATCGGGGTCATCGAGAACCTCGTGCGGCGCGTCGACCGGCTGCTCGTCGGCGGCGCGATGGCGTACACCTTCTTCAAGGCGCAGGGGAAGCCGGTCGGCCGCTCGCTCGTGGAAGATGACAAGCTCGACGCCGCCCGCGAGATCGTCGCGCGAGCCCGCGAGCGGAACCTCCAGCTCCTGCTGCCTGTGGATCATGTGGTGGCCGAGAAGATCGAGGCCGGGGTGCCGGCCGCCACGCTCGACGTGGACGACCCGGCGATTGGCGAGCGGATGGGGCTCGACATCGGCCCGAAGACCGTGGCCGCCTACGCCGACGCGCTCCGCGACGCGCGAACCGTCGTCTGGAACGGGCCGATGGGCGTGTTCGAGATCGACGCGTTTGCGCAGGGGACGATCGGCGTGGCCAGGGCGGTGGCCGCCGTGCGCGGCACCACGATTGTCGGCGGCGGCGACTCGATTGCGGCGGTCCGGAAGGCGGGCGTGGCCGATCGGATCACTCACATCTCCACCGGCGGCGGCGCGTCGCTCGAGTTTCTGGGCGGCCAGACGCTCCCCGGGGTTGCGGTGCTGCCCTCTTAGCTGGTGTCTGGTAGGAGTAGTGCCCGGCTTTAGCCGGGCCGGAGTAGTGCTCGGCTTTAGCCGAGCCTGAACAAGAATGCGCGTCCCACTTATCGCCGCCAACTGGAAGATGTACAAGACGGTCGCCGAGGCCGTGAAGTACGTCAAGGAGCTTCGCGGCCTCGTGAAGGATCTCGACGGCGTCGAGATCGTCCTGGCCCCGCCCTTCACGGCGCTGCATGCGGCGGCCGAGGCCGCGCGGAACAGCAACGTCGGCATGGCCGCGCAGGATCTCTACTGGGAGCGCGAGGGCGCGTTTACCGGTGAGGTGAGCGGCCAGATGATCCGCGAGGCCGGCGCCGAATACGTGATCGTCGGACACTCGGAGCGGCGCACGCTCTTCGGCGAGTCGGACGCGACCGTAAACCGCAAGCTCACCGCGGCGCTGGCCGTGGGGCTCTGCCCCATCGGGTGCATCGGGGAAACGCTGGATCAGCGCGAGCGGAAAGAGACCTTCGACGTGCTCGACCGGCAAATCCGGCAGGGGCTCGACGGCCTGACATCCGATCAGATCGGTCAGCTGGTGATCGCGTACGAGCCGGTCTGGGCAATTGGTACCGGCCGCACGGCGACGCCGCAGCAGGCGGGCGAGGCGCACAGCCACATCCGCGGCCGTCTTCGGCAGTGGTTCGGACAGGAGGCCGCCGAGCTCTGCCACGTGATCTACGGCGGCAGCGTCAAACCGGACAACGCGCGGGACCTGATGGCGCAGGCCGACATCGACGGGGCGCTCGTCGGGGGCGCCAGCCTGGACGTGCGCGGATTTCTGCAGATCGTGCGGGGCGCCAGAGCACCTGTATAATGATCCTTTCTCACTCAGGCTGACACGAATGCTGTACTACCTGGCTGCGGCCGTTTACGTCCTGGTCTGCTTCATCCTGATGATGGTCATCCTTCTCCAGCAGGGGAAGGGGGGCGATCTGGCCAGTGCCTTTGGCGGCGGGAGCAGCCAGGCGGCGTTCGGCGCGCGGAGCGGCGCCACGGTGCTGACGAGGGCGACGACGGTGCTGGCGGTGCTGTTTCTG
>MEKU01000096.1:0-1024 GCA_001767195.1 Acidobacteria bacterium RIFCSPLOWO2_02_FULL_67_21
CCACGTGCAGCGAAGATCGCACGCCGTGAGACGGACGAAGACGCACGGCCGGCCGGCATACGTCGACTCGCCCTGGATCGAGTAGAAGATCTCGTTCACGGTCAGCAATCTCTCTTATTATCGACCGTAGCCGGCCATGCACGTGCACATCGGGACGTCGGGGTGGAACTATCCCACCGGCAGCGGCAGGTGGAACGGGCTGTTCTATCCGGCTACGCGGTCGAAGCGGGACGGCACGGATCGGTTCGACGAGTTGCGGTTCTACGCCCACCACTTCGACACGGTCGAGGTGAACACGACCTTCTACGGGGTCCCGCGCGCCGAGATGACCGCCGACTGGGTGTCGCGCACGCCGTCGCGCTTCACGTTTTCCGTGAAGCTCTCTCAGAAGTTCACGCACCCGAAGATGTTCCGGGAGGCCGCGCTGAGGACCGCGCCGGGGTCGGAAGGAGCGATGCTGGACGCGCTCGCCCAGGTCACGCCGAGCGATCTCGATGACTTCCGGGCCGGCATCGAGCCTCTCGCCCGGGCAGGAAAGCTGGGAGCCCTGCTCGCGCAGTTTCCTCCCAGCTTCAAGAGCACCCAGGAGGCCCGCGACTACCTGGCACAACTGCTGCGACGGTTCGGTGATTACTCCGTCGCCGTCGAGCTCCGCCACCGCTCGTGGAGCGACGCGTTCGGTGAGACCGCGCAGCTCCTGAACGCGTTCGGCGCCGGGTGGGTGCAGATCGACGAACCGAAGTTCCGGTTCTCGATCAGGCAGAACCTGCTGCCGAACATCACAGGGTTCTACTACCTGCGGCTGCACGGCCGGAACGCCGCGCAGTGGTGGCGTCACGACAAGAGCGAGGATCGCTACAACTACCTGTATTCAGCCGCGGAGCTGCAGGAGTTCTCCCAGACGGCTGCCGCGGCGCGCACGCTCGTGAAGAAGGCGTATCTCTACACGAACAACCATTTCGCGGCGAAATCCGTGGTGAACGCGGTGATGCTGAAGGCCCAGACCGGCGAGCCGATCGAAGGA
>MEKU01000096.1:1057-21857 GCA_001767195.1 Acidobacteria bacterium RIFCSPLOWO2_02_FULL_67_21
AAGTCACAAGATCCAAGTCGGAACGCCGAATTTGTGACTTGTGCCTTGGATCTTGTGACTTGTTCAAGGCCGAACGGTCACCCTCCGGATGATGTCGTTCACCGCCAGCTTTGCGGCCACATCCATGCCGGCCGTCACCTGACCGAAGACGCTGAACTTGCCGTCGAGGTTCGGCTGGGGCGCCAGCGTGATGTACATCTGGCTGTCGGCCTGCTTCGGATCCCCGGAATGCGCGACCGCGACCGCTCCAGCACGATGCCGGCGCCTGATTTCTGCGACGCCGATCGCACGGCCGCTCCCCTGGGACCCCCACCGGTCGCGCTTGGTCATGTCCCGCGACTGGGGATCGCCAAACTGGACGACGAAGCCCTTGACGACACGGTGGACGCGATGGCCGTTGTAGAAATTCCGCTTGGCCAGCGCGGTGATGTGCTCGACCGTCTTCGGCGCGTCGGCCGGGAACATCTGAATCTCAATGGCGCCCTTCACGGTCTCGATGACCAGCACCGGCCCGGCCGGCGCCGGCTTCTGGCCCGCGCGCTGAGCCGCGGCGCCACCGCCTGGCGTAAGGGCGACCAGCGCTCCGATCAGCAGCCAGCGTAGCAAATTCATACTCCAATTCTTGGACAATCCCGGCACAGCACGCAATCCCCGCAGCGTGGATACACCGGCCGGCAGACGTTCTGTCCCCACGTCACGAGATACAGGTTGATGTATGGCCACCATGGCCGTGCCGTGGCGCGGTAGAGCGCCTGCTCGGTATCCTCCGGTGACGTCGTCGCCACCCAGCCGAGACGATTCGAGATGCGGTGCACATGCGTATCCACGCAGATGTGATTGAGGCTGCGGAACCCGAGGATAAGGACGAGGGTGGCGGTCTTTCGGCCGACGCCCGGCAGCGCGACGAGCTCCTCCAGCGTCGACGGCACACGCCCGCCGTATCGCGACACCAACTGCTCGCAGCACGCCTTTACGTAGCGGGCCTTGTGGCGGTAGAAGCTCACGGGATAGATGAGCCGTTCGATCGTCTTCACGGGCAGCCTGGCCATCGTTCTCGGCGTCCGGGCGGCCCTGAACAGCCTCGCTGACGCGGCATCCGTGGTCGCGTCCTGCGTCCGCGCCGACAGAATCGTCGCAATGAGGATATGAAACGGATCCTCGGCCTGCGCCTGCGAGATTTTTTCGACCGCCGGCAGCTCGAGCCCCGTGATTTCGCGCGCGAGCCGGCGCATGACGCGCCCGACGACCCGAGGATCCGGCTTCCGCGGGAAGGTCACGGAGCCACCAGCATAACTGGTCCCGGGCGAGAGCCGTGCGACGATAGTGGCGTGCCGGAGACCACGGATCCGGTCGGCGTGTTCGACTCGGGCGTAGGCGGCCTGTCCGTGCTGCGCGAGATCCGGCGGGAGCTGCCAGCGGAAGACCTCCTGTACGTCGCCGATTCAGCGTTCGCACCGTACGGCGACAAGCCGCCCGGTGTTATCCAGTCGCGCGCCGCGGCCATCGTCCGCTGGCTCGAGCGGCAGGGCGTCAAGCTCATCGTCGTCGCGTGCAACACGGCGACCGGCGTGGCGGTCGACGCGCTGCGTGCGGGCACTACTACGCCCATCGTTGCGATCGAGCCCGCCGTCAAGCCGGCCGCGCTCCAGACGAGCTCGGGCATCATCGGCGTGCTCGCCACGGCGCCGACGCTCGCGAGCTCCCGGTTCGAGCGTCTCGTCTCCTCCTACGGCGTCGGCGTGGAAGTGCTCGAGCAGACGTGCCCCGGCCTGGCGGAGCAGATCGACAAAGGCGAGCTGGCAACGCCCTTCACCCGTTCACTGGTGGAGCGGTACGTGCGGCCGCTCGTCGAGCGTGGCGCCGACACGCTCCTCCTTGGATGCACGCACTACTCATTTGTCGCGGGCGTGATTCAGGCTGCTGCCGGGCCAGCGGTGCGCCTGATCGACCCGGCGGTGGCGGTCGCGCGCGAGGTGCACCGCCGCCTGGGGTCGCTGCAGTTGCTCGCACCGGCGGACCGATCGGGCACGGAACGCTTCTTGACGACCGGCACGCCGGAGCAGGTCCAGCCCGTGATGGCCCGGCTCTGGACGCGCCGTGTAGCCGTGGAGCGTCTCGCGCCAGAATCCGTTGCCGCAGCGACGCTGCTGCGGTAACGTCGATCGGGTGGACGCCGCCACCGACTCCATCGATTCCGCCTCGGTCGGCGACCCCGCGCTCTTTCAGCCGCTCGCAACGCTCGAACACGAGCTGGCGTCGGCGGTCCCGGCGCCGCGCGATCGCGGCCGGGTCGTCCTGCTGGTCAGCCGGGGCGACGGCGGCCGGCGCATGACGCCTTCCCGAGCGGTGCTGACGCCTCAGAGCGGCATGCCCGGAGACGCCTGGGGGCGTCGTCAGCGGCGGCCTTCGCGGGAGGCCCAGCTGACCGTCATGCAGGCGAACGTGGCGGCCCTCATCGCCAACGGCCAGCCGCTGGCGCTTTTCGGCGACAACCTGATTCTCGATCTCGACCTCTCGGATGGAAACCTGCCGCCGGGCAGCCGGGTGCGCACCGGCCGTGCCGTGCTCGAGGTCACGACACTTCCCCACAACGGCTGCCACAAGTTCCGTGCACGGTTTGGCGCCGCGGCGCTGCGCTTCACGCTGAAGGCCGAGCTGCGCCACCTGAACCTGCGCGGCGTCTACATGCAGGTGGTCGAGGACGGAGAAGTCGGAGTCGGAGATCCTGTGGAGATCATCTCGCGTGCAGGCGGCCTGGCTGAAGCCAGGCACTACGTACGGCAGTAGTGCCCGGCTTTAGCCGGGCCAATCAGGCGACCGGCGTGAGCGGCGGCTCGCCCGAGAGCACGGCGACCACGTTGCGCGCCGCCAGATCCGCCATCGCCGTCCGCGTTTCCGTCGTGGCGCTGCCGAGGTGGGGCGCGAGGACGACGTTCTCCAGCGGCAGGAGATCCGGATGGATCTCAGGCTCGCGCTCGTAGACGTCCAGCGCCGCACCCGAGATGATCCGGTTCTTCAGCGCCCAGGCCAGCGCGGCTTCGTCGACGACGAGGCCCCGCGTCGTGTTGATCAGATAGGCGGACCGCTTCATTCGCGCCAGCTCCGGCTGCCCGATCAGGTGACGGGTGTCGGGACTGAGCGGCACATGCAGCGACACGACGTCTGACGTCGCGAGCAGGCGATCGAGCGCCAGCCCCTCGCCTGAGCGCAAGCTGTGGACGACGGTCATGCCGAACGCGGCGGCGCGGGCCGCCACCGCGCGGCCAATGCGTCCGAAGCCGACAATGCCGAGCTGCTTGCCCCGCAGCTGCATGCCGAGCAGCTGATCGAACGCCCACCCCTTCCAGTCGCCGCGGCGGACCATCCGCTCCCCTTCGCCGAGCCGCCTCGTGACCGCGAGCATCAGCGCCATCGTGAAATCCGCAGTGGCGTCGGTGAGAACGTCCGGCGTGTTGGTGACGGTGATGCCCCGCTCGCGCGCGGCGGCCACGTCGATGTTGTTGTAGCCCACGGCCACATTGGCAATCACGCGCAGCTCCGTTCCCGCGTCGATCACGGCGCGATCGACTGTGTCGGTCACCATCGACAGCAGCGCCTCCTTGCCGGCCACACGTGCCAGGAACTCGGCCCGGGGCACCGGGCCGCCGCCGCGAAACAGGTCGACGTCACAGGCTGCTTCGAGGCGGGCCAGCACGGATGACGGAAGGCTGCGAGTGAGGAGAACCTTGGGCTTCACTAATGGCCGTACGACCTGCAGTACCCGCAGTGGTTGCACGGCACGGCGGGTTCGATGAGACAGGGGCCTTCCATGTCCGACCCCGACGCCAGCCGGAGCAGGGCGTGACTCGGATGGAGGCGTACGGCCGGCACCGGCGGCTGCGCGGCAGGCGCCGCCGCATAGCGGGCCACCGCCTCCCGCACGACGGCGCGCAATTCCTCGTCGGTCATTCCGTCACGTCCACGGTATCAATGATGCCGACGACGGCGGCATCGACCGGGGCCAGTTTGCGGCCGAGCGCTTCGCCGGCCGCGCGGCCCTCCATGACAATCAGCACCTTCTCGTGCACACCGGCGCCGAGCGCGTCGACCGCCAGGATCGCCGTCCCGCGCGGCTTGTCGTCAATTGTCAGCGGCTGCACGAGGAGCAGCTTGGCTCCCTCGAACTTCGCGTGCTTCTGCGTCGCCACGACCGTGCCGATGACGCGGGCAATCTGCATGATGGGTTCACGGCCCGGCTGAAGCCGGGCACTACGTACGACGGTATTCCGTCTCCACGTCCCAGTGGTCGACGATCCCGACCACGCCCGCGTCTGCGGGGACTTCGGTCGGATAGAAAGGAAAGCTGGCCTCCTTGCCCCGGACGAAGAACACGGTCTCGCCCACGCCGGCGCCCGCCGCGTCGACCGCCACCAGGGTGCGTCCGGCGGCGGCGCCGTCCGCGCCAATGGGCTGCAGGACCAGAAGCTTCAGGCCGACCAGGTTCTCATCCTTCCGTGTGACGACGACATCGCCGATGACTCGTGCCAGCTGCATGGCCGTCAGCCTCCAGCGGCCACTTCAATCGCATCGACGATCCCGACAATCGCAGCGTCGACCGGGCAATCCTTCATGCCGGCGGCCATCCGGGCGGAGCTGCCGCTGACAATGAGCACCGTCTCGCCGACGCCGGCATCGACGGTGTCGACCGCGACGAGGTAGTTCCCTTCGCTCTTGCCGTGAGGATCGATGGGGCGTGCGACGAGCAGTTTGTTGCTGACGAGCCGCGGGTCTTTCCGCGTGGCGACAACCGTCCCGACAATACGGGCGAGAATCATCGGGCGGAGCGGCTCACTTAGGCTCTAACGCCGGCCGACTTCCCGATAGGCAGCGTGTCTTCGAGGTTCGCGTGCGGCCTCGGGATCACATGCACCGATACCAGCTCACCGACCCGGCGCGCCGCCGCGGCGCCTGCGTCGGTGGCTGCCTTCACGGCGGCGACGTCGCCGCGAACGATCGCCGTGACATATCCGGCGCCGATCTTTTCCCAGCCGACGAGCGTCACCTTCGCAGCCTTGACCATCGCGTCGGCCGCTTCGATCATCGCGACCAGCCCTTTGGTCTCAATCATTCCGAGCGCCTCTCCCATTCGGAGCCTCCGCCTGTCGGCTTAATCCTTGAGGGTTCTGACGGCATCGGCAATCAGCGCCGTCAGTTGGCCGTATGTTAGCCGAATTTCACCGTCCCTGCTCGCCGGCGCGAATGATGCGTCGGGAACGAGCCGGCGCGCGGATTCGGGCGCCTCCAGCACCTGGCAGAGCACCTGACCGTCGGGCGCGTCCGGGCCGTCGGCGCAGAGCGGCGCGGGCGCGGGACTGCCGTAGATGGTGCGCAGACCCTGCAGGCGCTCGACCTCCTCGCGCGAAATCAGGTTCTCTCGGCCCAGGAGCCGGGCGACGAGACTGATCGTCGCGAAGTGCTCAATCCGCTCCATGTTGAAGTAGGCGGCCATCACGTCTCTGCCGCAGGTAACCGCTCCGTGGTTCGCCAGCAGCATTCCGTCGTGCGCCTTGATGTACTTGCGCACGGCCTCCGGCAGCTCGGCGGTCGACGGCGTCCCGTATGCCGCGATCGGAATGCTGCCGAGCGTCGTGATCACTTCGGCCAGCACGGCGCGCGTGAGCGGGATTCCGGCCACGGCAAAGCCGGTCGCCACAGGCGGATGCGCGTGCACGACGGCGTTCACATCAGGACGGTTACGGTAGATCTCGAGATGCATCGGCAGCTCGGTCGACGGCTCGCGCTCGCCGCCCCCCCTGTGGCCCTCGTAGTCGACAATCACCATCATGTCGGGCGTCATGAAGCCCTTCGACACGCCTTTGGGGGTGGCGATCAGCCGGCGCTCGTCGAGCCGCGCGCTGATGTTGCCGTCGTTCGAGGCGATGTAGGAGCGCGCGTACAGCCGCCGGCCGGCTTCGACGATCTCCGCGCGGATCTGCTCCTCGAGTCTGGTCATTTGAAGCTTGCAGTAGGCAGCGGGCAGTTCTTCGGGGCCTTGCCTGCCTACTGCCTACTGCCTACTGCCTACTACTGAACTCCCTCCTGCATTCCTCCGAGCAGAAGTAGTGCGTCGTGCCGCCGGCCGTCACCGAGAGGGCCGCGCGGGCCGGGACGTAGGTGCCGCACACCGGATCCCTCACGAGCTTCACGGCAGTGGCCGAGCGGCCCTGGGGCGCCGAGCCACGCGCGCCGGCAATCAGGCCGTCGACAAACCGCCAGAACAGCCGCGCCACGACCATGAGCAGCACGGCGAGCAGAAGGAACCGCAGCACCGGTACGCTCAGCTGCCGGGCGTGGCCGGCGTCGTCGGGTGGCCCGCTCCCGCCATGGTCTCGATCGCCCGCTTGGCGGCCTGCCCTTCCGCGCTGTCAGGAGAGATCTCGACGACCTGCTTCCACGCCGTCTGCGCGCCCTCGAGATCCTGCTTGCCGAACGCCAGCACAATCCCCTGGTTGAGCATCGTCTTGGTGTGGCGGGGATCGATCTTCAGCGACTGCTCGAACTGCTGCAGCGCCTTATCGACCTGGCCGATGTAGTAGTAACTGACCCCCAGGTCGGTACTGGCATCGGGATTCTTCGGGTCGAGTGTGAGACTCTCTTCGTACCACTTGATCGCGTCCTCGTAACGCTCCGCATCGAAGTAGACGTTGGCGAGCTGAAGGGCCGCCCCGGCGTTCTTCGGGTCGCTCTTGAGGATGGTCATCAACGACTGGACCTTGGCCTCGTCCAGCGCCGGCGCCTGCCGCTGCGTCCCCGAGCCCTCGGCCGGGGCGGCCGCCGCCGCAGCGGGCACGGCGGCCGGCCGCGAGGCCTGCTGCGCTCCCATGACCCACCCCAGGATGATCCCGAAACACATCCCGGCAACCGCAAAAACGACCGATTCAATCTTCATGAACTGGAAACCATCTTATGACACCGGCAGCGTCAGCCGGAACCACTCCACGAGGGCCCGCACGAGCTCCGGGTCCTTCTCCAGGAGGACGCTCCCGTGGGCGGCTATGGCCGACCACCTGACGTCCCGGATGCCTTTGGCGGCGCGGGCCAGCGCCCGAACCGACCGGGCGGCATACGGATCGTGCAGACTGGCCATCAGCAGAGCCGGGCGCGCCGCGTACTCGGCAAGCGCCGGCTCGATCCGGACCCCGCGGTAGTCCAGAGAGGGCGAAATCAGAGCCAGGGACCGGATCGCAGGATCGCCGGCCGCGGCCGCCGCCGCGAGGGTCGCTCCGAGCGACGCGCCGGCAACGCCGATCGCCCCGCCTCGAACGTCGTCGGAACGTCCGGCCAGATAGGCGACCGCGCCCGACACCGCCTGCGGCCATCGCGCCAGCTCCATCGGGTCTGCGGGCAACACCGTGGACGGCAGGTCGATCGCGAGCACGTTGAGATTCGCCTCGGCCAGCCGCTGCCCCACCGCGTGCCAGTCGTCCTTCGTGCGGCCGAGCATCGGGACGAGGACGACGGCGGGAGCCGGACGGTCGTCCGCCTCCAGAAACAGGCCGCTCGACGGACGTCCATCGAGACCAGGAAAGGTCACGACACGGCCGGCGGCCTGCAGCCGCGGCGGCGCCAGAACAAAGAGCGCCACCAGGGACAATCCCAAAACCCACATTCCACATCCCAACCAGAATCGCATCATCCGTTCGCCAGGACGGCGAGATAGTCGCTGACGCTGTGCGAGAGGCCGACGAATAGCGCGTGGCTGATCAGCGCGTGGCCGATCGACACCTCGTCGAGGTGCGGAAGCTGGCGGAACAGCACCAGATTCTCGAGATCGAGGTCGTGGCCGGCGTTCACGCCGAGACCCAGCGCATGCGCGGTCCGCGCGGCGCGGGCGTAGACGTCGAAGGAGGCCTGCGCGTCGTGGGGCCCGCGCTCGAAGGCCCGGGCGAACGGCTCCGTATACAGCTCGACGCGGTCGGCCCCCACATCGGCAGCCCACCGAATCGGCGCCTCCGCAGGATCGACAAACAGGCTGACGCGAATCCGGGCAGCGCGCAGGCCCGCGATCGCGCGGGCCAGCGTGTCGCGCGGCGAGTCGGGCGACCAGCCGGCCTGGCTCGTGATCTCGCCGGGGCGGACCGGCACGAGTGTGCATTGGTCCGGTTTGACGTCGTGCACCAGCGCCAGAAAGTCAGGCCGCGGATCGCCCTCCATGTTGTATTCGACGTGCGGGACGACCGGCGCCAGGAGCGCCGCAATCTGTCTCACATCCGTGGGCGTGATGTGGCGTGCATCGGCGCGCGGATGGACCGTGATGCCGGGCGCACCGGCGCCGATGCACACGCTGACCGCTTCCGTGACGGATGGAATGGTGCCGCCCCGCGAGTTGCGAACCGTGGCGACCTTGTTGACGTTCACAGACAGCTTGATCACGTCAAATCCCAAAATCCAAATCCCAAATCCCAAGACGCACGCGAGTCACACTTTGGGGTTTGGGCGTTGGTCATTGGGATTTTACGTGCTTCTTCACAGCCGCGACGATCTCCTCTCCCCACTTCCCGATCTCCGCCTCGTCACGGCCTTCGAGCATGATGCGCAGCAGCGGCTCGGTCCCGGAATAGCGAACGAGCAGCCGGCCATGGCCCGCCAGGCGGGACTCCACCGAACGAAGCACACCGGCGACTTCGGGGATCGTCTCCAGGTCGACCCGGCGATCCACGCGCACGTTCAGCAGCACCTGCGGGTACCGGGGCAGCTCCGACGCGAGGTCGTCCAGACCGCGCCCTGCCACCTGTATGGTGCGCAGGACGTTGAGGGCGGTGGCGAGCCCGTCGCCCGTGAACAGATACTCGGAGAAGATGACGTGCCCGGACTGTTCACCACCGAGCGACACGCCATGCGCGATCATTTCTTCCATCACGTACTTGTCGCCCACCGGGCAGCGTATCAACCGGATCCCTGCCTCTTTCAGCCCGATCTCCAGCCCGATATTGCTCATCACCGTCGCCACCACCGCATTGCCGGTGAGGCGGCCCTCCCCCTGCATCCGCTTGGCGCACATCAGCAGCACTGCGTCGCCGTCGACGACCCGGCCGGCCCCGTCCACGAAGATGGCGCGGTCGCCGTCACCGTCGAACGCGATGCCCAGCGCGTAGCCGCCCCCGACGACCGTCCGGGCCAGCAGCGCCGGCGCGGTCGAGCCGCACTCCCGATTGATATTGCGGCCGTCCGGGCTGCAGCCGAGGCAGGTGATGTCGAATCCCAGCTGCTCGAAGAGCCGGGGGGCCACGGTGGTCGTCGCGCCGTTGGCGCAGTCGACGGCCAGCCGCAGGTGCCGATGCCCCTCGGCGGATCCCAGAATGGCGGCCAGGTGCGCGAGGTACTCGGAACGGTAGTCAACCTGCTCGATCCCGGCCCGGCTGAAGCCGGGCACTACGTACGACTGTGAGTCGTCTCGAGTGTCTGCCGGGACGTCCCATGAGGAATCGGCCATGATCGCTTCCACCTGCTCTTCGAGGACAGGGGTGAACTTCTTGCCTGTCCCGGAAAACACCTTGATGCCGTTATCGTCGTACGGGTTGTGCGAGGCCGAGATCACGACGCCGGCGGTGAAGCCCATGCGGGGCGTCAGATAGGCAATCGCGGGCGTGGGGATGATGCCTGCACTGACCAGCTCGCCGCCTTCGCTGCGGATGCCGGCGGCAAGCTCGCGCTCGATCCACGGCCCGGACTCACGCGTATCGCGGCCCGAGAGGAGCCGCACGGGCCGCGCCCCGTTGCGAAGGGTCCGCGTCAGCGCGGCGCCGAGCCTGCGAATCGTGGGCGGGTCGAGAGGAGGCCGGCCCGCTTTCCCACGGACCCCGTCCGTACCGAACAACCGTTCCATCCTCGCTACCGGATCCGTACGCGCACCGTGGGGGGATCCACACGGACGACGCCGACGCGCGACGGCGGCTTGACCAGGACGGGCAGCTGAAAGAGGCCTGCCTGGAGCCCCTCGGTGTCGACCGACGCCTGGAAGTCGCGGGCCCCGGATGCCCGCGCGTCCCTCGGACCGCGCACGTACACGCTGACCTGAGGCGGCACGATCTCGGCGGAGCTGCCGGCCGGTGCGACCGGAACCGTGACGGCCCACTCGACCGGCGCCGGGGAAATCTCGACCGTCACGCGGGCGCTGCCGGGCGAGACGAGCCGGACGGAAGGATCGGATACCCCGATGTTGACGGTGTCCTGCACCGGCGCGGACGCGCCTGTCAGCGACACCGGCTCGGTGATGGCCGACGTCAGACGGGCCACTGCAGTGGCCGCGCCCGCCACCGCAACCGTCGCGGGGTCGGCGACCACCGTGCCCACAATGAAGCCGTCGGCGGGCTCGCCGTCGAGCTGGGGCACCACCGGCACCACCTTCGTGGCCGACCCCTCGAACGTGATCGTCACGTTGGAAGGGGCGATCTGCATCACCTCGACGCCGAATGGCGCGCGCACATCCTCGCCGGTAAGGTGGAAGAGCCGCTCGCCGGGCCGCGCCGTTCTCAGATCGAGCACGGCCACGAGCTCGCCGGCGGCCATCCGGCTCAACGCTCCGGACGACCCGCGCACCCGCACGTCGACGACGGCCGGCGTGTCGCCCACGAGCTCGAGCTGCGCCGGGAGATTGGTGAACTCCAGCGGGATGCGAAGCGCGCGCTCGACGATCTGCTCGCCCGACACGAGCAGCCAGATCAGCATCCCCAGCACGACGGACAGGAGCTTGAGGCCGAAATGTCGAAAGCCGGGTACCGCCATTCAGGCCAGCGAGCTCCGAGGTTCGGCGCGGGATACCTGCGCACGCCGGCGGCGGCCGAGCAGCGATCGCAGCTCGGTGCGCAGCGCCTCGGGCGAGATGCCGCGCTGCAGGTGGCCGTCGCGCACGAGCGAGATGCTGCCGGTCTCCTCGGACACCACGATCGCCACCGCGTCGTTCTCCTCGGTCAGCCCCAGCGCCGCCCGGTGGCGGGTGCCCAGCTCCCGGCCGAGCCGCGGGTTCACCGACAGCGGCAGAAAGCAGGCGGCCGCCGCCACCCGATCGCGCTGGACGATGGCGGCGCCGTCGTGCAGCGGCGAGCCCGGCTGAAAAATGCTGGCCATCAGGTCGTAGGTGACCATCGCGTCGAGCGGGATCCCGCCCTCGATGTAGTTGCGCAGCCCGATCTGCCGCTCGATGACGATGATCGCGCCGGTCCGGCGCGCGGCCAGGTTCGAGGCCGTCACCACGATCTCCTCAATCGTTTCGTCGGCGCTCTGCGCCCGCTCGAAGTACCGGAAGAACGGCGCGCGGCCGAAGTGGGCGAGCGCGCGCCGGATGTCCGCCTGGAAGAGCACGATGATGGCAAAGACGACGTACCCGGCGAGGTTGCGGATCACCCAGTTGACGGTCTCGAGCTGCAGCCACTGGGAGACGAAGAAGAGGCCGATGAGGAAGCCGCCGCTCAACGCCATCTGGACGGCCCGCGTGCCGCGGATGAGCAGCAGCAGCTCGTACACGAGCACCGACACGATCGCGATGTCGAGCACGTCCCACCACGCGATCGACGGC
Source organism: Acidobacteria bacterium RIFCSPLOWO2_02_FULL_67_21 (assembly GCA_001767195.1). Lineage (GTDB taxonomy): Bacteria > Acidobacteriota > Vicinamibacteria > Vicinamibacterales > UBA2999 > MEKU01. The sequence goes on from MEKU01000096.1 coordinate 12,612, forward strand.
CGCTGCAGCAGCTCGGTCAGCCAGGACATCTGTCGCTCACGAATGATATCGCCGAATCTCGTCGGCGACGCGGACAACCTGCACCATCTCGCGCACCGCGTGCACCCTGACGATGTGCGCGCCGGCCAGCACGGCGGCCGTGACGGCGGCGGCGGTCGCCCAGTCGCGCTCCGCCGGCGCCACCGTTGCCGGGAGCGGCCGCGCCAGAAACGACTTCCGTGACGGACCGACGAGGAGCGGTCGATCGAGATCGGCGAACGCCTCCAGGCGGCCGAGCACTTCGAAGCTGTGGGGCACCTCTTTGGCAAACCCGAGGCCCGGGTCGAGGATGATGCGGTCGGCGGCGACGCCCGCACGGACGGCAAACGCCATGCTGGCGCGCAGTTCGTCGAGCACTTCGTCCACGACGTCGACATACGACGCCTGCGCGTACATGTCGCGCGATCGCCCGCGCGCGTGCATGAGGACCACCGGCGCCTGCCGGGTGGCCACCACCTGCGCCAGCCCGGGGTCGTACTGCAGCCCGCTGACGTCGTTGATGATCGCGGCGCCGGCGGTCAGCGCGGCCGCCGCGGTCGAGGCCCGGTACGTGTCCACCGACACGGGCACACGCAGGCGCGCGGCAAGGCCTTCCACCACGGGCAGCAGCCGGCGCTGCTCCTCGCCCTCGTCCACCGGCGCGGCGCCCGGCCGGGTCGACTCGCCGCCGACGTCGACGAGATCGGCGCCCTCATCCGCCATCCGCATGCCGGCGTCGATCGCCCGCGCCGGATCGAACAGCAGCCCGCCGTCGGAGAAGGAATCGGGCGTGACATTGATGACGCCCATGACGAGCGTCCGCTCGCCGAGCGCGAGGCTGCCGCCCGTGGGAAGAGGCACCGTATAGCGGCGGCGAGGGATCACCGCCACAGTGTAGGTCGGATTACTCCTGTGTGACGGGGCGCGGCTGCAGCGGCGGCACGATCGAGGGGCGATCCTTTTCGCGGGCGGCCCTCGGCTCACGCGGCGGGACGGATGTGGTGTCCGAGGCCGGCGCCGTCGGCTCGAGCGGGATACCGGCGGCGATGCGGCGCACCTGCTCGGCGTCGAGCGTCTCGCGCGCCAGGAGGGCCTCGGCCAGCTCCAGCAGCTTCGGCTTCACCTCGAGCAGCACGTTCTGCGCGCGCGTGTAGTTGGCGGTGACGAACCGCTTCACTTCCTGGTCGATCTGGAGCGCCGTATCCTCGCTGTAATCCTGATGCTGCGCGATCTCGCGGCCGAGGAAGATCTGCTCCTCCTTCTTGCCGAAGGTCAGCGGCCCCATCGCGTCGCTCATGCCCCACTCGCAGACCATGCGGCGCGAGAGCTCGGTGACGCGCTCGAGATCGTTGCCGGCGCCGGTCGTGATGCTGCCGATGGTGATTTCTTCGGCAATGCGCCCGCCCAGGAGAATCGCGATCTGGTCTTCGAGATACTCGCGCGAGTAATTGTGCTTCTCGTCGAGCGGCAGCTGCTGCGTCAGGCCGAGCGCCATGCCGCGCGGAATGATCGTCACCTTGTGGATCGGATCGGCGTGGGGCAGCATGACCGTGAGCAGCGCATGGCCCGCCTCGTGAATCGCGGTCACCCGCTTCTCGTCGTCGCTGATGATCATCGACCGCCGCTCGGCCCCCATCAGCACCTTGTCCTTCGCAAATTCGAAGTCGAGCATGCGGACGACCTTCTGGTTGTAGCGCGCGGCGTTGAGCGCCGCTTCGTTCACCAGGTTGGCGAGATCCGCGCCCGAGAAGCCCGACGATCCCCTGGCCAGCACAGGCACGTCCACATCGTCGCTGAGCGGAATCCTCTTGGTGTGGACGCCCAGAATTCCCTCGCGCCCCTTGACGTCGGGGCGGTTGACGACGATGCGGCGGTCGAACCGGCCGGGCCGCAGCAGCGCGGGGTCGAGCACGTCGGGACGGTTCGTCGCCGCCACGAGGATCACGCCTTCGTTCGACTCGAAGCCGTCCATCTCGACGAGCAGCTGGTTGAGCGTCTGCTCGCGCTCGTCGTGGCCGCCGCCGAGCCCGGCCCCGCGGTGGCGGCCGACCGCGTCGATCTCGTCGATGAAGACGATGCACGGCGCGTTCTTCTTGCCCTGCTCGAAGAGATCGCGGACCCGCGACGCGCCGACGCCGACGAACATCTCGACGAAATCGGAGCCGCTGATCGAGAAGAACGGGACGTTGGCCTCGCCGGCCACCGCGCGCGCCAGCAGCGTCTTGCCCGTGCCGGGGGCCCCCATCAGGAGCACGCCCTTCGGGATGCGGCCGCCCAGCTTCTGGAACTTCTGCGGCTCCCGGAGAAAGTCGATGATTTCCTGCAGCTCTTCCTTCGCCTCGTCCACGCCGGCGACGTCCTTGAACGTCACCTTCTTCTGGGTGCTCGACGACAGCTTCGCCTTGCTCTTGCCGAATGAGAGCGCCTTGTTGCCGCCGCTCTGCATCTGGCGCATGAAAAAGATCCAGAAGCCGATCATCAGCAGGATCGGCGCCCAGGAGTAGAGCAGCGCGGCCCAGGGGCTGGTCGCGGGCTCGCGGGCCGAGACCGAGACGTTGCGATCGAGCAGCCGGTTCGCCAAGCCCTCGTACTGCGGCGGCGCATACGTCCGGAAGTTCTCGTTGGCTTTGTTGACGCCGATGATCTCGTTGCCGGTGATGGTGACCCGGTCGATCTGGCCGGCGTCGACCGAGGCCATGAACTCCGTGAACGTCAACGGTTTGTGGCTCGTCTGGAACTTCGTGGAGAAGTTCCACACGAGGACCCCGATGACCACCAGGGCCATCCAGAAGACGAGGCTCTTCAGCGTCGAGTTCACGGTTTTCCGCTCGCGATCAAGGGTATCACCTTCTGGGAGCCGCCTGCTGGATGAAGACCAGCTTTCCGCCGCACAGTTCCACGCGGCTGCCGGGGACGTCGACGCCCCCCTGCAGGCCTCCCAGCACCGCCAGGACGGCCTCCACGTGCTCGTGGCCGACCTCCCGGCCCGAGGCCAGGCGCCGCATGGCCTCGAGCAGCACGCGCCGGCGGATCGGAGCAGGCGTGCCCGCCAGCGCCGCGGGGTCCAGCTCGATGCGCGGGCCGGCGACGGTGGCGATGGCCCCGAACCGCTCCCGGCTGAGCTCGTCGAGCCACCGGCCGTCCTCGCGGATCAGGGCGGCGGCACGGGCAATCGTGGGACGCGTCGAGGCGGCCGCCGCCTGGTCCAGCTCGGGAAGCACGCGATGGCGGATTCGATTGCGCGGATTGTCGATGTCGGCGTTGCTCTCATCCTCGACCCACGTCTCACCCACGTCCAGGAGATAGCGCCGGAGATCGGCTCGCGTGACGTCGAGCAGCGGACGGATGACGATGCCCCGCTGCGGGTAGATGCCGCCGAGCCCCGTCAGGCCCGCCCCGCGCATCAGCCTCAGCAGGAACGTCTCGGCCTGATCGTCCTGCGTGTGGCCGACGGCAATGCGATCGGCCCCCGTGGCGGTAGCCGTCCGCTCCAGGAACGCGTACCGCACGCGACGGGCGGCGTCTTCGATCGACAGGCCGTGAGTCCTGGCGTGGGCGCTCACATCTTCCGCCTCGACGACAATCGGCAGCCGGAGCCGAACGGCAAGCGCCCCGCAGAAAGCCGCGTCGTCATCGGCGGAGGGGCGCAGCCGATGATTCAGGTGCGCGAGACCGGCAACGGTGAAGTCTCCATGCTCGGCGAGCGCCAGCAGCGTCCGGACGAGCGCGACTGAGTCGGATCCGCCGGACAGGCCGACAAGCACACGAGACCCTGGCGGCAGGAGGCCGTGCCGGCGGATCGTGCGACGGACGTGCTGGACCACTGCGATCACGTCAAATCCCAATGACCAAATCCCAAATCCCACGAATCGCCCCAATTGTTTGGGATTTGGAGTTTGGTCATTGGGACTTGGTATGCCGGAGGGCGGACTCGAACCGCCGACCCCGCGCTTATGAGACGCGTGCTCTAACCGGCTGAGCTACTCCGGCAGGAAACGTCAATCTTAACCTAGACAATCAGCATGGCGTCCCCGTAGCTGTAGAAGCGGTACTGCCGGGCGACGGCGTCCCGGTACGCCTCGAGGAGTCTGGTTCGGCCGGCCAACGCCGCCACGAGCACCAGCAAGGACGACCGCGGAAGATGGAAGTTCGTCAGCAGGGCGTCGACGAGGCGAAACTCGTGACCGGGGCGAATGAACAGGTGCGTCTCACCGCTCGACGCCTCAATGCGGCCGGCCGGGCCCCACGCCAGCGACTCGAGGACGCGGACGCTCGTCGTCCCCACCGCCACGATGCGCCGCCCGTCGGCGCGAGCGCGCGTGAGCGCCGCCGCCGCGTCGGGCGTGACGATGTAGCGCTCGGGGTCGACCTCGTGGTCGTCGATGCGCCCGGTGCGGATCGGCTTGAAGGTGCCGTAGCCGACATGCAGCGTGACCTCGGTTCGCTCCACTCCCTGAGAGGCAAGCCGGGCGAGCACGTCGGACGTGAAATGAAGTCCCGCCGTGGGCGCGGCAATCGAGCCGCTGCTCTTCGCGAAGACTGTCTGATACCGCTCGCGGTCGAAAGGCCGGTCCTCGCGTGTAATGTAGGGCGGCAGCGGCACGTGGCCGATGCGCTCGACGGCCGCCATCACATCCTCGTGTCCCTCGGCCCGGAGGCGGACGGTCCGGCGGCCGTGGAAGTGCCGCGCGAGGATCTCGCCATGCAACCGGACATCGTCGCCCTCGAACACCACCTGCGCGCCCGGCTTGAGCTTCTGGCCGGGATGTACGAGCGCCTCCCATTCAGAGCCTGTCGGGGTGGAGTCTGGGATTTGGGATTTGGAATTTGGGATTTGACGCAGTAAGAGACACTCCACCGCCCCGCCGCTCGGCACCCGGCGTCCGAGCAGCCGCGCCGGAAACACTTTCGTATTGTTGAGAACCAGCAGATCGCCGCGCCGCAGGTACTCACCCAGGCGCGAGAACGTCGTGTGCTCGCTCGCGGTGCCGTCGCGCCGCAGCACCATGAGCCGCGACTCGCCGCGCACCGGCGGCGGCTCCTGCGCGATGAGCTCATCCGGCAGATCGAACGTGAAGTCAGATAGCTGCATTTACGGATTGATTCTCCTCTTGCACGGCCGAGTCGTGTGTACGACACGCTCTTTGTCGGCGTCGCCGCGCTCAATCATGCGGATGGGCAGGTGCGCCATGTGGTCCTCGGCGACGGCGGCCGGATCGCGTGCGAGGCCGTCTTCATCGCGACGGTCCAGCAGCCGCAGTGCGACCTGCCGCGCCAGCTTGGCTGCGTGCTGACGCGGCGGGAACCGGGAACACCCCGGTGTCACGCGGAGTCCAGCGCGTGCAGGTCGTGGAGCCGGCGATCAACGTACACGAGTACATCATGTGGGGTTCCGCCAACGCCGTGGCGTTGGCGGGGCAGGCGGTGCTCGTCGCGTTCTTCGTATTCTTCCTGCTGGCGTCGGGCGATCTCTTCAAGCGCAAGCTGGTCGGCCTTGCCGGCCGATCCGAGCGTCAGCGCGCGACGACGGTGCAGGTCCTCGACGACGTGAACCACCAGGTCGAACGCTTTCTGGTCGTGCACGTCGTGGGCAGCCTGATCGTCGGCGTCGCCACGTGGGCCGCCTTCCGCTGGCTCGGGCTGGAGCAGGCGGGGCTCTGGGCCATCGCGGCGGGCGTCTTCAACGGCATCCCCTATTTCGGCCCCGTGATCGGCGCCGTGGGTGCCGCTGTCGTCGCCTTTCTGCAGTTCGGCACCATCCCGATGGCGATGATCGTGGCGGGGACCGCGCTCGCCATCACGAGCCTCGAGGGATGGCTCATCATGCCGATGCTCACGAGCCGCCTCGTCCGCACCAACGAGGTCGCCATTTTTGTCGCATTGATCTTCTGGAGCTTTGTCTGGGGTGTGTGGGGCACGCTGCTGGCCGTTCCGATGCTGGTCGCGGTCAAGGCATGCTGCGATCACATCGACCCGCTGAAACCGATTGGCAAGCTGTTGGGGAAGTAGAGCGCCTGGAGTGCCTCTAAGGAATGTGTCCTGAACAAGGTCCACGGCGTCGTCCGTCGACGAGACGAGGCGTCGGGCGAGGCGGTAGAGACGATCTGCATGCGCCTCGAACAGACCAGAGAGCCTTTCGGACTGGCCCGCCGACATAGTGCGGAGTTCGGCGGCAGGCGGCTCGCTCATACTTGATCAAACGTCTGAGACGCACGGAATGTTGGTCGTTGCCTCAGGCCCAGCGCGCGGAGCGCCACGGCTCGCTCCGGAAGAACACGAGCACGGTGATGACCTCGAGACGGCCGATCCACATCTCCAACGTCAGCACAATCTTGCTGACCGGATGCAGGTCGGCGAAATTGGCCATCGGTCCGACGGCATTCAGGCCGGGCCCGATGTTGCCGAGACACGCGATGCTCGCGGTGATGCCCGAAATAAGATCGGCGCCGAGCGCCACGACCACCGTCGCGCCGACGGCAAACGCGAGCATGTAGAAGAGCATGAAGACCTGCACATCGCGAAGGGTGTGCTCGGGCACCACATGTCCGCCCAGCTTGACCGGCAGCACGCCCCGGGGGTGAAGCGTTCGTTTCAGCTCCCGCATCGTCAAGCGCGCCATCAGGATGTGGCGCACCACCTTCGGGCCGCCCGCGGCTGAACCGGCGCAGCCGCCGACGAACATCAGGATGAAGAGCACCATCTTCGCCTGGTCGCTCCAGAGCTCGAAATCAACGCTCGCGTAGCCCGTCGTCGTCAGGATGGAGACGGCCTGGAAAGAGGCGTGTCGCAGCGCCTCGAGGGGCGTCAGGCCGTCCATCGCCAGAAACGGCAGAAGCGCGACCACGGCAATCACGGTGACGGCGAGGTACGCACGGAACTCCTCATCCTGCACGAGCGCCACATGACCGCCTCGCGCAGCCCGGTACTGGATCGCGAAGTTGGCGCCGGCCGCGAACATGAAGCCGGTAATGATCCAGTCCACGGCGGCGCTGTTGTACCCCGCAATCGACAGCGGATGCGGAGAGAATCCGCCGGCCGCCAGCGTCGTGAACGCGTGGCAGACCGCATCGAAGAGCGGCATGCCGGCGAGCAGCAGCGCCATGACCTCAGCCACGCTCAGGGCGACGTACACCTGCCAGAGCGCGATCGCCGTCTGCCGCAGCTTCGGGGTGAGCTTCTCGTCGGTCGGCCCTGCGGCTTCGGCAAAGAAGAGCTCGCGGCCCGCGATCGCGAGCCTTGGAAGGATGGCAACGAACAGCGCAATGACGCCGAGTCCGCCGAGCCACTGGGTCAACGCCCGCCAGAAGAAGATGCCTCGTCCGAAGGCGGCGAAGTCGGTAAATACGGTCGCACCGGTCGTGGTGAAGCCGGACATCGACTCGAACAGCGCATCGATGGGGTCGACTCCGGCCCACACATACGGAATCGCTCCGAGGTGCGCGATCAGCAGCCAGGTGGCGGCGACAATCGCCATGCCGTCGACCCGACGCAGCTGCTCGATATCGTCGCCGGCGGGACCGCCCGCCCGCCGCATGAGCACGCCCGCGATCGCCGTCGTCGCGAACGCCACGAGGAAGCCGGCGACATCCCGCCACTCACGATAGAGCGCCGCAACCGCCAGCGGGGCGAGGAGCGCCGGCGCAAACAACCGGACCAGCGTGCCGGTGACGTGAACGATGACGGCAAGCCGCACCTCGGCCTCAGGCGCTCACGTGGCTGAAGTAATTGCGCACCCGGTCCGCGGCGTCATGCGTCGTAAAGACGATGAGCCGGTCGCCCGGCTCGATCCGGTCGGCGCCCCGGGGCACGATCGCTTCTGACGGGCGCACGATGGCGCCGACGATGCTGTTATGAGGAGGCGCCAGGTCCCGGAGGGCCCGCGACGCGTATCCCTCCGGCACGTCGAGCTCGAGGATCCGTCCGGCCCCCTGCTCCACCAGCGCGAGGAGCCGCGTCGTGCCGCCCTGAATCTGGTGCAGCACCGACGCGACCGCAGCCCCCCGCGCGGAAATGGCCACATCGATCCCGACCCGCTCGAACAGCCTCAGGTTCGCCGCGCGGCTGACGCGCGTGATGATGCGGCGCACGCCGAGCTGGCGCGCGAGCAGTGATGCAAAAAGGTTCCGTTCGTCGTTGTCGATCACCGAGACGAGCACATCGCTGCGGCCGATGTCCTCCGACTCGAGCAGCTCGAGATCGGTACCGTCGCCGTTCAGCACGAGCGCGCGACGAAGCTGCGCGGCGATCATTTCCCCACGCTCGGGACTGCGTTCGATGATCGTCACGTCGGCCGCGTCCGCGGCATCGAGCCGCTCGGCCAAGCGCAAACCGACGTCGCCACCACCAACAATCGCGACACGCTGCCGCGCCCCGTCGGCCGCCGTCGTGACCCGGCGCGCCACGTCGCGCAGCCCGTCGGGAGTTCCCACGACCACGATGCGATCGCCGTGCGCGAGCTCGCTGTCGCCACGGGGAATGAAGAAGGCCTCGCCCCGGCGTACGGCCACGATCAGCGCCCCGTGCGCGAGGTGCAGATCGGCGATTCGGTGGCCGGCGATCGCCGATGACGCATCGAGGCGGTACTCGACGAGCTGGATGGCGCCGTCCGCGAACGTCTCCGCATCCAGCGCGCCGGGGACGCGGATGATGCGCTCGATGTCGGCGGCCAGCTGCGCTTCGGGCCAGATCACGCGCTCGATGCCGAACATCGCGAGCCCCTTCTGCTCGTGGAGCTCCAGGAACTCCTCACGGGAGACGAAGCAGAACGCCCGGGGGGCGCCGAGCTGCCGTGCGACGGCGCAGGCGACGATATTCACCTCGTCCAGGCCAGTGCAGGCGACGAGCACGTCGGCTCGTGCGATGGCGGCGCGCTCGAGCACGTCCGGGTCGCTGCCGCTGCCACGGACGAACTGGACGTCCAGCGACTCGAAGCGGCTGGCGACCGATGCGGCCTGATCGATGACGAAGACCTCGTGCGACCCGGCCAGCGTCTTCGACAGCGCGAAGCCGATCTCACCACCCCCGACGATTATGATCCGCACGGGCGCCGATCCTCCGAAGACATCGCTGGCGATTGTAGTCGACTGACGTGGAGTGCCTGGAGTGCCTCGTAACCGACGTAGTGCCCGGCTTTAGCCGGCTCCTGCTTATCCGGTTGTTTCAACAGACCCCAACATGTTGAGGTCACCGCTCAATCAAATCGCGGGCACCCCGAATCCGGCGATACGG
>MEKU01000097.1 GCA_001767195.1 Acidobacteria bacterium RIFCSPLOWO2_02_FULL_67_21
ACTACACGATGGTCGACCGGCCTCCCAGGCCTTTCGGTCCGCCTCCGCGTTAAGGCCGGCATGCGGCCGAGACCGGACCTCACATGACGCTGCGATGAGGACGGGCAGCGTCGATGTGAATCGCGCGGTGACCGGGAAGCTTCTGGACCACTGCGTCGAAGCGGCCCACCTTGGAGACGTATAATTCACGTCATGAGTATCAAGGTGACCTATCGGGACGGCGTGTTCGAGCCGCTCGACAAAGTCGCGGGTGCCCAGCCGGGCGCGATCTAACAGCCTATAGCCGCGGCGACATCGTCCTCGTTTCCTTCCCTTTCACGGATCTCAGTTCCTCGAAACGTCGGCCGGCACTCGTCATCTCGCCGGACGGCTTCAATGACCAGGGCCAGGACGTCGTCCTCGTCGCGATCATCGTCCTGCGCGAACTGCGCGGCTTCTTCTCCTAAGCATCGAGAGCAGTCGAAGTCGCGGCGTAGGTCAAGTTCGGATGGAGTATTTGCGGCTCACAAGGGACAAGCTTACGCCCCCACGTTTCGCTACTTCACTGCATCCTTGGTCTTGTCGACCGCATCGTCGATCTTCTCGCCCACCTTTTCCGCCGGTCCCTTTTCAGGGCAGGCGACGGTCCCGAGCGCAACACCCACCAGAGCCAGAACCACGATGAAGTTTCGCAGAATTCTTTTGGTCACCTGTTTATCGCATGCAATTGTGCCGCCGCTTTCAGACTCATCCGATGTCCCTTCGGTGTCTGCTCGGATATGACCATTTGCGTCGAGGGAAGTTGGCTCCTCGGGGCTGGACTCGAACCAAGCAACCCTCCGGTTAACAGAAAACACTGGGCGATTGATACGCTGTCGTACCGAGTGCTACTGGCTTTGCAGAATCAGCCGCTTACGGCCGTTCCCGGCTTCCGCGAATCGTACAGAGTTGTACTGAGAATCATCGGGCGTAGCCACAGATTCGTCCACACTGCGCCACTCCTTTCGGCTACTGCCATACCTCCGCCTTTCGGGTCCTTTGAACATCTACGCGCACGTTGCCCGGCCAGTGGTACCGCGCCAGTTCCGCGAGGAGGGCGCGGCCTCCTCGCGGGCGTCTTGTGAGACGATGGCCTTCCACATTGCCATCGCGTGAGGACAGTCCGTCATTCCTGTGACAGAAGGAGATTCCACCGTGCCATCAGCAGGGACGCTGGCGATCCTTGTCGGCGGAGGCCCTGCGCCCGGCATCAACACGGTCATTTCAGCTGCCACCATCGCGGCAATCAACGAAGGCTTCGCGGTCCTCGGCGTGCAGGATGGGTTCAAGTGGCTGATGCGTGGAGACCGGTCGCGGCTTCGACCGCTTGCCATCGACGATGTCTCGCGCATCCACCTGCAGGGCGGCTCGATACTCGGGATAGCGCGCGACAATCCGACTGCGTCGGCGCAGGCCATGGGCGCAGTGATCGAGACGCTCGGCTCGTTCAACGTAACGCATCTCATGACAATTGGCGGCGATGATACGGCTCTCTCCGCGAGTGCCTTTGCGTCGGCAAACGACAACCGCATTCGCACGGTCCACGTGCCCAAGACCATTGACAACGATCTACCGCTCCCACGTCACATCCCAACGTTCGGGTTTCAGACAGCGCGCCACGTCGGCGTCGAGCTGGTGCGCAATATCATGGAGGATGCGCGCGCGACCGGGCGTTGGTATGTCGTCGTCGCGATGGGACGAAAGGCCGGCCATCTGGCGCTCGGGATCGGCAAAGCGGCGGCTGCCACGGTCACGCTCATCGGCGAAGAGTTCGAGCGCGACACGCTCGCGTTCTCCGAGATCTGCGACATCGTTGAAGGCGCGATCATCAAGCGCCGCGCGATGGGCCGCCCCTTCGGCGTCGTGATCCTGGCGGAAGGCCTGATCGACAAGCTTGATCCCCTGGAGCTGGCCGATCTGCAGGATGTGGAGCGCGACGAGCACGGCCATGTTCGCTTTGCCGAAGTCGACCTTGCGCGCAAGGTCAAGGCCGAGGTGCAAGGCCAGTTGAGCCAGCGCGGGGTGCGCGTGACAATCACAACCAAGAACATCGGCTACGAGCTGCGGTGCGTCGCGCCGATTCCGTTCGATGCCGCGTACTGCCGCGACCTTGGCCACAGCGCGATCCGCTTCCTGCTGAGTGGCGGGAGCCGGGCGATAGTCAGCATCCAGGATGGACGTTTCGTCCCAATCTCATTCCAGGACATCCGCGAGCCGGGCACCGGCAAGACGCGCGTGCGGATGGTGGACATCCGAAGCGAGGGGTATCGGGTCGCGCGCGAGTACATGATTCGATTGGGGCGCGAAGACTTTCGCAACCCGGCCTGGGTCGAGACACTCGCCGTGGCCGCCAACATGACCGTGGACGCGTTCCGCAGCCGCTTCGAATACTTGAACTGACGATCGATTGCACGAATCATGGCCATTAAACGAATCGGCGTACTGGTTGGAGGCGGTCCCGCGCCCGGCACCAATGGCGTCATTGCCGCGATCGCGCTCGAGGCGATCAAGGTCGGTGCGACACCCATAGGGTTTCACGACGGGTTCACGTGGCTCGCCGAGCGGTACACCGACGAACAGCACGAGCTGACCGTTGATGAGGTCTCGCGCATACACCTCGACGGCGGCGCGATGTTGGGCACGTCACGCACCGACATCGCAGGCGATCGGCGGAGCCTCGAGAACGCGGTCGCCGCGCTCAACAAGCTGGGCATCGAGGCGCTGGCCGCAATAGGCGGCGACGACCTCGTGCGAAGCGCCGTGGCCATCGAGCGCGAAACCCGCGGCGCGATCAAGGTCGTGCTGATTCCGAAGAGCATCGACAATGACCTGTGGATGCCGCTTCCCGTGGTCACGCTCGGCTACGAGACAGCCCGGCACGTTGCCGTCACATTGATCGAGAGCTTGATGGAGGATGCGCGCACGACCGGGCGCTGGTACCTGTGCGTGACCATGGGGCGCCCAACGGGACACCTCACGCTTGGCATCGGTAAGGCCGTGAGCGCCACGTGCACCATCATCCCTGAAGAGTTTCCCGGCGACACGATTTCACTATCTGACATCTGCGACGTCGTCGAGGGCGCGATCATCAAGCGCCGGGCGATGGGGCGTTCCCACGGAGTGGTGTTGCTGTCGGAGGCGCTGGTCGAGCGATTCAATCCCGACGAGGTCGCCGAGTTGCAGGACGTGGACCGTGATGCGCAGGGCAACATCCGGGTGACGGAAATCGATCTTGGCCGCAAGGTCAAGAATGACGTCCAGGTCCGCCTGGAACAGCGCGGCATCAAGGTCACGATCGTCGACAAGACCATCGGGTATGAGCTGCGCTGTGCGCCGCCGATTCCTTATGATGCCGAATACGCGCGCGATCTTGGCTATGCGGCGGTCAACCACCTGCTCGCAGGCGGGTTGGGCGCGATGATCACGATTCAGGGGGGCGACTTCCAGGCGATTTCCTTCAGCGAGATCGTCGATCCGGTTACCGGACGTGGCCGCCGGCGGCCAGTTGATATCGATACGGAAAGCTACCGGGTGGCGCGCGATTACATGGTGAGGCTCGGTCCGAAGGACTTCGTCAGCGAGGAGTGGGTTGCACGGCTGGCCGAGAGTGCCGGCCTTGCTCAGCCGGAGTTTCTCGTGCGCTTCGCGAAGTTCGCCAGCTAGCCGACCACGGTTGGTGTTCCTGGTAGCTGTCAGTTGGAACCGGATCGCCGTTTGGCTCGAGCAGATCGACCGCGTAGTAGTGGTGCTCGTCGTCCTAACCGGCTGGTTGGATCGTCAACCGCCCGTGCTGTTCGCGCGATGAAGCGCCTGCAGCCGGACGGAAAGAAGAAGCGTTAGCGACCGAAGACCCACCATGAAGGCAGCTCTGATTACTGACTGGCACCCTGCCTTCACCTCCCTGACACGACGAGCGTTTGGATTGTTCTCAATTGTCGTAGGCAGGCTACGACAACCAGGATTCTTCTAAACTCCCTTCCACGGATCTCCAGGAATTCCTTCGCTCAATTGCGAGAAAACGATGGGCGCTTCGGCAGCTGGGTGCCACGTTTAATCCGCTGACACCAGGTTGATGTCAAATCATCTACTTCGTGCTCGTCCTGGCCAGGCGTTCGGCCCTTGATGCGATGAGTACGGCGTACTCCTTGAGGGCTGAGGCGTCCAAAACAGCCAGTGCGGGACTATCCGGTAGAAGGAGCACCTGCGCGACCACGGCGTCGGAGAGTTCCTTCACACGCCGGCGAACGAACGAGGCCGCCAACCCGATGTCGTCGGCAAACGCCGGCCAGGTCGCAGGACCGATCTCCTCCAACGTCGCCCGCTTCGCAATCTTCATGGCAAGGTTCGGCGACAGGTCCGGATAGGCGACCGTCGAGAGGAGGTCATAGAACGGGGCGAGAGTCACACCAGCAGCCTGGTACAACAGACTGAAGTTCTTTCCATGACCATCGGCATTGCCGACGATCAGGTTGAAGATGGCTGCGTCGAGAAGGGCCAGCACCGCGACGGCTGGAACCGTCGTCGCTCGGCGGAGCAGATCGAAGCCGGTCTTGAACGTGGGACCGCCTTCGACCGCATACTTCCGCTCTGGCGGAATGCCAAGCGCCTGGCAGAAGTCCTCCTGATGCAGCCGGTGCGCCCGTCCGCTTGCGTCGAAGTGGCGGTCGTAGCGGGTGATCAACAGGTACGACCGTCCACCCACAATCCGCGCGGCCACGTGCGCCACCGGCAGCCCTACCGAGGCAGCCAGCGTCATCACCAGCCCTTCGTTCTCTGTTGTGTGCGGGAACCGCGTGATGGCCGGCTTCAAGATGTACGTCGTGGGCTGCCCGGGCGCCGGCAGGGCCACGCGGTCATCAACAAGGACGACGGGCAACTTTGTCTGGGCGCCAGCCAGTGAGAGCCGCAGCCCCTCGCGACCGGCGAGCAACGGGCGCTTCGGGAGCGTATCCAGCACTTCAATCAGTTCGTCGTCGCTGAGCGGACGCGGCGTTTCCGTCGGCTCCGGCGTTGGCGGCACTGCGCCTTCTGGCCAGAGTGACAGGGCGCCGGCGACATCGCCACCCAGTGCATCAAGGAACGCGAAGTCGTTGCCCTTTGAGATGCCAAGGGCTCCGGCAATCATGTCTCGCTGTGACTCCTCGGGCAGGAGTCCCGCGAAGAACGGGCGGCACTGGCTCTGTCTGAACGGTTGCTCCTGTTTGGGCAGAGAGAATGAGATCGGCGAACGGGAGGCGTCGGCCAGCCACTCGGGTGCGTAGGCGAACCGCATCTGGCCGTGCGTGTTCACCTGCAGCGTGCCGACAATCGCGTTGTCCCACCACACTGAGAGCGTTCGCATCACGCGTCACTTCGTCCCGTGGGCGGCGGCGTGACCTCTAAACGGCAGCCGAGCGCGTTCAGTACCGCCAACACCTTGGCAAGGCGCACTGTGGGCTTCCCGCGTTCCAGTTCAACAAGGAAGCGAAGGCCCACCCCCGCTGCCGCAGCCAGCTGATCCTGGCGCAGGCCTTGGGCGAGGCGAGCTTGACGGACGACGGCGCCAATCTCTTCGATAGTCACTGAATATTCCCGATCGGGAATATTGTGCCCGATTTGACGATCGATGTCCAGAAATTTCCCGAACGGGAATATTTGAGGCTTCCTAGCTCGGAAAGCTCATGACTTTACCGACCGGGAAAATACATTCCTGCGTCCATCTCCGTCACTACCTGCTTGCACCAAGCCTTACTTTGAACACACCTTGTTCGTACTCACGACCCGCGATGCGGACCCTGCTTCGAGTACGGTTGAATGTGCGAGGCCTCCAATGCAGGCAACGAGTGCTCCTGGGTGACAGCACACGCGCGAGAGTACGCGTCCATCACGGCGACACGGAAGATTCCCTGACCAAGGACACACGATGTCCATCGCCATCACGCGCGCCTCGCTTGACGCGGAGGGTCGCGCTTACCCACGGCCGCAGTTGGAGCGTGACTCCTGGTGTTCGCTGAATGGACTGTGGGATTTCTCGTTCGATCCCGTCGGCCGCTGGCAGGGACCGGATGAGGTGCCGTGGGCAACGCAAATCCGGGTGCCGTTTAGTCCCGAGGCTCCCGCAAGCGGTATCGGCGATACGAGCTTCTACCGCGCCTGTTGGTACCGGAAGAGATGCGCGTTGCCCGACCACGACTCCGGGCGTCGATGGCTTCTTCATTTCGGGGCGGTTGACTACCGCGCCACGGTCTGGGTGAACGGCGCGTACGCTGGCGGGCACGAAGGCGGTTATCGAGCTGTCGGTCGGCAGCCGTGGCGACGCGTCCGATAACGCGCTCGCCGAGTCGGTGATCGGGCTGTTCAAGACGGAGGTGATTCGACGGCAAGGGCCGTGGCGGAGCCTGGAGGCGATGGAATTCTCGACGCTGGCATGGGTCGACTGGTTCAACACCCGGCGGCTGCTCGAGCCGATCGGCGGCTACGTCCCACCCGCCGAGTACGAGGAGCGCTACTATCAGCAGGCCGCCGTGGCCTGAGTCAACTAATCCGCCCTCCCACGATCCCGGTACGATTCACTCTCGGGAAGCTGTGAAGCCTGCGCCTCGCGAGACCGAGACGTCAACTTCCGACACTCCAAAGCAGGGCGGCCTTGTCCTCGCCGAGGGCGACTCGCACGGCGCCGTCCGTGCGCCGCAGTCCACGTCATCTGCGCGTTTGTACGTTGGAAACAGCCGTCTCACTCACCACGCTCACTGCCAGTCTGGCTACCGGGCCAGGGCTTCGTGAATTCGAACTGGATGAACCGCCGAATGCGCTGAAAGTCACGCTGGTTGTCGGTTACGAGCACACATCCCGCCTCGCGGCATGACAATGCGAGAAGGATATCGTTCGCGAACGCTTTCGCGGTCCGCCCGATTTCCAATCCGTCCTTGCGGGCCATTTCGGCAAGGAGATCCCCGGACCTGTGCCAAGCATCCGCTGACGGCGTAATAGTCCGATTGGCTCGCTCAAAAACGTTGAGGACACGCTGCTCCAGCGCCCTCCGGTCTTGGGAACGTCGGACACCTGAGCGCAATTCTTGCGCGACTATTACACTGAGATATTCGAACGGCGCGAATATTCGATGAAATTGCTGGAGCGCTTCGTTGGCGCCTCGATCCCGAAAGCCGTTGATGAAGAGTTGTGTATCGAGGACGTACTTGCGCGATAGACCGCTCACTGTTTGGCGTCGGGCGACGTGATCTCGACTCCCTGCATCGCCCGCGTCCCGTCGATCAGTTCGCGCTGGAAGACGACCAGATCGAGCGCCCGCTCGATAGTCTCGGTCGCCGTGGCCGCGCCGAGCGCCCGCTTCGCAGCGCTTAGCTTGGACAACGGCAATCGGTAGGTTCTAGAGACCCGCTGCTCCCTGCGGGAAACGCGCTTTCGACTCGTCGTACTGGGCATACCTCAGTGTATTGACCTTTAGAAAGATCTGTCAATACACTCAGTCGAAAGAGCGCAGTAGGCCATTCATAAAAGCTTCACTATCAGGGAATTACGGCATCAGCTAGGAACTGAGGTTGGCTCGCCGCACTGGACGATTTCCGCAACTGGTTGATCCGAGAAGCAGCGTAAATGGCCTGATATTGACAGGTTCGCCAAGGTTTCGCGAGGTGAGTCTCGCAGATCGAGCGCACACAGCGCCACACGGTCAGGCGCGCAGCGGCGGCGTGATTATGGATGCTACTCAGTGACCCGGCGAGGATCGGATTCGACCCCGACGCGAGTTTTTGGATTCTGGAAGTTGCGGATTCCACAATGCGGGGCGGCGCGGGTGAACCGCGGTCGTGCATCACACGGCTCGGCGCGAGGTGTGGCGGCGCACTCAGCAGCAGGCCGCCGGTTTGGACGTGGAGCTCATTCACCGGATGGATGACTTCGCCGGCTCGCCCCCGGCCTACCACGAGCCCGGGCCAGGCAACGAGCGCGTATGGCGGAATGTATACTCCCCGAGCAGCTGCTCAGTGCCTGCCTCATCGGTTGCTACCAGGCGGGCGATCAGTGTCATGGAGGGCGCGGCCCTCATGAACGGGCTGGACTCCTGCCAGGCCACGCTGGCCGAGCCAGCCCGAACGGGGATGTCCTGCAATCTCACCTGTTCGACGCCGCGTTCATCACACAGGCACAGGTCGACACGGCGGGCCCCGGTCACGTCCGCGGCCAGCCGTCCGATGACCAGGTCGTCGTCTTCCGTCACCGTGCACTGCACGCTGCCGCCAGGCGCCGGCGCGTACTCACGAACGTGCAAGCCGTCTTCTGCGGCACGTTGCAGGAACACGTCACTCACCACCATCCGCAGGCACCCCTCGCGGGCCAGGCGTTGGACCCCCTCGGCAAGCGTGATCACCTCCAGCAGTCGTGCCCCGCAGTAGTCGCACCCGAGCAGATGCTCTTCCAGCGATTCCTCCTCAGGGCCGGCCAGTGCGCCGAGCCAGTAATCAGCCAGGATGGCCGCATCGATGGGACCATTACAACTCATGACGCGGTCCCCATGCACTGGCGCAACTGGTGAATGGCACGGTGGCGGATCACCCGCACGTTGGCTTCCGAGAGGCCCAGGAACCCGGCCAGGTCCGCACTGGTCCGCTCGTCATAAAAAGTCATGACGACCACCGTGCGGTCCCTTTCCCTGAGCGCTTCCATGCAACGCGCGAGCTGTTCGTAGTCGAACTGCGACTCCGGCACCGGGGCTGGCAGCAGCTGATCCGCGCCGAACCGTTCGAGCAGGCGCGCCCGACGTTGGGCACCCCGACGCAGATCCAGCACGGTCATCCGACACGTGCCTAACACAAACGATGCCAGCTTCTCTGGCTCGCGCAACCGACCGGCCCGCAGCGCCTCGAGCGTGGTGATGAGCACCTGCTGCGTCAGATCGTCGGCGGCATGTCCGTCTCGCAGATGACGCAAGCCGTACAGCCGGACGCGCGGCGCCATCCGGCGATAGAGTTCGCCCTCGGCGTCCCGATCCTCTCCGGACCCGATCCGCCGCACAAGGTCTGCATCGCTCAACGCGAGAACCATCGCCCACACATTGTAGGTGTAACGACCACGTGGCTCGTTACACCTCCGACAATTCCCCTCGCCCACCCCCGGCCCGCCTTGGCCACCTTCCGTATGCCGACATCCTTCAAACCTTGTGCGTGCCTGTAACGGCAGGGCCGGTGATGACACATCCAGTTGTCAACCGAACGACGCTGAGTCCAACCGCCTCGGTCGGCCAGCAGAACGCCAGCAAAGGAGCATCGCATGAATTCCACAGAAGCCAAGACCGTCGCCGATTTCCTCGTTGCGGATTTCGAACAGGAAATGCAGACCACCCTGCGCGTCCTCGAAGCCGTTCCCAATCAGCGTCTCGACTACCGGCCGGACTCGAAGGGCAAGACCGGTCTTGGATTGGTTCGGCACATTGGCCTGGAGGACGCCTGGCTGCTCCACTGCATCGCGAACGGGACGTTCACGCCTCCACCCGACGATTCAGATGCCTGCGGGATCATGAGCCCGGCCGATGCCATTGCCCGATACAGGACGGATGTTCTCCCGGCCCTCAATCGCGTCCGTGCCATGTCCGGCGACGCGCTGACCGCCACCCTGAACGTACTGGACATGTTTCAGGCGCCTGCGGTGAACTTGCTGGCGATGGCGCTGAAGCACTCCGTCCATCACCGCGGTCAGCTGAGCACCTATCTGCGCTCGATGGGCGGGACGGTACCCGGCATCTACGGGCCGACAGCCGACATGCAGTCGTAACGGAATCGCCACCAAAGAAGGAACACGCCATGGTCACTTCCTACGCCGCCGCACCAGATATCGAAGTCCTCACCTCGAACTTCCCCATCCCAGGCTACGGGCTGGTACCCATCAACGCGTTCGTCATCAAGGGCTCTGAGCCCATCCTGGTCGAGACCGGGGCGGCCATCGAGCGCGCGGACTTCATGCAGGCGCTCCGAAATGTGATCGACCCCGCCGATCTCCGGTGGATCTGGCTCAGCCACACCGATTTCGACCACATCGGCAGCCTGCATCAGCTGCTCAGCGACAATCCGCGGCTGCGGGTCGTCACAACATTCCTCGGTGTGGGCATCATGGGGCTGACGGCCCCGCTGCCGATGGACCGGGTCTACCTGGTCAATCCAGGTGAGACGGTCACGCTCGGCACTCGCACGCTGACCGCGATCAAACCGCCCGTCTTCGACAATCCTTGCACGACCGGCTTCTACGACAGCAAAGCCGGTGTGCTTTTTAGCTCGGATTGCTTCGGCGCGCTGCTCCAGGCGGTGCCGCAGAACGCCGCAGACCTCTCCGAAAGCGATCTGCGAGATGGTCAGGTGGTGTGGGCGACAATCGACTCGCCGTGGCTCCACAAGGTGGATAAGGAGGCATTCGCCGCAGAGCTGGACGGCATCCGCATGATCGCGCCAAAGCTGATCCTGAGCAACCACCTGCCTCCCGCCCCTGGGCACCTACTGGAACGGTGTCTCGGGGCGCTGGCCGCAGCTCCGGGCGCCCACCCGTTCGTGGGGCCCAATCAGGTCGCGTTGGACCAGATGTTGAAGCAGATGGCGGCGCCGGCGTAGGCCGGGCGCCTTCTGCTCACCTCCTCCAGTCCTCATTAAGCGGTTGGGATCGTTCTGACCACGTAGGTCGGGAGCAGTCCGGAAACGTTCGAGTCAACGCAGAGAGCGAGGATGTCATGTCCAAGGGTACGCCGGAGCAAGTGCTGAAATCGATCGTTGACGGAATCAACACGGGCGATCTCGACGCGCTGATGACGCTGTATGAGCCAGAGGCCGCTTTTGCGTCTCAGCCGCGTAGCCTCGCTCACGGTTTGCCGGGCGTCCGTGAATCATTGGCTGCGTTCATTGCCATGAAGGGCACGCTCGACCTCACAGTCACCCGCGTCCTCGAGCCGGCGGCCTGGCTCTCGTCGCCGGAGTCTGGTCATTCAGGGGAACCGCGCCAGACGGCTCGGCGGTTACGCTGACGGGCCACAACGTGGACATGCTGCGCCGTCAACCGGATGGTTCCTGGCGCTTCGTGATCGACAACCCCTGGGGAACCGACTGAATGTCCGCGGCGTCAGCCGGGAAGTGTCTCCCCTGGGCAATTCGGAAGCTGGACGATCAGCTCGGGCGGCTGGGAATCCGCCATGCGATACGCCGACCCGACTTCGTCCGGACAGAAGACATACCGGAGGTCGTGCAGTTCCCGGGCGGCGAGCCGACTTTCAGCCTCTTGCCCCACTCCGGGCACCCACCTCGGCGTCTAGCAGACCACCGCCCAGATCGGTGAAGGCGGGATCGGGAGGTGTTTCGGGCGACCGACACGAAGCTGAATCGCTAGGTCGCCTCCCACTGCGTTACAGTATGCGCCGCCCTGGAGGCACAACAGCACATGAATCCGAACAAGGCACTGTGGCAGCCCGGCGCGCGGACTGTCGCAGGCAAAGACATCTGAAGATCAGAGAGGTTGGAGACGATGAAGACACGCGTGGTTGTCCTCGGCGCAGGATTCGGTGGCCTCGAGTTGACGACGATGCTCTCGGACGCCCTCGGTGACGCCATCGACATCGTGCTTATCGACAAGGGCGACGCGTTCGTCTTCGGCTTCTCAAAGCTCGACGTGATGTTCGGACGGGAGATACCAGCCGCCGTCCGTCATCCCTACCGCGACATCGTCAAGCCGGGCGTGCGAGTTCTGCGGTCCACCATACGATCCATCGATCCGGCCGCCCGGCACGTCGTGACCGACGATGGAACCTTCGAGGGGGACGTCCTGATCGTGGCGCTCGGCGCCGACCTCGACCCCGGAGCCACGCCGGGGCTGGTCGACGGCGGCCACGAGTTCTACTCGGTGGCGGGCGCCTTCGCGCTGCGGGACGTGCTCCCGCGGTTCGAGCGGGGGCCGGTGATCATCGGCGTCACCGGGAAATCGTTCAAGTGTCCGCCCGCTCCCAGCGAAGCGGCGCTGCTGCTGCACGACTACCTGACCGCGCGCGGGCGGCGCGCGGCCTGCGACATTTCGGTGGTGATGCCCTTCGGCGTGCCCATCCCACCCTCACCGGACACCTCACGGGCGATCCTCGCTGCCTTTGCGGAGCGCGGTATCAGGTTCGTGAAAGACGCGCTGGTCAGAGCCCTCGACCCGGCGCGGAGAGTGGCCGTGTTGAGCGACGGGACCGAGATGCCGTACGCGCTGTTTCTCGGCGTGCCGGTGCATCGCGTGCCGGCGGTCGTCGTCGAGTCGGGGCTGGCCGCCCACGCCCACGACTGGGTGCCGGTCAACAAGAAGACGCTCGAAACCAGCTTCCCCGGTGTCTACGCCGTGGGCGACGTGAACGGTGTGGGCACGGCCAAGGCAGGGGTCTTCGCCGAGGGCGCGGCGCGCGTCGTGGCGGCCGCAATCATCGCCCAGCTTCGCGGAGGACCGACACCAGAGGCCTACAAGGGCGCCGGCGCTTGCTACGTGGAGTTCGGCCACAACCAAGTCGGACGGGTTGACGTGGACTTCCTGAGCGGCCCCAAACCGACGGGCACCTTCCAGGAGCCGTCTGAGGCCCTCGTCGCGGAGAAGGCCAGCTTCGGATCGAGTCGGATTCAGCGCTGGTTCGGACAACCGCCGCCGTCGGAGTGACGTAATATGCTTCCGGATCGCTTCCGATCCTTCTTGAACCTTCGAAGGAGACACACCATGCGGATGTTGCTGAAGATCAGTATGTCGGTGGAGAAAGCCAACGACGCGGCCAAGAGCGGGGCCCTCAAGCAGTCGATCGAATCCACGATGCAGGCGCTCAAGCCGGAGGCGGCGTACTTCTACCCGGAGGACGGCAAGCGGACGGCCATCATGGTCTTCGACATGACGGGCTCGTGGCAACT
>MEKU01000098.1 GCA_001767195.1 Acidobacteria bacterium RIFCSPLOWO2_02_FULL_67_21
CGCCGCTTCTTCCTTGAGGCGACCCACCCCAAGCACCGCCAATACGAAGCCCTGCGGGCCTACTTCGTCGAGGGTCGCTCCTCCCAGGAGGCGGCCATCGTCTTTGGGTACTCGGTGGGCTCCTTCCGGGTGCTGTGTCACCATTTCCGCCGCGACCCGAGTCCTGCGTTCTTCCTGGCGGCGCCGCGCGGCCCGCGGACGCAGCCGAAGAAGTCGGCGGCGCGGGACGCCATCATCGATCTGCGGAAGCAGAATGCCTCGGTCTACGAGATCAGTGAGACCTTGACGGAGCGCGGACTGGGCTTGAGTCCGACGGCCGTCCGCGAGGTGCTCAAGGCCGAGGGGTTCGCGGCGCTGCCACGGCGGCTGGATGAGGAACGTCCCGACCGGCCGCGCCCGCTCATCGAGGCGGTGGCCGACGTGCGCGCGTTCTCGCTGGCGCCGCGCCGGTTCACCACGCGGTGTGGGGGCCTGTTCCTCTTCCTCCCGGATCTCGTCCGCCTCCAGCTGGACACCCTGGCGACGGCCGCGCGGCTCCCGGGGTCGAGGATGATTCCGGCGACGCACGCCCTGCGCGCCAGTCTGGCCCTCAAGCTCTGGTCCCTCGAGCGCAAGCGCCACATCATGGCCGTGGTCACCGATGAGGGGCTCGCGCTGTTCTCCGGGCTGAATGTCACGCCGAAGAAGAGCTACCTGTCGGAATATTCGTCGCGCGTCGATCCCCGGAAAACGAGTCAGCTCCTGGCGGCGTGGCACGCCGCGGTGACCGGCGACCACCTCTTCGACGGCACGTCGTTCAACCTCGACTTCCATTCCGTGCCCTACTACGGGGCCCATCCGGTCCTCGAACGCCACTACGTCTCGGCGCGCAGCCGCCGGCAACCCAGTGTCCTCGTGTTTCTCGCCCAAGATGCCGAGGGGCGGGCCTTTTGCTACTCCAACGCCAACATCCGGAAGGGGGAGGAGCCGGAGGAGATCTTCCGGTTCATTGCGTTTTGGAAGCGCGCCCACAAAGCCCTGCCGCGCCACCTGGTCTTTGACTCCCGGCTGACGACGTACCCGAACCTCGCGCGGCTCGACACGATGGGCATTGCCTTCATCACCTTGCGCCGCCGGTCGCCCCAGCTCCTGAAGGAGATCGCGCTACTCCCGCGGAGTGCCTGGCGCACGATCGAATTGGACGTGCCCACGCGCAAATATCGCACGCCGCGGGTCTACGACCAGAAGGTCCGCCTGGCCGGCCGCACCTTCCGGCAGGTCTATATCCTCGATCTCGGGCATGAGCAGCCGACGATTCTCCTCACCAACGAGATGCGGACACCGATCAAGCAGCTCATCACCCGCTATGCGCAACGGATGCTGATTGAGAACGCGCTCTCTGATGCCGTGCGCTTCTTCCACATGGACGCGCTGTCCTCCGCGGTGGGCCTCAAAGTCGACGTCGATATGCTGCTGCTGGTGATCGCCAGTGGGCTCTACCGCTTGCTTGCGCGCCGCATGCGCGGCTACAGCGGCGCCCAGGCCCGCCAGATCTTTCGCGATTTGGTGGATACGCCGGCCACGGTAGACATCACGGCGAAGGCCGTCACGGTCGCCTTTCATCGCCGAGCCCACCTGCCCATTCTGATCGCCTCCGGCTTGTTCGATAAGCCGGTACGAGTCCCGTGGTGGGGCAACCGCACGCTTCGGCTCACCGCCAACGCGGGGTAGCCGAAAGCCGCCGTCGTGTTAGGTCAATTCCGGTCCGTGGACATTCAGGCTAGTCAACTCATCAGGTCTTACAAGCGACGTGCTCCACGAGGGAATTGAACGGGCAGTGGAAAGCTCCCCGGATCCGGAGCCTCCCGTCAGCCTCGTGGATCGCATCGTCGATGTGCTCTTACGTGCCTTTTCGCCGACCGCCCCATCGGATCGACCCCACAGAGGTTCGACCACGGATTTATAGTGTTGTGCGCGGCGGTCTGTCGAATGATCCTGATGCGTCGGCTTAAGGATGCGGGCCTTCCCACGACGATGAGCCAGTCTCCCTGTCGTGTTTCCCAGCCGCGGGCGACAGCTCAAGAATTGGTTTGGGCTCGTGGACGGACGATAGACGACGCTATCGTAATTGCTCTGCCATGAACGCACATGGAGGTGAATCGACAGCTCGGAAGCACTTTTGATTAATCATAAAGCACACAGCACTTGCACTGACCGTTAGACTGATGCGGTCCGGAAGACGTACTCATGCGGAAGATGTGCACAGTCGTCGTGGCCGACGATGTTCAGGCCAATATCGATCTGCTGACAGGTCTGCTCGTCCGCGACGGCTATACGGTACACGCTGCGTTGGACGGCGGCGCCGCCCTTGAACTGGTAGCGCGCGAACAGCCCGACCTCGTGCTCTCCGACGTGCTGATGCCGGTGCTGAACGGGTTCGAACTCTGTCGGCGATTGAAGGGCAATCGGCTCACCCGCCTCATCCCGGTTGTGCTCGTCACCGCACTCGGTGAACGAGAAAGCCGCATCGAGGGTATCAACGCCGGTGCCGACGACTTCCTGACCAAGCCGGTCGATGCGCACGAGCTGAAGGCGCGGGTCCGTTCACTCGTCCGTCTCAAGCGATTTACCGACGATCTGGATTCCGCCGAGTCCGTCATCGTCAGCCTGGCGCTCACCGTGGAGGCGCGGGACGCGTATACGAGGGGGCACTGCGATCGCATGGCGGCCTACGCCACGGCGTTCGGTGCCCACCTTGGTCTCTCGGACGAGGAAGTCGAAGCGCTGCGCCGCGGCGGGTATCTCCATGATGTAGGAAAGGTCGGCATTCCAGACGCGATCCTCTTGAAGGCCGGCCGACTTACGTCTGACGAGTTCGCCGTGATGAAGCGGCACACCAACATCGGCGAGACGCTGTGCGGCGACTTGCGGCTGCTACGGTTGGTGCGGCCGATCGTTCGTCACCATCACGAGCGACTGGATGGCAGCGGCTATCCCGATGGTCTGGCCGGCAGTGATATCCCACTTCTCGCGCAGATGACCGCCATCGTGGATGTCTATGACGCGCTGACGACCGAGCGCGTCTACCGCCGGCCGCTGACGCACGAGGCGGCGTGCGCCGAGATCGAGGACGAAGCCCGCCGCGGCTGGCGCAGTCCTGAGTTGGTCGGGGAGTTCATGGCGTTCTCTCGGAGCGGGCGCCTGGAGGAACTCGCCGCGGAGCCGCCGGGGCCGCGGCCGTTGGCCGGGGGTGCTTCGGTAATGAGTCCGGCCGCCCGATGACACAGCTCGTGGTGTTCCGCCTCGACCAGCAGCGTTATGCGCTGCCACTCGCGGTCGTCGAGCGCGTGGTCCACGCCGTCGAAATCACGCCGCTGCCCAACGCGCCGGCGATCGTGCTCGGCGCGATCGACGTGCACGGACGCGTGATCCCGGTCCTCGACGTTCGGCAGCGCTTTCTTTTGCCGGACCGTCAGATGTGCCCCGCCGACTGGTTTCTGGTCGCCCACACGGCACGCCACACGGTGGTTCTGGTGGTCGATGAGTCGGAAGGCGTGGTCGAGCGGCCTCAGGCCGACATCGTCGTCTCGACTCAGATCGTTCCAGGTCTCGATGACTTCCCGGGCGTCGTCAGACTCGACGACGGACTGGTGTTGATCCACGACCTCGAGCGGTTTCTGTCTCTGGAGGAGGCGCGCGCCCTGGACGAAGCGATGGATGAGAGGCCGGGAGGGTCGTAACGGTGCCGTTCATATCGCCGTCGGCTCGAGATCGCGCTGTACGGGAACCAGTTTCCTCAGGAGTTCGGCTTATGAAAATGCGTTGTGCCTTCGTTCGCGTGCTGATACTAGCCGCGCCACTGGCTCTCACTGCCTCCGCCGTCCTCGCCGCTGCGCCACAGCGGGCCCGCGATGAACCCGTTGACACGGCCGCCCTGTCCGCCGGACGCGACACCTTTCGACAGTTTTGTGCCCCGTGTCACGGGGAGAACGGCCAGGGTCACGGTCCGGTTGCGGCCATGCTGACCACGCCACCGTCCGATCTCACCTCACTGAGCCGCAGTAATAACGGCGCGTTTCCACTGGCGATGCTCGAGGCGATACTGCAGGTCGAATCGCGCCCCCGAACATCGGCCCACGGGTCAGAGTCGATGCCGATTTGGGGGTCGACCTTTCGCGCCATAGCCGGCAACCGGACACTCGCGCGAGCGCGAATCGCGAACCTGCTGGCGTACATCGAGTCCGTACAGAGACGGCTTTAAGAGAGCTTTAAGAGTGACCTTCTGAGAAAGCCGGACATCATGAGGAGAGTGGGCTCACGCACCGTCGCGGATGACGCTCAAGCGATGTCTCCGCCGGATCGAGATCGCGATACGCCGTGGGCGCGAGTGAGCCAGTTCATCGCGGAGCAGATGGGGCTGCACTTTCCCCACGAGCGCCTGGCGGATTTGCAGCGCGGCCTGGCGGGCGCCGCCGGGGAATTTGGATTCCAGGATCCCGCGGCGTGCGCGGACTGGCTCATGGCCACGCCCCTGACCAAGGCACAGCTGCAGGTGCTAGCGAGCCATCTCACGGTTGGCGAGACCTACTTCTTCCGGGACGCGAACACATTCGAGGCGCTTGCGAGCCGGGTGCTGCCGGCGTTGGTACACGCGCGCCGGGGGCGCGAGCAGCGGCTACGGCTCTGGAGCGCGGCGTGTGCGTCGGGAGAAGAGGCGTATTCGCTCGCGATCCTGCTGCACCAGAGCATGCCCGATCTGAAGGACTGGCGGGTGACGATCCTGGCGACGGACATCAACCCGCACGTGCTCCGGAAGGCCGTCTCCGGCGTCTACGGCGAGTGGTCCTTCCGCGGCGTGCCGCGCGGTGTCAAGGACCGCTATTTCGACCGCACCAGCGACGGCCGCTACGTCATCCGGTCGGAAGTTCGAACGCTCGTGGCATTCGAGCACGTGAACCTTGTGGAGGATGCGTACCCGTCGTTGGCGACCGACACCAACGCGATGGATCTGATCCTCTGCCGCAATGTGTTGATGTACTTCGCACCGGCACAGGTCGGCACAGTCGTGACCAAACTCCACCACGCCCTCGTTGATGGCGGCTGGCTTGTGGTCAGTCCCAGCGAGGCATCCCAGGCATTATTCCCGCAGTTCGTCACGGTGAACGTTCCCGGAGTGATCCTCTATCAGAAGAGGGACGCACGGTCTCGCGAAGAGTCTGGCGCACCGGCGCGCGAGATGCCGGTGTCGTGGGAGCCACAGGCGCCGGTTGCCCACCCGGCCGCACCGCTGGCGGCGGCGTCGCCGGAGAAACCTGGGGCGGTGGAGCCCTTGCCATATGCAGCGGCCGTGTCGCTCTTCGAACAGGGCTGTTACGGCGAGGCGGCGGACACGCTGCTGGCCTCGTGTGCACAGCACACGCCTGAGCCACGCGCGTGTTCGCTGCTGGCGCGCGCGCTGGCCAATCAGGGCAGGCTGGCCGATGCCCTCGCCTGGTGCGATCGGTGGATCGCTGCCGACAAGCTGGACACCGCCGGCCATTATCTGCGAGCGGTTATCTTGCTCGAACACGGCCGCCCCGACGAAGCGCGGGGCTCCCTCCAGCGCGCCCTGTATCTCGATCCGAACTTTGTGCTGGCGCATGTCGCCCTGGGCAACCTCGCGCGCAGTCGGGGCCAGGACGACGAGGCAAAGAAGCATTTCGCCAATGCCGTGCCGCTGTTGGCCCGTCTGCATCCGGACGACCGTCTGCCTGAGTCCGACGGCCTCACCGCCGGGCGACTCACGGAAACGATTGCGGCATTGACCGCTCCGGGAGCGCGCGATGACGCACGATAGCCGCAACCCGAGCAGCCCGGACGACGTGGAGATCCTCCGCGCCCGCGCCCGGACTCTGGCACGGCCGCCCGACGACGCGCCGGCGGCGGCGACGCTGCTCGACGTGCTGGAGTTCCGTCTGGCTCAGGAACGCTATGCGCTGGAGACCCGGTATGTGCGCGAGGTCTGTCCACTGAAGGACCTGACGCCGATCCCGTGCACGCCACCGTTTGTCGTGGGTATCGTCAATGTGCGAGGCCGCATCGTTCCAGTGCTCGATCTCAAGAAGCTGTTCGATCTACCCGAGCAGGGATTAACCGACCTGCACCGCATCATCCTGGTTGAGGAACATGAGGTGGAATTCGGCCTGCTGGCGGATGCCACGGTGGGCGTGCGGTCCATTCCGGCCGACACCTTACAGCCCTCGCTGCCGACGCTCACCGGCATCCGCAGCGAATACCTGAAAGGCGTCACGGCCGAGCGTCTCGTCGTCCTCGACGTGGGCCGCATCCTGGCGGACCCCAAAATCATCGTCCACGAGGAAGTGGAGAACTGACCCATGAAATGGTTTCTCGACATTACGACCCGCAGCAAGCTGGTCGCCGGATTCGGGTTGATGATCGTCTTGCTTGCGACGGTGATCGTGATCGCCTACCTGGGCATCTCGGCGATCCAGGCGTCACAGAGAAGTCTCTACCAGGAGGACTTCGCGAACGCCCTCGATTTGATGAAGCTTCGGAGCGACCAGAACGGCGTACGGGCCGCCCAGCTCACGATGATGGTCCTCTCAAACCGGCCCGACCAGGAGCGATGGCGCCAGGACGCGGACGACCGCAGCAAGGAAATCGAGACGACTACGCGGAGCCTACTGGATCGTGGCCGTAACGATCCAAGACTCCTGGGTCGACTCGAGGAACTGAAAGCCATCCAGGACGTCTTTGAGCAGACGCGCGCGACGCAGATCAATTCCCTGATTTTCGAAGGGAAGCTGGAGGAGGCGAAGACACTCGCCCTCGGAGTGAATGCCGAGCGCTACAGCAGGATGCGCGCCATCAGCACGGAGCTGGGCAGTGCCGCGGTGGAGAAGGCACGGGCGTCCGTGGCTGACGCCGAAGTGAAGGCGCAGCAAGCCGTGCGGGTCTTCATCATCGTCGGCATCGTGGCCGTGTTGCTTGCTGTGACCATGACCTTGCTGCTGAATCGGGTGATTGCTCTACCGCTGCTGGCAGTGTCTGGCATCGCCGGGCGCGTGGCATCGGGCGACCTTACCGTGAGCCTTCCGGAAGGCGATCGATCCGACGAGGTAGGGGCTCTCGTGCGTGCGTTTCGCGCCATGGTCGAGAACTTCCGCGATCAGACGCGAGAACTGGTGGAAGGGGCGACGGTGCTGGGGGCGGCGGCGAGCGAGATCGTGGCGTCGACCACGCAGTTGGCCGCGAGTGCCAGCGAGTCGGCCGCGGCCGTGAGCGAGACGACGACCACGGTGGAAGAAGTCCGGCAGACGGCGCAACTGGCGAGCCAGAAGGCGAAGAACGTGTCGGAGAGCGCCCAGAGGGCGGCGCAGGTGGCCCAGAGCGGGCGCAAGTCCACCGAGGACGTCGGCACCGGCATGGGCCGCATCCGCCAGCAGATGGACACCATTGCCGCCAGCATGGGGCGGCTGAACGAGCAGGGCCGGACGATTGGACAGATCATCGCGACGGTGGAAGACCTGGCGGCGCAGTCGAATCTGCTGGCGGTGAACGCCGCCATCGAGGCGGCCAAGGCGGGCGAGCATGGGAAGGGCTTTAGTGTGGTCGCCCAGGAGGTGAAGAGTCTGGCGGAGCAATCGCGGCAGGCGACCACCCAGGTGCGGACGATTTTGAGCGACATTCAAAAGGCGACGACGGACGCGGT
>MEKU01000099.1 GCA_001767195.1 Acidobacteria bacterium RIFCSPLOWO2_02_FULL_67_21
TAGGCACCGTGAAACTCTGCTATGAGGTACGACATTTCGAGCTTTTTGTTTACACGCCGAGCCGCAAACGCGCTTGTACTGGGGCTAGAAACGCGTCGCTCTTCTCCGCATTCCACCCATCGTGATCAGTCCGTCCACGCCATCGTGATCGCGGGGACCACGGCATCGTGATCGGAGCGAAGCGACGCTGAGCTGCGGGATAGATTATCCGGTGTTCGCCTCCAGTGATAGTGGCTCGATGTAACGGTCGGCTGTCGTTCTGCGTTCTTGCTCCTTTCATCATCCGATGATGGCGGTGGGCGCTGTGGGAATCGCGGAGCGATTTCCAAGGACCTGTGGGCGCGTCCGCGCGTCCATGGGTCCGGGTGTGCCGAGCATGTTTGACAGCTTGGAGGTGAAAGTCCTCTGCCCAGGTCTGGTGAGACAAAGGGCTAGCGAGGCGCAAGGGCGGTTGCCGCGAGGAGCCGTCTGAAAGAAGCGCGGAAGCAAAGCCGCGACCTGACGGACAGAAACCGAATATGAGGCAATCCTGGTCGGACGAGCGGGCCCGGTTCCGCGAAGTCCCCGGTCACCATAGGCCAGGGCTGTAGATTCGGCAGGTGTGCGGTGAAGGCGGTCAAACTTACCTCGGGAGGTCTGCACCGTGTCCCGGTGGACTGAGGGAGCCGCGAGGGTCCCTGATCGCGGTGCAGAAGTCAGCAGAGGGCATAGTAGGCGACGGACACGAGCCGGTCATCCGGAGGTCTCACCGCGCTGAAGGCCCGAACGGTCCCCGTGAGGGGATAAACGGAGTGGCGACTAGGACGTACGACTCATGAACGGACAGCGGCTGACCGAACAACTTCAGTTGGCCTTTACCCCGGTGGACGCAGCAGTCTCCGCGTCTGCCGGCCGTGATGGTGCCGAACCGGTCGTGGCGAAGTGCGAGCCCGAACGCCCAGCGGTGGCGAACTCGCTGATGGAGGCAGTGTGTGAGCGAGAGAACCTGAAGAAGGCGCTGCGGCGCGTCAAGGCGAACAAGGGTAGTCCGGGCATCGACGGCATCACCGTCGACCAGTTGTCGGATTACCTGCGGGCGCACTGGCCGACACATCGGGACGAGTTGCTGGGCGGCACGTACACACCGTCGCCGGTGAGACGCGTTGAGATACCGAAGCCAGATGGCGGGGTGCGGAAACTGGGCATTCCCACGGTGCTCGACCGGTTCATCCAGCAGGCGGTGCTGCAAGTGCTCCAGCCGGCATTCGACCCGACCTTCTCCACCCACAGCTACGGCTTTCGTCCGGGACGGTCGGCACATCAGGCGGTGGCCGCGGCGCAAGGGCACCTTGCGAGCGGCTTTCGATGGGTCGTGGACCTCGACCTCGAAAAGTTTTTCGACCGAGTGAATCACGACCTCTTGATGGGGCGGCTGGCTCGGCGCGTGTCGGACACACGCGTGCTGACGCTGGTCCGCGCGTTCCTGAACGCGGGGGTGCTGGAGGACGGCTTGGTCAGTGCGACGGAGGAGGGCACCCCGCAAGGGGGGCCACTCACGCCCCGTACGCAAAAGGTAACTTTCAGTTTGAGCGCGTGATCGTTGGGTGGCGTGAGCAATCCGTACTTGATGTGCGTCGTAAATAGTACTATGTTTATGTCACGTGGCTCGAGCGACAAGAACGCACAAAGCCCGACTGCTAAACGTCGCCTATCGGCTGCTGGCTCAACAGACCGAGGTCGCGGATGCGGCCCGGCAGCTCGAGGACGAGTTCGCGTTGTCGCGGCGGCAGGCGTACCGCTACCTCGAGCAAGCCGCAACATTGAGCGCCCCCGTTCCCGCCGTCGAACCGACCGTGGCCATCACCTTCAAACTCCCGGTGAGTCTGGTGCGCGCGCTTCGCGCGAACGCGCGGCGCAGTGGGCTCACACTCGGGCAGATCGTCACCCAAGCGCTGACGGCATTTCGCGGCGCCTTCCAGCGGCGACGTGGCTGAGCGGCCCTCGCGTCACGGCCCTGTTCACGTTCAGCTCGATTACGCCTTCGATCGATTACGCGGCAGCAAGCTGGCCCACGCGTACGAGATTCTGGTCCCGGCCCGAGCGCGCCCGCTCGAGGCCCCTGTGAGGGAGCGTCTGCATGCGGATGGCAGCGATTGACGCCCGGGGTTCCTCGGAGCAGCAACGCGAGGCGCACACGATCGCGAGCCAGACGGCGGCGTTGATCGAGCTGGCGAGGACGCTCGACGTCGAGGTGCCGAAGGCCTGGATCTTCGAAGACGACGGCTATAGCGGCGCGACACTCGAACGACCGGGGCTGGAGCGGGTGCGCGACCTGGCCGCGGAAGGGCAGATTCAGACCGTCCTGGTCTACAGCCCGGATCGGTTGAGTCGCAAATACGCGTATCAGATTCTGCTGATCGAGGAGCTGGCCCGTCACGGCGTGGAGACGCGCTTTCTGAACGCGCCGCAGAGCGTCACGGCGGAGGATCAGCTCCTCGTCCAGTTTCAGGGCATGATCGCCGAGTACGAACGGGCGCAAATGCTCGAACGCTCGCGACGCGGCAAGCGACATCGGGCCCGAGCGGGCGAAATCAGCGTGTTGAGTGGTGCCCCCTACGGCTACCGCTACCTTCGCAAGCGTGAGGACGCGCCCGCGTCGTATGCCGTCATGGACGCCGAGGCGTGCGTGGTGCAGCAGGTCTATGAGCATTACACCACGACGGGCTGGAGCATCGGGGCGATCACGCGGTGGCTCAATGCACAACACGTGGCCACGCGTAAGCCAGGCACGCGGTGGGAGCGCTCGATGGTCTGGGCGATGCTGCGCAACCCCGCCTATCGAGGCGCCGCCTGCTTCGGGAAGACGCGCGTGGCGACCCGGCAACGCGTGACCCGACGGCTGCGGATGCGCGGAAGCATGGTCACGCGCGACAGCGCCGCTCATGAACGGCCTCGCGAGGAATGGATCGAGATTCCGGTGCCGGCACTGATCGACGAGCCCATCTTTGCGCGTGCGCAGGAATTGCTGCAGGAGAACAAAGCGCGCGCGCAGCGACGCACCATCACCCCGAGCCTCGTCCAAGGCCTCGTGAGCTGCCGCCGGTGCGGCTACGCGCTGTCGCGCACGTCGACGCGATCGAGCGCGCGCCTGATCCACTACTATCGCTGCCTCGGGTCGGATGCCTGGCGACATCTCGGTGGTCCGCGTTGCACGAGCCGTCCGGTGCGCCAGGAGCTCCTGGATGAGACCGTCTGGACCGAAGTGATGCGGTTGCTCGAAGATCCCACCTTGATTCAGCAGGAACTTGACCGACGCCTGGCCGTGGCGCGCGCCGCCGACCCCACGACGCAACGCGAACGGACGGTGCAGCGCGATCTGGTGCGAGTCGGGAAGAGCATCGAGCGGGTGCTGACCGCCTATCAGGAAGATCTCCTGTCGCTCGAGCAACTGCGGGAGCGAATGCCGCCTCTGCGCCAGCGTGAACACGCCTTGCGCACGGAACTGCAGTCGATCGCAGAACAAACGCGGGAACGGGCGATGTACCTGAGCCTGGCTGAGACGCTCTCGATGTTTCTCGGGCGATTGCGGGTGGCTGCCGACACGCTCGACATGCTCGAGCGGCAGCGCATCGTGCGCCGGGTCGTGAAGGAGGTGCTCGTCGCCGATGACACGATCGTCATCCGTCACTGCATTCCCGTGCCATCGGGACCGCCGAACGGGAGCAGCCCGGCGTCGGATCCCTCCGGCGACCTTGCGGGTCGAAGTTACCTTTTGCGTACGGGGCGTGGCGTCGCCGCTGTTGGCGAACATCTACATGCATCGGTTCATCAAGGCGTTTCACACATACGGTCTTGACCGACGGTACGGCGCGGTGTTGGTCACCTACGCTGATGACTTCGTGGTCCTCTGTCGGCATGACGCCGCAGAGGTACTCGATACGATTCGGCGGTGGATGGCCAGCATTGGGCTCGCGCTGAACGAGGACAAGACGCGGGTGTGCAACGCTCGACGTGAATCGTTCGACTTCCTCGGCTACACCTTCGGTCCGCTGTACTCACCGCGAACCGGCGGACGCTACAACGGTGCCCGGCCTTCCCGGAAGGCCGTCGCCTCCATCCGGAAGCACATTCGTCGGCGACTGTGGCGCGGCAACCAGGCGCCGTGGGACGACGTGGCGCGTGACCTGAACCGCACGGTGCGGGGCTGGTCGGCCTACTTTTCCTACGGTTCGGTGACGAAGGCGCGGCACGATGTGGCGTTGCATCTTTACCACACCGTCCGTCGTTTTCTCCGCCGACGGCACAAGATTGCTGGACCTGGTTACCGACAGTTTCCCATTCAGGATGTGTTTGGGAGATTGGGCGTTCGTTCCCCCGAGTCCTACTCGCATGCCTCGGCGCATGCCTTCACGTGAAACTCGTCCGAGAGCCGGATGCGGGAAATCTGCACGTCCGGTTCGATGAGCGGGGAGGAGAAACGGAGCGATGGACCACTCGGCGAGCGCAGCCACGAAAGACGCCGCGCGCTTTTGGCGTCGCCGGTCCTGCACGCCACCGCGCTTCTCCTCGACTCTACCGATCAGGTTGTCAGGTGGGTCCCGTATCGGCGAAATGGCCTGCAGATACGTTCGAACGCACGAAATGATGACGTCGCCATCGCGCACGCGCCTTCGAGCACGACTGGGTGCATCTTCGAAACGATACGCCGCGATTTCGTGAATCGTTCCTGAAGAGTCAACGTTGCCGATGTCAACGTACTGGAGTTCGTAGTCGGCATCCGTCTCTTCGGCAAGCGCCTCATCGTTAATAGTCGCAGCATACTTGAGCCGGCGACGCTGAACACTGGCCGAGGCGCTCACTCTGTCACCTCCCGTAGCAACCGCATGATCTCTTCCTCCGCCTGCTTCAACTCCGCGTCGATCGACTCCAGAGGCCGCGGCGGCGTGTACTTGTAGAAGTGGCGGTTGAAGTTGATCTCGTAGCCGACCTTGTCCTTGCTGCGGTCCATCCAGGCGTCGGGCACGTAAGGACGCACCTCGCGCTCGAAATAGGCGTCGATGTCATCCTTGGGATAGCTACTTAGCGATCGCTGAGTTCACGTCTTCTTTCATCCTCATCCAGTCCTTCAAGACGCGGTCGACGCTTCCTTTCTTCCGGTTCATTTGGCCCAGGGCCCCCGTGTGAGCCTGGCACCATACTCGGCTATTGCCCACTGTGAAAGGTGAGTTGATTGCCGGTTCCATCTTGCCGGCATGCGCAAGGCCGTATGCACTCCGTAGCGCCTCGAACGTGACGAGGCCGAGACAGATCACCAGGCGTGGGCTGACGATCTCAATCTGCGGGAGTGCGAACTCCCGCGCAGCCCTGATCAGATCTCGTTCGGGAATCCGACTGCTGATCCCCCCAGACTTCACGAATGGAAAGAGGTTGGTCCCGTAAGTGTCCGAGAGGGAGAGGCCGAAAGGGGTATTCAGCAGCAGCTCAAGTGTGCGGCTGGTTGGCTGCGCCGGCGTATAGCCCAAGCGCCAAGTACTCTCGTCGAACCCTCGGCGCAGTTCGTCGTCAGAGCTCCAGTCCTGCAAGAGGACCATCACCTCGGCGTCTACGTTGTCGGCGGTCTTGGTGTACGGCGACACGAAGTCGCACTCGTAAGCGCCGTCGTGATAGTCGGCGATCGATGTGTAGCCCGGCCACCGAGTGACCTGCCGAAGTGTCGCCAGGGCCAGCAATCGAGGATGTTTGTTCATCAGACCCAGATCCTCAGTATCTGTGAGGATTGGTGGCCGGGGTATTAGAAAAGACCGTTGCTCGCGACCGCATGGCACGCTGGCCGGCCATCCTCGAAAGGATCGTGGCTCTGCCGCAGCTATAGCGGCGATTGATGGGGAGGACACCCTATGCGATAGGAGACTTGGGAATGCGCGCCAGCCGCGCCCGGTGGAGCACCGACGCCGGTAGGCCCAAAGTCGCAGCAGCTTCCCGGATTGACAGGCTGCCGACGCGTTCAAGGTCGTCGTCGCTAATCCGATGTGGTCGGCGCCCGAGTCGTTGACCTTGCGACCTGGCTCGACGATAGAAGGAAATATTAGAGGCCTCCTGAGTTAACGGAAGGCATTATGCGTCCGGAGAGACAGCGAAGTGGCGGCCCGGCGACACGTTCCCCGGCTTCGGCGCGCTCACCTCGAGCAAGCACGCGAGCTGCGCTGCGCAGGCCACGTCTGCCTCGGTGAGGCGGCCGCGGGGAATCGCGGGCCCCTGCCCCCTGGTCTGCTCCGGTCCGCTGCTCGTCACGCCGGGAGCTCCGCGATACGATCCACGGGCGCCGCGCTCGCCCGCACCCGTTCCGCCAGGCATTCCACGATGGCCCCTGCCACGTCGATCCCCGTCGCCTGCTGCAACCCCTGCCAGCCGGGGACGGCGTTCACCTCGAGCACGAAGACTGTGCCGTCACGTGACTGGAGCAGATCCACGCCCGCGTAGTCGGCGCCCATCGCTGCCGTCGCTTGCAGGGCGAGCTGTTCCCATGAAGTCGGCAGCTCGAACGGCTGGGCCGACCCGCCGAGTGAGACGTTCGTGCGCCACTGGCCCTCGGGTGCCCGTCGTTCGATGGCGCCCAGCACGCGTCCGCCGATGACCAAAACCCGCACGTCGCGGCCTCCGTGATCCACGGTGCGCTGTACATAAAAGACGATTCGCAGCTGTTCGAGGGAGCGCACGACGCGGAACGCGACGTCGGGATCGCTGACGCGGACCATTCCGTGTCCCATCGAGCCGAAGATCGGCTTGATGACTACGTCGCCCATCGCCAGCACCGCGGCCATCGCCTCTGCCGTGCCCTCGCAGACGACCGTTTCTGGCGTCGACAAGCCGGCCTCCTGCAGCAGCGCCGTCGTATAGAACTTGTCGACGGAGCGCTCGAGGGCCTTCGGCGAGTTCATCACCGGCACGCCGCGCTCCTCAATCCAGTGCAGGGCGTCGACGCGGTAGATCATCTGTTCGAGCGACCCGCTGGGAATGATCCGCGCGAGCACGGCGTCTGCGTCGAGGATCTCGTCGGTCCCGACCGACAGCCCGCGCACGACGCCGCGGCCGGTGCCAAGCCGCGCGAGCAGCCCTTCGTACGGCAGAACCCGGCCTGTGTGCCCGCGCTCGGCGAGCGCGCGACCCAACTGGTCGGTATGCCAACCGGTGCCTGCGTTGAGTATGGCGACGTGCATTTCTCGTTAGGCTCTGGGCTTCAGTCGAAGAGCGACGCGCGTAACACGTCGGGATCGAGCCGCCCGGCGTGAAACGTCCGCCCGCTCGTCGCGCTCGTCAGCCATACTTCGGCGGGGCTGAAGAGCATCGGGTCGATCTTATAGAAGTCGTTATCGTAGCGTTTGAAGATGTCGGAGAAGGGCGTTCCGTAGTCGGCGGAGGCGGAGGCCGGGAGACGCGTCGCGAGCTCGGCCAGTTCCGCGTCATCGGCCCGCACCACATAGCGGGCCTGACCGCCGTAGAGAATGCAGTCGTTGGTCCGGCCGATCCCGCGCGTGTCACTTTTCGCTGGCGTCGGCAACGGCGCCGTCCCCATCGCGCTCACCACGCGCGTCACCTCGAACCCGAGCGTTTCCATCTTATGAAGCCCCGTTTCGAGGACGCGCGCCACGATCTGGACGCCGCCGGCGAGACTCGCGGTGGGCGCGACGGCGAAGGTCAGCGCCTCGGGCGCGATGCCCGCCCTGGCGGCCACCCATGCGGCGACCGCGTCGGTAGGGAGCGTCCGGCCCTCGAGCACCAACACGCCCCGCGTGGCGGCTTCCGCGTAGCCCAGCCTCGAAAACAGCTCCGTCTCGACCCGCGCCTTCGCACGCAGCGGTCCTGAGCCCATCGCGAAGAACCCCTCAGGGTTGATCGCCCACCCGGCGTACTGCGACGCCATGCAGGACTGGGCCGGATGGTCGGTCCATACGTTGACGCCGGGCCACGAGTCTCCGCCGATCGTGAGCGACGGGAGCTCGATGTGTCCGGGCCGCCCATGCACCGCTCCGCCAGCGCAAGGCCCGCAGCGAAGCCGCCTGGCACGATGACGCCGGCATCCACCACGCGCGCGCCGATCTCGAGCGTCCGGACCGCGATTCTCAACTCGTCCGCATGCGCGATGTACTTGTCTGCCAGCGCGTACGCGCGATCGTTCATTCCAAGGTCAGTCAATAGGTCAACCTTAGCAAATTCAGTCATGTCGGCCGAATAAGATGAGTCACACTGGGAGTCGATGGCCACGGAAATTCCCACCGCCGCCGGAAAGGGCTGGCGCGCCGACTCCCCCTCGGTCAGCCTCCCCGAGGTCTATGCCTCCATTCCGGTCCCCCACGGCGCCGGCTTCTGGAGGAAGATGTTCGCCTTTGCCGGTCCGGGCTACCTCGTCGCCGTCGGCTACATGGACCCCGGCAACTGGGCCACCGACCTCGCCGGCGGCGCCCGCTACGGCTACACGCTCCTGAGCGTCATCCTCATCTCGAACATCATGGCCATCGTCCTTCAGGCCCTCGCCGCCCGCCTCGGCATCGCCAGCGGACGCGACCTCGCCCAGGCCTGCCGCGACAGCTACTCGTGGCCGGTGACGATCGCTCTCTGGCTTCTCTGCGAAGTCGCCATCGCCGCGTGCGACCTCGCCGAGGTCATCGGCTCCGCCATCGCGCTCAACCTGCTCTTCCACCTGCCGCTCCTCTGGGGCGTCATCCTGACGGCGCTCGACGTGCTGGTCATCCTCTTTCTCCAGCACCGGGGCTTCCGCTACGTCGAAGCACTCGTGGTGGGCCTCATCCTGATGATCGCGGGGTCGTTCGCCACCGAGCTGTGGCTGGCGCGGCCGGAGCTGGTGGGCGTCGGGGCCGGCTTCATCCCGCACCTGGAGATCCTGCGGAACGGCGACATGCTGTACATCGCCATCGGCATCCTCGGTGCCACGGTCATGCCGCACAACCTGTACCTCCACTCGTCGATCGTGCAGACGCGGAAGTACTCCGACACGCACGAGAGCCGCAAGGAGGCGATTCGCTTCGCCACCATCGACTCGTCCTTCGCGCTGATGTTCGCGCTCTTCATCAACGCCGCCATCCTCGTGATGGCCGCCGCTACCTTCCACGGCACCGACAACGAGCAGGTCGCGGAGATCGGCGACGCGTACCAGCTGCTCGCCCCGCTCCTGGGGACGACGATGGCGAGCATCCTGTTTGCCGTGGCGCTGCTCTGCTCGGGGCAGAACGCGACGCTCACCGGGACGCTGGCCGGCCAGATCGTGATGGAAGGCTTCATCAACCTGCGCCTGCGCCCCTGGCTGCGGCGGCTCATCACCCGTCTTCTCGCCATCATCCCGGCCGTCATCGTCATCGCGCTGTACGGCGAGGCCGGCACCGGGCCACTGCTGATCCTCAGCCAGGTGATCCTCAGCCTGCAGCTCCCGTTCGCGGTCTTTCCGCTCGTGGCGTTCACGGGTGATCGACACAAGATGGGCGCCTTCGTCGCACCGGTGTGGCTGCGCGCGCTCGCGTGGACGATCGCGGTTATCATCCTGCTTCTCAACGTGGTGCTGCTATATCAGACGGTCATGGCTTAGCGCTCGAGACGTACAACCCATGTATCACCGGATTCTCGTAGCGGTCGAAAATTCCGAGGCGGACCGCGCCATCCTCGCGCATGTCGCCAGGCTAGCGAAGCTCACGGGGGCGGAACTGCTGCTTGTGCACGTCGCGGACGGCTGGGCGGCGCGGCACTTCGACGAGCTGAAGCTGCGCGAATCGGAAGAGATGAAGGCCGACCGCGCGTACCTCGAAGAGCTGCGGCGGGACCTGACCAGCCAGGGGTTCACCGTCGAGGCGCGTCTCGCGCTGGGCGATCCGGCGACGGAGTTGATCAAGGCCGCCGCGGATCAGCACGCCGATTTGATCGCCATGTCCACGCATGGCCACCGCTTCATTTCGGATGTCCTGCACGGCGCCACCGCCGATCGCGTCCGCCATCTCGTCAAGATTCCGGTCCTGCTGCTCCGCGCGCAATAAGTCCGGTGGCTGGTGGCGAGCCGCTGGCGGCGTCTCACCGAGCGCGGGAGCTCGCCAGCTCGGCGCGAACCGATCCGAAGTCTGCCGCAACCTCGATGACGAGCGGGACGCGCTGGCTGTCGGTGGCAATCCACGCGGTGATGGCAGGCGGATCCCTCCGCTCGACGCTGTGCCGGATCCGCGGCTCGACCTTCCACGCGTGCCACGATCGGCCGTCGAGCGCCAGCGTCTCCTCGCCGACCACGGTCACGTCGAGCCGTGTCTGTCGGCCGTTGTCGCTGAGCGGCAGCGTGAATCGGGCGCCGGATGCGAACGTCAGCGTCCGGAGGTAGATACAAGGTGCTGATGGGATCGCGGGCGTCCACGGCGAGGGGAAACGCGATGGCCGCGCCGCCGCTGGTCATCCGGACTTCGTGCCGGAGGTGGTCGAAGTCGAGCCGCCGATCCAGCTGGCGCCGGCCGTCGACGATGGCTTCGACGTGAGTCAGCGGCAACAACCGGCTGTTGGTCATCGTCTCGAGTCTGGCATCAGCCTCGTAGAACCGCGATACCCACGAGGCCGTCTTCGCTGACACGACGAACCGATACGTGCCGTCCCCGGAGGAGCCAGCGACCGACACGGGGGCCTCGCCGGCGGGAATGTTCATCGGCCCGCTGGTCCAGCGAACCCGGTAGGTTGCGGCCTCGCCGGTTTCGAACGGGGGGAGGCAGGTTCGGGCGGCGGCGTGTCGGCGCGCGGGGCGACGGCTGCAGCGATTGCGGGCGACCAGACGATCTGATAGATGCGTTCGGTGCCGAACCGGGCCCGCTCGACGAGCACCCCGCCCAGCGCGGCGTCGACCAGGAGGGGCCGATCGCTTACCACATACTCGACGCCCAGGTCGTGAAACGCGAGCAGCGACCCGGCCGACGGCATCGCGCGGGCGACGTCCACGAGCGCCGCGAAGAAGGGAGGCCGAAAGCCGCTGTAGCCGTTGACGATCGGACGTTGGTGTTCGAGCGACTGCAGCATGCAGGGCGTATTCGGGGCGTCGAACTCCATCGGCAAGCAGACCACGGCGCCGGAGCCAGGCTGGGAGCGCAGCCACCGTCCGACGTCCGACGCCAAGACAGGTGCGGCCGAAAACGCGATCGCGCCGTTGGCATACTCGAGCGAGAGGATCGCGAAGACGGCCGCCACGACAACGTTTCGGCCGCGGAACCTCCGCTCGTCGAGGGCAACGACGGCAATCGAGGCAAGGACCGCGATCGCGCAGAGCGCCAGCACGCTGAACCGTGCCGGCGCGCGAATTCCCTGCATGCCGACGAGCGTGTCGTAGAGCGCCGCGTAGACCGGTCGTATGCCGTCTGGGCCGAGCGACAGCGCCACACCCAGGAGGCCGACACCAGCATAGACTCGCGTGGTCGCTCGCAGACGGCGTGGCGCGGCGGCGACGCCGAGGACGGCCAGCAGCAGCGCGCAAAAACCTGGGAACAGCGCCTGCTCGGGCCCGTCCTTGCGCGGCAGCCGCTGGTCGGAGGAGGGGCGCAGCCAGCCGGTGCGGCCGTACAGGATGTTGGACGGCGGCGCCTGCACATAGCTGGCGGGCACCGCGCTGCCGTGGGAGGCCTCGAACAAATTCCGTCCGGCGCCGGCTTCGCGCGAGATCTGCCAGTACGGAAACGCCCACGGCGCCGCAATTGCCGCCGCCAGCGCGGTGGCTGTGACCAGCCGGCCGGCGAGCTGCGCGGTCCTGGTTCCTCCGGGACGATAGGAAATATTAGAGGCCTCCTGAGTTAACGGAAGGCATTATGCGTCCGGAGAGACAGCGCCGACTGACGCCCGACTCACCCTTCGCCGGCAGAAATAGTTGTCGCTACCGGCAAAAGTAGTTGACGCCGCGCAGGAGGCGCAGGTGCTCGACGCCATGGACCTCGAGCGCGAGCACGGCATCACCATCAGCGTGCCGCTCGCGATGTGGCGCGGGACGGTGAGCCGGTGGGTAGCTGTCCGGCCCGAAGCGGGACGCCACGCGAGCTGCGACGCGGCGGCGCTGCGCGCGCGGCTGCTGGCGCTCAACGATCCCCGCCAGCCCTTCCAGTACACGTCCGCGTCCGATGGGGCCATCGTCGCCGAGTGGCGAATTGCGGACTCGACCTGGCAGCAGTTCTTCGGCCGCTTTCACGCGGTCGAAAAGTACCGCGCGACGCTCGCGTTCTCGCCCGAGCACAGCGAGGTTCGCGTGCTCGAGTCGCGCTCGGGGTCGCGAACCGGACCGGGAGAGTACACGACGAACTCCTTCCAGGGGATCGTGCTGTTCGAGCGGTCCCGGCACCGCGAGTGGGCCCTCACCGGCAACCTGCCGATCGAGCCGCGTGAGGTCCTCAGCTATGACTTCGACGTTCGCAGGATCAAAGGTCCACTCATCGATGCGACGATCGCATGCGGGTGGACGTGGGTGCCAGTCATCCTCCGTTCGCACCTGACGGCGAGCAGGAAGCTTTCATGAATGGGATCCCCGAGATCGCTTAACCACCCGTGGAGGGTCACATGAACCGATCCAATCTGGAAATCAGGCTACGGGCCTTGATCTGTGCTGGGTTATTCACGGTCATCTGGACAGTGGGCGCGCGCGAGGCGTTTGCACAGACGGAGTTTTTTCTGTCTGCGGGCGCATAACGGC
>MEKU01000100.1:0-10640 GCA_001767195.1 Acidobacteria bacterium RIFCSPLOWO2_02_FULL_67_21
CCTCACCTGGACGACCAGGTGGTAGGACGTCGCCCCATTCGACTCCCATTTCTTCTGGGCGGTGGCGACAGCATTCTCGGTCAGCGGCTCCATCGGCGGAGAACCGCAGGCCGCCATGAGCAGCGGCAGCAGCAGGGTCGCGGCAACTCGTACGCGCATGTGGCACCTCACATACGAGAGACCCCCCAGACGGCGTCGGGGTGCCAACCGACGCCGTGCTGGGGGGGTTACGGGATGCTGGCGGAGGTACTGGAAGTGAAGCTTCTCCTTGTGTGCTTCCGTACTTTCAGCATCCCCTACTTCAGCGCACGCAGAATCTCCTCCTCGTGAGCAGCCCAATCCTTCTCGTACACCGTCCATTCGTCTTCTTCGACTTCCAGTTCGCGGACGAGCACGCGTCCCCTGGACAGGATGAACCACATGAGCGGCAGCAGGCCGCCGAACAGGAACACCATCCCGCCGATGACGCGCATCCAGGTCAGGGTCGTGAACACGGGTCCGGTCACGAACTCGTTCGTCCGGGCGTACCAGAATCCGTGCGTGAGCACGGCCGCGAGCTGATACATGCCCACCGGGAACAGGTCAAGCGTCATCATCAGCACGATGCCGATCTGGAGCGACCAGAAGCTGTTCTTGATCAGCTTTTCGTTCCAGGCGGCTCTCGGGAACAGATGCTGGCAGCAGAAGAGCATGCCCCCCAGCGCGATGTTCCCCTTCACTCCGAACATGGCGGCGTGCGCGTGATTGCCCGTCAGGTACGTTCCATGCTCGAAGTAGTTGACGATCGGCAGGTTGATGAGCGAGCCGAACACGCCGGCGCCGACGATGTTCCAGAAGTTCACCGCGAGGATGAACAGCCACACGCCTTCCATCACGAACTTCTGCCGGCCTTCCTGCTGGTGCTCGCCGGCCCGGATCTTCTCGCTCCGCATGCGCCACGCGTCAAGGGTGATCAGGAGCAGCGGCATCACCTGCAGCGTGGAGAAGACGCTGCCGAGCGCGATGATCCCCGTGGGCTTGGCGATCCAGTAGAAGTTGTGCGAAATCCCGACGATCGCGGTGACAAGGAACATCATCACCGCCAGGAAGATGACGCGCTCGGCCATCGCCCGGTTGAGCAGCCCCATCTGCACCAGCATGTAGCCGACGATGCAGGTCGTGAACACCTCGAAGGTGACCTCGACCCACATGTGCACGTTCATCCAGCGCCAGTAGTCCTCGATGGCGAAATTGCCCGAGGTCGTGGCACCAAGTGACATGAACAAGAACGCCACCATGATGCCGC
The DNA here is from genome assembly GCA_001767195.1 of Acidobacteria bacterium RIFCSPLOWO2_02_FULL_67_21. Classification (GTDB taxonomy): domain Bacteria; phylum Acidobacteriota; class Vicinamibacteria; order Vicinamibacterales; family UBA2999; genus MEKU01. The sequence goes on from MEKU01000100.1 coordinate 1,286, forward strand.
TGCCGTAGAACAGCCAGGCGGGCACGGACCAGAGGTTCTGCCTCGTGATCCACGGCCTGACGCCGCGGAAGATGATCGCGATCCAGAGGACGAACGCAGCCAGGATGGCAATGTGCCAGAATCGGCCCATCTCCAGGAACTCCCACCCCTGGCTACCGAACCAGTAGCTCGCCGTATCGCTCATGTAGCCCATCTGCCCGAAATAGATGCCAAACAGCACTCCCGCGCCCGCAATGACAGACATCGCAAAGAGCAGATTGATCAGGAACCGCTGTCCTTTCGGGACTCTCGAGAGCCTCGGCAAGAAGAAGATGGTGTAGCCCACCCAGCACATGAAGAACCAGTAGATCTGCAGGATCGTGTGCCAGGAGCGGGCGACGGTGAACGGGATCGAGATGCCGAACAGGCTGATGATCGCCTGCCCCGGTCCACCCTGGACGAAGTCCTCCGCGCTGATGATGCCGGCCAGAACCTGGACGAGGAACAGCACCATGGCAAAGGCGAAGAACTTGTACGTGGCCCGCTGCGTGGGACGGACGAAGTCGTAGCCCTTTTCCAGCTCGATCGTGGTGAGCGTGCCGCCGTTCGCGCCGTTGAACGGGTCCCCAGGCAGGTCTTTCATCTGGCCGTAGACATACAGGACCAGCATGGCGCCGGCAAAAAGCACCAGGATCGACAGGAAGCTCCACACCACGGTCGGCATCGTCGGCAAGTTGCCGACCTCGGGATCGTACGGCCAGTTGTGCGTGTAGCTGTACGTCTCACCCGGCCGAGCCGCGCCCGCGACCCAGCCTCCCCAGTAGAAGAACGCCGCCAGAGCCTTGAGGTCGTCGGGGTCGGTGATATACCCGTCCAGCGTAAAGGCTTCCGAATACGTCGGGTCGGTGAACATCCGGGTGTAGTGGGCCTCCAGCTCCCGGAGCGCATAGATCTGGGCGTCGTTGACCCGAATGACGTCTGCCGCCTCGTCGTACCCATTCGCCTTGATCTCGCGCTGGACCCTTACCGCGATCGCATCCCGGTCGGTCTGGGTGACGGGACGCTCCTTGGCAATCCCCTGCTCGTAGTAGGCCTTCATGGCGACGTTGGTTCGGTGCAGCGCGTCGGCCGTGAAATCCGGCCCCCGCTCCGCACCATCGCCCCAGAACGAGCCCCAGGCCATCAGCCCTCTCAGGTGGAACACTTCCCGTCCGCGCTGGATCCCGTCCAGGGGAACCACTGTTTCGCCCGTGGCCGACGAGACGAATCTGGTCAGCGGCGGAGCGCCTGCGTACGTCCAGACGCCGAGCGCGAGCAGCCCTACGAGGCTGATGCCGGCGACAACCGTAAATTGCACCCACCAATTCCGTTTGGCCAGCAGCCACTTCCCGAAGTTCTGCTGAGTTTTCGAACCGTTGCCAGTCCCATTGGGACGGTTCCTATGATTCACCATGGCTACCCTCCTTCGGCGTCATGGGCGCACAGTACGGCATCGCGATGGTCCCAGTAAATCGGCCGGTCGCTTCATTTACACGAGCCAAGTGCACTAGTCGGATCGCGAGACCCGTCAGCTGCCTCACGCCGGTGGCGCAGATGCCTCAGCGGCGTCGAAGAACCGGCCCACGACCCGGCGTCCGCTGCGCTCGACTTCGGCGCGTCGACCCTCGGCGATGACGATGTCCGGAGGCAGGCGTGCGGTCCATGCGGCGGCCAGCGGCCGATCGACTTCGATGTGGAACTGACATGCGTAGGCGCGCGGCCCCATCCGAAAGGCCTGGATCGCGCACAGATTGCTCTGCGCCAGATGCGTCGCCCCTGCGGGCAGCTCACACACATCCTCGTGCCAGTGAATCACCGGCAGCGTCGCCCCGAACCCCCCGAGAACCCGATCCCGGCAACCGTCGGCCGTCAGGCTCACCTCCCCGACACCGATCTCGGCGGCCGGGCCGCGATCCACACGCGCACCGAGCGCCGCCGCGAGGAGCTGGGCCCCCAGGCAGACGCCCAGCACGGGCAGCTGCCGCTCCACGGCCGTCCGGAGCAGCTGCTGCTCGGCGGCCAGATGCGGAAATGCGGACGCATCGCGAACGCCCATCGGTCCGCCCATCACCACGAGGCCGGCGACCTCGTCGATGCCGGGGACAGCGTCGCCCAGGTCCATCCGGCGCACCTCCACCGACAGTCCGCGCGCGCGGGCCTCCCGGCCAATGAGCCCCGGGCCCTCCCAGGGGACGTGCTGGATGACGATCCACCTGCCCGCCATGTATTTTGCTGCGCCCGCTCTCGAACGTGTTCAGGCGGCCCGCGGACGAAGCCGGTCGGCCCACGTGAAGAGATCGTGGCCGTCGCCGATGGCCATCTCGCGGCTCTCGAGCACGGCGCGAATGTGGCTCTCGGAAAACCGCTCCACCATGATCGAGAGGCCGTCGCAGTCGCTCACGTGAGGGAGAATGCTGCGGACGAGACGCACGGCCTCGACCGCCTCGGCCGGCGTCAGCTCGGACTGCTCGGCAAGGGCGACCAGGCGCCGAGCGGCCGTGATCACGCGGTCGTGGTCCGTGAGCAGCTTGCCCACATACTCCCAACCGAAGATGCGCGTCAACCCGGGATACAGGGATTCTTCCTCGTAGCGGAAGTGAGGGCCCGAGGCCGCCGCCACGGCGTGAAGCACCTGGCGGATGCGCGGCAGGTCGCGAGCGGTGAAGGCGTCGCTCAGCTCGAGCAGGCCGTCGCGCAGGCCGCGGTGCTCCTGGCGGAAGACCTGTGTGAAATGGTCGGCAAGCGGTGGTCTGGCAGGTTCCAGCATCAGCGTCTCCCTCTGATGTCGATGGTTCCTCGGGGTGTAGCGGCCGACTGCTGCATCGTCTGTGCCGACGCCACAGGGGTCTGAGGCCGGGCGCGTCGTCGCCCCGGGCACGGGGCGTGCGAAGTATTCCAGCATGGGTGAGAAGAAATCCGCGCGCGCCTAGGGATTTGGGACTTGGGTGACTGAGGAGCCGGGACCGGATCAGGCCCCGTTGGTCCGTTCGACGAACGTGCGCGGCTCGAGCGGTCGCCCCGCGGGGTATCGAGAGGCCTCTCTCCGCAATGCGACCGACACCATCGAGCCGACCGCCGCCGCCGAGAGGCGCGACAGGGCACCGAACTCCCGCCCCAGCTCGACACGCAACCCACGGACGCGCTCGCTCACGGCAGGATTCGTGGGCTGAAGGTAGCGCTCCATCGCCCATAGCGCGGCCATGTAGCCGCCGCGAAGCTGCCCCGCCGCACGCTCTGCGCGCGCGCGCACGAGGGGATCTGCGTCCGCGCGGTAGCGCCGATACCGATCGAACATGGTTCGCATCAGGCGGAACAGGCTCGGACCGTTCCGCTCGTAATCGGCCCTGAACGCGGCGTCGAGCAGCACTTTCGACTGGTCGCGCGAAATGGCCTGGTGCCGGAAATTGAACTGGTACTGGCCGTGAGTGTCCGCCAGATCGACGTCCTCGAGCAGCCGCCCTTCGGCGGCTACCTGCCGGTGAAGCGCCGTGCCGGGCATCGGCGTGTAGAGCATGAACTGGTGAAAGACGGTGTCGTGCGTGATGGCGTAGTCGAGATCCCGCCAGATGTTGTCCGGCGTGTGATGCTCCATGCCGACGATCGTCGACCCGTGCACGCAGATGCCGTGCGCCTGCAGTTCGCGCGTCAGCGCCAGCGTGTCCGTGCCGGCGAGCTTGACGTAGCCGCTCTCAGACGATTCGAGCCCGAGCCAGATCCATTCGACGCCGAGCTGCACGAGCTGACGGATGTCGTACTGGCGGACGGCGTTCGCCGACGAGAACACGTAGAGCGACCAGGCCTTGTCGTGCGCCTGCATGCAGGCGAGCAGCTCGAGCGCGCGCTTCTTGTACAAGAGGAAGTTCTCGTCCATCATGAAGAACGAGCGCGTGCCGAGGTGACGTTCCGCTTCGCACATCACGCGGAACAGCTCGTCGCCGCGGCGATAGAAGTTCACGAATCGCCCTTTTCCGCCGAAAAAGGCCGACGTCGTACAGAAGTTGCAGCCCATCGGGCAGCCGACGGAGGGCACGATGGTGGCCGATCGGGTCTTCCGATCCTGGACCATGGGCAGTCCCATCACCCGAAACCCGAACGACGAGCGGATCAGCGGGTGGCGGATCGGCGCCTCCGGATTCTCGCCGAGGAACGTGCGCAGCCAGCCGATGCCTTCGCCGCGCACGATGTGATCGGCATCGATCAAGCGCTCGATGTCGGGAATCGCGGTCACGTGGCCGCCGACCACCACCGTCGAGTGCGGCGAGTACTCGCGCACGAGGCGGCACATCTCGCGTACTTTGCCCACGTTCACGACGATCGCCGAGATGCCGACGATGTCGTAGCGGCGCGTGCGAAGCTCGCGGATGAATCGCGCCCGCGTCGGAAAATCGAGGACTGTGCAGGGGGCGGAGATGTTCTCGCGGAGGAACATCAGACTCCACGTGCGATGGAACATCCGCAGCGAGAACGGCCCCTGTTCTCGCGTCACCTGGTTGTGGTACAGCTCGACAGGATTGATCGCGCGTGACCCGAACTCGTCATCGACGGCGAACGGCTTGAAGACGGACGTGAGGAGGATCCGGCGTGATGCGGCAGCCATGCCCGGCATTGTAGCCACGGGCGGTGGCGGATCGACGCCCTGACAAAACTCTTACAAACCAGCCGGCCTCTGCCCGTGATGTCCCGCAGAGCCCGGCTGGTTGCCAGTATTGTCTGCCGCGCTTCGCGCGGCTGGAGCCCGTATGACAGCCGTCATATGCAGATGCGTTCGCCCGCTGAAATATGAGGCGTGCTGCGAGATCCGATCGTCGGCGCGCGCCGCCTCGTGCTGCTGGGCACGTCCGTGTGGCCGTCGAAACGCAGGCGGCCATCAGAGCGGGGGACGCGGTCCGCATGGAGCTGGCGGATGGTGTCGTGCCGTAGTGCCGGGCTTCCGCCTTCGCATGAAGCTTCGGCGGGCCACCGTAGCCTTGGCGAAGGTCGTTCACAGGCTCTAAAGCCGGGCACTACGTGCTGGCAGTCCGCCTGCGTCAGCGCAGGCGAGGCACGATGGCTGCTGCTGCGTCACGGCCGACGGCAAGGCTGCACGTGGCGCCGTGACCGCCAAGACCCGCCACCCAGAACAGCCAGGGAATGCCGCGATCCCAGCCGATGAGCGGAACCCGTCCGTGGCGCGTGAACGTACGCAGGCAGGCCCAGGTGCGGGTGATTCGATACTCCAGAAATCGGGGGGCCACGCGCGCCACCTTGTCGGCCAGCCCCAGCACCGCGGTGGCGCTCGCGCCGTCCTGTCCCGGTGCGACATTCGTCTCGTCACAGGCCGAGACCAGCAGGGCGCCGCCGCCGGCCGGGCGCGCGTAGAACTCATCGTCCAGGTACCAGACGAACGGCGCGTCCCGGGCGACCTCGTGCAGCGGCCCGGTGAGATGCAAGTGGCGGCGCAGCCGATCGAACGCCATGTCCGCTCCGGCCAGCGCGCCCACCGCGCCGGCCCATGCCCCCGCGGCGACCACGGCGCACCTTGCCTCGATCGCACCGGCGCTGGTCTCGATGACGACCCCGCCCCGTCGCGGCGCGAACCCTGACACTTCGCAGCACGTTTCCACGTGCGCCCCGCCGCGGCGCGCGCCGGCGAGCAAGCCGGTCAACAACGCGTGGATGTCGATGAGGCCATCGGTCGGAAAGCACACACCGCCCACCATCGGCATGCCCTCGAGCGGCGGCCAGCGGGCAAGGATGGCGTCCGGGGCGAGCGGCGCATACGGGAGGCCGAGCGCCGCCGCCTGCGCCCCGAGACGCTGCAGGGTCTCGGCGCGCCCGCTCAGCAGCACGGAGCCGCTGTCGGAGACCAGCGGCTGGTCTGCGACATCCGGGGGCGGCGTCCGGAGCAGGGTACAGCCGCGGATCGCCAGCCGGCTGACGCATTCGTGCTCCGTCAGCTGCCGGCCGAGCGCGGCGTTGCGCCCGCTGGCATGCAGCCCGCACACCTCCTCCCGCTCGGCAATGACGACGTCGCGAACGCCGGCGCGCACCAGCCAGTACGCGGTCGCCGCGCCCGCGAACCCGCCGCCGATGATGACGACGCGAGTGGACACAACCACATCGGCGCTCGCCTACAGCGCCTTGACGCGGGCGCCGGGCGGTGCGCGCAGCGCCCGCGTCAGGTTCGCGACCGCGGCCCAGTCGTCGGCCGCATTCTCGACGCCGACCAGAATCGCCCCGTCGGCCACGGCCGGGTCGTAGAGGCGTCCGCGCGACAGGAGCGCCGACACCACGAACGTGACGATCGTGGCGAGGATCGCCCCCAGCATCGTCATCTCGAACAGGATGATGAGATTGGGCCACCAGGCGACGGTCGGCAGCCCCCCGACCCGCATCGGCCACGAGGCTTCGGTCACCGTCACCAGGCCATAACCGGCGGACATGCCGACCACGCCTCCCAGGCACGCGAACCACCACATGCCCGTGGACTTGTCCATGTGGCCGAACTCGTAGTCCTCCATCGGTTGCGAGGAGACGACCACGATGTCGCGGTCGGCAATGCCCGCCGCCCTCAGCCCGTTCACGGCCTCCTGAGCCGATCGGCCGTCCGGATACAACCCGTACACCGCGCTCACAGGTGCAGCTCCCCGAGCCGATGCTCCTCGGTGGCCGGCGGGATGAGGGCCGGCGACGGGTGTTCGCCGGCCTTCAGCTCCCAGATGGAGATGATCGGAACGATCTTCGTGAACAGCGCATACAGCAGGGCCATCGCGGCGAACGTTGCCGCGGTGATGACGATCTCGACCGGCTGCGGCCGGTAGGTCCCGAAACTGTACGGCAGGTACTTGGCCCCCAGCGACGGCACGATGATGAGAAAGCGCTCCAGCCACATGCCGACGACCACGGCGCCCGAGGCAAGCACGCACCCGGTGATGGTCCGGAACCGGCGGATTCCTATCAGCACCAGCGGCACGACGAAGTTGCACACGACCATCGTCCAGTAGAGCGGCGCAAACGAGTCGCGCTGCGTGCGGAAGAAGACGGTCATCTCGGCGGGCCCGTTGCCGTAATACGTGACGAGCCGCTCGTTGAAGACGAAGTAGCCCCAGAGCAGCGCCATGACGAGCAGCAGCTTGCCGAGATTCTCGAAATGAACCGGGTGCAGGTACGCCTCCAGGTGCAGGACGCGCCGGAGCACCGCCATCGCGATGATGAGCGCCGCGATGCCGCTGAAGATCGCGCCGGCCACGAAGTACGGGCCGAAGATGGTCGTCTGCCACATCGGCACCGGCGCCATCGAGAAATCGAACGATACGATGGTGTGCACCGAGACCGCCACGGGGATGATGGCGATCGCCATGATCTGCATCGCGGTCTCGAGCCGGTGCCACTGCCGTGGGGTGCCCCGCCATCCGAGCGCGAGCGCGCGGTAGATCCGGCGCCGCAGGCCGGTGGACTTGTCGCGGACCACGGCGAAGTCGGGGATCATCGGGAGCACCAGAAACAGCACGCTCCCCGTCAGATAGGTGTTGATGGCAAAGAAGTCCCAGACGAGCGGCGACCTGAAGTTCGGCCAGATGAGCCGCTCGCTCGGATAGGGAAAGAGCCAGAACGCCAGCCAGGGCCGGCCGAGATGAATCAACGGGAACATCGCGCCGATCATCAGCGCGAAGACCGTGATCGCCTCGGCGCAGCGCGTGACCGGCCGGCGCCAGCCGGCATTCACTAGCCGCAGAATGGCCGAGATCAGCGTCCCTGCGTGGCTGATCCCGATCCAGAAGACGAAGTTGGTGACGTAGAAGCCCCAGTACACGGGCCGGCGGATGCCGGATATCCCGAACCCGAAGTAGATCTGGCTGATCCAGGCAACCAGCCCGGCGAGCACGAACGCCCCGAAAAACGCCGCCACGACGTAGAAACGGGACGAGGTCAACAGCAGCGGGCGGAGCAGATCGCTGTCGATCCGCGAGGAGATCACCGGGGGTGAGGGACTCGAAGAACGGCGCACCAGCGGCCGAAGAAGGCCGTCATCAACGAGCGGTGCCGGGGGATAGGTCATGACTACGACTGCCTGGCCAGATAGGTGACATTCGGCCGCGTCCCCACGTCCTCGAGGAGCCGGGTGCCCCGCGGGGATCGCGAGAAGCGCGACGCTTCACTGTCGGGGTCATCAAGGTCGCCGAAGACCAGCGCGCGCACCGCGCACGACTGCACACACGCCGGCTGAATGTCGCCGTCGCGCAGCTCGCCTCCGTCGGCTCTGGCCTGCAGCTGCGCGCCGCGGATCCGCTGCACGCAGAACGTGCACTTCTCCATCACACCCGCTTCGCGCACCGACACGTCAGGGTTGAGCTGCAGGTGCAGCGGTTTGTCCCACGCGGGATTGAAGAAGTTGAAGAACCGCGCGTTGTACGGGCAGGCGTTCGCGCAGTACCGCGTACCGACGCAGCGGTTGTATACCTGCGCGTTGAGGCCGTCTTCGGTATGATGACTCGCGTAGGTGGGGCACACGATCTCGCACGGCGCGTTGCCGCACTGCTGGCACATGACCGGCCGGAACGTCAGCCGGACGTCGGGGAACTCGCCTTCCCAGTAGCGCTCGATCCGGATCCAGTGGTTGGCGCGGCCGCGCGCCGCCTCGTCGGCGCCAACCGTCGCGATGTTGTTCTCCGCGTGGCACGCCACCACGCACGCCCCGCATCCATTGCAGCGATCGAGATCGACGGCCATGCCCCAGCGCGGCATTACCGGTGCTCCTCCGGATGCTCGCGCATGCCACCCGCAAACAGAACCAGGCTGCCGTCCGGCGGGCCGATGCGCGCGACGCGCACCCGGGTGGCCGCCCAGGCGAGCGCGCCCGTGCCGGGTTCCATCACCGAAGCGATGAGGTCGACCGGGGTTGCTCCACGGCCGCTCGCATAGCGCGTAAAGGTCCGATGCCCCTGACCCGCCGGCATCGCGATCACGTCTGGCGCGATGCCCGGGGTGATCACGGCGCCGGCCCGGACGGCGCCCTGCGTCGACCGCACCTCGACGAGATCGCCCTCATGGATGCCGAGCCGGGCCGCGGTGGTGGGATTGATTTCCACCCAGCTGCTCCACATGGCTGAGGTCAGCGGGTCGGGCAGTTCCTGCAGCCACGGCAGGTGCGCCAGGGCGCCGTCGTGAAACGCCATCGACGGAAACGGCAGGAAATGGAAGGGATACTCCGACGCGTCCCCGTCGAAGCGGGGATCCTCGAACGCGATCGGACGCACCGCTGGCGGTGCCGCGGGCGCCGCCGCGCGGGCCAGCCCGGCCGGAGGCGTGCCGGACCACGCACCATTCGCCTGCGCGTCTGTCCAGGCGTCCCCATCGG
>MEKU01000100.1:10653-26194 GCA_001767195.1 Acidobacteria bacterium RIFCSPLOWO2_02_FULL_67_21
CAGGGCGGCAAATGTGGCCGCGAGCATCTCGTCGAACGTCTGCCACGGCAGCTCCAGCGGCCGCCGCAGCCGCCGGCCGATATCGAGCAGGACGTCCGGAGTGGCGCGCGTCTGGTGGAGCGGCCGCATGGCCGGCGGCGCGACGCTGGCGACAGCCACCTGTGCACCCGATTCGGGAAGCGCGTCGACCCACGACTCGAGGAACGAATGGTCCGGCAGAATCAGATCGGCCAGCACCGACGTCTCATCGAGGAAGCTCCCGAAGCTGACGATGAACGGGATCTGCTCGAGCGCCTCACGCACGCGCCACGCGCGCGGCGCGGTAAAGACGGGATTGGCGCCGTCGATGAAGAGCGCCTGCGCATCGGCAATAGACGGTCCCCCGTCCGGCCGCAGCCGGAAGGCAGACGCGGTCGCAGCCGGGCGCGTTGCCTTCACAACGCCCAAGACGTCGAGCTGCGGCGTGAAGAAGATGCTACCGGACTGCCCGACGCCGCCGACCAGTGCATTGAGCGCGTTGACGGCGAGCGCCGTGAACAGGCCGTTCGTATGCGCGAGCGGCGGTCCGGCGACGACGGCCACCGACGGCCGCATCTCCGCGAACTGACGCGCCAGCCGCTCCACCCGCGAAGCCGCCACACCGGTGATCCGCTCGACTTCTCCAGGCGCGTAGGCCGGCAGGCCGTCGTCCCACCCACCGATGAGCGCGCCGGCCCGACCGGCCGCCGCCGCCGGCCGCAGCCCGAGCGCCATGATCACGTGCGCCAGGCCGAGCGCGAGCACGCCTTCGGTTCCGCCTCGGGCCGGCACCCACTCGTCCGCGCTGGCGCCCGTCTGCGACATCCGCGCCTCGATCTGCACGAACGAGCCGCGGATCCCCGGTCGCCCCTGTCGCATGTCCCCGTACGCGATGCCATGTGCCACGGGCGAGTTCCATGTGCCGAGGAAGTCGGCACCGAAGCTGAGCACATGGCGTGCGTGGGCGAGATCGAGCGTCGGGAGCTGCGCGCGTCCGAAGCTGAGCGCGTTGGCTCGCCGCAGCACCTCGTCTCCGAAGAGCTCGTAGCGCACCGGCGCTGGCGCTCCAAACCGGGCGAGGAAGAGCTCCGCGAGCGCGGCGCGGCAGCTCGGGCCGCCACGCGAGAGACACGCCAGCGCGCGCTGGTGTCCCGCGGCGTCGAGTGCGTCCAGCCGCGCCACGATCTCCGCGATCGCCTCGTCCCACGACACGGCCTCGTAGACGCCCCCGCCGCGGGTTCCGGCGCGCTTCAGCGGCTGCGTGATGCGATCCGGGTGGTAGGCGATCTGGATCGCCGCCTGCCCGCGCACGCACAGCCGGCCCCGATTGACCGGATGGGCGGGCGCCCCTTCGAGCTTCTTGGCGGCGGCGATTCGCACGATCCCCTTCTGGCCGTCGCGCAGCACGTCGGCGTCCGCATCCATGACGCGCACGGCGAGCCCGCAGCCGGCCGGGCACAGCGTGCACACCCCGGGCTTCCACACGGCCATGCCGGGCACGATGTTCTCGTCGGGCACGAAGCGAATAAGCTGGTTCTCGGGATGGCCGCAGCTGGCCAGCGCGGCGCTGGTCCCGGTAATCGCGGTGAGCTTGATGAACGAACGGCGGTCCATGGCCCTGGCTAGAAGTGACAGGTCAGACAGTCGACCGACGCCTTCCGCTGGTTGTGGCAGTTCACGCAGAAGCCCATCGTGTGCTCGACAACCGGCTGCGCCACGGTCATCTCCGCGACCTTGCCGTGGCAGGTCGCGCAGTCCACGCGGGCCCGGATGTGGGGAGCGTGATTGAACCTGACGTGATCCTCGTTGGCGAAGCCGTAGACGCGCTGCCAGGCCAGATCGAGCCCCCGGTCGCGCAGCGCCGTGATGGCCTGGATCCGCGGGCGATCGGTGGCAATCGCCTCGTGGCAGATCATGCAGGTGCTTACGGCCGGCAAGCCGGCGACCGGGCCTTTGTCGACCCCCTCGTGGCAGTACTCACAGGCGATCTCCTTGCCCGCATGGACGTTGTGCGGAAACTCGATCGGCTGCCGCGCCGCCGGACGGCGGTTGAGGAACTCGTTCACCGCCGCGCCGATCGTCGGCCGTGCGGTCGTGAAGACGCCGGTCGGCTGCCCCGGAAGCGGCGGCGGCGCCGCGTCGCGGGCCGAGAGCGCCGGCTCGTAGAACCGGCATCCGACGCCGGCCGCCAGAGCCACGACACACACCGTCACGACGAGGACCGGGCGTGTGTGAGCGCGCATCGCAGGGCCTCCGACCTGAGCTAGCGCGCTGCGGCTTTCGGAGCGAGGCTACGCAGGTAGTTGATGATGTTCCACAGATCCTGGTCCGGCATCTTCCCCTTGAAGCCGACCATCGTGGATTTCGCGCCGCCCCCATTCGCGATCACCGTGAAGATCTGGCCGTCCGTCGATCCATGCGTCCACGTGGCGTCGGTCAGGTCCGGAGGGTTGGAGTCTTTCGGCGCGAGCGGCCCGTTGCCTTTCGCATTCGCGCCGTGGCAGAACGCGCAGTACTTCTTGAACGCGGCGGCGCCGGCCGTGATTGAGGCCGGGGTAACCGCCACCGGATTCTTGACGGCCGGCGCCGCCGCGCTGCCGCCCGGCTGCTGCGCGAACGCCGCAGATGCACGCGGCAGCTGCACGAGGAACGCCAGGGCGAGCGGCAGCAGCACCCGGACGGTGACGACGCGCAGCGAAAAGCGAGCTGTCATTGATCGCACGGCTGTTCTCCTGACAGATGGTCCGCAATCCATGCTTTGAAATCGAGCGTAGAGCGTCGTGCGGCCCGGCACTATGACGACCGTCATACGCGCACGCAGCCGAAATCGATCGCGAGTGTGGAGGAGCGTGGATCGACGGGATGCGCGCGCAGCCGGCTGCCCTCGTAGACCGGCTGCGCGCGCCGTGCGGCCGCCCGCCCCTCGGGCTCAGAGACCCCAGGGAACCAGCCGGCCGAAGTACATGACGCCGGTCCAGAGCACGAGCGAGGCTGCGGCCATCGCCTTGGCGGCCCCCGGCACGTCCTCGCCGGGCCCGACCTCATCGACCTGCCGCCCCACGCCCGACTTATAGAAGAAGAGAATGTTGAGCCCGGCGAGGACGATCAGGACGATCTTCACCTGGAGGTACAGATTGGTCAGCAGGACGTCGTAGGCGTTGACGCCGAACAGATTGGCCCCCAGACCGAGCGTGAATCCGAGGCCGCTGACGACTGAGAGCACGAACCCGAAGATCGACCAGGGGAGGAGCCGCCGGAACGGCGCGAGCGGCAGCTCTTTGGCGACCCCCAGCATGCGCAGATCGAACATCATGATGATGCCGAAGAGCAGCGCCATGCCGAAAAAATGCGTGATCTCCAGCAGCGGCCATCCCCAGGCGTTCTGGTTCAGGAAGCTGTTCAGCGAGGGCCAGTCGAGGATGTAGCGAAGCACGGCTTCCATAGCGTCATCGTCCTTTCCCGCTTACGCGATTGACCGGGCGGATCCGGCCTTCGGTTCCGCCAGCCCGACACGGCGGCCCAGAACCGCCCACCCGATGGCCAGGATGACCCCCGTCACGATCGCAGCCGCGGTGGCCTGAAGCTGGATGTAGGTGGAGTAGGCGCCCACGCGTCCGGCCACGATCGCCACGGCCCAGGACGCCATCACGACGACGGCCAGCGTCTTTGCCGCCGCCGGCTCGAATCCGCGCACCGCGGCCGGCCCACGAAGCACCTGCGCCGCAATCTTCCGCACGGCGATGACGGCGACGGCGACCGCCAGCATCTTGATGTAGAACACGGGCAGAGTGAGGAACTTGAACGGCTCGAGAACGAACAGCACCACGCCCGAGAGGGCGTTGATCCAGAAGCCGAGCCACATGAAGCGGAGGTAGCGCTCCATCGGCGCCAGCGGCATGTCGCTCGCGACACCGAGGATTCGGAAGCTGAAGGCCGAGCTCACGCCAACGACCATCGCCAGACCGATCGTGTGCAGTGTAATGTACAGCTGATACGCGAGAAGGGAGGGCGATTCACGCACCCAGACGGCAAATCCACTACTCTCAAGCGACTCGAGGATGCCCATGCTGCTCTCCTTTATCCTTCTCGTTGCCGGCGGAGGCGTCGCCGCCGAATCACCCTAGAAACCGCGTTCCCCGCCCTCGCCCTGAGCGGCCGCGGCCGTGCCGGCAAACAACTTCTTCCCGTCGGCCAGCGTCACGTCTTTGGCGTTGGCCCTCGCCGCGCCATTCTTGGCCTGGAAGCCGGTCACCGTGATCTGCGTGCCGACGGGCAGGAGGTCCTTGCGCCAGCCGCGCCGAAGGAGCGCCGTGGCGGCGCCGAACTCCAGGCTCCACGACTGCACCGTTCCGTCGGGCCGCTTCACGTCGATGTACAGCCACGCGTGCGGATTCACCCAGTCCATGCGCGTGATATTGCCAATCAACGTGACCGGCTTGTTGACGTCAAACTCCGCCGCAAAGGAATGGTGCGCCCTCGCCGGCGCCGTGATCAGGACCAGAGCGGCCATACCCATCGCTACGACGAACAGCTTCGTTCTCATGGAGTCACCTCAAACCGGCCGTTGCGCTCCGGCGCGGACGACGTCGAACGGCACAGCGAAGCCCGCGCGCCACACCCAATGGCCCCGAGGGTAAAGCCCCGCGCGGCTGGGCGCTATGACAACGGTCATACGAGCCGTTCTGCTGTCACGGAGAAGCTCTCGGGTCAGCCCGGCGATCCGAGTGTGCGGACATGTTCAGCAAACGGGATGCCGAGCGCGACGTGCGTTTCTCCCTTGCTTGCGCCGATATTCGCGGCGACAACGCGTCGCGGACTGCGAATTTTTTCACGCCCGCAGCGAAAATTTGCGGATGCCGATCGCGCGTTTCGGCATCACGTCGTGCGGCGCGCGACAGATCTCACGCGCAGCAGCCGAGTGGTACGGACTCTGCTGGCTGTGCGGACGCGCGGCATCCGGCCCTCGGCGCTGCGAATTCGGATGACGACTGCCCCGACACCACCGACGCAGTTGGCACAGCCGCATACCGCCTCGGTGCACGGCGTGGCCGTCCTGGCGGCAGCCTCGATCTTCTTCCTCGACATGCAGCTGCCGCTCGGGCACGCCGTCGGCATCCTGTACGTGCTCGTCATCCTCATGGGGCTGTGGAGCCCCTCGCCGACTTTCCCGCTCGTCGCGGCGACCGCGGCAACGTTCCTGGTCGCCGTTGACGCGGTCGCCGGGTGGGGCCCGGAGACGCCGAGGTCGGTGTTCGTGAACCGGCCGCTGATGGTGCTGGTGTTCGTGGCCACGGCGGCCCTCGCCACGCACTTCAAGCGCCTCGAGCGACAGTGGTCCGCCAACGTCCAGCAGCTGGCCGATATCAAGCGAGCCCTCGACCACGCCGCCATTGTGGCGACGACGGACGCGACCGGCCGGATCACGTATGTCAACGACAAGTTCTGCGAGATCTCGAAGTACGCGCGCGAGGAGCTGCTGGGCCAGGACCACCGGATTATCAACTCCGGCTACCACTCGAAGGCGGTCATGCGCGACCTCTGGCACACGATCGCCGGCGGGCGCGTGTGGCACGGCGAGCTCCGCAATCGGGCGAAGGACGGCGCGTGCTACTGGGTCGACACGACCATCGTCCCGTTGCTGAACACACGCGGCAGGCCCTCCCAGTACATCGCCATCCGCGTCGACATCACTGCCAGGAAGACCGCGGAAGAACGCCTGGCCCAGCTGGCCGCGCTCGCCCGGGTGGGCCAGATGGCGGCGGTGGTCGCGCACGAAGTGCGAAACCCCCTCGCCGGCATCAAGGGGGCCATGCAGGTCATGATGTCGCGGCGCACGCCGGACGACCGCGACCTGCCTGTCATGCGCGACGTGGTGGCGCGCATCGATGCGCTCGGCGAGCTCATCAACGATCTGATGGTGTTCGCTCGACCGCGGCCGCCGAAGCCGAGCAGGTTCCCGGTGCGCCCGTTGTTGCTGGACGCGATTTCGACCCTGCAGCGTGACCCGGTCGGTGAATTCCTCGAAGTGACGGTCGAAGGGCCCGACCTCACGGTGACGGCGGATGCCGATCTGATACGGGCCAGCGTGCTCAACCTGCTCCTCAACGCCGCGCAGGCGATGGGCGGGCGCGGCCGCATCGCCGTAACGGTCGCGCAGTGGGACACGCAGTGCGTCCTCGAGGTCCGCGACAGCGGTCCGGGGATCCCGCCGGAGCTTCGTCAACAGGTATTCGAGCCGTTTTTCACGACCAAAGCCCGAGGGGGCGGACTGGGGCTGCCGATCGCACGACGGACGGCCGAGCTCCATGGCGGAACGCTGACGGTGTCGTGTCCGGAGGGCGGTGGCAGCATCTTCACGCTCACGATCCCGATGCACGCGTTGGCGATCTCCGCCTGACTGACCTCCCGCGCGGCGCAGACGGTGGTACCCTAGGACATCGCCACCCTCCAACGCTCCTCGTTCGAGCCCGGCGCGCACGCCCGCGACACTCCAGCTGCGCCGCCGGCAGTCGAGTTCGACCGCGTCTCCCTGGCCTTCAACGAGCATGTCGTCCTGCGGGACCTCAGCTTCGCGGTCGCGCGTGGCAGCATGCGCATCCTGCTGGGCGCCAGCGGCGCCGGCAAGTCGGTGATCCTCAAGCTGGCGCTCGGGCTGCTGCGGCCCGACGCGGGCCGGATCGTCGTCAACGATCAGCGGATCGACGAGATGCCGGAGCAGGATCTGCTGTCCCTGCGGGCCGACATCGGCATGCTGTTTCAGGAAAGCGCGCTCTTCGACTCGCTCACCGTGGCTGAGAACGTCGGGTACCGGCTCTCCGAAGAGACCGCCATGCCGGCCGATCAGGTGGGGCGCCGTGTCGGGGAGGTGCTGGACTTCATGGGGCTCGGTGAATACGCCGACCGCATGCCGTCGCAGCTGTCGGGCGGACAGCGCCGGCGCGTGGCGATCGCCCGCGCCATGGCCGCCAAGCCGCAGACGCTGCTGCTCGATGACCCGACGACCGGGCTCGATCCGATCATTGCGACGACCGTGAGCGACGAGATCGTCAAGCTGCGCGACCTCGAGCGCGTCACGTCCATCGTCGTCACGCACCAGATTCGCGACGCGTACTACGTGGCGACGCACGAGGCCGTGCGCGCGCGCGGAGACGTGCAGGTGGTCCCGCTCGAGGCGGGAACGCCGGAGCGCGCGGATTTCATGGTGCTGCACGAGGGCCGCATCCACTTCGAAGGGAGTGCCTCGGAGCTGCTGGCCTCCGAGGACCCGTATCTCAAAGAATTTCTCTTCATGACGCTGCCGCCGTGGTGAGCGCGGCGGCGTGCGCCGATGCTCACTCGACCGTGCGACGGTCGAGAAAGCTGGGCGCCAGCAGCACGGCATCGTCCACCTGATCGTCCTGAGCCTGCCGGCGCGCGTCAGCGACGACGAAGTGCTCCCGTTTGCAGAAGCGCGACGCGACCGCGGGATCGGGCTCGAGCAGCGAGCTCATGCCGGGCCGGTGCGTCACATGGAGCGTCGCCGTCCCGCAACGGGCGCCGATCGCCTCGAACATCACCGTCACCGACCGCCAGGGCGCATCCTGGCGCAGGCGCCCGGCGAGGCGTTCCGCCTCCACGCGATCCGGTTCGCTGACGAAGTAGTCGGCCACGCGCGCCAGCGACACGAGCTCCGAGAACGCGGACCCGCGGCCGCCGATCTCGACGAGCTGAAGCCGCGCCTCCTGAAGCAGCGACATCAGGGTCGGCGCGGCATCCCCCCGAAAGAGCTTCTTGTACGCCCTCACAGACGATCTCCGCCGCCAATTATGAGACCGAATCGGGCCTCAGCGACCGGCGCGCGCTGCCTCGCCGCTGCACGCTGAATACACGGAGGTCTCCCCGGCCGGCGCCGACCAGCGCCGGAGACGTGGGACGATGAGGCGGTGGGGTTACTGCGGGCTGACGTTCTCGGCGCGCGGACCTTTCGGACCCTGGCCGACCGTGAACGAGACGGTCTGCCCTTCCCGCAGGTCGTCGAATCGCGTGCCCGTACAGGCGGACTGATGGAAGAAATACTCGGTGCCTTCAGGCGTCGCGATGAAGCCGAAGCCCTTGTCGGTGAGACGTTTGATTGTTCCGTTCCTCGTAGCCATCGATCGGTTCCTCTAGTGTGCTGTTCTTACGACCGCCGTTCGCGCAGAGGCGATGGCGTCGCCCCTTGTCAACGCTGTGGATCGTGCCCTTGTCCGAACCGCTGCTCGGCAATCCATTGGTGACTGACCGTCCCGCGATCGAAGTCCTGAACGCGCCGGAGCCAGGACACGACCAACAGAACAATCACCACCGCAACACCCGCTGCCACGGCCACCCATGCCCCGTTCATGAACGGCGCTCCTCCGTGGCCAGGAACACCTCTGCCATCGTCGGCGCCGGATCCTTCCAGATCAGCACCATGATGGCCGGTGGCACGACCCCTATCACCGCCAGCAGCAGCAGGCTCGACATCGACCCGGTGCCGGCGGCCATGAACACGAGCAGCGCAAGCGACATCCAGGATCCTGCGAAATACCAGCGCGCGCGTTGTGGAAACATGGAAGCCCACCGTTCGAGAGGGCTTTGATGAGGGCTGACCGGATAGCCGGTGCGGCGGGCCAGGACTCAGGAAAGCGTTGTCCATGTACGATACGCTCCCGAGGCCGAAAATACAAGGCCGCGTATCGCGCCATGGTAAGTGTTACCGAAGGACCCCGGGGCGTCACCCCAACCCCAGCCGCACACACACCCGCTTACACCCCACCGACGATTTCGAGCAGCAGCCGCACAAGGAGGGCCACCGGGGCTCCGATCGCCACGATCGCAAGCGGGCACAGGAGCACGACGAGCAGGAGCCATCCTACCTCCTTGAGGCTGTCCATCAGGCGACCCATCATCGCACGTCGGTGTCGCGCGATCCCGTATACTGAGGATTCCTGCTTTTCTGAGCTCCTGCCGCCCGCGGCTTTCCCTCACCAAAGCACACCGGAGGGCTGGATGTCGCGTCACCGTTCCATCGATCGCACGTTGCCACCGCTCGTGTGAGACGCCTGCTGCGCCGGCTGCGGGCCCGGCCGCCTCGAGAGCAGCCGTTTCGCGACGCGCTCCTGAGCATCGAGCGCCTCGAGGAGCGCGCAGCCGGGCTCGCCGCCAGCTTTACGCTGGATACCGACGCCGGCCGCCGCGCGCGAAATATCTTTCCGCGGTTCATCGAGAACACCGAGCGGCTCCGGGCTGCGTACCGAATGCTGGCCGCCGACGTGCGCCACGGCCAGTTCATCGGCGCGTCGGCGGAGTGGCTGCTCGACAACTTTCATCTCGTCGCATCGGAAATCACCGACATCCGGACGAACCTGCCCCCCGGCTTTTTCCGCAACCTGCCGCGGCTGGCCGCCCGGCGGCACGCGGGCGAAGCCCGTGTCTACGCGATCGCCGTGGAGGTCATCCGCCACAGCGACGGCCGCCTCGATCGCCAGCAGCTCACGCAGTTTCTGAACAGCTATCAGCGCGTGACGCCGTTGACGATCGGCGAGCTCTGGGCGTGGCCGAGCATGCTCAAGCTCGCGCTCATCGAGGACCTCCGGCGACTGATCGATGAGACGCTGGAGGCGCGGGAGGCGCGGCGGGCGGCCGACGCCTTCGTCTTGCGCGTGGCCGCCGACATGCGACAGTCGTCCCGGACGATGCCGCCCGTCGTGCATCCCGCCTTCGTCGTGCAGCTGCTCCACCGCGCCCGGGAGTACGGGCTGCGGCTCTCCCCGATCCGCACGGTCATCGAGCAGCACCTCGTCTCGCACGACACGACCGCCGAGAACGCCGTGCGCGCGGAACACCAGCGGCAGGCGGCCAATCAGGCCTCCACGGCGAACGTGGTGACGAGCCTCCGTCTCGCGACCACGCTCGACTGGCGCCAGGCCTTCGAAGCCGTCAGTCTCGTGGAGCAGGTGCTGCGGCGCGATCCGGCCGGCGTCTATGCCCGCATGGACTTTCTCAGCCGCGATCGGCAGCGGCACGCCGTCGAGGAGCTCGCCGGGCGCAGCGGCGAACGGCAGGTCCATGTGGCGCTCAAGGCCGTCGAGAGCGCCCGGCAGGCGGCCGCGCGCGGGTCGGCCGCCGATCGGGCTGCGCACGTCGGTTACCACCTGGTGGGCAGGGGGCGCGACGATCTCGAAGCCGATCTGGCCTTCCGACCCTCGCTGCGGGGCTGGGCGCGGCGCGCGGCGCTCGCGCATCCGACGATCGCCTACCTCGGCTCGATGGCGCTGCTGACCGCGCTCCTGCTGGGCGGTGCGCTGCTCTACATTCGCGCCGCCGGTGCGTCCGTGCCGGCGCAGATCGTCGCGCTCCTGCTGCTGGCGTTTCCGGCGAGCGAGACGGCCGTCGCAGCCGTCCAGCGGCTGATCGCCGGCACGATCCGGCCGAAGCGCCTGCAGCGCCTCGATTTTTCGGATGGCGTGCCCGGCACCGCCCGGTGCATGGTCGTCGTGCCCACGATCCTGACGACGCTGCCCGGCGTCGCCGCGCTGCTCGAGCACGTCGAGGTGCTCGCCCTTGGCAATCCCGATCCACACATTCATTTCGCCATTCTCAGCGACTTCGCCGATGCGGAGGCCTGCGAGCTGCCGTCCGACGCGGCGATCCTGGCATCGGCCCGCGCCGGCATCGAGGCGCTCAACGCCCGCTTCGGCCCCGATGACGGGAATCGCTTCTTTCTCTTCCACCGCCGGCGGCAGTGGAACGCCCGCGAGCGCGCCTGGATTGGATGGGAGCGCAAGCGCGGGAAGATCGAGGAATTCAACCGGCTGCTCCGGGGCGCCACCGACACCAGCTTCACCACACAGGTCGGCGGCCTCGAGATGCTGCCCTCGGTGCGCTATTGCCTGACGCTCGATTCGGACACGCGCCTGCCGCGCGACGCCGCGCGCACGCTGCTCGGCATCATGGCCCACCCGTTGAACCAGCCCCGCATCGACCCGGTCCTGGGCCGTGTCACGGAGGGATACGGCATCCTGCAGCCGAGGATCAGCGTCACGATGGCGAGCGCGCGGGGCTCGCTCTTTGCGCGCACCTATGCCGGCCATACCGGCGTCGATCCGTACACGACCGCGGTGTCGGATCTCTACCAGGATCTCTTCGGCGAAGGGATCTTCACCGGCAAAGGGCTCTACGACGTCGACGCGTTCACGGCGGCGCTCGAAGGGCGCGTCCCGGAGAACGCGCTGCTCTCCCACGACCTCTTCGAAGGGCTCCACGCCCGAACGGCGCTCGTCACCGACGTGGAGCTGGTGGACGACTATCCCTCCAGCGTCCTCGCCCACACGAGACGCCAGCACCGATGGGTCCGCGGAGACTGGCAGATCCTCCGGTGGCTGTTTCCATTCGTCCCCGCCCCGGGCGGCATGCGGCGCAATCGTCTGCCGTTCATCGCGCGCTGGAAGATCTTCGACAACCTGAGGCGCAGCGTCGCGGCGCCGATCGGGGTCACGGTGCTGCTGCTCGGCTGGACCGTGCTTCCCGGCAGTGCGATCGCGTGGACCGCCTTCGCGCTCGCTCCGCTGGCCTTTCCGATGTGCGCGCAGCTCGTGAAGATGCTCGGCGGGCCGGCGCCCGGTGAGCCATGGCGCGTGTTCGCGCGCGCGACCGGCGGCGATCTCGCGATGGCGGGCGCACGCGCGGCGCTCCAGCTCGCATTCATGGCGAACCAGGCCTATGAGATGGGCCACGCTGTGGTCATCACGATCGTCCGTCTTGCGATGCCGCGGGGCCGCCGCCTGGAGTGGGAAACCGCCGCGGCGAGCGCCGCGCGGGAGGGGCGTCCGACGGCGTGGGGATTCCTGAAGGCCATGCCCGCAAGCCCCGCGATCGCGGCGACCGGCGCCGTCCTCGTGGCCGGCGCCTCACCGGCGGCCCTGCCGGTCGCGCTGCCCGTCCTCCTCCTCTGGATGGGCGCGCCGCTCTTCGCGCTGGTGCTCAGCCGGCCCGCGGCATCCGTGCCTACCGCGCTCGGAGCGGCCGATCGCGAGTTTCTGCAGACGGTGGCGCACCGCACGTGGCGGTACTTCGACACCTTCATGGGCGCCGGCGATCACGGCCTGCCGGCCGACAACGTGCAATTCGACGCCGAGCTGCGGATCGCCCATCGCACGTCGCCGACCAATATCGGGATGGGCCTGCTGGCGACGCTCGCGGCCCACGACTTCGGCCTCATCGATACCGGCGCGCTCCTCGACAGGCTCGACGTGACGATCGGGACGATGGAGCGGCTGCAGCGGCACGACGGACATTTCCTCAACTGGTACAACACGCAGACCCTGGCTCCCCTCGCGCCGATGTACGTCTCCACCGTCGACAGCGGAAACCTCGCGGGCGCGCTGATTACCCTGTCCGGCGGGCTGCGCAACCTCGCGAGCGGCGCGCCGGAGCCGGGACACGCCGGCGACCATGCGGGGCGGCTCGAGCGTCTGGCCGCGCGCGCCGCCGCTCTGTTCGAGGGCATGAATTTCCGGTCCCTCTACGACAAGGAGCGCCGGCTCTTCGCCATCGGGTACCGGCTTCCTCATGCCGAGGACGACGGCGGGCTCGATCCGTCGTACTACGACCTGCTGGCGTCAGAGGCGCGGCTGGCGAGCTTCATCGCCATCGCCAAGGGCGACGTGCCGGAAATGCACTGGTTTCACCTGGGCCGTTCGCTCACCAGCGTCCGCGGCGCGCCCGTGCTCCTGTCGTGGAGCGCCACGATGTTCGAGTACCTCATGCCGCTGCTCGTCATGAGGGCCTATCCCGACACGCTGCTCGATGACTCGTATCGCGCCGTGCTCCGGCGCCAGATCGATTACGGCGCGGATCGCAGCGTGCCGTGGGGGCTCTCCGAATCGGCGTACGCGGCCGTGGACCGCCACGGCAACTATCAGTACAAGGCGTTCGGCATTCCCGGCCTCGGGTTGAAGCGCGGGCTCGGCGACGAGCTCGTGGTCGCGCCGTATGCCACGGCGCTCACGGCCGCCATCGATCCCGTCCGCTGCGCTGACAACCTCCGGCGGCTGGCGGCGGCCGGCCTGCTCGGCGACTACGGGTTCTTCGAGGCCATCGACTACACCAGGCGCGGCGCGGCAGACGACGAGACCGCAACGCCCGGCGGCGTCATCGTCCGGGCCTGCTTCGCGCACCACGCCGGCATGACCCTCGTCGCGCTGGCCAACGCGCTGCACGACAACCGGATGGTCGAACGCTTTCACCTGCACCCGGCCGTGCAGGCGACCGAGCTGCTGCTGCAGGAGCGCGTGCCCCGCCAGCGGCCGACAACCGAGCCGCGGCCGCTCGACGAGTTGCGGGTCGCCACGCCGGCGGCTCCGTCGCCGGTCCGGGTGTTTCGCACCGCGCAGACCGCCTTTCCCCACGCGCAGTTTCTCTCCAACGGCAACTACGTGGCCGTAGTCACGAACTCCGGAGGGGGCGCGAGCTTCTGCCGGGGCGTGAGCGTGACGAGGTCGCGACGGGACGCCACGCGTGATCCCGGAAGTCAGTTCATCCTCATGCGTGACGTACGGAGCGGAGCCGTCTGGTCTGCGACGTACCACCCCACCCCGTGCGAGCCCGACGACTATTCGGCCACGTTCCTGCCGGAGCGGGCCATCTTCCGGCGCTCCGACGGCGATATCGCCACACGGCTCGATGTCGCCGTGTCGACGCAGGACGATGTCGAGATCCGGCGCCTGACGGTCGCGAACCATGGCGTGCGCGTCCGCGAGATCGATGTGACGAGCTACGCGGAGATCGTGCTGGCGCCGGCGTCCGACGACTTTGCCCATCCCGCGTTCGGCAAACTCTTTCTCGAAACGGAGCACCATGCGGCCAGCGGCGCCCTGCTCTGCCGCCGGCGGCCGCGCGCCGCCGACCAGGCCGACATGTGGGCGGTGCACGTGCTGAGCCTCGAGGGGCGGATGCAGGGGCAGACCGAGTGGGAGACCGACCGCGCGCAGTTTCTCGGCCGGGGGCGCACCATCGAAGATCCCGCAGCCCTGGACGGCCGCTCACTTTCGGGAAGCACAGGGGTCGTCCTCGATCCCGTCTTCAGCCTTCGGCAGCGGATCAGGCTGGCGCCGGGCAGATCCGTGCGGCTCTGTTTCTCCACCGGGATCGCGCCCGACCGCGACACGGCGGAAGCGCTGGCGCTGAAGTATCGCGACCCGGGCGCCGCAGCGCGGACCCTGGCGCTGGCACTGACGCAGGCGCAGAGCGACCGGCGCCACCTCGGCATCTCGGAAGATGACGCGGCCCTCTTCGAACGGCTCGCGTCGCGCGTGCTGCTCGCAGACGCGTCCCTGCATGCCGGACCTGAGACGTTCGCCGGCAACGAGCTGGGACAGCGCAGCCTGTGGCCGCATGGCATCTCGGGAGACCTGCCGATCCTGCTCGTGCGCGTCACGGGCGACGCAGACGTGGCGCTCGTACGGCAGGCGCTCCAGGCCCAGGAATACTGGCGTCTGAAAGGTCTTCGCGTCGACACGGTTGTCCTGAACGAGCACCCGGTCGGGTACCTTGACGAAGTCCAGGCGCAGCTCGCGTCGATGCTCGACGACGGCCCGTGGCGCACCTGGAAGCACCGGCCCGGGGGCACCTATCTGCTCCGGGCGGACCGGATGGGACGCGCAGAGGGGACGTTGCTCGAGACCGTGGCACGGGCCGTCCTCGGCGGGGACCGGGGCGATCTGCGGGCACACCTCGACCGTCCCTATCCCGTTGACACGGCACCCGCCACCCTGATCTCCGACGCAATCGACGATGGATTGCCTGAGGAGAAGGCGCCGGATCTGCCGGTTGCCGTCCCCGATCTGTCCTGGCCGAACGGCACCGGCGGCTTCATCGAACAGGGCTCCGAATACGCCATCGTCCTGGAGGGCGATCAGGAAACGCCGCTGCCGTGGACCAACATCATCGCCAACCCGCGGTTCGGGACGATCGTCAGCGCGTCGGGATCGGCGTCCACCTGGTCCGAGAACAGCCGCGAGAATCGCCTCACGCCGTTCGCCAACGATCCGGTCAGCGATCCGACAGGCGAGGCGCTGTACGTCCGGGACGATCATTCGGGCGACGTCTGGTGCGCCACCCCGGGGCCCCTTCCGCGTACGTCGTCGAGCGGGCGCTTCCTCGTCCGGCATGGCGCCGGCGTGTCGCAGTTCCTGCGGACGACGCGGGCCGTCCGGCATGAGCTGACGGTGTACGTCGATGCGATCGACCCGGTCAAGTTCTCGCTCCTGACGTTAACGAACGACGGGCCAACGCCGCGGCGGCTGAGCGTCTACGCCTACACCGAGTGGGTGCTTGGTCCGCCGCGTGACGGCGACCAGCGCCATGTGGTCACCGAATACGACACGGTGACCGGAGCTGTGTTCGCGAGGAACCCGTACAACCCGGCTTTTCCGCAGCGCGTCGCGTTCTCCCATCCGAGCGATGCTCCCACCTCGGCGACCGGCGATCGCACGGCGTTCATCGGACGCAACCGGTCGCTGTC
>MEKU01000100.1:26203-33428 GCA_001767195.1 Acidobacteria bacterium RIFCSPLOWO2_02_FULL_67_21
GGAGCCGGTCTGGATCCGTGCGCAGGGCTTCAGGTCCGCGTGGATCTCGAGCCGGGCGAGTGCCGGCGGCTGGTCTTCCTCCTCGGCGAAGGGGACGACCGGCATCACGCCGGCGTCCTCGTCGAGCGTCACGGCACTGTTGATGCGGCACTCGCGGCGCTGCAGAAGGTGCACTCGTTCTGGGCCGACACGCTCTCCACGATCCGGGTGCACACGCCAGACGACTCGTTTGACGTGCTGATGAACGGGTGGCTGCTCTATCAGGACATCAGCTGCCGCCTCTGGACGCGCGCCGGCTACTACCAGCCGGGCGGCGCGTTCGGCTTCCGCGACCAGCTGCAGGACGTACTGGCCCTGTCGTTTGCGCGGCCCGATCTCGCGCGGGAGCACCTGCTCCGGGCGGCGGGCCGTCAGTTTCTCGAGGGGGACGTGCAGCACTGGTGGCACGAGCCTGCCGGACACGGCCTGCGCTCGCGCTGTTCCGACGACCTCCTGTGGCTCCCGTTTGCGACGGCCGAGTACGTGCGCACCTCTGGCGATGCCGCAGTGCTGGACGAGACGGTGGCCTTTCTGCAGGCGCCGCTCCTGGACCCCGGTGAGCAGGAAGCGTACGGGCAGCCGAGCATCTCGGCGGAGCGCGCCACGCTGTTCGAGCACTGCGTCCGGGCGATCGACCGCGGCCTCACGGCGGGCTCGCGCGGCCTGCCGCTCTTCGGATCCGGAGACTGGAACGACGGCATGAACCGCGTCGGGGCCGCCGGACGCGGCCAGAGCACCTGGCTCGGGTTCTTCCTGCACTCGGTGCTCACGGATTTCATTCCCTTGTGCAAGGCGCGCGGCGATCGTGCGAGGGCCGCGCAGTACCAGGAAGCGGCGTCCCGCCTCGCTGTGGCGCTTGCGGGCGCGTGGGACGGCGAGTGGTACCGGCGCGGCTATTACGACGATGGAAGTCCGCTGGGGTCGGCGGAGAGCGACGAGTGCCGGATCGATTCGATCTCGCAGTCGTGGGCGGTGCTGTCGGGAGCCGTGCCGCACCGCTTCGCCGAGCGCGCGATGGATGCGGTGCGGACGTCGCTGCTCGTCCGCGGGTCGAAGATGCTGCTGCTGCTCAGCCCGCCCTTCGACCGCACGACGCGGGATCCGGGCTACATCAAGGGCTATCCACCGGGTATCCGGGAAAACGGCGGCCAGTATACGCACGCGGCGGCCTGGCTCGTCATGGCGATGGCGCGCCTCGGCCATGGCGACGAGGCGGCCGAGCTCTTTCACATGCTGAACCCCGTCAACCACACCCGCACGGCCGCCGACGTGGCGCGGTACAAGACGGAGCCGTACGTCGTGGCGGGCGACGTGCTCGCCTCGGTTCCGCACGCCGGCCGCGGTGGATGGAGCTGGTACACGGGATCGGCCGGGTGGATGTATCGTGCAGGTATCGAGAGCATCCTGGGGCTGCGGCGGCGTGGGGCGACGTTCGTGCTGGACCCGTGCATCCCGGCATCATGGCCGGCGTACGAGATCTCGTGGCGGTTCCGGAGCGCGCGCTACGACATCACCGTGTCGAACCCGAGCGGCAGATGCCGGGGGGTGGCCAGCGCCCAACTGGACGGTCTGGCCGTCGACGCCTCCGCCATTCCGCTGGTCGATGACGCCCGCGTCCACGAGGTGCACCTGATCCTGGGACACAAGGAGAAGCGCGCATGACCAGGCGGCACCGCACCTTCTCTGCAGCGATGGGCCGGGGCTCGTTCCTGCCTGCGCTCCTGATCGTGGGAGTGGGCGCGACGGCGCTCATCGCCTCCTCGTCTCCGCCAGCGCAGCCGGACGGGTCCGCGCAGGCTTTGTTGCGGCAGAAGATGGGCTTCTCCACGGCTGAAGTGCAGGCGCTCGACGCGGGCCACGCGGTCATTCGAACGCTCGAGACGCCCGTCCGTCAGGAGATCGCGCACGTGGGAGCGGTGTACATCGACGCCCCGCCCGAGCGTCTGCTCGAGCGCTTTCGCGACATCGAGCGCTTCGAGCGGGGCCCCGGCGTCCCGCAGATTGGGCACTTCGGCAGCACGCCACAGGTCGAGGATCTCGCCTCGCTCACCCTGCCGGCCGCCGACGTGAAGGCACTGGCGGCGTGCCGTCCCGGTGCGTGCGACCTGCAGCTCCCGGCGGCGGCGATCGATCGATACCGCAACGAAGTGCGCTGGACCTCACCGGATGCGGCTC
Source organism: Acidobacteria bacterium RIFCSPLOWO2_02_FULL_67_21 (assembly GCA_001767195.1). Taxonomy (GTDB): domain Bacteria; phylum Acidobacteriota; class Vicinamibacteria; order Vicinamibacterales; family UBA2999; genus MEKU01. The sequence goes on from MEKU01000100.1 coordinate 28,418, forward strand.
GCCAGGCCACGCAGATCACCCGCGAAGTGCTCGTGGCGCTCGCGCGCGCGTATCAGGCGAACGGCAACGGGGCGCTCGGGTATTACGACGATGACGAGAGCGGGCCGTTCCCTGTGGCCGAGCACTTCCGCGCGCTGCTGACAAGCCGCGACGACTTCCCCGCTGCCGTCCCGGGCCTGATGGCGTATCTCGACACCTACCCGTACGGCCGGCCTGAGGGGGCCGAAGAGTTCCTCTACTGGTCGGTGGTCGCCTTCGGCCTCAAGCCGACGATCCGCGTCAACCATGTCGTCATCTATCCGCTCCCGGGTGCTCAGCCGGTCGCGTACGCGATCGCCATCAAGCAGCTGTATGCGAGCCACTACTTCCACACGACGCTCGAGCTGCGGTTTGCGATTGACGACGACCGTCCGGGGCGGGGCTTCTGGCTGGTCTCGCTCACGCGGTCGCGGAACGACGGAATGACCGGGTTGAAGGGCCTGTTTCTCCGGTCCATCATCAGCCGCCGTTCCGGCGAAGCGGTGCGCAAGTACCTCGCGCACGTCAGGCAGCAGGTGGAGCGGCCGACGCTCGCGGATGGCCGCGTCGAGCGGTCGGGAAGCTAGAGGAAAAGTGGTCGGGGCGACAGGATTCGAACCAGCGACCCCCTGCGCCCAAGGCAGGTTTCAGCCGTTTTAAGGACGTCCCACCGCGTGGCAGCGTGTGCCACATTCAGCTGTATTCATTAGGTAATTATGCAATATGGCGTTGCAGCCGTAGTCGGCTCGTGCTAGCGACGTGAGGCGGCGAGCGAGGGTGCAGTGTTCGTGTTCGAGAACCGTCCTGGCTCGGGTTCGGTCGCACACCGCGGCAAGAAGGCGGCGTCGGTGCTGTGCAGAGCGTTGAGCTTCGAGTTCCGCGCGCACGACCTACGGCGAACGGCCGCCACGCGGGTGTACGACCGCTACAACTACGACGCCGGGTTCTCGGCCGACCGCGCGGCGTTACTGATTGATGCGCTGCGCGCGGTTGCTCAGACAGGGGACGTCGTCGAAAGCGTCGAGTCGTCCCATGGCGAGAAATTTGTTGTCGACGGCCAGGTATCGTCGCAGACTGAAAGCAGCCACAGCCGGATGGTGCGGACCGTGTGGATCATCGACCGGGGGCTGGAAGCGCCTCGTCTGGTGACGGCCTATCCTGGTAAGGAGTGAGACTTCGTCATGATCACAGAACACGACCGAGTCGTCTTGACGGCGCCAGTGCCCAAGGAACGTTTGGAGATTGGCGACGTGGGAACAGTGGTTCATGTGTACCAGGATGGCAAGGCCTTCGAGGTGGAGTTCACCGCTCTGGACGGCCACACTGCAGCCGTGGCGACGGTCGACGCTTCTCAGGTTCGGCCGATTAGCAGCCGTGAGATCACCCACGCCCGCGAACTGGCGGCCCGCTGACGCTCGGGGATCCGATGCGAAAGACACCGATCGGCAGCATGCGGCACGAAGACTTCACCATCGGCGAAACGTTCTGGGCGACAGCGGGGCCGTATCGATGCACCGATGTGGGGACGCGCACCATCGTGGCCGTCCGCCTGGGGCCGAGAGCGATCGTCCAGCAAGAATCTGTGGGCGATGAGCGTCGAGCGGCGACAGTTGTCGTCGATGACCAGACCCCGACGCTCGCGAAATCATGAGCGGCGTTCTTCGCCGCGGTCCACCGACTGTCTGCGAACGGAGAGCGGGCAGGAGCGACCCCCCTCTGCGGCGCCTTCGGCGACCCCGGGCCTGACCCGGGGTGGGGGTCGCTCCTGCCCTCAGCGCCTCACTCGAACACCTACACGGCGCCGCTAATCGTCACGCGGAACCGGGGTGGAATCACGGAAGATCACGGAGCGGTTTCGATCGCTTTGCGCGGTGCGCGAAAACCGTCGAGCGTCCGACGAACTTCGTCGACTTTCCTTGCGATGGAGTAGTGCCAGGACCCCATCCGGCCATCGGCATTCACCGCCGCAACCCAGCGCTGCGCCGCCGCGGTCTTGACTTCCGCGAGATCGTCGAATCCCTTGGTTTCGACGATGAGATGGGTGTGTGGATCTGCCTTTAGTCGGACGATGAAATCCGGGACGTAGTCGTGCGCCTGGCCGTTGTGGATATACGGGATGGCGAAGCCCATGCCGGCATTCTTCACGAACGCCTCGACGGACGGGTGCGTGTCGATGATGTAGGCAGCCTGCTGTTCCCACTTACTGGTGTCGGCGACGACATAGTTCACGTGGCTTTTGACCACTTCACGAACGTCCTTGCTCGTCCAGTAGTCGACGTCCGCCGTGGAACCAGGTCCTCGGCTGGTTTCATAGCGCGGAACCTCCGGCGCTTCGCCCTGCAAAGTGTCCGGACGAATGGACTCGACCAGACGTTCGATGGCCCAGCCGTAGTACGGCGACAAGAACAGATCCAGACGTTCCGCCGGCTTGATCGGCGTGACCTTCTCGTCGACGTACTTCTGCACGATGCGGACGAGCTGCGGAAACAGCACGTGAGCGGGCGCTTCGCACGACCCGTTCTTGACGTATTCGCGAGTGAGGTCTCCAGCCATTTCGAAGACAAGTTCCTGAATCCGCCGACCCGACCGAAATGGGTTGAGGTCAACGCGCTGAATCGCTCCCGGACCCGTGAGCGATGGCCGGCCGGTATTGGTCTGAAGCGACGCCTTGACCTCGACCTCGGGCGGAATCTTGAACGGATCCAGGAACAGCGACGGAACCGACGCCCAGTCCACCGTGACGCGATTGCGAATGGCCTGACGGTAGCCTTCGACACGCGGAAAGGTAATCTCGAAATGAGCGCGTCCAGGCAACGCATGCACATGGTGGCGCTTCTGCGTCGGCTTCGGTGCTGCGGCCGGATTGGCTTTGAATGGAATCACCTGGAACGGCACGCCGAAGACCTTCGCGACTTCTTCGGTCATCAAGCCGCTGTCGCCGAGCTCGTACGTCCGGCGCCGGAGTCCTCGACCAACGACCTGCTCGCAGAGCAGCTGCGACATGAACGGCCTGAGGCCGACGATGTGCGTCACAGTGCTGCAATCCCAGCCTTCTGTCAGCATCCCCACCGAGACGATGCAGCGGATGTCACGTCCCGGCGGATGGAGCGGCCGCCCGCGCTTCGTCGCCAGGTCCTCGAATCCCTCCGGATAGATGGGCCGCCCCTGCTGATCGCGTGGCCAGTCGGTTCGTCCAACCGTGTCGAGCGTGAACCGCATCCACTGGACCTCGTCGGACTTCGCGTGTCCGGTGTCTGTCTCGCTCACGACTCGTGAGTCTACGCGAATCGTGTTGAGGCGATCGTCGGCGTTGCGAAAGCCAGCGATCTTGGATGAGGGGATCCCCATCGGCGGTTTGTTCTCGGCGAGCCACTCGTAGACCACCTTCGCAATCGCGGTGTTCTTACAAACGACGATAAAGACGGGCGGTCGGGGATCGTCCTTCGACTGTTCCCACACTGCTCGCAACTCTTCCCACAAGCCGCCCAACATCGTGATGGGCGTGTTCGCCCACTTCAGGACGGCCTCGGGCTTCGGAGAGCTTTTCTTGCCCCCACGCTCGGCTGGCGTGAGCTGTGGAAGAATCCAGCGCCAGATGTTGAAGTAGCCCGGAATCTCTGCACCAGTGGTGTCGCGAACCGCGAGCTGGGGGATCTTCACCAGGCCTGACTCGATCGCGTCGGTGAGCGGGAAGTCGCTGACCACCCATGGGAACGGCCGATTCGTTTCCCGACCCACCCTGCCCAGGAAATACGGCGTCGCCGACAAGTCAACGCAGAAGTTGATGCCTCGAAGCTTCTGAACGCGATCGAGACCATCAATCCAAACGGTAGCCTCCTTGTAGAACTCTTCCGCCTCGCCCTCCTCGCCGAGCAGATCCTCTTCTTCCTCGTCCGGCTCGTCTTTGCGAATGCGGTACGCGTGATGCGCCTCATCGTTGAGGACGAGGATGTTCTGCTTACCGCCAACCTCTCGACCCAGGATCCGGCTGACGAGCTTGGTGTCGCTTTCCACATAGCGATCGCGCGTGACGCGCGCGTACTTCACGTTGCCGTCGTTGTCTTTCTCCTCGTCGATCACCTCAATCATCCCGAGGGATGCCTGACGACTGTACTCCTCGCTCGTCAGATACCTCCGCCCTCGCGCCGTCGTCGTCTTCGGGCCGATGTGGACGATCTCCGGCACCGTTTCGCGGCGGCCAGCTTTCACGACGCGTCCGCTCACGCCGCCGGCCTGTGACGTTTGAGGCTCGAACACGTGCCAGTTCGTGATGAGCACGTGCCCCTGTGTGAGGTCGGGCATGAGGTGCGGAGGCACGAGGTCCGCCTTCCGATAGAGGCTGGCGTCGCCGAGTCGCGGATCCAACTCAGCCAGCCTGCTGCGAATCGTCACGTTCGGGCAGACCGCCAGGACAACGTCCGAGTAACGCGCATTCGATCGGTCGTGAACCTTGTTGAGGATGCTCCATGCGGCGATCATCCCCATAACGGTGGTCTTACCAGAACCCGTGGCCATCTTGCAGGCATAACGGCGGAACGCCTTGTACCCACGCTCGGCCTTTTGTTGATCGCTGGGCTCGTCCAGCGGAACTTGGATCCCTTGCGCGAGATCACGCCGCGCTTCATTGATGAAGATGATCGTTTCGACGGCTTCGAGTTGGGCAAAGAAGAACCGGAAGCCGCGGCCATCCCGCCGCCAGTAGTTCAGCAGCTCCAGTGTGGTGGCCGTTACGCCGGGATAACCAGCGGCGCGCCACTCCTTGACGCGGGATCGAATCAGGCTGACGAGTTTCAGCTCGATGGCGGTGCCCTTTGGAACGCTGCTGCCGGCGGAATCCTGCGAAATAGGATCCGGGTAGTAGTAGATCGCCGGCCGGCGGCCTGGCCGCTTCTCCGGCTCGGTTCGGCACGCTCGGCCTTCGTCATCAACCGCAGTACGCTGCCATCGGGCGATTCTAGGTACTTGTAGCTCCGAAACATGCCGGCCGTCTTTG
>MEKU01000101.1:0-8477 GCA_001767195.1 Acidobacteria bacterium RIFCSPLOWO2_02_FULL_67_21
GATTCCGCGGCTGCGCAGCCGCGGCCCCATTGAAGCCTGGGATGTTGGTGGCGCGTGAGATGGAACGCTGCTGATTCCGCGGCCCCATTGAAGCACCGCGTGTACTGGGTCCGTCCCGACATGCATCAAGGAAGGGTCGATCGCCGCGCGGTTCAATACGAACGTGGTCGCAATCCGACGCAGCTCGGTGATCGTCGAATCGCGGGCCGAACAGGCCGCCGCCGTCGCCACGCGGCTGAAGACCTGATCCCTGCCCCCCTGCCCCCTGATCCCTCAGGCGTTGCCTCACACGTGATCCAGCTTGTCGGCGTGCGCCGGGGCGCGGAGCTGCCGCTCGAGCGCGCGGCCGACCGCATCCCTGGCGCCGAGGCCGACCGCGAGCGCCGCCGCCAGGATGACGCCGCCGAACAGAATGCCGAAGGCCAGCAGGAGCACGGTCCGGCCGATGCCGATGTGATCCAGCGCCATCGCCGCCGCCACGATCAGCACGAGCCACTTCACGGCGAAGCTGAGGAGCCGTGCCTGCTGGAGGCCGGCGTTGACGGCGCCGATCAAGACCGCGGTCGCCAGAAAGCGCGCCAGCACGGCGCCCGCGATTAGGATCACGAGCGCCGCAGCGAGATGCGGCACGTACTGGAGAACGGCGAGTGCGAAGCGCGAGGGCAGAGCGGCATCGAGTGCCGTCAGACCGAGCAGCAGTCCGAGGGCCATTAGCGTCCAGAAGGCCAGCGAGCCGACCAGCTGCGCGGGGCTTCGGGACAGCGTCCACTCGGCGATGGGGAAGCCGAGGGGTTCCAGCCGCCGGTCGAAGTCGAGGCCCCGAAGCGACCGGACGAGCAGGTAGCGGACGCTCACCGCCGCAACGAGCGAGCCCAGCAGCACCACGAGCAGCACCACCGCGCCGGGCACGAACTCAGCGGCGCTGTCGACGATGCGCGTACCCGCCAGCCTGAGGCCGCGCTCAACTTCCTGCATCATGATGCTGCTCTCCTTTACGTTCGGCCCGGCTGAAGCCGGGCACTACGACCACCGATCACGTGTGCCGGGCTTCAGCCCGGCTAAAGCCGGGCACTACGTCGGTTAGCTCTTACGTGCGCAGCCGCTCCGGCCATCGCCACTTCGCAATCAGATACGACTTCTCCGCTTCGAAGGCGCCGCCGAGCCGATCGAGCCGCTCGTCGACGGCGGCGCCGCTGAGACCCCGCACCTGCAGGACGAACGAGGCGAGCCACCCGAGGTAGAGCGGTACCAGCGAGCGCAGCAGGTGATCCCGCGCGAGCACGCGCAGCCGGTAGCCGAGGGCAAAGTCGTAGACGACGCGTGCCCAGAGCCCGTCATCGAGCCGAAACCCGGCCGCAGGGGCGTTCACAAGGCGCCCCAGATCCACGATCGTGCGGGCCGGCAGGATCCATGTCCAGAGATCCCGCAGCTCCCGGTACCCCAGGCGGTACGATTCGATCAGGCGTTCGGGATCGACGGCCGCTGCCTCCAGCGACCCGCCGCCGTGCGGCTCGCCGAAGAGCGGCACCGCCACCGATCCGCGGCGGCGCTGCCAGATCTCGACGCGCGCGTCGAGATCCACAAAGAGCGATCCGACCACCTGTGCCAGCGTGGTTGCCAGATCGAGCGCCTCTTCGCCACGCCCGGCCGAGACGCGCGCGCCGAGCGACGCCTCCGCGAGCCGGAAATCGCCGGCCGCCGCTGCCGTCGTGAGCCAGAGATCGATGCCCACGGGCGCCCCTTCGCGATCCCAGATGTCCTCTTCGAGCAGCCAGTCGACCATGCGCCGCGAGCAGGCGAACTCCGCTGCGGCGGGCTGCCGGAGACGCACGCCGTAGAGCGCGCGGACGAGCGGCGCCACGATCCCCTTGGTCAGGGCGCCTTCGTACGCGTGGCGATCGTAGTACGGCGACACCAGATCGACCTCGTGTTCGAAGATCGGCCCGGCCAGCCAGCGTATCCAGTGGGGCGTCAGCGTCGAGACGCCGGCGTCCAGGATGAGGCAGGCGCGCGCGTCGAGCGCCTGGGCCCGCGTCAGCAGGGCCTGCAGGGCGTGGGGCTTGCCGGGGATGCCGTGATACGGCATGTCGAGCGCGGTGCCGGCCCGGCAGGGCGCGATTTCGAAACGATCATCGCTCCCGGCGAGCGCCTCACGGACGCGCCCGGCCGTTTCACCCTCGGATCCCTCGGTTGCCAGGACCACCCGCGCTGCCAGCGTGCCGAAATGGTTCGCCAGGCCGTCCCGCACCGCCCGGGCAACCGTGCCGATCGTGCCGGCATCCCGGCAGCTCAGCAGGCCGACGAGGATGTCGGTGCCGGCCGGTTCAGGCGTGGCCGTCGCGGCGCTGGAGCTCAAACCAGTAGAAGCCATACGGACCGAGCGTCAGAAAGTACGGACGTTCTCCAATCACGGGAAGATCGGTGTACCCGAGGATCTCGACGGGCGTGAGCCCGGCGAATGCCGCCAGCTCCAGCTCCACCGCCTGGACCGACCGTGACAGGTTGGCGACGCACAGGATGGTATCGCTGCCGTGCCGCCGGACGTAGGCGAGCACCTTGCGGTTGGCCGGATGGAGCAGTTCCATGCTGCCGAGCCCGAACGCCGGAAACAGCTTGCGCAGCCCGATCAGGTTCTTCATCCACTGCAGCAGCGAGGACGGGTCGCGCTCCTGAGCCTCGACGTTGATGGCCTGGTACCCGTAGATGGGATCCATGATGACCGGACTGTACAGCCGGGCGGGATCCGCGCGCGAGAACCGCGCGTTCCGGTCGCTCGTCCACTGCATGGGCGTCCTGACGCCGTTGCGGTCGCCGAGGTGCGTGTTGTCGCCCATGCCGATCTCGTCCCCGTAGTACAGGATGGGCGTGCCCGGAAACGAGAAGAGCAGGCTGCTGAGCAGCTCGATGCGCCGGCGGTTGTTGCCCACGAGCGGCGCCAGGCGCCGGCGAATGCCGAGGTTCAGGCGCGCCTGCGGATCCGCGCTGTAGGCGAGGTACATATAGTCGCGCTCCTCGTCGGTGACCATTTCGAGCGTGAGCTCGTCGTGGTTGCGCAGGAAGAGCGCCCACTGGCACGGGTCGGGCAGCGCGGGCGTCTGCTCCAGGATCTCGACGATCGGATGCCGGTCTTCGAGGTGCAGGCCCATGAACATGCGCGGCATCAGCGGGAAGTGAAACGCCATGTGGCACTCGTCGCCGTCGCCGAAGTAGGGCCGCACGTCCGCGGGCCACTGGTTCGCCTCGGCGAGCAGCATCCGGTTCGGCCAGCGCGCGTCGATGTGCCGGCGGATCGCCTTCAGCACCTTGTGAGTGTCGTCCAGGTTCTCGCAGCTCGTTCCCTCGCGCTCCACGAGGTAGGGGACGGCATCGAGGCGGAACCCGTCGACGCCCAGCTCTAGCCAGAAGTCCATCACCTGCAGCACTTCTCGCAGCACCGCCGGGTTGTCGTAGTTCAAATCCGGCTGGTGGCGGAAGAACCGATGCCAGTAGTACGCGCCGGCGGCCGGATCCCACGTCCAGTTCGACCGCTCGCTGTCGACGAAGATCACGCGCGCCTCCCGGTACCTGTCCTCGGTGTCGCTCCAGACGTAGTAGCCGCGCTCGACCGATTCCCGCGGCGCCGTTCTCGCGCGCTGAAACCACGGGTGCGCATCCGAGGTGTGGTTGAGCACCAGCTCGATCACCACCTGCAGGTGCCGCTCGTGCGCGGCATCCAGAAACCGTTTGAAGTCCTCCAGCGTTCCGTAGCTCGGGTGGATGTTGCAGTAATCGGCGATGTCGTACCCGTCGTCCCGCAGCGGCGAGGGGAAGAACGGGAGGAGCCACAGACAGGTCACCCCCAGGCCCTCGAGGTAGTCGAGCTTCTGGACGAGGCCTTCGAAGTCGCCGATCCCGTCGTTGTTGGCGTCGAAGAACGACTTGACGGGCAGCTCGTAGATGATGGCGCGCTTGTACCACAACGGGTCCGCGACGCCGCTTCTACGCCGCATCGGCCTGCACCACGCCCTCACCGGCGACGCCAGGGTCGCGGCGGGCGGCCGAAGAGAAGATTCTGCTCATCGCCGTTTCAGGATCACGGCCGAGGGACGGCTGAAGCGGATGGCCAGGCTGCCCGCAGCATCGATCTCCGGCCCGCCGTCCTGTCCGCGTTCCGTGGACGAGAGAAAGCCCGGCATCTCGGTCGACAGCACCACCTCCCAGCGCGCCCCCGGCACATCCGGCCCAGACCGCGCGTGCTCGTACGTCCCGGATCCCTTGAGGCAGACAACCACCAGCAGCCCGTCGCCCGATTCGGGGAGACGCGCCAGCGCCAGGCCAAACCCATCGAGGACGACCATCTCGAGCCGGCCGCCGGGTTGGAGGGCGCGCTCGCGGCGCCGCAACCGCAGCAGCGCCCGATACAGCTCGAGGCAGCCGGCGTGGTCCGCCTGTGTCTGCTCGCTCCACCGCAGGCGGCTCCGGTCGAAGGTCGACCACGCCTGCGGATCCGGAATGCGCGCGCGCTGCGCCTCGTCTGAAAAGGCGGCGAAGCGGGAGAATTCGGCCCGGCGCCCCTCGGTCACCAGCCGTCCGAGGTCGGCATGGTGATCGGTGAAGAAGCAGAAACGGCTGCTGGCCGCCCACTCCTGTCCCATGAACAGGAGCGGCGTCTCCGGCGCGCAGAGCAGCAGGGCGCTCGCCGCCCGGTAGGAGGCCGGATCGATCTGGTGGTGCAGGCGCCGGCCGAACGGACGATTGCCGACCTGGTCGTGATTCTGAATGCAGATGACCATCCGCTCCGGCGGCACGCCGGCTGGATCGGTCCCGCGCGGCCGCCCCGTGTAGCTGGAGGGCTGCCCGCAGAAAAACCATCCACGGCGCAGCGCGGCGGCGAGGTCGTCGATCGACCCGGAGTAATCCTGGTAATACCCGTCGCGATCGCCGGCCGTCAGCACACGCACCTGATGGTGGAAATCATCCGCCCACACCGCGTCAAGGCCCCACCCCTCCTCGGCCGCCGAGCGGACGATCGTCGTCAGGTTCCGCTCGTCTTCGGCAATGAGCAGCACCTTCCGGCCGGTGACCGATGTCCGTACGCAATCGACGAGCTCGGCGACGAAGTGGCGTGGAGACGTGTCGGCCAGGCCATGCGTCGCATCGAGTCGCAGCCCGTCCATCCGGTATTCATGAAGCCAGTGCAGCGCGTTCTCGATGAAGAAGGCGCGGACCGGACCGCTCTGCTCGCCGTCGAGATTGACGGCCGCTCCCCACGGGCTCTGGTGGAGCGCAGAGAGGTAGAACGGGCTGAAGAGCGCGTGGTAGGCGCCGTCAGGGCCGAAGTGGTTGTAGACGACATCGACCAGCACGGCGAGACCGAGCCGATGCGCTTCGTCGACCAGTCGGCGCAGATCGTCCGGGGTGCCGTAGCTATGCGAGGGGGCAAACAGACTGACGCCGTCGTACCCCCAGTTGCGCGATCCGGCGAACTCGGCCACCGGCATCAGCTCGACAACGGTGACGCCGAGATCGGCAAGGTACGGCAGCTTGGCCGCGGCCGCCGCAAACGTGCCCTCGGCCGTAAAAGTGCCGACGTGCAGCTCGTACAGAATCGCGCGATCGAGTGGCACACCGCGCCAGCCGGCGTCCGACCATGCGAATGCGCGCGGATCGACAACCATCGAAGGGCCGTGCACGCCGTCCGGCTGAAATCGAGACGCGGGATCAGGATAGGGTCCTTCGCCATCCAGCAGGTACGCGTACCGGGTTCCGACCGCCACATCATCCAGCACGTCGGCCCACATTCCTTCTGGGCCGCGCGACAGGCTCTGCCGGCGCCTCTCCGGACCGCGTGGATCCAGCACCAGTTCGACCTGCTGCCGGCGCGGCGCCCACAATCGGAAGCGAACGGCGCCGCCCGCGCCGGGGCAGGCGCCCAGACCGGCACGCCACACGGCGTCCGTCGGCGACGCACTATGAGGAATCATCTCGGCGGTAGATAGTAATAAGGATGCATGTCTGGCCGGGTGATCCCTACCCGCTCGGCGCCACGTGGGACGGCGAGGGCACGAATTTCTCCATCTTCTCCGAAGTCGCCGAGCGCGTCGAGCTGTGCCTGTTTGGCGAGGACGGCGCGGAGAGGCGGCTCGCGCTGCCGGAGGTCACCGCCTTCTGCTGGCATGGCTATGTTCCCGGCGTCGGCCCGGGGCAGCGCTACGGCTTTCGGGTGTACGGCCCATGGTCGCCCGACGAGGGGCACCGCTGCAACCCGGCCAAGCTGCTCCTCGATCCGTATGCGAAGGCGATCGACGGCGACGTCCGGTGGCACCAGGCGGTGTTTTCGTACCAGTCCGGCGAGGAGCACGTCCGCAATGACGCGGACAGCGCGCCGTACGTGCCCCGCGCCATCGTGATCGATCCGGCCTTCAGCTGGGGGCGCGATCGCCCGCCGCGCACGCCGCTCCACGGATCGATCCTGTACGAGATCCATGTCAAGGGCTTTACCGCCCGCCGCCGGGACATCCCGAGGCCGATCCGCGGGACGTACGCGGGGCTCGCGCATCGGGCGTCGATCGAGTACCTGAAGACGCTTGGCGTCACGGCCGTCGAACTGATGCCGGTCCATCAGTTCGTGCACGACGCCCACCTCATGGGGCGCGGCCTTCGCAACTACTGGGGCTACAACTCGATCGCGTTTCTCGCGCCGCACCACGGGTACGCGGCGCGGCGCGATCCTGGCGGGCAGGTGGTCGAGTTCAAGCGCATGGTCAAGGCGCTGCACGCGGCGGGCATCGAGGTGATCCTCGACGTCGTCTACAACCACACGGCCGAAGGCAATCACCTGGGGCCGACGCTGTCGTTCAAGGGGATCGACAACGCGGCGTACTACCGCCTGGTCGCCGGCGAGCGGCGCCGCTACTTCGACTACACGGGCACGGGGAACACGCTGAACGTGCGGCACCCGCACGTGCTCCAGCTCATCATGGACTCGCTCCGCTACTGGGTGCTCGACATGCACGTCGACGGCTTCCGGTTCGACCTCGCGGCGACGCTCGCGCGGGAGCTCCACGCGGTGGATCGGCTGTCGGCGTTCTTCGACGTGATCCAGCAGGACCCGGTGATCAGTCAGGTGAAGCTGATCGCCGAGCCGTGGGACGTGGGGGAGGGAGGCTACCAGGTGGGCAATTTTCCGCCGCTCTGGTCCGAGTGGAACGGCCGGTACCGCGACACGGTGCGCGATTACTGGCGCGGCGAGCCGGCGGTGCTCTCGGAAATGGCCTCGCGGCTGACCGGCAGCTCCGACCTCTACGCGGAGACCGGCCGCCGCCCGTTTGCCAGCATCAATTTCGTGACGGCGCACGACGGCTTCACGCTGGCCGACCTCGTTTCGTACAACGAGAAGCACAACGAGGCCAACGGCGAAGAGAACCGCGACGGCGAGAGCCACAACCGCTCCTGGAATTGCGGCGCCGAGGGACCGGCCGACGATGCGGAGGTGAAGAAGCTGCGCGCGCGCCAGCAGCGGAACTTCCTGGCGACGCTGTTCCTCTCTCAGGGCGTGCCGCTGCTGCTCGGCGGCGACGAGATCGGGCGCACGCAGCGCGGCAACAACAACGCCTACTGCCAGGGCAACGAGATCTCGTGGTTCGACTGGGAGCAGGCCGACTCTGAGCTGCTGGCGTTCACCAGGTGTCTCATCGCGATCCGCCGCGAGCACTACATCTTCAGGCGCCGGCGGTGGTTCCAGGGCCGGCCGCTGCGGAGCGCCGGCGTGGCCGACATTGCGTGGTTCAGGCCCGACGGCACTCCCATGAACGACGAGGACTGGCAGACCGGCTTCGCCAGGTCGCTCGGCGTCTTCTTGAACGGCCGAGGCATCACCGGCCGCGACCGCCGCGGCACCCGCCACGAGGACGACGACATCGCGCGCAGCGGGACGCCGCGCGCATCAGGCGACGGGTGCGTCCTCGACCGGCTCAGTTACTCGACACCCCACGGTTCACGATGGCCAAGAAATCCTGATGCGAGCCGACGGCTCCATGGATCCCGACGTGCCGCGCGACGTCGAGGCCGAGCCGCTGGATGTTCTGGCGCAGCGTCAGCATGCTGGCATTCGGGGCGGCTGGCGGCTTCGCTCCGGGGGCTGGGGGACTGTACAGGTCGGCGTTGATCAGGATCCGCTCTGTTGGCAGATAGGCCACGAGCATGTTGGCGTTATGGGCGAGACCCTGGACCGGGTAGAGGTCGAGCGTCCGCACACCATCGCTCACGACGTACCTCTGATTGACCGCCTCGATCGCCGGGACGCGGTTGCCGGCAAACCACGGGTACAATCTCGACAGGCGGTCTGGCCCCACGGCACGGGGGGCCGGATACAACAGCACGTCCTCATAGAACGATCGGTTCTGCTGATGCGTGATCAGCGTGGCGCTCTCGGCCACGTACGTGCGCAGCCCGCCCGAATGATCGAAATGGTGGTGGGTGTTGACGAGGTACGGCGG
>MEKU01000101.1:8488-21836 GCA_001767195.1 Acidobacteria bacterium RIFCSPLOWO2_02_FULL_67_21
GCGACGTTCGGCTGAACGGCCGTCACCTTGATTTCCATCGAGTTGTGCCCTGGATTCAGCCGCGGGTCGCCTTGATGTGAGTGCAGCACGGTGGGGAAGCGGATGCCGCCGAACGGCTGGTACTCCGTGTAGCGGTGCTCGTACACCATGTCACCGAACACGGGGTTCGGCACCCAGGTCTGGACGCGCTCGACGAGATTCTGTGCGTTGATGGTGCCGTTGATGCGGACGCGGCCTCGCGTGAACGACACGATCGTCACGGGCTGCCCCTCGAGCATCAACGGGACCGCCGTCGCATCTGACGCGGCGGTTGCCGCTTTCAGGAATCCATGGGGCGACAGCCAGATGTCGAGCTGGCGCACCTCCGCGGCTCCGGGCGCAGGCGCCGGGTTGCCTCCCTGCAGGTTCCAGGCGTACTCGCCGCTGACGAAGAACCGCTGCTGCTGCTCGCCCTGGAGCGGCGTGCCCCCGCCCCCTCGGGCGGGATAGCTGCCCTGCCGGCGCGTGAGCTCTTCTCTCGAGGAGCCCGACCCGTAATCCAGTACTCGCGTATAGGCGGTGACGTCAAAGCGCGGCCAGTCGTCGTTCGGGCTGAAGCTCTGGCCGACGGCCGCATTCCATCCGCTTCCCGAATATTGAATGGAATTGAGCGTCGAGGCCCCCATGGCAGCCGAGGCCGCCTGGAGGATCGCGCGCGCCTCCTGCTGCGCGTGCAGGCCGGAGGTCGTGAGGGCCAGGAACAGGAGCGCCGCGCACGTGGTCAGTCGTCTGGTCATACGTCGCCTCTCATTCCGGCCCATTCTACGCCCGGCGGCCCAGCCGCGGGGCGGGCTCAATGCACCGATCGCTCTTTCCACGCGACGCGCGGCACGAGCGTGTTCATTTCGAGCAGCTCGATGAGGCCGCGGCAGCGGGCGAGGACGCCGTCGCGCTCGAGGAGCGCCTGGCGCTCGAGCGGCTCGAGCTCGAGGTACTGCGCCAGCGCGTTGACGAGATCCTCGTCCGGCACCGCGGGGGGGAACCGCGGCTCCGAGCCCGCACGCTCGATCGCCGCCGCCAGCAGCGCCTCGAGCCGGGTCCGGTGCCGGCGAAGCTCGGCGCGGTGGTCCTCGGGCACGATCTCGGGGAGCGAGTCGACGTGGGCGAGGCGATACGGCCTGCTCCCGTCCTCTCCGGTGATGCGGAACCGCACCAGGCCGCGCACCACGATATTGAAGCGATCCTCGTCCAGGGGCTCGGCGTGGGTGATGACCCCGGCGCAGCCGACGGAGAAGACCGGCGGCCGGCCCTCGTATTCAGCCTCGTAGCCGGGCTGCAGCAGCACCATCCCGACAATCCGATCCTCCGCGAGCGCGTCCTTCACCATCGCCCGGTACCGCGGCTCGAAGATGTGCAGCGGCAGAAAGACATTGGGAAAGAGGACCACGTTGGGCAGCGGGAAGATCGGGATGGTGGACGGCAGCATCAGTGGATCGTCTTGGTCTTCCTGTTCATGTAGTCCATCAGGACGTACTGCCCGAGCGTGTAGGGCGTCGTGAAGTACGCCTTCCCGCGGCAGATCGCCGCCACGCGGCGGACGAACGCCACCAGATCCGGATCGCGCGCCAGCATGAAGGTGTTGATCATGATGCCCGCCTTCTGGCAGGCGTTCACCTCTGCGAAGGTCTCCGCCACGATGTACGGATCGAGCCCGAACGCGTTCTTGTAGATCTGTCCGTCCGCGCGAGTGAGCGCCGAGGGCTTGCCGTCGGTCACCATCACGATCTGCCGCATGTCCTTCTTCTGTCGCTCGAGGATCCGCCGCGCCAGACGGAGCCCTTCCCGCGTGTTCGTATAGTACGGGCCGACCCGCACGCGCCCGAGTTGCTTGAGCGGAATCTCTTCGGCCGAGTCGTGGAAGAGGACCGCGTGGAGCGAGTCGCCGGGATACTGCGTGCGAATCAGATGCGCCAGGGCGAGCGCGACCCGCTTCGCCGGGGTGAAGCGGTCCTCCCCGTACAGAATCATGCTGTGGCTGCAGTCGAGCATGATGACGGTGGCGCACGAGCTCTGATACTCGCTCTGGGCCACCATGAGGTCGGGATAGTCGACATCGATGGTGAAGGGGTCGGAGTGTCCTCCCAAAATGACTCCCGACCCCGTTAAACGCCGAACCGCGTTGAGGATCGTGCTGCTCGGGTCGAGGTTCATGGTGTCGCCGAACTCGTACGGCTTCGGCGCCGCCACAGCCTCGACGCCGGTGGCGAGATGGCGCGTGTCGTGGCGTCCCGCGCTGCTGCGGCCGATCGAGCCGAGCAGATCGCGCAGCGCGCGATAGCCGAGGAAGTCGAGCGCCTTGTCGGTCACCTCGAAGGTGACCCGCCCGCTGTCTTCCCCCTGCCCGGCCCCGGCCCCCTCGCGCCACTGGCGCTCCTCGTTCAGGTCGGGCGCGGAGGTCACGAACCCGCGCTCCATCATGCGCTCGATGATCTGCTGGATCAGATCCTCGATCTGCTGGCGGGCCGCCTCCTGATCGCCGTCGGCCGGCTCGCCGAGCAGCCGCTGCAGCGCCTCGTCCGACAGCACGCCGCCGCTGAACAGCGCCTCGAGGATGGCATCGTGCAGCGCCTGCATCGTCCGGTCCTCGTCGCTGGCCGACGGATCGCCCCAGGGGTTGCTGAAGCCGCTCGAGAGGAAGAGATCGGACAGACGGGAGACCAGATCCTCCAGATCGATCTCGTCGAGCAGGTCGCCGGTGTACTTGGTGTAGCGATATTTCACAGGTAGTCGCTGGTAGCCGGTAGGTGGTAGCCGGGAGTTAGCGGTTGGGCCATGGCTACCAGCTACCGCCTACCACCTAGTTGTAGTACTTCTTCTTTCCCCCGCCCGACGGCATCGGCATGTCGGCGCTGAGGGCGGCTTCCCGCGGCACGGGCCGCCGCACGGCCGGTTCGCTCGCGTGATAGCCGCGCTCCTCGCTGCGGCTGATCTTCTTGAGCGCGTAGAGGCCTTCGAGCACGAAGTCGACGCCGGCGGCCAGGAGCGGCGCCGCGGCGTCCGGCGGCACCCCCGCGGCCTGCGCCAGCTCCACGAGCCCCTGGACCTCCCGGGTGCGCTCGAGCAGCTCGGCGGCGCTCGTGGAGTCCGAGAGCTGCAGGCTGCCGCCCAGGTCGAACCACTCGACGATCTGACGCGTCTCGAGGTGCGACAGATACCCGTCCGCCACGGTCGCGACGGCGGCGCGGACCAGCTCGCGCGCGATCGTTTCCGCGCCCTTGAGCTCGCCCTCGTATTCCAGCTCGAACTTGCCGGTCATCGACGGCAGCGCCGCGTACACGTCGGTCACGCGCGGGACCGCGGCCGGTTCGCCGCTGACGAGCGCGCGCCGCTCGGCATTGGACACCACGTTCTCGCTGACCGAAATCGGCAGCCGCTGGCTGACGCCCGACCGCTTGTCGATCCGGCGATCCTGCCGCGCCTGAAATGCGATTTCCTCCACCACCTCCGACACGAAGGCCGGCATCTCGACCCGCACGGCGGACCCGTCCCGGTCGAGCCACGCCTCCTGGGCGGTAATCTTCATCCCCTCGGAGCGGCCCGCCGGATAGTGCGTGCGGATCTCCGACCCGATACGGTCCTTGAGCGGCGTGATGATCTTGCCGCGGGCGGTGTAGTCCTCCGGATTGGCCGTGAACGCCATCAGCACGTCGAGCGGCAGCCGGACCGGAAAGCCCTTAATCTGGACGTCGCCTTCCTGCAGGATGTTGAACAGTCCCACCTGGATCTTGCCCGCGAGATCGGGCAGCTCGTTGATGGCGAAGATGCCGCGGTTCGCCCGCGGCAGCAGGCCGTAGTGCATCGTCAGCTCGCTGGAGAGCTGCAGCCCCGACTTGGCGGCCTTGATCGGGTCGATGTCGCCGACCATGTCGGCGATGGTGACGTCGGGCGTCGCGAGCTTCTCGACGTAGCGCGCGTCGCGCGGCAGCCAGGCGATCGGCGTCCGATCGCCCTCGGCGGCCGCCCGGGCCCGGCATGCCGCGCAGATGGGCGCGAGCGGGTCGTCATTGATCTCGCAGCCGGCGACCACCGGCAGCCCATCGTCCAGGAGCGTGACCAGCGCGCGGAGCAGCCGCGTCTTGGCCTGGCCGCGCAGCCCGAGCAGGATGAAGTTGTGGCGCGAGAGCAGCGCGTTGACGAGCTGCGGCACCACCGTGTCGTCATATCCGACAATGCCCGGAAACAGGGGCTCGCGCGCGCGCAGCTTGCCGATCAGATTCTGGCGCACCTCCTCGTGCACGGTGCGATGCGGCACCTCGCCGCGCTCGACGGCGCGCCGCAGCTCGCCAAGCGTCTTCACGGCCTCCTGATTCGCCATCTCTGGATTCTACGTCACCCCGCTACCCCGCACGCCGGCACCCCGGCTACCCTAGCGCACGTGGGATTCTTCAACGTGCGCCGACCTGCGGTGTTCGCGCACCGCGGCGGATGCGCGCTCGGCCCCGAAAACACGCTGGCCGCGTTCGATCTCGGGCTGGCGGCCGGCGCCGACGGCCTCGAGCTCGACGTGCACCTCTCGGCCGACGGCGTGCCCGTCGTGCATCACGACCCCACGCTCGACCGCACGACGTCGGAGCGCGGGCCACTCGCGGCGCGCACGGCGGCCGAGCTGGCCCGCGTGGATGCCGGCTGCCGGTTTGCCGATCGTGGGGTGTACCCGTTTCGCAGCCAGGGCGTCGGGATTCCGGCGCTCGCCGATGTGCTGCGCCGGTACCCGGGCATCCCGGTCATCGTGGAGATGAAGGTGGACACGGCGGCGATGGGCGACGCCGTCGCCCGGGAGGTCCGCCGCGCCGGCGCCGCCGGCCGCGTGTGCGCCGCCGGATACGGGTCGCGCTGCGTCGCCGCCGCGCGGGCGGCGCTCCCGGAGATGGCGTCGAGCGCGTGCCATGCCGAGGTCCGGATGGCCGTCTATCGGACGTGGGTCCGGTGGCCGGTGCGGCGCGCCGCCCACGGCGGGTACCAGGTGCCCGAGGTCTCGAACGGCCACCGCATCGTCTCGCCTCGATTCATCCGGGGCGCTCACGGCTCCGGACTGCAGGTCCAGGTCTGGACCGTGGACGAGGAGGCCGACATGGAGAGGCTGCTGGGCTGGGGCGTCGACGGTCTCATCAGCAACCGGCCGGACCTCGCGGTCCGAGTGCGCGACGCGGTGATGGCGCGGGAGTTGTAACGATGCAGACGCCGACATTACAGGATGTCCGCGACGCGCGACCGCGCGTGTACGGGCACCTCCAGGCGACGCCGCTCCTCCGGCATCCGCTTCTCGGCGAGTGGCTGGGGTGCGAGGCCTGGGTGAAGCACGAAAACCACCTTCCCACGGGCGCCTTCAAGATTCGGGGCGGGTTGAATCTCGTCTCGCAGCTGACCGCCGACGAGCGCCGTCGCGGCGTCGCGAGCGCGAGCACCGGCAACCACGGCCAGTCGATTGCGTTCGCCTGCCGCGCCTGCGGTGTCCCCTGCCGCATCTTCGTGCCGGTCGGCAGCAACCCCGACAAGGTGGCGGCCATCCGGGCGCTCGGCGCCGCGGTCGTGGAGCACGGACGCGATTTCGACGAGGCGCGGGAGCGCGTCGAGGAGATGGCGCCGCGCGAAGGATGGCGGTACGTGCATTCGGCCAACGAGCCGCACCTCATCGCGGGGGTCGGCACATACGCGCTCGAAATGTTTGCCGCTCTGCCGGACGCCGACTACGTCTTTGTCCCGATCGGCGGCGGGAGTGGTGCCTCCGGGTGCTGCATCGTGCGCAGCGGGCTTGGCGCTGGTGCCCGGGTCATCGGCGTGCAGGCGGCCGGCGCCGATGCGTTCGCCAGGTCATGGCGGGGACCCTCGCGCGTCGTGACCGGGCGGGCGGCCACGTTTGCCGAAGGCGTGGCGACGCGGTCCACCTACGACCTGACGTTCGGCATTCTCAAGACGCAGCTGGACGATGTGGTGACGCTGGAAGAGCCGGAGATCGAAGAGGGGATGCGCGCCGCGCTGCGGCTCACGCACAACCTGGCCGAGGGGGCCGGAGCTGCAGCGCTGGCGGCTGCGCGCAAGTGCGCTGCCCGGGTGGCCGGCCGGAAAATCGTCTGCGTGATGAGCGGCGGGAATGTCGACGCGCGGACGCTTCGGCGCGTGCTCAGCGCAGAAGGCGCTTCGCCTTCCTGAAGACCGCCTCCATCATCGCGGGCGTGAGCGTGCCGGTGTTCGTGTTCTGGCGGCTCGGGTGGTAACAGCCGATTAACAGCGGATGGCGGGTCTGCGGCTCGATGCGATCGGACCTCGCCGCAGGACCCGCCCCACGTACCGCGGAACCCGCCCTACGATTGAACTCCACGGCCACGCCGTGGCCGAACGGCGGGCGGGGGGTGAGGCGGACGCCGCGGCGGCGGAGCAGCTGGAGCCACGCATCGAAGCCGATCTTGCCGAGCGCGACCACGACGCGGATGCGCGGGAGCTCGGCGATCTCGGCCTCCAGATGATCCAGACAGCGGGTGATCTCCTCGGGCAGCGGCTTGTTGTCGGGCGGCGCGCACCGGACCGCCGACAGGATGTAGGCGTCGGTGAGCCGAAGCCCATCCGCAGGGTCGCGCGACGTGGCGAGATTGGCGAAGCCGGTCCGATGCAGCGCCGACATCAGGAAGTCGCCTGACCCGTCGCCCGTGAATGGACGGCCCGTCCGATTTGCGCCGTGCGCGGCGGGCGCCAGCCCAACCAGCAGCAGCCGTGCTTCGGGATCGCCGAAGCCGGGAACCGGACGGCCCCAGTAGGTGTCGTCGCGGTGCGCGCGCTTCTTCTCCCGTGCCACGCGCAGGCAGTACGTCCGCAGACGCGGGCACCGCTCGCAGTCAACCACCTCAGCCTGAACGCGCGCGAGCCCGGGCGGAGTAAAATAGTGAGTTGGTGGCACTCATCATGAGGATACATGCGTAGCACAGCACCGAAAGACGCGGCCGAGCTCGAAGCGCTGGAAGCCCGGGAGTGGATCGAGTCGCTCGATTACGTGCTTCAGTCCGGCGGACCGGCCCGGGTCTCGACGCTGCTCCGATATCTCGGCGATCATGCCCGGCGCAGCGGCGTCAAGCTCCCGTTCACCGCCAATACTCCCTACGTCAACACCATTTCCGCGCCGGAGCAGCCCCCGTTTCCCGGAAGCCGCGAGATCGAGCGGCGGATCAAGAGCCTGGTCCGGTGGAACGCGCTGGCGATGGTCGTCAAAGCCAACAAGATCGAGGAGGGGATCGGCGGGCATATCTCAACGTTCGCGTCGGCCGCCACCCTCTACGAAGTCGGCTTCAATCATTTCTTCAAGGGCAAGGGCGACGATCACGACGGCGACATCATCTACTTCCAGGGCCACGCCGCCCCCGGCATCTACGCGCGGGCGTTCGTCGAGGGGCGTCTCGGCGCCGACCGGCTGGAGAACTTCCGCCGCGAGCTGAAGGCCGGCGGCGGGCTCTCGTCGTACCCGCACCCGTGGTTGATGCCCGATTTCTGGGAGTTCCCGACGGTCTCGATGGGCCTGGGGCCGATCTGCGCGATCTACCAGGCGCGTTTCATGCGGTACCTGGAAGACCGCGGCCTGAAGAAGCGGTCGAACTCGAAGGTCTGGGCGTTTGTCGGCGACGGCGAGACCGACGAGCCGGAATCGCTCGGGGCCATCACCCTGGCGTCCCGCGAAAAGCTCGACAACCTGATCTTCGCGATCAACTGCAACCTGCAGCGGCTGGATGGCCCCGTTCGCGGCAACGGACAGATCATCCAGGAGCTGGAGGCGATCTTCCGCGGCGCCGGCTGGAACGTCCTCAAGGTGATCTGGGGCAGCGAGTGGGACGCGCTGCTCGAGAAGGATCAGGACGGCCTGCTGGTCAAGCGGATGGGCGAGGTGGTCGACGGCGAATACCAGAAGTACGCCGTCGAAACGGGCGCCTACGTCCGGCAGCACTTCTGGGGCGTGGACCCGCGGCTGCTGGAGATGGTGAAGCACCTCTCGGACGAGCAGCTGAAGAAGCTCACGCTCGGCGGCCACGATCCGATCAAGGTCTACGCGGCCTACAAGGCGGCTGTCGAGCACGCCGGCCAGCCGACGGTGATCCTCGCGCGCACCATCAAGGGCTACGGCATCGGCGAGGCGGGCGAAGGCAAGAACATCACCCACCAGCAGAAGAAGATGAACGAGGACGAGCTGCGTGCGTTCCGCACGCGGTTTGGCGTGCCGATTGGCGACGAGGACGTGGCCAAAGCGCCGTTCTACCGGCCGCCGGACAACAGCCCGGAGATGACCTACCTCCGCGAGCGCCGCAAGCAGCTGGGGGGATTCGTGCCCCAGCGCCTCGTCCAGGTGGAGCCGCTGAAGACCGACACGCTCCCGGATCTGTTCGCCGAGTTCCACAAGGGCAGCGAGGGCCGCAAGGCGTCGACCACCATGGCGTTTGTCCGGATGCTCGCCAAGCTGCTGCGGGACAAGGAGCTCGGCGAGCTGGTCGTGCCGATCGTGCCGGACGAGGCGCGGACCTTCGGCATGGAGGCGCTTTTCCGGCAGGTCGGCATCTACTCGCACGTCGGCCAGCTGTACGAGCCGGTCGACATGGACACCCTGCTGTACTACAAGGAAGCCACGGACGGGCAGATTCTCGAGGAAGGGATCACCGAAGCCGGATCGATCTCCTCGTTCATTGCGGCCGGCACCGCCTACGCGACCCACGGGATCAACACGATCCCGTTCTTCATCTACTACTCGATGTTCGGGATGCAGCGGGTGGGCGATCTCGTGTGGGCCGCCGCCGACTCGCGGACCCGCGGCTTTCTGCTCGGGGGCACCGCGGGCCGGACGACGCTGGCGGGCGAGGGGCTGCAGCACCAGGACGGCCACAGCCACCTGCTCTCGCTCGCGGTGCCGACGCTGCTCTCGTACGACCCGGCGTTTGCCTTCGAGATTGCCGTGATCATCGAAGACGGCCTGCGGCGGATGTACAAGGACGGCGAGAGCGTCTTCTACTACATCACGCTGATGAACGAGCAGTACGAGATGCTGTCGATGCCCGAGGGCGCGCGCGAGGGCATCCTCAAGGGCCTGTACCGGCTGCGCGGCGCCGAGTCCGCCCACGGGCAGCCGCGCGCGCATCTGCTCGGCAGCGGCGCCATCCTGAACGAGGCGCTCAGGGCGCAGCAGATGCTCGCCGGCTACAACGTCGCGGCCGACGTCTGGAGCGTCACCAGCTACCAGGAGCTCTACCGCGACGGCCACGCGGCCGAGCGGTGGAACCGCCTGCACCCTGGCGAGAAGCCGCGCGTGCCGTACGTCGCGCAGTGCCTGGGCGACGCGACGGGCGTGATGGTCGCCGCCTCCGACTACGTCAAGGCGCTGCCCGACACCATCGATCGGTGGCTGCCGCGGCGGCTGGTCTCCCTCGGCACCGACGGGTTCGGCCGGAGCGAGAACCGCGCGTCGCTGCGCGACTTCTTCGAGGTCGACGCGCGCTTCATCGTGCTGGCGGCGCTCAGCGAGCTGGCGCGCGAGGGCGCCATCGATGCGGCCGTGGTCGGGAAGGCGATCAAGGACCTCGGCATCAATCCCGACAAGCCGAATCCGGCAATCTCGTGAGACCTCGTGGCGATCTTCACCCAGACGACCCACAGAGGCACAGAGCCAACCTTTCTCGGTGTCTCGGTGTCTCGGTGTCTCGGTGTCTCGGTGGCCCGTGGCTATGAACTGCATTCGGAGCTGAAACGTGACGGAGTTCAAGATTCCTGAACTGGGTGAGAACGTCGCCGGCGGTGACGTGCTGCGCGTCATGGTCAACGTGGGTGACACGATCGCCAAGGATCAGCCGGTCGTCGAGCTCGAGACCGACAAGGCGACCATCGAAGTGCCTTCGTCGGTCGCCGGGGTGGTGAAAGAGATCCGCGTCAAGCCGGGCGACAAGGTCAATGTCGGCGCCGTCATTCTGACGGTGGATGAGACCGGTGCCGGCGGCGGCGAACCGGACGCTGTCACATCCCAATCCCCAAATCCCAAATCCCAAGCGTCCGCCTCCGACGAAGGCTCCGGCGAGACCTCGCCGAAGCGTAGCGAAGGAGGGCCGAAGGCGGAGCAGAAGGTGCTGACGATGCCGCGCCCGGCGCGGGCGGAAGCGGCGGCCCCGCGGCCGCAGGAGGCGCCCAGAACGGCGACGCCTGCGCCGCGCGTGGAGCGGGGCCCTGCCGCGCCGGCGGCGCCGGGCGTGCGGCGGCTGGCGCGCGAGATTGGCGTCGATGTCAGCGAGGTCGAGGGCGGCGGGCTCCACGGCCGGATTTCGGAAGACGACGTCAAGGAGCACGCGCGGCGGATGTTGAGCGGCGCCGGCGCCCGCACGGGGCCGGCCGGCGCACCGGCGGTGCCGCTGCCGGACTTCGAGAAGTGGGGCCCGGTCGAGCGGCAGCCGATGAGCAACATCCGGCGGACGACCTCGACCCGTCTGAGCCACGCCTGGAGCGCCGTTCCGCACGTCACGCAGTGCGACAAGGCCGACATCACGTCGATGGAGGAGCTGCGCCGGAAGTACCGCGAGCAGGTGCGGCAGGCAGGCGGCGATCTCACCGTCACCGCCATGCTGGTCAGGGTGCTCGCCACCGCCGTGAAGCAGTTCCCGCAGTTCAACGCATCGCTCGACCTCGAGAACGACACCATCGTCTACAAGAAGTACGTCAACGTCGGCGTCGCGGTCGACACGGATCGCGGCCTGCTCGTGCCGGTGATCCGGAACGCCGACCGGAAGAACCTCACGCGCATTGCCGTCGAGGTGCACGAGCTCGCCCAGAAGGCGCGCGACCGCAAGCTGACGCTGGAGGAGATGAGCGGGGGCGGGATCACCATCTCCAATCTCGGCGGCATCGGCGGCACGTACTTCACGCCGATCGTGAACTGGCCGGAAGTGGCGATCCTGGGCGTCTCGCGCGGCATCATCGAGCCCGTGTGGAACCCGGGCTCCAGTAGAGGCGGACCTTCCCGCCTCCGCCAAGGCTCCGGCGAGGCTCGCCAAAGCGCCGAAGGCGCGACGGCGGCAGGTCCGCCTGCAGGCGCGTTCGAGCCCCGCCAGCTCCTCCCGCTCTCGCTCTCCTACGATCACCGCGTGATCGACGGCGCCGATGCCATGCGCTTCCTGCGCTGGGTCGTCGAGGCGGTGGAGCAGCCGTTTCTTCTCTCGCTCCTCGGCTGATGGCGCGCGAGACGACTCAGCTGGCCGTGCTCGGCGCCGGGCCGGGCGGCTACGCGGCGGCCTTCTATGCAGCCGACCTCGGGATGCAGGTGGCGCTCATCGACGAGGAGAAGAATCCCGGCGGGGTCTGCCTCTACCGCGGGTGCATTCCGTCCAAGGCGCTGCTGCACGTCGCGAAGGTCGTTGACGAGGCGCGGCATGCTGCCGCCTGGGGCGTCACCTTCGGCGATCCCGCCATCGACGTCGGCCGGCTGCGCGCCTACAAGCAGGGCGTCGTCGACAAGCTGACGGGGGGCGTCGGCCAGGTGGCGCGGCTTCGCAAGGTGAAGTACCTGCAGGGACGGGCGACGCTGACCGGCCCCAGGTCCATGGTCGTGGCCGGCAGCGGCGGCGACACCGAGGTCCAGTTCGAGCACTGCGTGCTCGCGACAGGGTCCCATCCGACGCGCGTCCCGTCCCTTGCGCTCGCCAGCCCGCGGATGCTCGATTCGACGACCGCGCTGGAGCTGCCGGACGTTCCCGGGCGGCTGCTGGTCGTCGGCGGAGGGTACATCGGCCTGGAGCTCGGCACCGTCTACGCGACGCTCGGAAGCCGCGTCTCGGTGGTGGAGATGACGGGGGGCCTGCTGCCTGGCGCGGATCGCGATCTGGTGCAGGTGCTGCAGAAGCGGCTGGAGCAACTCTTTGCCGCGATCATGCTCAACACGAAGGTGGTCGGCGTGTCCGAGGAGGCGAACGGGATCCGCGTGACGCTGGAAGGTGACGTCACGTCGAAGGAGCAGGTTTTCGACCGTGTGCTCGTCGCGGTCGGCCGGCGGCCGAACTCGAAGATCCCCGGCCTCGACTCGACCCGTGTGAAGGTTGACGCGCGTGGATTCATCGAGACGGACGGCCAGCGTCGGACGGCCGAGCCCACGCTCTTCGCGATAGGCGACGTCGCCGGCGAGCCGATGCTGGCCCACAAGGCGTCGCACGAGGCGCGCGTGGCCATCGACGCGATCGCCGGTCATCGGGCCGTGTTCGAGCCGCTGGCGATCCCGGCGGTGGTGTTCACCGATCCCGAGATCGCGTGGTGCGGGTTGACTGAGATGCAGGCGATGGAACAGGGTACTTCGATCGACGTCGCCAAGTTTCCCTGGGGCGCGTTGAGCCGCGCCATCACGGTCGATCGACCCGAGGGGCTGACCAAGCTCGTATTCGATCCGAAGGACGGGCGCGTGCTTGGCGTCGGCATCGCCGGATCCGGCGCCGGGGAGCTGATTGCCGAGGGCGTGCTGGCCGTCGAGATGGGCGCGACGGCCGAGGACGTGAAGCTGACGATTCATCCCCATCCAACGCTGTCGGAATCGCTGATGGAGAGCGCCGAAGTGTTCTTCGGGCAGAGCACGCACGTCTACAAACCAAAGCGCAAATAGGGATACACTAGAGCTACCGAGGACATATGAAACGAACGATTCTGCTAGGGACGTGTGCCACGCTGGTGGCGATCGCCGGGCTGCAGATGGCGCAGGCCCAGGCCAAGTCGATCAACGAGGGTGTGTTTACCGCGGAACAGGCCACGCGCGGCGCGGCGCTCTACAAGGAGCAGTGCGCGGCCTGCCACGGCGAAGACATGAAGGGCAACGACATCATGCCCGGCCTGGCCGGCGACGGGTTCATGATGAACTGGCAGGGGCGCGCGCTCGGCGAGCTGTTCGACAAGATCGGCATGACGATGCCGGCGCTCGACCCGGGATCGCTCAAGCCCGAGCAGGCGGCGGACCTCGTGGCCCACATCCTGAACGGCTCGAAGTATCCCGCCGGCGACACCGCACTGGCGTCCACCAGCGAGGCGCTTCAGCAGATCAAGATCGACCCGCCGAAGCGCTGACGGACCGATGGAAGTCGTACCCGTAACTATCGCGCCGCGGGGCTTTGGGTCGACCCACCGGCGCGACGTGTGGTGGGCGACCCCGCTGGCGATCTTCGTCGGCCTGTCGCTGTTCGTGATCTACGCGACCTGGGCGGCGTTCCAGAACGCCCACTACACCTTCGGCCCGTACCTCTCCCCGTTCTACTCCCCCGAGCTCTTCGGCGATTCGCCGCACGCGTGGTTCGGTCCCAGGCCGGGCTGGATTCCGGCAGGGGTG
>MEKU01000101.1:22013-22210 GCA_001767195.1 Acidobacteria bacterium RIFCSPLOWO2_02_FULL_67_21
CACCGGTACTTCATGTGGATTGCCGTGCTGTTCATGTTCATCCTCTCGTACGACGTGTGGCTGGCGCTCTGGTTCACCAACCCGGCCACCGGCGCGAGGGAGTTCGGCATCGGTCTGGGCACGCTGCTCCTGACCGCGAACGTCGTGCTGCTGAGCTGCTACACGCTCGGCTGCCATGTGATGCGGCATGTGGCGGG
>MEKU01000101.1:22223-23204 GCA_001767195.1 Acidobacteria bacterium RIFCSPLOWO2_02_FULL_67_21
GAAGTCTCGAAGCATCCGTTCTGCGACCGCGCCTATGCGTGCTCCAGCGCGCTGAACTACCGGCACCAGCTCTTCGCGTGGATGAGCCTGTTCTCGGTGGCGTTCGCGGACGTCTACGTCCGTCTCTGCTCGATGGGGATCTGGAGCGACCCCCGGATCCTTTGATGAATTTACGAATTTACGAATTGACGAATTTACGAATTGAGATCAGCCTTCCGCGGCCAATCCGTCAATCCGTCAATCCGTCAATTGCGAAATGTCTTATCTCACTCATTCGTACGACGTCCTGATCATCGGGGCGGGCGGCGCCGGCCTGCGTGCCGCGATTGAGGCGGCCAAGAGCGGCGCCTCCGTGGGCCTGATCTGCAAGTCGCTGCTCGGCAAGGCGCACACCGTCATGGCCGAGGGCGGCATGGCGGCCGCCATGGCCAATAACGACGATCGCGACAGCTGGAAGGTGCATTTCGCGGACACGATGCGCGGCGGCCAGTACGTGAACAACTGGCGCATGGCGGAGGTTCACGCGAAGGAAGCGCCCGATCGCGTGCGCGAGCTGGAGGCGTGGGGGGCGGTGTTCGACCGCACGCCGGATGGACGCATCAACCAGCGCAACTTCGGCGGTCACCGCTACCCGCGCCTGGCCCACGTGGGCGACCGCACGGGCCTCGAGCTGATCCGGACGCTCCAGGACCACACGATTCACCTGGGCGTCACCGTGCACATGGAGCACACGGTCGTCGACCTCCTGCTGGATGGCGGCCGGGCGGCGGGCGCCGTCGCGTACGACCGCGAGCGCGGCCGCTTCCAGGTGTGTGCGGCCAAAGCCGTGATCCTGGCGACGGGCGGCATCGGGCGCGCGTACAAGATCACCAGCAACAGCTGGGAGGGGACCGGCGACGGCCACGCGCTGGCGTACCGCGCCGGCGCCGAGCTCATCGACATGGAGTTCGTCCAGTTCCATCCGACGGGCATGATCTGGCC
>MEKU01000102.1:0-15767 GCA_001767195.1 Acidobacteria bacterium RIFCSPLOWO2_02_FULL_67_21
GGCCGATCCGTCGATGACCGCATCCACATAGGATTGCGCCGGCGTTCGATGAGCGAGCGCATCGCGGATGAATTCGATCATGATGATGCCGGTCTGGATCGCCACCGCAAACAGTGAGACGTAGCCGATGATCACGGCGGTGGTCATGGAAAAGCCCATCATCCGCTGCAGCAGCACACCGCCCACGAGGGCAAAGGGCGCCGACAGCATGATGAGCGAGCTGTCCGCGACCGATCGGAACGCCATCAGCAGCAGGGCGAACATGATGACGAGGGTGATGGGAACCACGACTCGAAGCCTGGAGCGGGCGTCCTCGGCGTATTGGTACAGCCCGGTCCATTCGAGCGAGTATCCGGCCGGGAGGCGCAGATCCTGCAACTCCCCACGCGCGCGCTCGACGTATTCGGGGGCGGTGATGTCCTGCACGTAGACGTAGATGAAGCCCGCCAGCTCACCGTTGTCGTTGCGAATCATCTCTGGAGCCTCGCGCACGGCGACATCCGCGATGTCGCTCAGCGGCACCGATCGGCCATCGTCGGTCACGACCGGGGCGTTGCGGACCTTGTCCAGCGTGTCGGTGTACTCCGGCGAGTACTGAATGGCCAGAGGCACGACCGTCTGGTCCCGCTGTCTGATGCCGACGACGTTATCGCCACCGATGGCGAACCTGACGGTCGGCAATGCCTCGTCCACCGTCACCCCGTGCTGCGCCATGCGCTCGAGATCGAGCCGGGCGTCGATGAAGTATCCCTGTGAAATGCGTTCTGCGACGATCGCCTGCGTGCCCGGAACATCCTTGAGCCGCCGTTCGATGTTCTGGGCGATCTCCTGAATCATCCCGAGATCGGGGCCCTTCACCTTGATGCCGACCGGCGTCTGAATGCCCGTGTCCTGCATGATGACGCGCGTGGCGATCGGCTGCGTCCAGCTGTTCACGTAGCCCACCATCTGCATCGACTGGTTCATTTCGGCGACGAGCCTGTCTTTCGTCATGCCGTCACGCCATTCCGACCTCGGTTTCAGCATGACGGTTGTCTCGATCATCGCCACCGGGGCCGGGTCAGTCGCCGTATCCGCCCGTCCCAGCTTCCCGAACACGCGCTCGACCTCGGGAACCGCCTTCAGCTTGCGGTCCATCTGCTGCAGGATCCATCCCGCTTCTCGCGACGGGAGCCCTGGCAATGTCGTGGGCATGTAGAGAATTGCGCCCTCATCCATTTCCGGCATGTAGTCCTTCTGGAAGCCGGCCATGACGACGACCGCCACCGCCAGGAGCGCCGCGCTCACGCCGACCACGGCGTACCGGTACTGAATCGCCTTCACGAGCGCCCTGCGATACGCCCGCACGACACGACCGTCGTGAGGCTCCGCCGTCACGGGCGCCGACCGTTTGAACACCCACACGATGACCACCGGCAACAGGAACAGCGTCAGCAGGGTGGAGAACGCCATCGCGAACGTCTTCGTGAACGCCAGCGGATTGAACAGGCGTCCTTCGCGCTCGCCAAGATAGAAGATCGGAAGAAACGATGTCACGATGATCAGCATCGAGAACAGCAGCGGCCGGGTCATTCTCGCCGTCGCGCGGACGATGGTTCTCATGCGTTCGGCAGCCGTCAGGGCGCGGCTGCGTGCGAGCTGAGCGCTGCAGTTCTCCACGATCACGATCGTCGCGTCGGCCATTTCACCAATGGCGATCGCCAGGCCGGCGAGGGAGAACAGGTTGATCGTCTGGCCGAACGCCCCGAGTGGCAGTGCCGTGAACAACGTGCCCAACAGCAGCACGCAGACCGGCGCCACGGCCGCGCGGACGTTCTTCAGCGCCACCGCGATCACCAGGATCACCACAATGAGCTCGTAGACGATGGCCTGGAAGAAGTTGGTCAGCGTCTCCCAGATGAGCGCCGAGCGGTCGTAGGTGGGCAGGATTTCGACGCCCGCCGGCAGTGACGCCTTCGCCGTGTCGAGTCTCTGAAGGAGCCCTCGCGTCACGGCGAGCACGTTGCGGCCCTGCTCCATGATCGCAATGCCGCCGACAACTTCGCCGGTCCCGTCGAGATCCGCGATCCCCCGACGAACGTCAAAGCCCACCTGCACGTACCCCAGGTCGTTGATGCGAACGGGCTGGCCTTCCCGGTCGCGCCCCACCACCAGGAACTCGAGCTTGTCGGTATTCTCCGGCCCTACGCCACCGCGTAGCTGGTATTCACGCCCGGTCACCTCGATCGTGCGGCCGCCGGCCTCCTGGAACGCGCCCTGAACGGCCGCCAGCACTCGCCGCAGCGAGAGACCGCGCTCCCGAAGCAACGGCGGGAACAGCTTCACCTGCAGTTGCCGCTCGAGGCCGCCGACCGACGCCACCTCCGCCACGCCGGGCGTCGACTGGAGGATCGGCTTGACGACGCTGTCGTTGAGCACGCGCAGC
This sequence comes from Acidobacteria bacterium RIFCSPLOWO2_02_FULL_67_21, assembly GCA_001767195.1. Classification (GTDB taxonomy): domain Bacteria; phylum Acidobacteriota; class Vicinamibacteria; order Vicinamibacterales; family UBA2999; genus MEKU01. The sequence continues at coordinate 2,426 of MEKU01000102.1, forward strand.
TCGCGCAGATCGCGCGTGCCGTCCCGGTCCCGCATGGCGTACTGGAAGATCCAGCCCATGCTGCTGGCGTTGGGACCGATCGTGATGTCCGCATCCGCTGGCAGCCGCGCTCGGATGGCATTCAGCCGGTCCGCCACGAACTGCCGGACGGCGGCGCGTCGCGCGGGGTCTTCAAGAATGACGTAGATGAACGAGTACCCCATGTGCGAAGTACCCCGCAGCGTGCGGACGTCCGGGGAGCCCGCCAGCGCGTCGATCACGGGCTCCGTGATCTCGGCCTCGATCACCAGCGGACTGCGCGGCCACTTCACGTAGACGATGATTTGGGGGTCGGAGAGATCGGGAATCGCATCGAGCGCGGCCGTGCGCAGCGCGTACGCGCTCAGACCAGCGAGCGCGGCCACGGCGGCCACCACGATCCAGCGGAATCGAATGACGTGCTCGATAATGGCCGTGATCATCAGGGAGTGCGGCCCCTAGAACCCCTTCAGCCGGTGTTCGGCATCGATGAAAAAACTGCCAATGGTGACGACCTGCTCGCCCCGCGTCACGCCGTCGAGGACCTGCGTGAACAGCTCGCCCCGCAGTCCGACGGTGATGTCCCGCGGCGCGTACGAGCCGCTCGCCTCTCGCACGTACACAACCGGCCTGCCTCCGGATTCGAGAATAGCCTCGTTGGGCACCGACAGGAAGTCGCCGTTCTCGGTGACAATCTCGAGAACATAGTAGCGACTTGCGTCCACCGCCTCGCCTGCCAGTACGACGGTCGCGACGATCTCCTGGCCCTGCCTCGACACGTGAGCCACCGTCCCTTGATTCATCCGCGCCACTGACCGCGGCGAGAACGCGCGCACCCGCTGACCACTCCTGACTCGCGCGCCATCGGCGGCCGACAACAGGGCCACGATCGTCTTCCGGTCGTCCCGAATGGCACCCGCGGTCCGGACCCAGATTTGAATCGGGCGAATGGCCACGTCAGTAAGCGTCAGCGTCAGCTCGCCTGCCTGTGATTCGGAGACGGACGTGGAGCCGCGGGGTCTGGGACGGGTACGTTCACGTTGTGCGAAAGCAGCTTCCGCAGCGATGCCCCAGGCAAGGGCGAGAATACAGATCCGGACTAGGCGAAAGCGCACGTCTAGTGGCAGTAATTGTCCTTGCTGTCCATGATATGCGTGCCCCACGGGAAGAGGCCCACATTCCGCACCCGCTCGATGGCGTGCGTTCTCGCGTTGATGATCACCACCTCGTGGTTGGTCGATTCCGCCAGATAGATGTTCTCGTCCGCGGCATCCGTCGTCGCGGTTTCCAGCTGAACGTTGACTCCGACCCTGATGCGGCCCGCCGGCCTGAGGCTTCCCATGTCGTAGACGTAGACGAAGCCACTGCTGGAGCTGATCACGAAGGCCTTGCCACCCGCGAAGTTCACTCCCGTCATGTCCGGCCCGGCTTCGAGCGTGGCAGCGACGCTGTTCGTGCGCGTGTCGATGATCGAGATCGTCTCGTCCCCGTTATTAGCGGTGATCCCGTACCGGCCGTCGTGGCTCATGTAGATGCGCCACGGTTCCAGTCCGACGCGGATGGTCTCGATCACGCGGTCGTCGCGTGTGTCGATCACACCTACCACGCCCAAGTCGCTGTCCGCGGTATAGAGATACCGGCCGTCATTGGACAGCGCCGCGATGTTGATCCCCTTGATCTCCCCGAGATACTTCGCCGGGTCGAGCCGCGCGACGCCGGGAACGGCGGCCACCTGGATCTTCTTCAGCAGCTCGTGGCGCCGCACGTCGATGACGCCGACCCAGTGCGCGCCGTAGTTGCCCACGTACGCCTTGGCGCCGTCCGGCGAGAACGTCACGTTGAGCGGCTCGACGAACCCCGGGATGGTCTTGATCCTCGTCAGCGACTGCATGTCGATCACCGAGATGGAGTCACCATCAGGGTTCCCCTGGTAGTACCAGCGGCCGTCCGGTGAGAACGCCAGATGCTCCGGCGCGAGGTCGACCGGAATCGTCTTGATCAACTGCAGCGTACGCGTGTCGATGACGAAGGCCTTGTTGGCACGCGTGCCCCCGGTGACGACGTACCGGCCGTCGGGCGACATCATCACCATGTGCGGGTTCACGTTGTTGCCGAGAAAGGTCCGCCCGACCATCTTCCGCGTCTTGAGGTCCATGAAGCCAATGTCGTTCGAGTCCCGGTTCACGATCATCAGCACCGATCGCGGGTCCGTGACCTTGACATCCTGCGCCCGAGGGCCAGCAACCGCGCCCAGGAACGTCGCGACCGTGAGTGCACCGCCAGCAAGAACTGTGCGCCGTGATTTGAACATGGTTCGTACTCCTGCCGCCCTTAGAAAGCCGCCTGAAACCGCACGCCAGGCAGCAGATACCCGAACCGCGTCCCCGTGTCGAGCCGGTCGAGCACGTGGGTCAGATGGAAGGAGAGCCGCAGTCGCTCCGTCAACTGAAAATTGTAGTACCCCTCGGCCAGGTGTTCCTTCTCTCCGGAGGCAAGGTCTATGTGGGCGTACCCGACGCCCCATCGGTCCTGCGGGCTGAAGATCAAGCCGTTCTGGAACCCGATGCCAACGCTGTAGAAATTGTCGCGCGGCTCGAGCTCGGTCTCCTGGACGCCATAGCGCGCGAACACCCCGACGATGTTGGTGAGTTTCTGGTCGACGCTGAGACCCACACCCTTGCTGATTGCCTCCTGGGCGGTATTGTCCGTGCGGAACCACACACGGTACGTGCCCTCCGGCAGCGCAAGCGGTGTGAGCGTATACCCAGCCTCGCTCAGGGTATACAACGAGTCCGACAGATTGGTGGCGTCGTTGTTGCTCTGCTGGAATCCGAACTTGAAGCGGAACCCGTTCTTCGGATCGAACTCGGCCGCGACGCCTGTGCCGTTGCTGGACAGCCCGAGCATCTGATTGTTCACCAGCGCATCGCCGATGAATTGCGTCGTCTCGTCGTTCGCAAAGGCGTTCTGGTCGAAATAGTTGGTGAGATCGAGTCGCCCTGCCGTCAGGGCCAACCGCTGCCCGAACAGTTCCGTGCGAAGCCAGGCTTCCCGGAGGTTGATCTCGTTCTGACGGATGAGACGCGCTGTGTATCCGTTCAGCAGGGTCAGCGACGGGATCTCGGCATCGGGCGGCGAACCGCTCAACCCAACGATATCGGCAAAAAAGATGGTGTTCTGTGCAATTCCCGCGGTGAAAAATAGATCCGCCGACGCCAGGGCGTACGCCCGTCTGTTGGCCTCCAGGTCGCCGCGCGTCCGGCTGGCGAACTGCGTGCCCATCGCGGCATCGACACCCACTGCAACGCTGCGGTTCTCCGCGTCCTCGAGGGCCTCCTCGATCTTCTCGCTGATGGTCTGACGCCGATAGACACGCTCACGCTGATAGGTGATGGTGGGCTCTGCGCCGGGCACCGGTTCGTCGTGCACGGCACCGGCCGGATCGACAAACACCTCGATCCGGCGCACGCGCGTCTCCGGCTCTGACAACACCGTGCCGGACTCCAGCTCCGTGATGCGCTGCTCGAGCGTCGCGATACGCTGCACGAGTTGCTGGCGCTCGAATTCGGCAGCTTCAGCGGCTGTCGCGGCGTTCATCGTGATGTCGAGAGGAGCCGTACGATCGACGATCACCTCGACGCCCGTGCGCCTGAAGGTCGTCACGCCTGCGGCGGACACGATCGAGATGTCGTACTCTCCTGGAGGCAATGCCGCGAATGAGTAGGCGCCCTGGGCGTCCGTCGTCGCAGCGAACTGCGCGCCGTTCTCCGCGTTGACCGCGGTGACCGTGGCCCCTTCGACGGCAGCGCCTCGCTCATCTCGGACTGTGCCCTGGATGCCACCGCGGTGATCCATGTTCATTTGCGGCATCGCCGGCGTCTGCGCACCAGCCGGCACAGACCAACAGAGCAGGATCCAGGCGGCGGCGATCGGACCAGCAGAGGCGCCGCGCCGCAAGCAACAAAGCATCATCGTGATCTTTCCTCTCGCTCAGCGAGGATTCGAGGACGGATTCGCCCATCATACGGGCCCACCGTTTGCGCACGTTACTGAAGATTTCCTGAACGATCCGTCAGAAGACGTTTGGCGTCACTGCGGACGGACGGCGGCGATCCGGGGTACGGGGTCGGCGCCCGATTCCGGCGGATATGCCGCCAGATACGCGTAGCCGCCGACGACATCGGCCTCGGTCAGGTAGTCGAAGACCGGCATGCGGCCGCGGGACGGCATCCGGGCCACACCCATGATCACCGGCTTTCCAACACGCACCTTATAGGCCAGGAGCGCCTCGACCTCGGCGTCGTTCAGGTGCCCGAACGCCGGCATCTTCTCGCCCCCGTCTTTCAGCCGCTCGAGAAGATCCGCGCCTGATTCGGCCGCGAGCGTCCTGGCGAAGCCGGCGCCGATCGGCCGGCCCATCGCTTCCATCCGCCGGAGCAGCGCCGCCGGAGCCGGAGCACCCGGGCCGATGAGACAGGCATCAGGCGAGGGGCCCAGGTGATGCGAAGGAATTCGCAGGCCGAAAAAAAGAAAAGGCCAGAGGCTGGCCTCTGGCCTTCATGGTGTCGGTCGACGGTCGCCCGCCTCAGCCCATGCGCTTGGTTTCCCACGGCGTCGGTTTGGCAAACCGGCTGGCGGGCACCTGCACGTTCGGCTGGACGTCGGTGAACTCCACCGTCATCTGCATGTAGGTCTGGCTGACGGTGCGCTTGAACGGGACCTTCACGCCGGCCACGTCACGGTAGTCGGAGTAGTCGACCTGCGTCGGCACGAACCCGACCGGCGTCCGCGCCCAGCGGACCACCCGGACGACCAGCCCCGTGCTGTCGAAATAGAAATTGGCCTGCGGCTGGCCGTCGCGGAGGCCTTGCACGATGCGAACCTCACGCCCTTCGATGTCGGTCCGCCCGACCTTCCACTGGGAATAGGCCTGCTTGATGCCGGCGGGAAACGCGATCAGCGCGTCGAGCCGGGCGCCTTCCAGGTTCCCTGCGGTCAGCGTCAGGAGCGGAATTGGCGTATCGGGCCCTGCCCACCAGCCGCTCTGGCCGTCGAAGGTCCGCACGCTGTCGCCGTTCGACATGTGCACGAGCATCGTCTGCTGCGCGGGCGCCCGCCCGGCGATCTCGACGGGGCGCTTGTCGAACGCGGTGTCGAACCCTTCGTACGTCCCCTTGGCAGTGTAGCTGGTGAACTTGGCCACGCGATCCGCGCCGCCGAGCGCCTGCAAGTACTTGTCGAGCACCTGCTCGGCGGTCACGCCGGTGAAGGCCGGGAAATTACGGCTGTTGGGATCCTCGACGGGCTCACCGTACTGCAGGGCGAGATTCGGCTCGTCGCGCGGCTGCATCGTGCCCTGATGACAGGTGAAGCAGGTCACACGGGGCTGGCCGCCGAAATACTGCTTGTTGAGCGCGTTCATCATCACGATCATCTGGCGCGCGCGCATGATGCGCGGCGTCGGATTGGCGAACGCTGACTTGTCGAAGTACGCGTTCGAGTCGTGGCAGAACGTGCAATCGACGCCCAGCGCGTTGGCGAACATGCCCATCGACTCGAAGAACGTGTCGATCGGGATCCCCTTGAGCAGCTGGACGTTCTTCAGCGTGTTGTCCGACGTCGGGACCGGCTCGCCCGCGCCCTGCGCAGGAGCGGCCTGGCGTGCCGATATGGCCGTGCCGAGCAGAGCCACGAACGCGAGGACAGCGGCGCCGACAAACACTCGACGTGATCCGACCTTCATCTTGTCTCCTTGCTGAAAATGCGCGGAAACCAACGCCATCGGAGTATATCGTACCAGCTGCGCGGCGCCGCGGCGGTACGCATCGATCGCGGCGCGGGAATTGTTTCCCCGGAATTTTTTCAGGTTAGCCGGCCGCGGCAGCGCCGGATACCGCCGCGCGGTTCCTCGCCAGACGCGCGTCCACGAGGCTGACGATCTCGTCGAGCGTCTCGGAGTCGCGCCCCTTCTGCCGGGCAATCCGCCGCACGAGACAATCCACGCGTTCGATGTGTAGGGCGCCGCCGAAGAGCGCGCGGGCCGCGGACGAGGGCTTGCCGAGGCTCTCGGCGGCCTTGGCGTACTTCTCGAACGGCACGAGATCCTCGGCGTCCGCGCCGAGCGATGCGCAGAGCGCGGAGGTCCATTCGTAGACTTCGCGCGACTTGGCGACGTTGCCGTGAACGGCCTCCCTGATCGAGATCATGTCGTCACGCCTGATGCAGCGGTAATTGCCCGCCATGAGCATCGGCCATTTCGCGAGCGGCACGAACACCGACTCGTGGACCCTGAGCTTCACGGGAATCTCGACGGCGCCGTCGCCCGGATCGAACCGCGCCGCGTCGATGTCGGCTTCGAGCCGTCGAAGCAGCGCCGTGGCCTCCGCCCCCTCGAAGCGGGCGGCCTTGAAGTTGGTCGGCAGGCCCACCTGGAGCACGTTCTTCGGCTGATCGGGAGGCCGGAACGCCTGGGGGTCGGGACTCGCGAGCGTCACCTGCGCGGGGTCGAAGTCCTTCCAGACCGCCGGGTCCGCGTAGCACGCCTCGAGCGCGTCGGTGGAAAGCCCCGGGATGCGCCTGAGGTACGGCAGCGGCGGCATGTTCATGATCGCCAGGCACGGCGTGCCGGATCGGGCCACCCGGCCGGTCAGCTCGCGGACTCCGGGGGCGCCGTACTGCGCCTCCTGCATCCCGAGCACGATCAGGTCGAACCGGCCGGGATCGACCTGCTGCGGCGCGGCGGCCGAGAGGGTGCCCGGCAGCGCCGTCGACCGGATGTCGACCGGCTCGGCGCGCCCCTTGATCGGCATCCGCACGATCGTGCCCTCGCGGTTGATCAGGTCGGCGGTCTGCGGCGTGCACACGAGCGTCGCGCGATGCCCGCCCATCAGCAGCTTGGTCGCGAAGAGCGACCCGTACGAGGCGCCAAGCACGAGCACGTTGTATGACACTAGATGGCTCCTTGCGCTTTCGCGGCCTGAATGTCGGCGTCGCTCAGCCCGCACACGTCGCGGAGCACCTCCTCGGTGTGCTCCCCGAGGAGCGGCGAGCGCTGCACGTCGGACGGCGAGTCCGAGAGCTTGATGGGATTGCCCACGGTCAGGTATTTGCCGCGCTGCGGGTGATCGACTTCAACCACGGTGGCCGTGTTGCGCAGCGACGGCTCCGCCGCCAGCTCCTTCATCGAGAGAATCGGGCCGCACGGGACGTTGAGCGGATTGAGGATCGCCATCACCTCCATCTTGTTCAGCGTCGTCGTCCACTTCTCGATCTCTGCAAATACGTGCGTCAGCCTGGGCAGACGCGCGTTCGGCGTGCTGAAGTCCGGATCGTCCAGCCAGTCTGCGTGGCCGATGACCTTCGCCAGCGCAGGAAACGCCTGTGCCTGCATGACCACGTAGATATAGGCGTCCGGGTCGGTCTCCCAGCCCTTGCACTTGACGATCCAGCCCGGGTGCCCGCCGCCCGACGCATTGCCGGCGCGCGGCACGGCTTTGCCGAACGTTCCGTTGGGATACTGCGGGTATTCCTGCAGCACGCCGCAGAGGTCGAGCCGCTGCTGATCGCGCAGCTTCACCCGGCAGAGGTTCAGCACCGTATCCTGCATCGCGCAGGTGACCCGCTGGCCGCGGCCGGTCTTCTCGCGCTGGAGGAGCGCGGCCAGAATTCCCGCTACCAGGTGGATGCCCGTGCCGGAATCGCCGATCTGTGCGCCGGTCACCAGCGGGACGCGGTCGATCTCCCCGGTCGTCGACGCGGCGCCGCCGGTACACTGCGCCACGTTCTCGTAGACCTTGCAGTCCTCGTACGGTCCCGGGCCGAAGCCCTTCACCGAGGCGTAAATCATGCGGGGGTTGATCTGCTGGATCGTCTCCCACGGAAAGCCCATGCGGTCGATCGCGCCGGGCGCGAAATTCTCCACCATCACGTCGCACTGCTCGATGAGCCGCCGGAAGATCTTCTTGCCCGCCTCCGTCTTCGGATTGAGCGTGATGCCGCGCTTGTTCGAGTTCAGCATCGTGAAATACAGGCTATCGACCCCCGGCTTGTCGCGCAGCTGGCCCCTGGTCGGGTCGCCCTCGCCGGGCCGCTCGACCTTGATCACGTCCGCGCCGAACCACGCCAGAATCTGCGTGCAGGTCGGCCCCGACTGCACGTGCGTCATATCCAGAACTCGAACACCATCCAGGGCTTTCCCCATCGTTCCCCTTTCTCGACTCTGTTGAAGCGATTCCTGTGTCGCTGATGCAAGGCGGGGCTGAAGCCCCGCTCTACGTGAGATCGACCGTGAGCGGCGCGACGTCCAGCCCCTCGCCTTCCACCTGCCAGCGCTCGCCGACGCTCACCGCCGGGGCCATCGTGAGCGAGCCGGTGCTGACGAGCTCGCCCGGGCGCAGCGGCTCGGCGAATTTCTGCGCGGGCAGGACCGACACGAACTCGGCCAGGCAGAGCGCGGGGTTCTCCAGCACGTTCTTGCCGCCGCCCTCCTGCACGACCTGGCCGTTCTTCGACAGCCGCGCGGTGAAGGCCCCGAGCTGGTCGATCAGCCGGCGGGCCTCGCCGGGCCGGACCGGGCGGGGCTCGCCCACCAGGAGCGCGGCGTGCAGGCCGAGCGACGCCATGAAGTCGCTCCCGCGGAACTTCCAGTCTGGAAACGGACAGTCGACGATCTCGAACGCGAACGCGATCCACTCGAGCGCCTCGACCGCCGCCTCCGGCGTCGCCGACGCCGGCACCGTCTTGAGCTTCACGACGATCTCCGGCTCGATTTTCGGCGCACGCATGCGCGCCAGCGACACCGTCCCCCGGCCGCCGGTCGCGTACTGCACCGTGTCGTCGTACATGTTCGCCCACACGAGCGTGTTCAGCTCGAGGGTGCGCCAGACCGCCCGGTTGGCGAGCCCGATCTTGCGGCCCACGGTCGTGCGGCCGCCGGCGCGCCGCAGGCGGGCGATCTCGGCTTCCACGGCGTAGCCGCCGTCGAGATCGAGCCCGCCGGGCCGTGCGGATGGTGGAATCGGAATCGCCCGGCCGGTGGCGTAGGCGTCGAGCATTTCGCGTGCGAGAGCGGCGACAGCAGTTTCAGTCATCGACCACGTATTGTAATGCGCCCCCAGCGGGCGCGCGAAGCATCCGTTCCCGGGTATGCTCGACCGCTCGACACCCCGCGGGCGCGATGATAGGCTTTGCCCGCAAATTCACTGCAGGCAGGGGGGCATGACTCAATCCACCGCATCGGACGCCACACGCTGGGGCCAGTTGATCTTCGGCATCATCTGCATGGTGATGATCGCCAACCTGCAGTATGGGTGGACGCTGTTTGTCGGTCCGATCGACCAGAAGTACCAGTGGGGCCGCGCGGCGATTCAGGTGGCCTTCACGATCTTCGTGCTCACGGAGACGTGGCTCGTCCCGATCGAGGGGTATCTCATCGACAAGTTCGGGCCTCGCCTGATGATCAGCGCCAGCGGCTTCCTGGTCGCCATTGCGTGGGTCATCAACTCGGTCGCCGACTCGCTCTTCCTCCTGTATCTGGGCGCGGCGGTGGGCGGCATCGGGGCCGGCGTGATCTACGGCGGCGCGGTCGGCAACGCGCTCAAGTGGTTCCCTGACCGGCGCGGCCTGGCCGCGGGGCTGACGGCGGCCGGCTTCGGCGCCGGCTCGGCGATGACGGTGATTCCGATCGCCAACATGATCCGGACGAGCGGATATGAAGCCGCCTTCCTGTGGTTCGGGCTCGGGCAGGGCATCGTGGTGGCGCTCGTCGGCCTGGCGCTGCGCGCGCCCAGGGCCGGCGAGGTGGCCGCCCCGGCGGCCCCGGCCGTTCAGCAGACGCGGTATGACTACCGTCCGGCCGAGGTGCTGAAGACCCCGGTCTTCTGGGTCATGTACGCGATGTTCGTCATGGTCGGCTCGGGCGGCCTGATGGCGGTGGCCCAGCTGGCGCCGATCGCCTCCGACTTCAAGGTCGGCAATGTCCCGGTGTCGCTGTTCGGACTGACGCTGCCGGCGCTCACCTTTGCCCTGACGATCGACCGCGTGCTCAACGGGCTGTGCCGGCCGTTCTTCGGGTGGGTATCGGATCACATCGGCCGCGAGAACACCATGTTCGGCGCCTTCCTGGTTGAAGGCATCGGCATCTACGCGCTGCTGCTGTTTGCCGCCAATCCCCTGCTGTTCGTGATCCTGTCGGGCCTCGTGTTCTTCGCCTGGGGCGAGATCTACTCGCTCTTCCCGGCCACCTGTACCGACATCTACGGCCGGAAGTTCGCCACCACGAACTACGGGATGCTGTACACGGCCAAAGGCACCGCGGCGCTGCTCGTCCCGCTGGCCAACGTGCTCACCAACGCCACGGGCAGCTGGCACGCGGTCTTCTATGTCGCGTCGATCCTCAATATCGTCGCGGCCGTCATGGCGATCGCCGTGCTGAAACCGATGCGCATCCGGACGATGACGCTGGCCGTGCCGGCCGGCGCCATCTACGCGGCCGGCGCCGCCGCCTCGAAGACGTCGTAGACGTAGTCGTGCGCCTGGAGCGCCTTCTCGAGCCGCGCGCGGGCCGAGGGATCCGTCGCGCGGTCGAGGCGCGCCTCGACCGCCTCCCGGCCGCTGAAGATCGCGTCGAGGATTGCTTCCTGGTCGTCCTTCGGCTGCTCGATGATCGCCAGCAGCACCCGCGATCCGTACTTGATCCAGCGCCGCTGCGGCACGAGCCGCCCGTCGGGCGTCCGCTCCACCACCTGCCGCTGCAGCACCTGCAGCACCAGCTCCGCGTTCGTCTTTTCGTAGACGACCCCGAGCTCCCTGAACAGCTGCTTCACGGTTTCGCGGCGCTCGTCAATCAGCTTGACGAACAGCTCCGGTGTCACACGATCCCCTTTCTTCGACAGGTTGCCGTCCGACGTCAGCTCGACGCCATGGCACACCGTGAGATACAGGAAGTGCCAGAAGATCTCGTACGTGGCGAGATCGTTCATGAAGCGGAGGCCGGTCTTCGGATCCAGAATCGCCGCGGCGTTGTTGCCCTGGAGCTGCTGATACATGTACTCCGTGGCCATGTACATGGCGTAGCGGAGGCCGTCCTCGGTCGTCGGCCCATGGGGCCGCGACAGCAGCCGGCGCCGCGCGTCCTCGGAGAAGAGCTTCTCCGGCGTCAGATCGGCCGCCGTCAGCTCCAGCGGCCTGACGCGCGCCTTGTCGTCGAGCAGGCCGAGCCCCTGCAGCCGCTGCACTTCGTCGGGATTGAGCTTGTCCACGACACCCTGCAGCTCGGCCGCGTCGGCCACGAGCGGCTCGCGGCCGGCGCTCACGTATTCCTTCTGGACCGTCGCCACCCAGCTCTGACGGTACGTGTCGTACAGCGTGCCTTCGATCCGGAGCAGGCCGGTCAGCCGCTCGCGCAGCTTGTCGAACCAGATGTCGCGCAGCGCCTTCGGATCGAGCTCCGGCCGCCGCGGGTTCTGCATCTGCGCCGCCATGCCGCCGATCGGCATGCCGCCCGCCAGCGTCGCGAGCAGCGCATTGCGCATCGTGTAGTAGCTCATCGACGGCTCGGTCATCGTCACGGTGTGCGGATCGGGGATGACCATGGCCGGATCGTGGCGGAACATCTCCTCGCGGCTGTTGATGTAGTCCCAGCGCCCCACGTTCGGCCCGATCAGGTTCTCGCGCAGGACCCACATGATGACTTCCTGCTGCAGCGCGTACTCCGCCCGCTCGTTGAGCATCTTGATCTTCAGCGTGCCGCGCCGCACGCCCATCGCCGATTCGAGCTCCTGGAAGAGCCGGCCGACCAAGCCCGCTTCCTGCCATGTCTCGATCTTGGGAATGTAGTAGTAGATGCCCGACCCGTTCTTCTTCTGCGACTCGTAGTTGGTGAGCGCGTGAATGACGAGCCCGGGCACGATGGCCGGCACCGGCTCGCCGTCGAGCGTCATCTGCCGGCTGCGGAGATGGAGCCCCGAGACGCGGTGGAAGATCGTCGGCCACTTCTCCGGCGGCACGTCGATCGTGTACGTGCGCTTCTTGGCGGGATGCTCGAACGGCTTGCCGTCCCACGTGTGGGCCAGGATGTCCGACAGATTCACCCAGGCGCGATAGAGCTGGTCCTTGTAGTCGCCGCCGGCGTCCTCCCAGTCCCACATCCACTGCGAAGCGCCGCTGTTGAGCGCGCCGAATGCCATGCCGAGATCGATGGCGGGACCGGTGCCTTCGAGGCCCGGCCGCATGGTGTCGGCGGGAATCGGCACCGTCGGGTTGAGGCGCCAGGCGTCCGGCGTGGATCGCCCGAAGAACCCGTCGAGCATGCCACGGCGGATCCGGGCCACCGTCGTCCTGGTCCCGTCGGGGTCGCTGACCTCCTGGTCGGGCGGCAGGAACCCGTACTGGGCGGCCCGGCTGCCGACGCGCTGCTGGAAGGCGTGCCGCTCCGCGAGCAGCTCGTGCAGCTCCTCGCGGACCGCTTTCGTCATCCGCGCGATGAGATCCTCGACCACGACGGCCCGGCCGTTGACCGTCTTGCTGCCGAAAAGGGACGAATACTGCTGTCGGATGTCCGGACGGATCTGTAAGGTCGACACCTGGAAACCTCCCATGCGGTTACGGGGAAAGGGCGTCTTTTGTACTATCTGCCGGGCCGGTGGGTCAACGCGGTTCTAGCCACGGTCGTAGTGCTCGGCTCTAGCCACGGTCGTAGTGCTCGGCTCTAGCCGCGGTCGTAGTGCTCGGCTTTAGCCGCGGTCGTAGTGCTCGGCTTTAGCCGAGCCCGGCGATAGGCCCGGCTGACCACCTCCGCCAAGGCTACCGGTGGTCCACCGAAGCCTCGCGCGAAGGCGGAAGCCGGACACTACGTCCGGAATCTGGCATTGAGAAGAACCGGTACAGCATCCAGAGGTCGAGAAGCGCCACGCCGACCAGCACCAGGTAGGAGGCGTTGCTCTCGACGATCTGCAGCTCCTGCAGCAGACGGGAGACGCCGAACGCCACCACCCACGCATCGAAGCTCATGCAGATGCGGCGGAAGGTCTCGGGGCGCACGTGCTGGATCACGACCGCGCCGATCGGCACGCCGACGAGAATGCTCGGCACGATCCACGGAATGAGCGCGAGGCTCGTCATGCTGTACAGGCCCGCATAGCCGTAGGCGACGGCCGTCATGGACGACTCGGCAAGCCGCACGACGCCGAGCGCCGCGCGGAAGTCCTTGTGCGCGAGCCCCTGGTTGTTCAGCATGATCGCGAGCGGCGGGCCCGAGATCGTCGTGACCGAGTACAGGACGCCGAGGCCCCCGCCGAAGACCAGCCCGACCGACCGCTCGGCGCGG
>MEKU01000102.1:15780-20914 GCA_001767195.1 Acidobacteria bacterium RIFCSPLOWO2_02_FULL_67_21
GCGCCAGGAACGTGGCAAACCGCAGCCACGCCGGATTCACGGCGGACACGATGGCGGTGCCGACCGCGATGCCGGGCATGAGGCCGATCACCATCGGCGCCACGCGGCGCCAGACGGTCGAGAATGCCTCGCGGTTGTTCCAGAGCACGTAGGCGTTCAGCACGACCTCGATCAGGATGAGCGCCGGGTTCAGGACCCGGTTGGTGAGAAACAGCAGCGCGATGGGAACGGTGATCGACGAAAAGCCGTAGCCGAGCGCGCCGTTGACGAACGCGGCGAGCAGAGTGATGACGGCGAGCGCGAGCGTCTGCGGTTCCATGGTAGCAACGTATGTGTACGAACTCGGGCACAACGACCGGCGGATTGCGCGGAAGAGCCGACGGAGCGGGGAGGGGAAGGGCGCTTACCTCACCGTCGTCGGCCCGATACACGCGCAGCGACACGTCGCCGGCGCGGTCCGAGCACAACAACAGGAAAGGTGGCGTGCGGCCATGAAGCCCCACCGTTCTACAGCGCGCCCCGCCGGGCTGTCAAGGGGCGGCCGGCCCTCTGTTTGACTTTTCAGGCGGGACCGATAGAATCGGAAGACGGTGTTGCGCGAGGACGGCCGGATGTGCGCGTGGTGTTGTTGTCGGGGGACCATAGAGGTCCCGGCGCTCTCCGTCCGGCTGTCTGGGTCACGCACCACCTGACGCACCGCACCCCGCAGCACGAAGGATGAGAAGCCCGGGAGGACCCTCCCGGGCTTTTTTGTTGTAGCGATAGCGAATAGCGATGCCGATTACCGTTGCCCACTCGAAGCCGACGCTCGACCCCGACGTGCGCCTCGACCACCTGCGGGCGCTCGAGGCGGAGAGCCTCCACATCCTGCGGGAGGTGGCGGCCGACTTCGAGCGCCCCGTGATGCTCTACTCGATCGGCAAGGACTCGTCCGTGATGCTGCGCCTCGCCGAGAAGGCGTTTCATCCCGGACCGATCCCGTTTCCGCTGCTGCACGTCGACACCACGTACAAGTTCCGGGAGATGATTCAGTTCCGCGACGAGACCGCGCGGGCCGTCGGCGCCCGGCTGATCGTCCACACGAACCAGGAGGCGATCGGCGAGGGCACGCAGCCGTTCACAGTCGGCACCCAGCGCTGCTGCGGCCTGCTCAAGACGAAGGCCCTGCTCGACGCCCTGCAGGCCGGCCGCTTTGACGCGGCGCTCGGCGGCGCGCGGCGCGACGAGGAGCGCTCGCGCGCCAAGGAGCGGATCTTCTCGGTGCGCGACGCCAACGGCCAGTGGGACCCCAAGCGCCAGCGCCCCGAGCTCTGGCACCTGCTCAACGCGAGGCTCCGGCCGGGCGAATCTATCCGCGTGTTTCCACTGTCGAACTGGACCGAGATCGACGTCTGGCAGTACATCCACCTCGAGCGGATTCCGATCGTCCCGATGTACTTCGCGAAGCCGCGCGAGGTCATCGTGCGCGGCCATTCCCTGCTCCTGCCGGAGCAGCCGTTCGTAACGCCGATGCCGGGGGACGAGGTGCAGATCGTCATGTGCCGGATGCGTTCGCTCGGCTGCTCACCCTGCACCGGCGCGATCCGGTCCGACGCCGACACGGTGCCGAAGATCATCGAGGAGCTGATCGCGACGCGCCAGTCGGAGCGGCAGCTCCGCGTGATCGACCACGATCAGGATGGCTCGATGGAAATCAAGAAGCGCGAAGGATATTTCTAGTGTCTGGCCTCCTTCGCATCTGCACGGCGGGCAGCGTCGATGACGGCAAGAGCACGCTCATCGGCCGGATGCTGCACGACTCCCAGGCGGTCTACGAGGATCAGATCCATTCGGTGCGCACCGCCTCGAAGAACCGCGGCGCGGGGCCGATCGACTTCTCCCTGTTCACCGACGGCCTGAAGGCGGAGCGCGAGCAGGGCATCACGATCGACGTCGCCTACCGCTATTTCGCGACGGCGCGGCGCAAGTTCATCCTCGCCGACACGCCGGGGCACGAGCAGTACACCCGCAACATGGCGACCGGGGCCTCGACCGCGGACCTCGCCGTCCTGCTCGTCGATGCCACGCAGGGGGTGCGGCCGCAGTCGCGCCGCCATGCCCGGATTGCCCGCCTGCTCGGCATCGACGATTTCGTGCTGGCGATCAACAAGATGGATCTCGTCGACTTCAGCCGCGACGTGTACGAGAGCATCCGGCGCGAGTTCGGCGGCATCCTCGCGGGGGCGCGCCACCACGCGATTCCGCTGAGCGCGCTCCAGGGCGACAACGTGATGACCGTGAGCCCGCGCACGCCCTGGTTTGCGGGGCCGAGCCTTCTCGAGCACCTCGAGACGGTTGAGGTCACCCGTCATCTCACCAGCCTGCCCTTCCGCTTCCCGGTGCAGCTGGTGTCGCGGCCGGACCACCAGTTCCGCGGATACGCCGGGCAGATCGCGTCGGGCATCGTGCGCGTCGGCGACCGCGTCACCGCGTGGCCGTCCGGGCGGTCCGCGCGCGTCAAGCGGATCGTCACCTACGACGGCGACCTCGATCTGGCATTCGCGCCGATGTCGGTGACGCTGACGCTCGACGATGAGATCGACATCAGCCGGGGCGATCAACTGTCAAACGCCGCGGAGCCGCCGCCCCACGCGGGCAGCCGCTTCCAGGCCGAGGTCGTCTGGATGGACGAGCGCGGCGCCGATCCCAGCCGCGTGTACCTGCTGAAGCACACCACCCGGACGGTCACGGCCGAGGTCAGCCGCGGCCTCGCGCTCAACCAGATCGGCACGGTGACGATCTCGGCCACGAGGCCGCTCGTCTTCGATCGGTACGACACCAACCGGACGACCGGCAGCTTCATCCTCATCGACCCGGCGACCTGCTTTACGGCCGGCGCCGGCATGATCGCCGGGCTTGGCGAAGGCGACCGCACCGATCCGGACACGCCGCTCGGCACCGCGGTCCGGCTGGCGCGGCTGGCCCGCGAGGCCCCTTCGGAGGCGGAGGCCACCGAAGCAGTGGCGCACGCGCTCGAGGCGCTGCTGAAATGACCAATCCCCGCGACCTCATCGCTGAGGCGCTCCGCGACGCGACGGCGCCGTGCCTGACGTCGAGCTTCCAGGCCGAGTGCGTCGTGCTCACGCACATGCTGCTCGCCGTCCGCGCCGACATTCCGGTGCTGTTTCTCGACACCTGCCACCATTTCGCCGAGACGCTGGCGTACCGCGACGAGATGACCCGGCGGTGGGGCCTGAATCTCACGACGCTGCGCGCCGCCGAGCCGCGCGTCGGGCTGTATCAGATCGAGAGCACCGACGCGTGCTGCGCGCGGCACAAGGTAGAGCCGCTTTTTTCGGCGCTCGCCGGGCACGACGTCTGGTTTACGGCGCTCCGGCGCGACCAGTCGGCGTCCCGCGCCACCCTGCAGGAGGTCGAGCCCTTCCGCCTGCCGGACGGACAGACCATCCGCCGGGTCAGCCCGCTGGCGGCCTGGACGGCGAAAGACGTCTGGGCGTACGCCAGGCAGCATGACATCCCGCTGCTGCCGCTCTACGACCGCGGCTATACGAGCATCGGCTGCGAGCCCTGCACCTCCCTGCCGCTCGACCCGTCGAACCCCCGCTCGGGCCGCTGGGCCGGCCAGAAGCTCGAGTGCGGCATTCATATTCAGGCGAAATAGCTCCCGCCGCATACAAGCCACAGAGTCACAGAGTCACAGAGTGGAAACATCTTCTCTGTGTCTCTGTGTCTCTGTGTCTCGGTGTCTCTGTGGCCCGTTGGGGGAGTTGGTTTTTGGGGGATTGGCGTTGTATCTTCCTCTCGCCATGGGGTTACCGGGGGTCGGGTGGTTGAGCCGCAGCCTGGCCGAGCGGCTCCAGCGCAGGCTGCTGCGGGCCGGCGTCCGCGTCGAGCTCTGGAACGGCGCCTCGCCCTACACCGTTGAACGGCGGCCGGTCGGCACGCTCGTTCTCCGCGACGCCCGGACGCTGTGGGGTCTCGTCTACAACCCTCACCTCCAGTTCGGCGAGAGCTACATGCGGGGGAGCCTCGAGGTACGCGGGCTGCTGGAGCCGGTGCTCGAGGCGCTGTCGCGTCTGAGCCCGGCGCCGACGCGGCGGGAGCGCCTGCACCTCCGCTTCGCGCTGCCCAACAGCTTCCGCCGGGCGCGCCGCAACGTCCATCACCACTACGACCTCGGCAACGACTTCTACGAGGGGTGGCTCGACCGCCAGATGCTGTACACCTGCGCGTATTTCGACCACCCCGACGTGCCGCTCGAGGACGCGCAGGTCGCCAAGATGGACATGGTCTCCCGCAAGCTGCGGCTGCAGCCGGGTGAAAGCGTGATTGAAGCCGGCTGCGGGTGGGGCGCGCTCGCGCTGCACATGGCGCGCCGCTACGGCGTCCGGGTGAAGGCCTTCAACATCTCGCGCGAGCAGATTGCGTACGCCCGGGCGCGCGCGGCGCGCGAGGGGCTCGCCGGCCAGGTGGAGTTCATCGACGACGATTACCGGAATGTGGTGAGCGAATGCGACGTGTTCGTGTCGGTGGGCATGCTCGAGCACGTCGGCATCCGGCACTTCAGCAGCCTGGCGGCCGTGCTGGCGCGGGTCGTACGCCGCACCTGCGGCCGGGGCCTCCTGCACTTCATCGGCCGCGACGTCCCGCGGCCGTTGAATGCCTGGACCCGGCGCCGCATCTTTCCGGGCGGCTACCCTCCTGCGCTCGCCGAGGTTGCCACCCGCGTGCTCGCGCCGGCGCGGATGTCGGTGCTCGACGTCGAGAATCTGCGGCTGCACTACGCGCGCACGCTCGCGCACTGGAGCAGCCGCTTCGCCTCCATCGGCGATCAGGTCCGGGCACGATACGGCGATGAGTTCAAGCGGGCGTGGGAGCTCTACCTCGCGGGGTCCGAGGCCGCGTTTGCCACAGGATCCCTGCAGCTGTTTCAGGTCGTGTTCGCGCCGTTCGAGGCCGAGCCGCCCTACTGGACGCGCGCCGACATCTACGGGAACGCCCCGTCGGAGCGATGGTTCACTGCGACGCGCTGATCGTCGGCGGCGGACCCGCCGGCTCGACCTGCGCCCGAGTCCTTCGCCAGGCCGGCTGGGACGTCGTCGTGCTGGACCGGGCCCGGTTCCCGCGCGACAAG
>MEKU01000103.1:0-15958 GCA_001767195.1 Acidobacteria bacterium RIFCSPLOWO2_02_FULL_67_21
GCGGGCCAATCAGCAGCAGCGTACGTTCGGCCAGGTCGGCGCCGAGCGGCTCTCGAAGCGCCTGATACAGCGGCACGAGCACGGGAACGTAGCCACGTACACGCGCGGCCGCCGCCGCGCGGTGCGTCATTCCGCACGCATCGTCACCGGTCGCGGTGTCGGCAACGATCCAGCGGGGGTTGCCGTCCTGGCCGGCATCCAGCACTTCGGCGAGCTCCGCCGGGACGGCGTCGGCGGTGTCGGCAGGCAGCGCGTCGAGGCGGACTTCTCCCCCGGTCGCCAGATCACACCCGTGCCCGTCGTCGTAGGCCAGATAGCGGTCGTGCAGCAGTCGGGGCATGCCGGACGTGCTGCAAACGGGCGCGCAGCTCGGAAATGGCGCAGAACCACGCGCCCAGGCGGGATGCGATGCAGTTTCTGCGACGTCAGGACCGCGAGAGCGCGGCAGATTCCGCGCTTCGCAAAGTGCCTAGAAGCGGCTTCATAACCGACGTAGTGCCCGGCTTTAGCCGGGCTCCTGCTTTAAGCCGGGCTGAAGCCCGGCACTACGTACGAATTGGCACTTCAGGCACCTTAGGCACTCTATTCAGTCACATTCACCGCGATCGTCGAGCAGAGGCCTTCAATCGTCCGGTGCAGGTCGTCGCCGATCTGCAGCGTGAGCCGGTGCGAGCCGGGAGGCAGCTGCATGTCGATCACGTTCTTGCCGTCGCCGAAGTGGACCCAAGGCGCGGCCCGGGGGATGGCCGTGCCGGCCGGCAGGCAGTCCGCGTCGATGCCGACGTGGTGGTGGCCGAGGTTCGGCCGGCTCTCCGTCAGGGTGCCCTGCGGGACCGCGGCAATCTGAAACTGCTCCGCGCCGAATTCCAGCCTGACCGGACTCTTCACGGTGGCGCCGTCCGCCGGCTGAACGAAGAACACTCGGGGGCCCGCCGGCTCGGAGCGGCCGCACGCCGACACCGCAAGCCCCGCACAGAACACCAGCCCTGCCGTTCGAACCAACATCGCTCTCCGCATAGTGCCGGAGAGTCTATCACTCGACCATGAAGGTAAAATGGCGGGCAGCATGCTCAGATTTCTCACCGCCGGTGAGTCGCACGGCCAGGCGCTCGTCGTCACGATTGACGGCGTTCCCGCCGGCCTGCCGCTTGACTTCGATGCGCTCAATGCGCAGCTTCGGCGCCGCCAGGGCGGCTACGGGCGGGGCCGGCGGATGGCCATCGAGAGCGATCGGGCCGAAGTGCTCGCCGGGGTGCGCCACGGCCGCACGACGGGCGCGCCCATCGCGCTGCTCATTCGCAATCGCGACTGGGTCAACTGGCAGCAGACGATGTACGTGGAGGCAGAGGCGCCTGAGGGCGCCACCGGCGCCCGGCGCCCGGACGTGACGCGCCCGCGCCCCGGCCATGCCGACCTGGCGGGCGCCATCAAGTACGGGCACGAGGATGTCCGCGACGTCCTGGAGCGCGCGAGCGCGCGGGAGACGGCGGCCCGCGTCGCAGCGGGCAGTCTCGCGCGGCAGATCCTCGCGCAGTTCGGCATCCGGATCGCCAGCCATGTGTCGGTCATCGGCGACGTGATGCTGCCGCTCGGTCGCGCGGTGGCGTTTGCCGAGGCCGCCGCGCTCACCGAGGACGCCCCTCTTCGCTGCGTGGATGCCGAGGTCCAGCAGCGCATGATCGCCGCCATCGACGCCGCCCGTGAGGCCGGCGACACGCTCGGCGGCGTGTTCGAGATCATCGCGACGGGGATCCCGCCAGGGCTCGGCTCGTACGTGCAGTGGGACCGCAAGCTTGACGGCCGTCTCGGCCAGGCGCTGATGTGCATCCATGCGATCAAGGCGGTCGGCATCGGCATCGGCCCCGAAGTGGCCGTGCGCCCGGGATCCCGCGTGCACGACGAGATCATGCCGCCCCTGGAGACGCCCCTGCCGGTGAGGCCGACCAACAATGCCGGCGGACTCGAGGGCGGCGTCACCAACGGCGAAGACGTGCGGGTGGTCGGTTTCATGAAGCCGATCTCGACGCTCATGAAGCCGCTCCGGTCCGTCGATCTGACGACGATGGCCTCGTCGCCGGCGGCCATCGAGCGGAGCGACGTCTGCGCCGTGCCGGCGGCCGCGGTGGTCGGCGAGGCGATGGTTGCCTTCGTGCTGGCCGACGCGTTCCTCGAGAAGTTCGGCGGCGACTCCATCGAGGAGATCCGCGGCCACTACGAGGTGACCGCCGATCAGGTGCGCCGCCGGTTTGCCGGACGCGCGACGCCTGCATGATCCGGCCGATCCTCCGCTACGGGGAACAGCCGCTTCACGAGCCGGCGCCCCCGGTCGGTGAGATCACCGGGGACATCCAGCAACTCATCGACGACATGATCGACACGATGTATGCCGCGCCCGGCATCGGTCTGGCGGCGCCGCAGGTCGGCGTGGCGCTCCGCATCTTCGTGGCCGATGTCTCGATCGGCCGGAACCCGGCAGACCTGCTGACGTTCATCAATCCCGATGTCGTCGAGCGCGGCGGCGTGCAGCGCGAGGACGAAGGCTGCCTCAGCGTGCCGGGCTTCAACGCGACGGTCAGCCGCGCCTCGCGCGTCGTCGTGAAAGGGCTGGCGCGCGACGGCCGCGAACAGGTG
Organism: Acidobacteria bacterium RIFCSPLOWO2_02_FULL_67_21; assembly: GCA_001767195.1. Lineage (GTDB taxonomy): Bacteria > Acidobacteriota > Vicinamibacteria > Vicinamibacterales > UBA2999 > MEKU01. The sequence continues at coordinate 2,632 of MEKU01000103.1, forward strand.
GTCGAGGGGACGGGCCTGCTCGCCCGCTGCTTCGAGCACGAAATGGATCACCTCGACGGCGCCCTGTTCGTCGACCGCCTCCGTGGGCTTCAGAAGGACCTGATCCTCCGCCGGATCAAGAAGCTGTCACGGACCGGTCAATGGTAGACGCGCTCTCGATCGTGTTCTTCGGCACCCCGGCGTTCGCGGTGCCGACGCTCGAGCGGCTGCTCGACTCCAGGCATCCCGTCCGCGGCGTGGTGACGCAGCCCGACAGGCCGCAGGGACGCGGCCAGCGGGTGTCCGAGTCTCCCGTGAAGCGCGTCGCGCTCGCGCACCGCGTGCCCGTCATCCAGCCGGAGCGCCTTCGCGACCCGGCCGTTCTGGAGACACTCCGCGGCTGGGCGCCGGACCTCGGGGTCGTTGCCGCGTACGGAAAGCTGATCCCGGAGAACGTCCTCACGATTCCGCGGCACGGGACGATCAACGTGCACGCCTCCCTCCTGCCGAAGTACCGCGGCGCCGCGCCGGTGCATCGGGCGGTCATCGACGGCGAGCCCGAGACCGGCGTCACGATCATGCGCGTCGAGAAGATGCTCGACGCAGGGCCCATGCTGGCCAGGGCCGTGCGGCCCGTCGGTCCTGACGAGACCAGCGACGTCATCGAGCGCGATCTGGCACAGAGGGGCGCCGCGCTGCTCGTCGAGGTCGTCGGGCAGATCGCCGCCGGCACGGCGCGCGAAGAGCTGCAGGACTTCATGCTGTGCACCTACGCACCCAAGATTACGAAGGAGGAAGGACTGATCGACTGGACGCTGCCAGCCTCCTTCATTCACAACCGTGTCCGCGGCCTGCACCCGTGGCCGCACGCCTACACATACCTGAACGGCGCCCGGATCATCGTGCTGACGACGCATGTCGAGACTGCGCCGGCGTCGGCGCCGCCTGGAACAATCGTCCACGTCTCGCGCCAGAGCCTCCAGGTGGCCACCGGCCACGAGGGCCGTCTGGCGATCGAGCGGCTGCAGCTCGAGGGAAGACGGCCGATGACGGTGCAGGAATTTCTGGCGGGACACACCGTGAAGGCGGGAGAGAGATTTGCGAATTCGTAAATCCGTAAATCCGTAAATTCGTAAATGCCATCTCTTGCCCGTATTGCGGCATTTCGGGCACTCTCCGCGATTGCCGAGGGGCGCGTCGACCTCCCTGCCGCCCTGGTCACGTCGCGCCGGCAGCTCGCCGACCCGCGCGATCGTGCTCTCGCGACCGAGATCGTGACCGGCACGCTGCGCTGGCTGCGAAGCCTCGACTATCTGATCGAGCGGTTCGCCGGACGCCCGATCGGCGGGATCGACGCGGACATCCTGCACATCCTGCGGCTCAGCCTCTACCAGCTGCTGCACCTCGATCGCGTTCCGGCATCGGCGGCCGTGGACGAGGCGGTGGACCTGGCGCGGCACGTGCGAAAGCCGCGGGCCACCGGGTTCGTGAACGCCGTCCTCCGGAGCGTCCTGCGCGAGCGGCGGCGGCTGCCGCTGCCGGCACGGCCCGACTCCGCCGACCGTGCATCCGCGGTTGCCTATCTGGGCATCACGCACTCCCATCCGGAGTGGCTCGTGTCGAGGTGGCTCGAACGGTACGGGTTCGACGCCGTCGAGCGCTGGGTGCGCTTCAACAACGAGACACCCGCCTTGACGCTCCGCGCCAACACGCTCAAGGCGAGGCGGGAGCAGGTGGCCGCCGCGCTCGCGGCCGAAGGGGTCGAGACGATCCCGACGCCGCACGCGCCAGCGGGGCTGCGAGTCGTCTCGGGCAACCCGCTCCACAGATCCGCCGGCGGTTCCTTTTTCGTCCAGGACGAAGCGTCCCAGCTCGTTACGCTGGCCGTGGCGGCCAGTCCCGGCGAGCGGGTCCTCGATCTGTGCGCGTCGCCCGGTGGAAAGACGATCGCCATGGCGGGAGACATGGGCGATACCGGCCTGCTCGTCGCGTGCGACGTCCGGCCCCGCCGCATGCGGCTGCTTCAGGCGACGGTCGGCTCGAGCGGCGTCCGCCACGTGCGCCTCGTACATGTCGGCGGCGGTGGAGATCTGCCGTTTGCCGAGCGGCTCGACCGCGTCCTCGTTGACGCGCCCTGCTCCGGGCTCGGCACGATCCGGCGCGACCCCGATATCCGCTGGCGCAGGCAGGAGGCCGACCTTGGCCGGTTCGCCGAGTCCCAGCTCCAGCTGCTTCGGCGCGCCGCCCGCGTCGTCCGGCCGGGCGGCCGGCTGGTCTACGCGACCTGTTCGAGCGAACCGGAAGAAGACGAAGAAGTGGTGGACGCCTTCCTCGCGGAGCACCCCGCCTATGCGCCGTACGACCTTCGGCAGGACGGGTCGCTGCTGTCTGCGTTCCTGGACGAACGCGGCCGTCTGCGAACGTTTCCGTTTCTGCACCGGCTGGAGGCGTTCTTCGCCGCTGCGCTGATCAGACGGTAGGGCGTGGTACGATCTGAGGATTCGATGGCGATCGGCACACGGGTCTGGGGGATCGGGAAGCTGCTGCTGCTGGCCGGCGCGCTCGCGGCGACGTTCCTGATGTTTGCGCTCGTCGGCATGCGGGCCGCGATCCGCGCGCGCGAAGTGCAGGTACCGAGTCTGGTCGGGTCGTCGGTCGACGCTGCCACGCAGACGCTTGCAGACGTCGGCCTCGGTCTCCGGGTGGATCCCAACCCCCGCCCCGACGACCGGGTGCCGGCGGGGCGGATTCTGCAGCAGGACCCGCCGGCCGGCGCGCAGGCGCGGCGCCAGCGGACGATCCGCGTCTGGGTCAGCGGAGGCCCGCGCACGACCGTCGTTCCCGCCCTCGTGGGCCACACCGAACGGACCGCACGCATGCGCGTCGGCGAAGGCGGCCTCGAAATCGGCCGCGTGTCGGAGTTCCGCTCCACCGACTACCCGGCCGACGCCATCGTCGCCCAGGATCCCGCGCCCACATCCCGGGCGCCCCAGGTCTCGCTGCTGCTCAACCGCGGCGAGGAGGCGGCCACCTACGTGATGCCCGACCTCATCGGCACGAGCGGCGAGCGCGCCGCGGAGGCGCTGCGGCCGCGGGGGTTCCGCGTCACGATTGTCGGCTCGCAGCCGTACCCGGGGGTGCCGCCCGGCACCGTCGTGCGCCAGCAGCCGCCCGGAGGCTTCCGCGTGGGCCCCGCCGACGCCATCTCGCTCGAGGTGAGCCGGTGAGCGTGCAGATCGCGCCGTCGATCCTCTCCGCCAGCTTTACCGAGCTCGGGCGCGACATTGCGGCCGTCGAACGCGGAGGCGCCGACCTGATTCATGTCGACGTGATGGACGGCCATTTCGTGCCGAACATCACCATCGGGCCTCCTGTCGTGCAGGCGATCGAGCGAGTGGCGACGCGGCCGCTCGACGTCCACCTGATGATCGAGCATCCCGAGCGCTACGTCGACGCCTTCATCCAGGCGGGGGCGCAGATGCTCTCGGTGCATGTGGAGGCCGCCCGCCACCTGCACCGCACGATCGCGTTCATCAAGAGCCGCGGCATCCGGGCCGGGGCGGTGCTCAACCCCTCTACGCCGGTGGCCGCGCTCGAGGAGATCGCCGGGGATCTCGACTTCGTGGTCGTCATGTCGGTGAATCCCGGCTTCGGCGGCCAGACGTTCATCCCCCGGAGCCTCGACAAGCTCCGGCGGGTCCGCGAGCTGCTCGCGCGGATCGGATCGGCCGCGCCGATCGAGGTCGACGGCGGCATCGACGGGAGCAATGCCGCCGATGCCGTTGCCGCGGGTGCGTCGATCCTCGTGGCCGGCCATGCGATCTTCGCGAACGGGGATCCCGAGGCCGCGACGCGGGCGCTGCGCGCGGCCGTCAACTCCGCTGCCGGTTCCCACGCATGACACACGGGCCTCAGGCCTCGGAGACCAGGCCGCCGGTACGCGCCCTGGACCCCGGCGCGGTGCGCCTCACCCGCCTTCGTGTGCGCTATGCCGATACCGACCGCATGGGCGTGGCCTACTATGCCAACTACCTCGTCTGGTTCGAGGTGGGCCGGACGGAATGGCTTCGGGCGACCGGCTGGAGCTACCGGGACATGGAGCAGGACGGCGTGGCGCTGCCGGTCATCGAGGCGCACTGTGAGTACCGGCAGCCGGCGCGCTATGACGATGAGCTCGAGGTCGCCACGCGGGCGACGCTCGTCAGCCCGGTGCGGATCCGCTTCGATTACGAGGTGACACGGGCCGCCGACGGGATCCTGGCGGCGCTGGGCCACACCGTGCATGCCGCGCTGGACGCCGCCGGGAAACCCTGCCGCCTGCCCGAGCGTGTCAGGGCGCTGCTCACATGAAGGCGCTCGTCACCGGCGCGGCGGGGTTCATCGGGTCCCATCTCTCCGAGCGCCTGCTGGCGGCCGGCGCCGCCGTGGTCGGGCTCGACGCCTTTACCGACTACTATCCGCGGGCGCAGAAGGAGCGGAATCTGCGGCGGGCCCGGCAGATGCCCGGCTTCTCGCTCGTGGAAGGGTCGATTGCCGGCGTGGACCTCGCCGCGCTGCTCGACGGCGTCACACACGTCTTTCATCTGGCCGCGCAGGCGGGTGTGCGGAAAAGCTGGGGACGCGACTTCCGCGTCTATACCAGGGACAACGTGGAGGCGACGCAGGCCCTGCTCGAGGCGTGTATCGGCCGGCCGATCGAGCGGTTCGTCTATGCGTCGAGCTCCTCGGTGTACGGCGACGAGGTCCCGCTGCCGATGCGCGAAGACACGCGTCCGCAGCCGGTCTCGCCGTATGGCGTCACGAAGCTGGCCGCCGAGCAGCTGTGTTACCTGTACTACGTGAATCACAGCGTGCCGGCCGTGTCGCTGCGGTACTTCACGGTGTACGGCCCGCGGCAGCGCCCCGACATGGGCTTCTCCCGCTTCTTTGCCGCCGTGCTGCAGGACCAGCCGGTGCCGATGTTCGGCGACGGGCGGCAGACGCGCGATTTCACCTTCGTGGCCGACGCCGTCTCGGCCACGACGGCCGCTGCCACGCGGGGCAAGCCGGGCGGTGTCTACAATATCGGAGGAGGATCGCGCGTGCAGCTTCTGGATGTCTTCGAGCTCATCGGTCAGGTGACCGGCCGGCCGCTGCGCCTCGAGCGCCTCGACACACAGCGGGGCGACATGCGGGATACCTACGCGGAGACGACCCGCGCCAGAACCGATCTCGGCTTTGCGCCGACGGTCACGCTCGAACAGGGTTTACGCGCGCAGTACGACTGGATTACGTCGGCTCATGACTGACCGCCGCGCCCGCCTCTTCGGTCTTGTCCTGGCGGTTGCCGCCGTGGCGGTCGTGGCGTCCGCGTGCGGGGCGCGCCAGACCACTGCACCGGCAGGCACCGCGCAGCCGGATCGATTTCTCTTCGAGCGCGGCAGCGAAGCGATCAAGCAGCGGAAATGGGCCGACGCGCGGACCTACTTCCAGCAGATCGTGGACGGCTATCCGCAGAGCCCCCATCGGCCCGACGCCAAACTCGGGCTGGGGGATGCGTATCTCGGCGAGGATTCCACCGAGTCGCTGGTGAGCGCCGCCAACGAGTTTCGCGAGTTTCTGCAGTTCTTTCCCACCAGCGCGCGCGCCGACTACGCCCAGTACAAGCTGGCGATGACGCATGTCGTGCAGATGCGGGCGGCCGACCGCGATCAGACCGAGACCAGGGCGGCGCTGGCCGAGTTCGATGTGTTCTTCGCGAAGTTTCCCAACAGCCCGCTCATGCCCGAAGTCAAACAGCAGTGGCGCATGGCGCGCGATCGCCTGAGCGAGGCGTCCTTCCGCGTCGGCCTGACCTACTACCGCACCCGGTGGTACGTCGGCGCCATCGATCGCTTCCGGGAGGTGCTCCGGGACGACCCTGCCTACGGCGGCCGGGACGCCGTGTACTACTATCTGGCGGAGTCGCTGGTCCGGTCCGATAAGAAGGCGGAGGCCGTCCCGTACTTCGACCGGCTGCTGGTCGAGTTCGACACGAGCGAGTATCTGGACGAAGCGCGCGAGCGGCTCCAAGAGCTGAAGACTCAATAACTTATGAAGGCGCTTGCCATCGCCGCCCTCGCGCTGCTCGTCCCGGCGTGGGCGGCCAGCCAGAGTGCGCCGGCCGGCGAGCCGGTCGATCTTCCGCCCGAGATCCTGTCGCTCGCCTGCGCGCCGGGGCTCAGCTACGAGCCGCCCCCGATGCCGCTGCGGGTCACCGGCAGCCAGCATCCGACCGTGCACCAGACGTTTGCCCCGGGCGACCTGATCACGGTCAACGCGGGCACCGACAACGGCGTCGACGTCGGCCAGGAGTACTACACCCGCCGCGCGATGCCGATCGCAAACCGCCCCATCGCCCGCGACAACCCGGCGACGATTCACACGTCGGGCTGGATCCGGATCTACGCCGTCGATCGGCGGATGTCGCTGGCGACGATCGTCTACGCCTGCGACTCGGTCGAGCTCAACGATTACCTCGAGCCGTTCGCGCTGCCCTCGCTGCCGCCGGCCGCCGGGCGCCTGCCCGCCCAGCGCGGCAACTACGGCCGGGTGATGATCGGCAACGACAACCGGACGAACTTCGCCCGGGGCGACTACTTCGTCGTCGACCGCGGCAGCGACCATGGCGTCACCGTGGGCGCGCAGTTCGTCGTGTACCGGGACAAGCAGGCGGCGGGGAACTTCCTCTTCGAGCTCGGCGACGCGGTCGCGGTCGACGTGAAGCCCGACTCGTCAACCCTGCGCGCGACGGTGACGCGCAGCGGCTTCACGGCCGGCGACTACGTCGCGCTGAGAAAATAACCACGAAGACCACGAAGGTCTCGAAGAACACGAACTCCGTAAGATATCTGAATTCGTGCTCTTCGCGATCTTCGTGTCTTCGTGGTTTCAGCTGGCTCGCCGGGCGCGTTCGATCGTGACGTCCGCTACCCGCGCCGTCAGCAGCCGCTGGAAACGCCGGTAATAGTCGGCCGCCGAGACGATCGCCGTCACGAGCACGACCCAGAGCGCGGCCTGCCCGACCGGCGCCAGGATCGGCAGCGGACCCCACCCGAGGATCAGCAGCAGGATGGCCGTGACCTGGCTGCCCATCTTGCACTTCCCGAGCGGTGAGACCGGGATGGTGAAACCTCTGGCGTGCGCGAGGCTGCGAAGCCCGGTGACCGCGAACTCACGGCCGATGATCGGGGCGACGATCCAGGCGGGCGCGACGCCCAGCTGCACGAGCGAGATGAACGCCGCTGAGGTGAGCAGCTTGTCGGCGATCGGATCGAGCACCTGGCCGAGCCAGGTCACCTGCCGGCGGCGCCGGGCGAGATAGCCGTCGAACCAGTCGGTGATCGAGGCGAACGCGAAGATCGCCGCGCCGACCAGCTCCTTCGGCACCCCGAAGATGCGGCGTCCTTCGAATTCTGTGAACAGCACCACCACCAGCAACGGGACCAGGACGATCCGTACGAGCGTGAGCGTGTTCGGCAGATTCATTGAGCGACGGGCAATTCTATCACTCGGCTATCGGGTATGATCGAGGATTGTCATGAAAGCAATCCTCCTTGCCGGGGGCAAAGGCACGCGGCTCCGGCCACTCACCATCCATACACCGAAGCCGATCGTACCGATCTTCAACAGGCCGTTTCTCCATTACCAGATCGACCTCCTCCGGCAGGTTCCCGAGGTCGACGAGATCATTCTGAGCCTGAATTACCAGCCGGGGCGGATCGAGGAGATCTTCGGCGACGGCTCGGGCCTGGGGATCAAGATCCGGTACGTGGTTGAGCCGGAGCCGCTCGGCACAGCCGGCGCCGTGAAGTACGCCGGCGACAGCCTCACCGAGTCGGTCATCGTCTTCAACGGGGACGTCCTGACGCAGATCGACCTGGCCGCCGTGCTCCGCCTCCACCGCGAGCGGCAGGCGAAGGCCACCATCGTGCTCACCCCGGTCGAGAATCCGACGGCCTACGGGCTGGTCGAGACGGATGCCGGCGGCCACGTCCGCCGATTCGTCGAAAAGCCGGCCGCCGACCAGATCACCACGAATCACATCAACGCCGGTATCTACGTGCTCGAGCCCGGGACGTTCGACCGCATTCCGCGCGCAGTGCCCTGGTCGATCGAGCGCAGCTACTTCCCCTCGCTCATCGAGCGGAACGAGGCGTTTGTCGCCTACGTCTACGACGGGTACTGGATCGATATCGGGACGCCGGACAAGTACACCCAGGTCCACCGGGACATCATGGACGGCCGGTACGTCGCCGCGCCCTTCGTCGACCTGCCGCCCTCGCGGGCCGTCATCGACGCCGGTGCGCGCATCGATGCGGCCGCGGTCGTCCAGGGCCCCTGCTTCATCGACGAGGGCGTCGTCGTCCGCGCGGGCGCGCGTGTCGGCCCGTACTCGGTGATCGGCCGCCAGACGCAGATCGAGGAAGATGCGACGGTCGAGAGCGCGATCGTCTGGCCCAACTGCCGCATCAGCCGCGACGCGACGGTGCGGGACGCGATCCTCGGGCGCCACTGCCACCTGGGACGGGCGGTCACCGTCGACGGCGGCGCGGTGCTCGGCGACAAGACGACACTGACCGACTACACGCGGGCGTAATCGATGGACACTCCCAACTCCCAACTCCCAACTCCCAAGTCGCCCCAACTCAACCGCGAGATCTTCAAAGCCTACGACGTCCGTGGGCTGTACCCGGGCGAGATCAACGAGGAGGTGGCGCGGCTGATTGGCCGGGGGTTCGCCGCGTACCTGCAGACGAGCCGGATCGGGGTCTCGCGCGACATGCGCGTCTCGTCGCCGACCGTCGCCGCCGCGTTCATCGACGGCGCGCGCGAACAGGGAACCGATGTCGTCGATTACGGCATGCTCGGCACCGACATGCTCTACTTCGCCGTCGCCCGGGACGACCTCGGAGGCGGCGCGCAGATTACCGCGTCGCACAATCCGGGGGAATACAACGGGATCAAGATGGTGCGCGCCGGCGCGCTGCCGCTCAGCGGCGACGCGGGCATCGGCGATATCCGCGACATGATTGCGAAAGACCGCCTGCCGCCCGCCGCGCCGCGCCGTGGAACGCTGACCGCGCGGAACATCGTGGCGGCGTACGTCGAGAAGGTCATGTCCTTCATCGACCCCTCCACCATCACACCGTTCTCGGTCGTCCTGGATGCGGGCAGCGGCATGGCGGGCCTGGTGGCGCCGGCGCTCTTCGACCGGCTCCCCTGCCGCGTGACGAAGCTCTGCTTTGCCATTGACGGGACCTTCCCCACCCACGAAGCCAACCCGCTCATCGAGGAGAACCGGCGCGACATCACCGCGGAAGTGATTCGGCAGGGCGCCGACATCGGGATCGCCTGGGACGGCGACGCCGACCGGTGCTTTTTCATCGACGGCACGGGCGAGTTCATTTCGGGTGACTTCGTCACGGCGCTCCTCGCCGAGGCCTTCCTGCTCAAGGCGCCCCGGTCCACGATCGTCTACGACCTGCGCGCCAGCCATGCGGTCAGGGACGTGGCTGCGAAGTACGGAGGCCGCGCCCTCAAGAACCGCGTCGGCCACGCGTTCATCAAGCGCCGGATGCGCGAGGAAGACGCGATCTTCGGCGGCGAGGTGACCGGCCACTACTACTTCCGGGACTTCTACTACGCGGACAACGGGTTCATTCCCGCGCTGCTCATTCTCGAGCTCATGTCGCGGAAGAACCAGTCCCTCCGCGAGCTGCTGCAGCCCTTTCGGGAGCGCTACTTCATCTCCGGCGAAATCAACACGAAGCTCCTGTCCATGGACGATGTCCCGCGGACGCTGGACCGGATCGAGGCGAAGTACCGCGATGCCGCAATCGAGCGCAGCGACGGGGTCTCCATCGAGTATCCCGACTGGCACTTCAACGTCCGTCCCTCCAACACAGAGCCGCTCCTGCGCCTGAATCTCGAGGCGGCGTCACCGGCGCTGATGGTCGAGAAGCGGGATGAGGTGCTTGCGCTGATCAGGACGTAGGGGGCAAGGGGGCAGTTGCCGTCGCTTTGCACAGTCACGAACCCAGCCGAGGTACGAACGGAGTTCGTGGACCACACATCCCGGCGCGCAACATCGTCATAGAGGACCAGCGTCTACCTCTACTCGTTGTCGAGTACTTCGCGCACTGTGGCTGCGAGCTCGTTCGGCGTAAACGGTTTCTGAAGAAACCGCCCCATCGATTTGACGAACGTGAGATCGGGGATGCTGCTGCCGGCATAGCCTGACACGAAGAGCACCCTCAGGTGCTCTCGTGCCGCCTTCAACTGAGACCAGACGTGCATCCCTGACATGCCCGGCATGACTACGTCGCTGAGCAGCAGGTCGATGGGGCCGTCATGCTGCTTCGCGATCCTCAGGGCCTCAGTCCCGTTGTTCGCGTCAAGCACGCCGTACCCGTGACGCTGCAAGATGTTTTTCACCAGGCGGCGAACCCCTTCATCATCTTCGACAATCAGGATCGTCTCGTTGCCTCCCCTCGGCGGCGCCGGCTGATCGCTGACCTGTCTGGCATCCGGAGTGTCCGCCGTGGCAGGCAGGTAGATGCGGAAGGTCGTGCCAAGTCCAGGCTCGCTTTCGACCCAAATCGCGCCGCCGCTTTGTTTGACGAAGCCATACACCATCGACAAGCCCAGTCCCGTTCCCTTTCCGGGATTCTTGGTGGTGAAGAACGGCTCGAAGACCCGGGCCTTGATGTCGGAGGTCATCCCGTGACCAGTGTCGCGGACCTCGAGCAGGACGTACGACCCCGTTGCCGGCAATACCAGACGTCGCGCCTGCCTCCCATCGACGTCGAGGTTGGCGGATGCCAGGGTCAGGGTGCCTCCACCGAACATGGCATCTTGGGCATTCAACGCGAGGTTCAAGAGCGTCTCCTGGAGCTGGGCGGGGTCGATACTGACGGGTCTGAGCGTCGGCGCCAGATCCACCGTAATCTCGATATCTTCGCGGATCACCCGTCTCAACATCCGCTCGCTGTCGGACACCAGTGTGTTGAGGTCGATGACACTCGGCTGCAGCACCTGCCTCCGGCCGAACGCGAGCAGGCGCGCGGTCATGGACGCCGCCCGTTCTGCGGCGCGCTTGATCTCCTCCAGATCGCTGATGGCGTCGCGATCGTCCCTCAGCCTGTCGACCAGCAGCTCCGTATAGCCGGCGATCGCGGTCAGATTGTTGTTGAAATCGTGCGCGATGCCGCCGGCGAGATGTCCGACCGCTTCCATCTTTTGCGACTGCCGGAGCTGTGCCTCGAGGCTCTTCCGTTCGGTCACGTCCAGTCCGATGGAAATGAAGCTGACGATCCGGCCTTCCTCGTTCAGGGCCGGCGTGATGGTCTCTTCTACGGTGAAGAGGGATCCGTCCTTGCGCCGATTGCGAATTTCGCCGCTCCACTTCCGGCCCGATAGGACCGTCTGCCAGAGCCGGGTGTAGAGGTCGGAGTCTTCGAGACCAGACTTGAGGAGCCTCGGGGTGTGCCCGATCGCGTCGCCGGCCGAGTAGCCTGTCACACGCTCGAACGTGCGGTTGACGTACGTGATCACACCCTCGGGTGTCGTGATGAAGATGGGCCCGACCGCATCCTCCACGATCGAGAGAAGACGCGTGCGCTGTTCCTCGGTCAGACGGCGTTCGGTCATGTCGGTCACCATGACGACCGTGCCGAACCGATATCCCTCGTCGTCGATCACGGGATTCACGGCCACGAGCGCGTAGCACTCCTGCCGGTCGGGGCGCCGCCACTGCAGTTCCGCGCGGTTGGCAGCGTCAGCCGTCAGCCACGCTCGCACGAGCGATCGTTCCGTGGGGTCGGGAATGAAGTCGAGAAACGAGTGCCCGGCGACATTGGCGGCGTCCATTCCCAGCAGCTCCGCCATTTGCCGGTTGGCGTACTCGATACGTCCCTCCGCATTCAGGAGACAGATTCCCTCACTGGCGGTTTCGACGATGCGGCGATAGCGTGCCTCGCTGAGCCGCAAGGCCAGCGTCGTCCGGGCACCCTGAATCGCGACCGACGCCTGCCCGGCCATCGTGACGAAGAAGGCCAGATCCTCGTCGCTGAACACCCGTGGCTGAGTGGTCAGGATGTGCAGGACGCCCAAGCACTTGCCATGCACGACCAGCGGTACCCCGAGGTAAGAGACGAGCTTGTGCTTCTGCGCCATCTCCCGATACATCCGCACGCGGGAGTCCAGCGTCACGTCGGCGATGTACACGGGTTCGCCCCGGTCCTGGAACCAATGAAGGAGATGGTCTGCGATGACGAAGGCTTCCTGTTCCACATAGGTGCCATTGGGCAGCCGCATGACGAAGACGCGCGTCGTCGTCTCCCGTTCGGCCAGGAGACTGATCGCCGCCGCGTCAGCGCCAAGCTCGGCGGGAAGCCGATCGAGGACGCCCCGGAGTATCTGCGATAGGTCGAGCTGCTGGATGATGGAGGTATCCACCTCACGGAGCGCCTGCAGCCGGACCAGGCGCTCGGTCGCCTGCCGGTAGGCGCGAGCATGATCGACCGCTAGGCTCAACGGGACGGCCAGGCGCTGGACGAGGCGCACCTGATCGGCATCGAAGGCATCAACTCGGCGGGCACACAGCAGGAGCGCACCGAGCCACTCCGCAGCCTCGCCGTCCGCCGTGGTAGGGCGCGAGAGCGGCATCGTGACGAGGCTTTGAATGCCCTCTGCCTTCATGAATTCGGGCATGCGATCGTGCTCGCTCAGAGGTTCGCGAATGACCGTATGGGTGGTGAACAGCTCCGGCGCTTCGCCGGCGGGAAAGCTCATGAGATGGGCCCGCAGGCTATCGGGCAAGTGCCGCCAGTCCTTCAGGACAAGACGCTGGTTCTCCACGAGGAACGCCGCGGCAACATCACTTCCGAGTCTCGCCGTCACCTCATCAAGCACAGCGGCCAGCCGCCGCTCCACGGTCGGCACCTCAATCAGCCTTCCCAGGACACGGGCCTGGAAATCCAGCTCGTCCCGCTCGCGCCGCAAGTCGTCCTCACGACGCCGGCGCTCCTCCACCATCTGGTTGAACGCGGCTGCGAGCGTTGCCAGCTCGTCGTTCGTCACAATGGGCACCGGCGCTGAATAGTCGCCGGCCTCCACCTGCAGGGCCCCGGCCTCGAGCAATCTGACCTGGCGAACGATGACGTATCTCGTGGCGACAATACCCCCACCGAGCAGGAGCAGATTGAGCAGGAACGCGCCTGCAAAAACGGCAAGCAAGATCTGTCGCTGCTCGCGGCGCTGTTGTTCAAACCGCGAGAGCAGGTCGTTGAACGCCGACACGATACTGGCGAGTGAAAGGGTGAGGCGC
>MEKU01000103.1:15969-16691 GCA_001767195.1 Acidobacteria bacterium RIFCSPLOWO2_02_FULL_67_21
TCGCCGCTCGGCAAGGGATACCGGCAGCGACAGCAGCGAAGGGCGCAACTCGTCCCACGAGAGGCGGATCTGCCGGACGTCCGGTGCCAGTGCCGCCGGTGCCCGCGGCACGTACCGCCCGTCGACGTCGCCACCGGTCTCGAGCACACGAAGGGCAGTCTCAAACGAGGCCACGGTGGCCTCCAGCCCTCCGAGATCGCCCCCGGAATCCAGCGCCGTCGCGAGCCGGGCGGCCATCTGCTGGCCGAGCAACCGCTGGCGGCCGGCCACGTTGATGAACGAGGGATCGTCAGCCGTCTGGCGGAAATACCAAACGGCCACACCGAGGGTCACGAGCGATCCACAGGTGGCGAGAATCAGCAGGACGGTTATCTTGCGCGCGATCGTGATCCTCATTGTTCCGAAAGCTCCTGTAGGTTCGAGGGCTTGGGTGCCGAAGCGCTCGGCCGGAACCGTGGTGCGATGGTAGCACCTCGCAAATCGAACGGCTGATTTCGAACAGACCCCCGATGCGCGGCGCCCAGTACTGGCAGATCGTCGATGCCGACTTCGCGCGCGCGCCGCGATGCCCAAGAGCGCGCCGAAACGCCGGCCGGTGCTTTTTCATCGACGGCACGGGCGAGTTCATTTCGGGCGACTTCGTCACGGCGCTCCTCGCCGAGGCCTTCCTGCTCAAGGCGCCCCGGTCCACGATCGTCTACGACCTGCGCGCCAGCCATGCG
>MEKU01000104.1:0-6472 GCA_001767195.1 Acidobacteria bacterium RIFCSPLOWO2_02_FULL_67_21
GCCCTGGTCGCAGGGGCCGCGCCGCATGGGCACCGACAAGAATGCGGACGTGCTCTGGGTGGGCAACTCGTGGGGCTCGTCGCTTGCGCGGATCAATACGAAGACGAGTGAGACCACGATCATCCCGCTGCCCCACCCTTCGCTGCAGCCGTATCACATCGCGGTGGACAGTGGGCACAACGCGTGGGGGAATCTCTGGACCGCGGATCAGCTGTTCAAGTTCGACCCGGCGGCCAGCCAGTTCACCCTGTTCGACCTGCCGGTGCGCGGCACCGAGATCCGGCACATCTCGCTGCTCGAGCAGAACGGCCGGCTGCACGTCGTGGTGCCGATCTACCGGGCCAGCCAGATGGGTGTGATGACGCCGCGCAGCGACGCGGAGCTTTCCGCGCTCAGAGCGCAAGCGAGATAACCAGCCTTCCCGGGTGCGCCGTCGTCTTCACGGGCGGCGGCGCGCATCTCACGAATCCTTTTGGACGATGGCGGCGGGGCCTGTCGCCGGGTTGCCCCAGCCGCGCAATAAAACACTCTCGATGAAAAAACGAGCAGTATTCCTTGACCGCGACGGCACCATCATCGAAGACGCGGGATTTCTTCGAGAGGTTGCTCAAGTTGATTTCTACCCACAGACGTTTTCAGCTCTGCGCCGCCTTGGCGATTTCGTTCTGTTTATCGTGACCAATCAGAGCGGGATTGCCAAGGGACAGATCCGCACTGAGGAGGCTGTCGCTGTCAACGATTACGTCGTGCAACGCCTTGCCGAGGCGGGGACAACGATTCGAGCAGTCTACTGTTGTCCGCACCAGCGAACTGACGGCTGCGAGTGCATGAAGCCAAATCCCTATTTTCTCAGGATTGCGGAGCGCGATCACGAAATCGACCTGACGCGGTCCTTTGTCGTTGGCGACCACCCCTCGGACGTCGAACTCGCTCACGGCGTGGGAGCGATGGGCATTTACGTTCTTACCGGACACGGTGCCAAGCATCGGACAGAGCTTCAGGTTCCTGCAACGGTAGTCGCCGACATTGGGGTGGCGGCGGACTTGATCCTGAGAACGCACGCCATCGGGATTCCTCAATCGGGATTGATATGCGCGTCTTGAGCGACCTGTTTGCGAACAACCGGGCGTGGGCCGCCGAAATGATCCGGCACGATCCGGAGTTCTTCGAGCGGCTCTCCCGCCAGCAAGCGCCAAAGTATCTTTGGATCGGCTGTTCGGATAGCCGCGTGCCGGCCAATCAGATTGTCGGTTTGCTGCCAGGAGAGATGTTCGTCCATCGCAATGTTGCCAATGTAGTGGCTCACACTGATCTGAACTGCCTTTCCGCGATTCAGTTTGCGGTCGAAGTGCTGCACGTAGAGCATGTCATCGTCTGCGGTCATTACGGCTGCGGTGGAGTGCTTGCCGCGTTGCGCGACGATAAACTGGGCCTGATCGACAACTGGCTTCGCCATGTTCAGGACGTGCGCCGGAAGCATCAGGCGCAGATCGAGGTTCTGGAGAGCGAGGGCGAGCAGCACAGTTGCTTGTGCGAGTTGAACGTCATAGAGCAAGTCGTGAACGTCAGCCACACTACCGTCGTGCGGGGCGCCTGGGCGCGGGGACAGGCCTTAGCGGTGCATGGCTGGGTCTATGGCCTTCGTGATGGGCTGCTGCAGGAACTCGGCATGTGTGTAACCAAGGAAACGGAATTGACCGCTTGTTTCGAGGCTGCGCGAGAAGGGGTGGGCCGGCGAACCAGTCGCTGAACTTGACCGGGGCCGCATACTTGTTTCGCGCGGCATGTAGTCGTTGCAGCGGCCCCGGCAAGTTAGCTTGTTCGTTGGCCGGTCATCGGGAACCAAGCGAATAGAGTTGGCGGGCGGTTGGCTCGGTAACTTCCTTGGAGGCTCCAGCCCAGTTCTGGTAGGGTTGGACCGTGAAGACTACGGCGTACTTCGAGGCGATTCGGAAGCGCCCCGATCGAGCCGTGATTCAGACGGAGTGGGTTGAGCGCGCGATTCAGGCGCCGGTTCGGGAGATGGTTCAAGTCGATGGTCGGATTCGGCGCTGGATCACAATTCCGGAAGTCGGTGGCAAGGTTCTTCGCGTGGTCCTTCTTGCGGACGGGGAGACGGTACACAATGCGTTCTTCGATCGCGGGTTCAAGCCATGAAGATTCGCTACTTCACTGACACCGACACGCTATACATCGAGTTTCGGGATCGCCCAGTTGCCGAGACGCGCGACCTGGATGAGAACACGGTCCTTGACGTCGATGCCGAAGGCAACATCTGCGCAATCACCGTCGAGCACGCTTCAACACGCACGGGGATTCCTGAGTTCTCGTACGAACAAGTGCCGGCCTAACACCAGACGGCCGCCGGCATGCGTATGAGCGGCCACTGGTGAACGCGTGATATGGCCTTCCCGAAGAGGGATCGCTGCCACCATGCTCGCGGGGAGCGGGTGAGCGCCAGTGCGCGCTCAGCTGCTCGTGTCTGGGTTGCCAACTTGCTCAGCACGTCCTGTGAAGCACGGAAGTGGCGGTCCCAGTGTACCGACGCGTGGACTCCCCTACTCCTCAACCATATACCCGTACCGAAAGTCCCGCGGCGGCGAGAACGTCTCCTTGATCGCGCGCGCGCTGACCCACCGCGTCAGGTTCAGCTTCGATCCGGCCTTGTCGTTCGTGCCCGAGGCCCTCGCGCCGCCGAACGGCTGCTGCCCGACCACCGCGCCGGTCGGCTTGTCGTTGATGTAGAAGTTGCCGGCGGCGTATCGGAGCGCCGCCCCGGCCTGCCGGATGGCTTCGCGATCGCGGCTGAAGATGGCGCCGGTGAGGGCGTACGGCGACGTCGCGTCGACCGTGCGCAGCGTCTCCTCCCACTGATCATCCCGGTACACGTAGGCGGTGACGACCGGCCCGAAAATCTCCTCGCACATGGTCCGGTAGCCGGGGTCGGCGGTCTCGATGAGCGTCGGCTCGATGAAGTAGCCGTGCCGATCGTTCGCGCCGCCCCCCTGGACGATCCGGGCGCTGCGGCGCGCATCCTCCAGGTAGCCCGAAATCTTCTCGAACGCCTTCCGGTCGATGACCGCTCCGACGAAGGTCGTGAAGTCGGCGACATCGCCCATCTTCATCTCGCGCATCATCGCGACCACGCGATCGCGGACATCGGGCCAGAGCGACTGCGGCACATAGATCCGGCTGGCCGCGGAGCACTTCTGCCCCTGGTACTCGAAGCTGCCGCGTGCGATGGCGACCGCCAGCTCCTGCACGTCGGCCGACGGGTGCGCAACGATGAAGTCCTTGCCGCCGGTCTCGCCGACGAGCCGGGGATAGTTGCGGTACCGGGCGATCGTCTCGCCCACGGTGCGCCACATGCCCTGAAAGACGGGCGTGCTGCCAGTGAAATGGATGCCGGCGAGCGACGGCGAATCGAGCAGCGCGCCGGATATCTGGACCGCATCGCCGGGGAGGAAGTTGATGACGCCGGGCGGCAGCCCCGCGGCCTCGAGCAGCCGCATGAGGTAGTAGCCGCTCAGCACCGCGCTCGAAGCCGGCTTCCAGATCACGGTGTTGCCCATCAGGGCGGGCGCGGTCGGCAGATTGCCGGCGATGGAGGTGAAGTTGAACGGCGTGACCGCGTAGACGAACCCTTCGAGCGGCCGGTACTCCATCCGGTTCCACATCGCATGGGTGCTGATCGGCTGCTCGGCGTCGAGCGCCTCGGCGTAGTACGGATTGAACCGCCAGAAGTCGATCAGCTCCGAGGCCGCGTCGATCTCCGCCTGAAACACCGTCTTCGACTGCCCGAGCATCGTCGCGGCATTCAGCGTCGAGCGCCACGTCGTGGCCAGCAACTCGGCGGCCCGGAGAAAGACGGCCGCGCGGTCCTCCAGCGGCCACGAGCCCCACTCCCGGTGCGCCGCGGCGGCCGCCTCGACGGCCTGCGCGATGTGCGGCGGCCCGGCCTTGTGCCAGTCCGCCAGCACGTGGGCGTGGTCGTGGGGCATCACAGTCCGCTCGACCGCTCCCGTGCGAATCTCGCGGCCTCCGATCACGATCGGGATGTCGATCCGCTCGGACGCCATCCCCTCGAGGCGCCCCTTCAGCGCGGCCCGTTCGGGCGAGCCGGGAAGATACGCAAGATTGGGCTCGTTGACAGGAGGCGGGACGCGCGCGCTCATCAGGTCGATTGTATGACCAACCGAGCTTCGGCTTGGGATTTGGGATTTGACTAGAACCGGTTTCATAACCGACGTAGTGCCCGGCTTTAGCCGGGCTGAAGCCCGGCACTACGTACGGAATCGGTGTCCTATGTCGGTTATGAAACCGGTTCTAGGAACGCCTCGCCGGACCCGGCGCGTCGTGCATCGGAATGTGCGGCTCGGCGCCCGGCAGCTCCGATTCGGCGGTCACGAGGCGCGGCTTCCCCGGCTCGATGTCCACTTCGATCTGCCGCCACTTCTGTTGCCTGAAGCGTGCCACGCTGAGCGCGCATCGGGTCATGTGGCCGATCGGGATGGCGATCCAGATGTGGTGCGGCTGCAGCCCCGACGTGGCCTGGAAGAAGGAGCACAGGCCGAGCGGAATCACAATCTGTGAGAAGACCGAGATGTAGAGCGGGCTGCGGGTGTCGCCGGAACCCTGCAGCGCGCCCGTATAGCTGAGCGCGACGGTGATGAAGAAGCCGGAGACGCTCAGGTAGCGAAGCAGATCCTCGCCGATGTCGATGACCGCCACGTCGGTCATGCCGAAGATCGCCAGCAGGGGTCGCGGAATCAGCACGAACAGCGCGCCGACGACGGCGGCCACGCCCAGGCCGATCTGCGACGCGACCCGCACGCCGGCCATCGCGCGATCCGGCTTGCCGGCGCCCAGGTTCTGGCCCGCAATCGTGGCCGCGGCGCCCATCAGCCCGACCGAGGTCCAGGTGATCAGCGAGAACAGCTCCGTGTACGCGACGGCGTACGCGGCCTGTGCTTCCGCGCTCTGCTCGAGCGACCCGATGAACCGCAGCAGCAGCACGCCGGCGACGTTCATCGCAATGCCCTGCACGCCGGTCGGCAGCCCGAACCGGAAGAGCGAGCGGATGATCACGAAGTCGGGCCGGCGATCCATCCCGCGCTCGAAGTGAATCACGGACCCCGGGCGCAGCAGCCGCCAGATCCCGTAGCTCGACACTGCGGTGCTGCTCGCGATCGTCCCGTACGCCGCGCCCACGGTGCCAAGCGCCGGAATGAGGACGACATTGAAGGCGATCGTCAGCACCGTCATCGCCACGCCGAGGCGCAGCGGCGTGTGCGGGTCGCCGGCGGCGCGGAAGGCGCCGCTCAGCATGAAGAACATCATCATGCCGATGAAGCCGACGAACATCGCGCGCAGGAACGGCAGCGCTTCGGCGTGGACCACGTCGGTCGCATTGACGAGATCGAGGAGCATCGGCGCGGCCACCCATCCGAGCGCACCGAGAATGACGGCCAAGCCCGCCGCCGTCAGGAAGGCCTGATAGACGACCCGATTGACCTTGTCCGGCTGGTTGGCGCCGGCAAACCGCGCCACCAGCACGCCCATGCCGGTGAACACCGACACGGCGAACACGATCATGACGATGACGATCTGCCAGCTGACGCCGATCGCGGCGTTGCCGGTGTAGCCGACGAAGTGGCCCACCATCGCGTGGTCGATGATGCCCTGCAGACCGGCAATGACGTTCTGCAGCATCGTGGGCCACGCGAGACGCCAGACCGCGGGACGTATCGGACCTTCGACGATCGAACGATCGAACGATTTTCGAGCGGACGGAGGGCCGGCCATTGGACCGCTATGCGGCTCGTTTCGTGAATCTTGTACTCGTTGTCGCCCGCATAGCGGTCCTAGGCGCGCAAAGCGCGCCAGAAAATACTGGGAACCAGCCGAGGGACTCTGCGGAGATATCAAGGGGCAGAGCCCCTCGGCTGGTTCAGGAACCCGATTCGGCAGTCTACTACGGATGCCCGGCGGGACTCCCCGAGCCGTTGTCCCGGCGTGAGCTTGTGTGATGAGATCGCGAGGCAGATCGCATGCAGGACGAACCGCCGGCTCGCGCGTCAAGCAAGATCAAGGAGCTCGAGGTCATGGTGGCCGACGTCATCGTCGAGACCGCCGACACGTCGACGCTCGTGTTCTTCACGGGCAACGACAGGCTCGAGTACGACGCGGGCCATTTCCTGACGATCGACCCGCATCAGTTCGAGGCGCTGGATCGGTTCACGACGTTTCTCGAGCACCTGAAGAGGACGCGGGAGCCGCCGCGGGCGTATTCGATGAGCTCGGCGCCCGACGAGCGCTCGCTGGCCGTCACGGTCAAGGAGGAGCGGTTCGTCCCGGGCGTGACGACATACCCGCCGCTCCTGTCGCCGCTGCTCGTCAAGCGCACCGTCCGCGGGATGCGGCTGGTCGTCACCGGCTTCACCGGCCCGTATACCCTGCCCGCCGACATCAG
>MEKU01000104.1:6486-18232 GCA_001767195.1 Acidobacteria bacterium RIFCSPLOWO2_02_FULL_67_21
TTCGCGCTCGCGCATCATCCTCGGCTTCGCCACACGTTCATCTATTCGAACAAGACGTGGAACGACATCATCTTCCGCGACACGCTGGCCGAGCTCGAGGCCCGCGATCCGGAACGGCTGCGCGTCGTGCACACGCTGACCAGAGAGGAGAATCCGTCGGTGTTCGGCCCTTCGGTGCGGAAGGGACGGCTCGATACGGCGCTGCTGAAGGAAATGATCCTGGACCCGCCCGGGTGCTTCGTGTATCTGTGCGGGCCTGCCATCTCCAGATGGGATCGCCTGGCGGCGCGCGAGACCGGCACGACGCCGCAGCCGAAGTTCATCGAAACGGCGCTGGCCGGCCTGCGTCAGATCGGCGTGCCGGACGCGCAGATCAAGCGGGAGTCGTACGGATAGCCAGCCGGTAGCCTGTAGGTGGTAGCCGGTAGGCACGAAGGACCAACTGCCGGCTACCGGCTACCGCCTACCACCTAGTCAGACGTCGAGCTCCTGCGCCTCCTCGGCGCGCTCCATGATGAAGCGGAACCTCGCGGAGGCGTCCTTCCCCATGAGCTCGTTGATCACGCGGTCGGTGACGATCCGATCGGCGATCTCGACGCGCAGCAGCCGGCGCGTCCTCGGATTCAACGTCGTCTCCCAGAGCACCTTCGGCATCATCTCGCCGAGGCCCTTGAAGCGCGTGATCTCGGGAGTGCCGCGGCCGTTCCTGGGCTGCTTCAGCAGCGTGTCCCGGTGCGCATCGTCCAGGGCCCAGAAGGTCTCTTTCCCGATGTCGATGCGGTAGAGCGGCGGCTGCGCGAGGAAGACCTTCCCGCTGGTGATCAGCTGGGGAAGATGGCGGTAGAGAAACGTGAGCAGCAGCGTGGCGATGTGGTGGCCGTCGGAGTCGGCATCGGCAAGGATGACCACCTTGCCGTAGCGCAGCTTCGACAGCTCGAACGTCCGGCCCATTCCGCACCCGAGCGCGGTGACGAGATCGGACAGCTCCTTGTTCTCGAGGACTTTGGCCAGGGTGAGACCTTCGGTGTTCATCACCTTGCCGCGCAGCGGCAGAATCGCCTGCCGCACGCGGTCGCGCCCCTGCTTCGCGGATCCGCCGGCCGAGTCCCCCTCGACGACGAACAGCTCGCTGTCCTCGCGACCCGCCGCCGTGCAGTCGCTCAGCTTGCCGGGCAGATTCAGGCGCCCTGAGGTCGCCGTCTTGCGCACGACTTCGGCCTGCGCGGCCCGGCTCGCTTCGCGCGCACGCGCGGCCAGGATGATGCGGCCGACGATCGCCTCCGCGACGCTGCGGTTGTGATTGAGCCAATGCTCCAGGGCAGGCCTCACCGCGGCATCGATGGCCGACGTGAGCTCGGGATTATTGAGCCGGTCCTTGGTCTGTCCCTGAAACTGCGGTTCCTGAATGAAGACGCTGAGGACGCCGGTCAGCCCTTCGCGAATATCTTCGGCGGCGATCGTGACACCCTTCGGCGACAGGTTGTGCGTCTCGATGAAGTTGCGGATCGCCTTGCCCAGGCCGCTCCGGAGCCCGTTCTCGTGCGTGCCGCCGGATCCGGTCGGAATCCCGTTCGCGTAGCTCCGGATGTGCTCGTCGGTCGCTTCCGTCCACTGCAGCACGAGATCGATCCGGGGGTCGCTCTCGCGCTCGAGCGTGAACACGAGCTCGTGCGCCGGCCTCGCGCCGCGCTCGGTGACGATCCGCTTCAAGTAGTCGGAGAGGCCCTGCTCGTGCTGAAAGACGTCCTTCGTCCGCTCGACCTCGTTCTCGAAGGAGACGCGTACGCCCTTGTGGATGTAGCTGACCACCTCGAGCCGCTCGCGGATGGTCGCGGCCTCGAACTCGACCTTGGGAAAGATCGTCGGGTCCGGGTGGAAGTACACCGTCGTCCCCGTGCCGCGGGCGGATCCGGCCTTCTTCAGCGCGCCGGTCGGCCTGCCCCGCCGGAACGCCATCTCCCACAACACACCGTCGCGTCTGACGCTGGCGCGAAGCTCCGTGGAAAGCGCGTTCACCACGCTCGCGCCGACGCCGTGCAGCCCGCCCGCCGTCTTGTACGTGCCGTGCCCGAACTTGCCTCCCGCGTGGAGCATCGTGAAGATCACTTCGAGCGCGCTCTTCTTCGTCGTCGGATGCCGGTCGACCGGAATGCCGCGGCCGTCGTCCGAGATCGTGATCGAGCTGCCATCGGCATGGAGCGTCACGTTGATGTTCGAGGCGAACCCGTTCATCGCCTCGTCCACCGCGTTGTCGAGGATCTCCCAGACGAGATGGTGGAGACCGGCCGTCCCCACGCCTCCGATGTACATGCCGGGCCGCTTGCGGACCGGCTCGAGCCCCTCGAGAACCGTGATGTCCCGGGCGGTGTAGCTACTCACCGGCGTCGGCGGCTGTCTCCTTGGCGCGCACCGTCCGTCGCGCGCGCGGTTTGGCCGACCGCGCGGCCTTCGCCCGCGGCGCCTTGGGCTCCGCCGGCTTCGGCTCCCCCGCCTTCCTGCGCCTCGCCGGCCTCTTCGGCGGCTCGTCGGTGGATGGCAGCACGTCGATCGCTTCGGCCTCGACGATCGGCGCGTCCAGCACGGCCTCGGCCGCCACGTCGGCGACGGCCGGCTCCTCGACGGCCGACGGCCGCGCGAGCTTGGCGCCCGGGAACACTCTGATGGCGCCGTGGCGATCGCGCTCCACGCGCAGCACGCCTTCCTTGCCCGCGGCGCGCAACAGATCGACGACCGACGCGAAGCCGTAGTGGCGTTCGTCGAACCCGTCGACGGCCGAGCGCAGGAACTGCTTGGCCTGCCGGACGTACAGCGGCCACCGCGGCGGCACGGCCGCCTCGCCGAAGGCCTTCTGCACCGCACCGATGCCGTCCTGCATCGTCATGGGCGACGGGGGCAGCGACTCCTCGTCCGTGGACGCGTCGACGCCATCGGCCTCGCCGCCCACGGTCCTTGCCTCCGCGGGGCGCGCGCCCTCATCTTCGGAGTGCGCAGTCGCCCCTTCGGCATGTGCGCCATCCTCGCGCGATTCGACGAGGATGTTGCGGCCGGCGTGGCGAAGCGTGACGGCCCCGGACTCCTCGACCTTCTCCATGAAGTCGCGGAAGCTCCCCGCGCCGTACTCGCGCTCGGAGAACGTCGAGTCGAGCTGCAGCAGCGTGCTCTTCAGCAGACCGAGCTGCGGCGTCACCTCGCGGTCCGAGAGCACCTTCAGCGCCCGGCGGACCAGCGGAAGCGCGGCGCCGATCGACGAGGTGCCCGACGAGGGCCTGGCCCCGCGGCCGCCGCCGCTGCGGCCCGCACGCGCGCCGGTCAGATTCTCGTACGCCACGAACTCGTGGCAGTTCTTCTGCATCGTCGCGCTGGTGAACTGCCGCCCGCCAACGACAATCACCTTGCGGCCGTACTGCTTCAGCTTCTCGACCAGCGAGATGAAGTCGCTGTCGCCGCCGACGATGACGAAGGTGTTGATGTGATCGTGGGTGAAGGCCAGCTCGAGCGCGTCGAGCGCCATCGTGATGTCGGCGCCGTTCTTGTCGCCGCCCGGCGTCACGGTCCGCTGCACCATCCGGATGGCATGCTGCGCCAGCACGCGGCTGTAGTCGCCGGCGCGCTTCCAGTCGCTGTATGCGATCTTGGTGACGATTTCGCCACGCTCCTTGATGGCCTCGAGCACGAGGCCGATGTCGAACTGTCCGCCGATCGTGTTCTTCACGCCGATCTCGACGTTGTCGAAATCGATGAAGACCGCAATGCGGCTACTGGGATGGTCTGTCGTGATATTCATGAACTCCCGTCATGCGGCCCGGTCGGACGCGGCATGAAACGCCTGAAGATGTTCCGGAGATTCAGAGGAAGGCTCGTTGTGAGCGGTACTCAAGCAGCCCGGAAAGTCCACCGATGGAGCCTCCTGACAGTATACCGTCAACGCCCGAGGCGCGGCCCCGGCCTCACTGGGGCGCGAGCGGAGGCGGATTCTCGACCTCCGAGGGGATGATGCGCATGAACTGGCCGCGCTGCAGCAGCTCCCGGCCCTTGCCGCCGCGGCCGGTCACCTCGTACTTGGCCGTGCTGATCGTCTGTTCGCTGCCCCGGCTCGTTTCCACGCGAAGCAGATCGCGCTCGCCGGTGGACGCCACGAATCCCAGCACGCGGTCGTCCCGGCTCGTCAGCTTGATCAGGATGACCCCCTTCCCGGGGCCCGACAGATAGTTGACCTCGTCTGCCTGGCACAACATGGCGCGCGCGTCGTGCGTCGCGGCAATGACCACCTCGTTGCCGGTCACGCGCGCGATCCCCACCACCTCGGCGCCGTCCGACGGACGCGCGTAGCGCCGCCCGGCGCGCGTGCTCGGCTCCACGAACGGCTCGAAGCTGAAGCGCAGGCTGTAGCCGTCGCTCGTCACCGCCAGCGCGTGGATCGGCGGCGGCTCGCCCTCAGGCGGACCTGAACGTCCGCCTCTACGAGGAGAGGCGATGTCGCCGATCGCCCGCGGGTCGAGGCTGAACGCGGCGATGACGCGCTCCCCGTCACGCAGCTTGAACAGCTTCTGGACCGGCTCGCCGTATCCGCTTGAGGCGGGGACATCGATGATGCGGGGCGTGTAGGCGGTGCCGAAGTTCGTGAAGAGCACGATCGACGCCCGGGTGCTTCCGGGCAGCACGGCCAGCACCGCGTCGCCTTCGCGCAGCCGCGTCGCCGACAGATCCCGGACTTCCTTCTGACGCTTCAACCACCCGTCGCGCGACACGATGACGACGTTGTCTTCCTCGACGATGAAGTCGTCTGCGGTGAACTCGACGTCATCGGCCTCTTCAATCAGGGTCCGCCGGACATCCCCCTTGCCGGCGTACTTCTCCTGAATCTCCTTGATTTCCTTGCGGACGACATCCCAGCGCCCCTCTTCGTCCTCGAGCAGCGCGCCGATCTGCCGCGCCCGCTTGCGCCGATCGGCGAGCTCGTTCTGGATCACCAGGATCTCGAGACGGGCCAGCCGGTACAGCTTGAGCTCCAGAATCGCGTCGGTCTGCTCTGCGTCCAGGTCGAAGCGGCTCATGATCTTCGCCGCCGCATCGGCTTTCCCGTCCGACTTGCGAATCAGACGCAGAATCTCGTCGAGCGCGTCGAAGATCTTCTCGAAGCCCTCGAGGATGTGGATCCGCTTGTGCAGCGCGGCAAGCTCGTGCTCGAGGCGATCGGTCACGACCTCGAGGCGGAAGTGCAGGAAGTGCCAGAGGATCGCCTTGAGATCCAGGCGCTCGGGCCGGCCGACCTCGCGGTTCTCCGTCGGAATCAGGCATGTGAGGTTGACGATGAAGTTCGACTGGAGCGGGGTGTGCTTGAACAGGTACGCCATCACCATCCGCGGGTCGGCGTCCCGCTTCAGCTCGAGCTCGATGCGAACATCGTCGGTGGAGACGTCGCGGACGTCGACGAGCGGGGGAAGCTTCCGCGACAGCACCACTTCGGCGATCCGCTCGACGAGCGTGGCCTTGTTCGTGGCGTAGGGGACGCTCGTGATGTAGACGAGCTGACCCCCGCGCGAAGACGGCCCTTCCTCCCAGGTGGCGCGGAGCCGGACGGTCCCCGATCCGCTCTTGTAAATCTCCTTGAGCTCGTCCGGCGAGTTCAGCACGTGGCCGCCGGTCGGAAAGTCGGGCCCTTTGATGTACCGGCAGAGCTGGATGCTGCTCAAATCGGGGTTGCCAAGCAGTTTCAGCAGCGCGGTGCAGACCTCGCCGAGGTTGTGGGGGGGCACGCTCGTGGCCATGCCGACCGCGATGCCGGTCGTGCCGTTGATCAACAGGTTCGGAATGCGGCCGGGCAGCACCACGGGCTCGGTCCTGGTGCCGTCGTAGTTGGACTTGAACGGGACGGTGGACTGCTCGATCTCGGCCAGCATCTCGTCGGCAATCCGCGCCAGGCGGCACTCGGTGTACCGCATCGCGGCCGCAGCGTCGCCGTCGAGCGACCCGAAGTTGCCTGAGCCGTCGACGAGCGGGTACCGCAGCGAAAACGGCTGCGCCATGCGGACCAGCGTGTCGTAGAGCGCCGCGTCGCCATGCGGGTGGTAGCTGCCCATGACGTCGCCGACGACCTTGGCACACTTGCGATGCTTCGCATCGGCCGTGAGGTTCTGCTGCCACATCGTGTACAGGATGCGGCGCTGTACCGGCTTCAGCCCGTCGCGCACGTCGGGCAGGGCACGGGCCGTGATGACCGAGAGCGCGTAGTTCAGATAGCGGGTCTGCGCCGCTTCGTGTAGCGCGACGACGTCGAGCACCGCCCCGGGAGGGCCGCCAGCCGGCGGGCCCGCGGATTCCATGGCATCGAACAGGGAGGGAGCGGGTTTACGTCTCGCCATTCATCATGCGTGGATCGGTGATCTTGAACATCTTACCGGGGTTCATCAGGTTGTGAGGGTCGAGCGTCTGCTTGATCGCCTTCATGACGTCGAGCGCCGCGCCGTGTTCGGCGGGCAGGTACTCGATCTTGCCGAGGCCGACGCCATGCTCGCCCGTGCACGTGCCGCCCATGGCCTGCGCCCGGTGCACCAGCCGGGCATTCACGTCGGCCGCCGTCGCGAGCTCGCCAGCGTTCTCCGGATCGATGACGAACACCAGGTGGAAATTGCCGTCGCCCGCGTGGCCCATCAGCGGAGCGATGAGACCCGACGCCTGGACATCGCGCCGCGTGTCGAGAATGCATTCCGCGAGCCGTGAGATCGGCACGCAGACGTCGGTCGTCCACGGGCGGCCTCCAGGCCGCAGCGCCAGGGCCGCGTAAAACGCATTGTGCCGGGCCTGCCACAGCCGGGTGCGATCCTCCGGAGTGGCGGCCCACTCAAACCCGCTCCCGCCATGTTCCGCCGAGATCTCCTGCGCGGCCCGAGCATGCTCGGCCACTGCCGCCGCACTCGTGCCATGGAACTCGAAAAACAGGGTGGGCCTGGACGCGTATGTGAGACGGGAGTACCGGTTCACGGCCTCGATCTGCGCCTCGTCCAGCAGCTCGATGCGGGCCACCGGGATGCCGAGCTGAATGGTCGTGATGACGGTTCGAACCGCTCCGTCCATCGAGTCGAACTGACAGACGGCGGCGGAGGCAGCCTCCGGAAGCCCGAACAGGCGGAGGGTGACCTGGGTGATGACCCCCAGCGTCCCTTCCGACCCTACGAAGAGCCGGGTGAGGTCGTACCCCGCTGACGATTTCCGCGCGCGGCCGCCGGTCCGAATGATGCGGCCGTCGGCCAGGACCACCGTGAGCCCCAGCACGAGCTCGCGCATCGTGCCGTACCGCACCGCGGTCGTGCCTGACGCCCGCGTGGCCGCCATCCCGCCAATCGTCGCGTCGGCGCCCGGGTCCACAGTGAAGTGCACGCCCGTGTTGGCGAGTGCCTTGTTCAGCTGCCGGTGCGTCACGCCCGCTTCCACCTCGCAGTCGAGATCGTCGACGTCGACACGCAGCACGCGGTTCATCCGGGACAGATCGATGGAGATGCCGCCATGGATCGCGTTCACGTGGCCCTCGAGCGACGAGCCGGCGCCGAACGGGATCACAGGGGCGTGGTGGCGGGCCGCGGCCTGGACCACGGCGCGAACCTCATCGGTGGAGGTGGGGAAGACGACGACGTCGGGGGCAGCAGCGGGATGCCAGGATTCTCCGCGGCTGTGATGCTCGAGGTGCGCGGCGCTGGTGCTGCACCGGTCTCCCAGCAGCTCGCGTAACTCGGCGATCAGTACGTGTCGAACGCTCTCCGGCAGAACCGATGTCATCAGCGATGTAATTATCGCTTGGCTAAAGCCAAGCACTACGTACTCGTCGCAGGTCCCTCGTCGCAGGTCCCTCGTCGCCGGTCCCTCGTCGCAGGTCCCTCGTCGCCAGTAGTGCCCGGCTTCAGCCGGGCGGCCCGCTCACGCCAGCGCCGCCGTTCGCCGGTCGAGCGATTCGGCCACATCGGCGGCAAGCCGCGCAGCGTCATCGGGAACGAGGGTTGAGGTCGTGATCCGGATGGCGGGCGGCGCCTGAATACGAAACGGTGCGCCCGGCGCGACCGCCCAGCCTCGATCCGCCAGCGCGCGCACGAGGTGAGCTTCGTCCCTGGTCGGGAGCCACAGATTGAACCCGCTCCGGCCGGCCACGTGAATTCCGCGTACGGAAAGCGCGTCGGCGAGCGCGGCGCGGCGCGACGCGTACACGTCGGCGGCTCGTGCCAGCCGCCGGCCGCCGGCCGGGTCGGACCAGAGCGTGACCGCGAGCCGCTGCAGGATGTGGCTGACCCACCGTGCGCCAAGCGCCTGGCGACCCTGCACCCGGGCGACGGTCACGGGGTCGCCGGCCATCACCGCCACGCGGAGGTCGGGGCCGAGGAACTTCGATGTCGAGCGGATCACCACCCAGGCCTTCTGCGCGCTGGAATAGAGCGTCGTGGCGGGGACCCCGGCCACCGCGGAGAGGTAATCGTTTTCGATCAGCACCGCGTCCGGATGCCGCCGGAGCATCAGGCGGAGCGCGTCGCCGCGGCTCGCGCCGATGGCCGCGCCCGTCGGGTTCTGCGCGCGCGGTGTGACGATGACCGCGCGGCAGTTCTGCGCGAGGGCCCGCTTGAACCCCTCGGGCAGCGGCCCTTCGGCATCCATCGCCATCGGCACGGGGACGAGACCGGACGCCGATATCAGCTCGAGCAGGCCGGGAAAAGAGGGATCTTCGACGCCGACGCGATCTCCGGCGCGCGCGTGCTCGCGCAGCACACGCTCGATGGCGTCGAGCGCCCCGCCAAGGACGGCGATGGCCCGTGACGGAATGCCGTCAGCCTCGAACTCGCCGGCGGCGAACGCCACCAGCGCGCGGTCGGGCGCCGCGGCATAGAGCTCCTGTGGAGCGGTCAACCCGCGAAGCGCCGCCTCGATGGACGGCAGCAGCGACGGATCCGGATTGCCGGTGGCGAGATCAATTCCGGCCGCCGGCGGAGAGGCCGCGGGCTGGGCCGGCCCGCCGGGCGCCGACACCACGCGGGTCCCGCGGCGCCCGCGGCCGACGACCAGCCCCCGCGCGCGCAGCAGCTGGTAGGCGGCGGCCACCGTGGCCGGGCTGACCCGCAGCGTGGCGGCCAGGGCGCGCACGGTCGGGAGCGGATCGTCTGCGCCCGCGAGGCCCGAATGGAGCTGTTTCTCCAGGGACGCGGCAATGGCGGCGGCGGTCGTGCCCGAGATGCGCATTTTGTTCTAGTACGTAATTACATTTGAACTATAACATACTCCAGAACGACGCCGGGACCGGCGGACCGGCGGGGGCAGGGAAACCGGAGGACAATGGCCCAGTGATCCCCCCGGCGGACGAATATCGTGAGCGCCTGCGGCGCCTGCACGAGGCCGCGGCCGCCCTGGCGCGGACCGACACGCGTCTCAGCGCCGCGCGGCTCGTCGTCTTCCTCGTCGCCGCGCTGGTGGCCATCGCAGTCTGGCGCGGGGCGCTCCCGACCTGGTGGTGGATGGCCCTGCCCGCGGGGGTGTTCGGCCTGCTCGTGCACCGGCACGACCGGGTGATCCGTGCCCGCAGGGCCGCAGCCCGGGCGGCGGCGTTCTACGAGCGCGGCCTGGCGCGCATCGAGGACCGCTGGCGCGGCACGGGCGAGCCCGGACACCGCTTTCGAGACGAGCGGCATCCCTACTCCAACGATCTCGATCTCTTCGGAAGCGCCTCGCTCTTCGAGCTCCTGTCGGTCGCGCGGACGCGAGCGGGTGAGGACACGCTCGCAGCCTGGCTGATTCGTCCCGCCGCGCCGGCCGAGATTCGAGAGCGGCAGCGTGCCGTGGCCGAACTGGCCCCCGCCCTCGACCTCCGCGAACGGCTGTCGCTGGCGGGCACGGACGTGGCGGCTGCCGTCGACGGCGACGCGCTGACCGCGTGGGCCGAAGGTGCCGCGGTGCTCCGCGGACGATGGCTGCGCGCCATCGCGGTTGGGCTCACCGCGGCCACCGCGGCTGGAGCAGGTTTCTGGGCAGCGACCGGCGACTACACCCCTGTGCTGAGCGTGCTGGTGATCATCGCGCTGTTCTCGATCCCGCAGCGCAGGCGCATTCAGAAGGCGCTGCACGCGGCTGAAGGCCCGGCGCGCGACCTCGACGTGCTCGCGCACGTCCTCGAAGCGCTCGAGCACGGGCACTTCACGGCCGCTCGCCTCGTCGCCCTCCGTACCGACTTGAACACCTCGGGTATCCGCGCGTCGGCGGCGATCCGGCGTCTCCATCGGCTCGTCGAGCTGCACGACTGGCAGCACAACCAGTTTTTTGCGCCGCTGGCGGCCCCCCTCCTCTGGGGCACGCACCTCGCGTGGGCCATCGAGCGCTGGCGCAGCCGCCACGGCGCGCACGTACGGACGTGGCTGCGCACGGTCGGCGAGTTCGAAGCGCTCGGCTCGCTCGCCGCATACCGGTACGAGCATCCCGACGCCGTCTGGCCCGAGCTGGTCGACGGCCCGGCCAGATTCGAGGCGGCAGGGGTCGTGCACCCGCTCCTGCCGGCGGCGCATGCCGTGCCGAACGACGTCTCGCTCGGCGACACCCCGCGGCTTCTCATCGTGAGCGGATCCAACATGTCGGGCAAGAGCACGCTGCTGCGCACCGTCGGCATCAGCGCCGTGCTGGCGTTTGCCGGCGCGCCGGTCAGGGCCGCCCGCCTGCGCCTGACGCCGCTGGCTGTCGGCGCGACGCTGCGCATCCAGGACTCGCTGCAGGAGGGCCGATCGCGCTTCTATGCCGAGATCACCCGGATCCGCGAGCTCGCCGACCTCGCGCGGGGCCCGCACCCGCTGCTCTTTCTGCTCGACGAGCTGTTCCACGGCACCAATTCTCACGATCGCCTCGAGGGCGCCTCCGGCGTGCTTCGCAGCCTCATCGATCTCGGCGCCATCGGTCTGGTGACGACGCACGATCTCGCGCTGACCGCCATCGCCGGGGAGGCGGCCGCCATCGCCAACGTCCATTTCGAGGATCGATTTGAGGGCGGCGAGATCAGATTCGACTACCGGCTGCGGCCGGGGCCGGTCACCCGGAGCAATGCGCTCGCCCTCATGCGGGCGGTCGGCCTCGCCATCGATCGGACGGAGCCATGAACGACGCACACCCGAATGCCGCTGTGAACCCGCTCGCCCGGCACTACTCGCGGTTCCGGGTGACCGAACGCATCCTGCTCACCGGGCATTCGCACCAGGCGTGGCCGGACGTTGCGTTCGAGGCGCAGCAGCAGGCGTGGCTCGACGCGGCGGAGCTCGTCGACGACAAATGGGCGCAGGCCGAGGCGCGCGCGGCCGACGTCCGCCGCGGATTTGCCCGGCTGCTCGGAGACGATTCCGGCACCATCGCCCTGGGCCAGAACACCCATGAGCTGCACGCGCGCCGGCGCCGCCTTCCTGGTGGATGCGTACCACCATCTGAACGTCGTGCCGTTCGACCTGCGAGCCCTCGGGCTCCTCGACGCGTTCGTGACGGGCGGGGGCTACAAGTACTGCCAGCTCGGTGAAGGAAACGCATTTCTTCGCGTGCCTCCGGACCGGCGGATGCGCCCTGTCCTCACGGGATGGTTCGCCGAGTTCCACGCCCTCGAGGAAGGCCGGAGCGGCGGTGTGGACGGCCCTGGGCCGCGAATCCGGCTCCGGTCGCCGGACCGCGCTGCGAGGCCGGTGCGGGCCGCTGGCCGGCCAGCTCCGTGAGCGGGCCGGATCCCCGGAGTCTTCTCGCGCGGTCAGGC
>MEKU01000105.1:0-11704 GCA_001767195.1 Acidobacteria bacterium RIFCSPLOWO2_02_FULL_67_21
CCGTACACTACAAATTGTGGCGTGTTGAAACAACCGGATAAGCAGGAGCCGGCTTTAGCCGGGCTGAAGCCCGGCACTACGTACGCATCTGACTAGTCAAAGGCCAGCGTCGGCAGCTTCGCGTGCTCGCGGATCAATCGATCGAGGCACGCCTGACGCGACTGCGCGTATGCGGCGGCCGCCATGCGTGGCCTGAAGGGCGCCAGCTGCAGGTCGGCCTCCTCGGTCAGCCGCCGCAGGGTCGCCGCGTCGCAGGCGGCCTGTGCCGCCGCCTGCAGCTCACCGTCGAGCGCGCGCAGCCGCTCGAGCAGCGCCTCACGCTTCTCGCCGCGCAGCGTGCGCGTGCCGGCGCGCGCGGCGTCCAGCTCGCGGACGACGGCATCGAGGAGGGTGTCGAGCGCCCGGTCCGCGCCGGCGCGGCGTGCGGTCAGGCGCGCGACGCTGCGCTCGAGATGCGCGGCCAGCGACTCGCGGCGGCCCTCGGCCGCATCGGCCGCATCCGGCGCCGCCTGGTCGGCGGCGGCGACGCCGACGGCGCGGCGCCATTCGTCGAACACGTCGAGCACGTCGGCCTCGCAGAACTCGATCCGCACGGGACGCCGCTGAGGCCCCTTGGCGAGGTACCGCTCGACCTGCCGGTCGATGCCGCTGAAGACCACCTTGAGTGGAATGCCACGCTCCGACCAGCCGCGCACCAGCTCGAAGGCCGGCCCGACGACGCGAACGAGGTGGCCGCCGTTCCTGCGACAGAGGTACGCCTCCACCTCGCGGCAATACGCGTCACGGTCGTCGTTCATGGCGCGATCACAGCCACGTCAGGACTCCGGAGGTGATCCGCACCGATCCGCCCTGCGCACGCACCAGCAGCGCGCCGGTCTCGTCGATCGTGTCGGCGACGCCTTCGAGCACCGTCCCGTTGCCTTCCCAGCGCACGCGGCGGCCGCGTGTCGGTGCCGCGCGCCGCCGCCACGCGTCGACCACCCCTTCGAGCCTGCCGGCCTGCAGCTCGCCGTAGCGGAGCGCCAGCGACGACAGACACTCGGCCAGCAGCAGGCCACGGTCCACCTGCCGGCCGAGCTCCTCTTCGAGGCTGGTGGTAAGCCCGGCGATCTCAGCCGGGTAGGCGGCCGGCAGCACGTTGATCCCGAACCCGAGGATGACGTACTGGATCGAATCGCCGTGTGCGCTCGCCTCGGCGAGCACCCCGGCCACCTTGCGGCCGGCGACGTAGAGATCGTTGGGCCACTTCAGGCCGGGCTGAAGCCCCGTCGCCTGCTGCACGCCGTCGGCTATCGCCACGCCGGCCGCAATGGTCACGAGCGGCGCCGCGTGCCCCTGCGGCCTGAGCACCGCCGAGACGTACAGGCCCGCGCCGGCGGGCGATATCCAGCGGCGGCCGTGCCGCCCGCGCCCCGCCGACTGCGCGTTGGCGGCCACCACACATCCTTCGTCCGCCTCCTGCTCGGCCAGCGCCGCGGCCACGTCGTTGGTGGACGGCACCTCGCGATACCAGACGATCCGCCGGCCGAAGGAGCCGCGGCGATCGGCCGATCGGGCGAGCGGCTCCGCAAACTCCGGCGGGAGCGGCTCAGGCAGGTTCGATTTCAAAGCTCAGATCGGCGGCCGGCGCCGAGTGCGTGAGCGCGCCGACCGACACGAAATCGGCGCCGGTGGCGGCCAGCTCGCGCACGCGCGGCAGCGTGACACCGCCCGAGATCTCGATCTTCGCGGCGCCCGCGCATCGCGTCACGGCGTCGATGATGTCCGGCGTCGACAGATTGTCGAGCAGGATGATGTCCGCGCTGGCGCGGAGCGCCTCGTCCAGTTCGGCCAGCGACTGCACCTCGACCTCGGTGGGCATCTCGCGGTTGGCCTTGCGCATCCGCGTCACCGCGGCGGCAATGCCTCCGGCGAGCCGGACATGGTTGTCCTTGATGAGAATGCCGTCGTCCAGGCCCGTACGGTGATTCACGCCGCCGCCGACGCGCACGGCGTACTTCTCGAGCGCGCGCAGCAGGGGCGTCGTCTTGCGCGTGTCGAGCACGGCAATCCGGCCGGCCGCCGCCTCGACGAACTGCCGCGTCAGCGTGGCGATGCCTGAGAGCCGCTGCAGGAAGTTCAGGGCCGTCCGCTCGGCCGTGAGCATGGCTGCCGCGTACCCCCGGTACTCGGCGACGATCGTGCCGGGCTCGCACCGGTCGCCGTCACCGTGATGGACGGCGATCGCCACCGCCGGGTCCATCTGCCGGAACGCCTCGGACGCCACGTCCAGGCCGGCCAGGACGCAGACGGACTTCGCCATCAGCACGCCGCGCGCCTTCTGATGGCGATCGATGACCGTCTCGGTCGTGACGTCGCCCCACCCGAAGTCCTCCGCCAGCGCGCGGCGGACGACCTCCCGGTACTGCCCCGGATCGAGCGGTTCGAGATGCGTGCTCACGCGGCCGGCTCCTCGGCAAACTTCAGGTCGGCCTCGGCCACGTCCGCAAACGTCAGCTCGCGGATGTGGGCGGCCGCCTGCACATCGCGCCGCGCGGGCGTCAGCGCCTCGAAGGCGCGCGGCAGCACCGCGGTTTCGATGACCGCCTTGACCGGCCTCTTGGCCAGTGCCTTGATGCGGCGCACCTCGGACAGCGCCGCCTGGCTCTGGAGACACACGGTGACCGACGCGGCATCGGGCCCGCCGATCGGCGCGACCACCTCCGCAGCGGTGGGCCACCGCGCCTGATGCACGGACCCGGGCCGCCACCACGACCAGACCTCCTCGGTCACGAACGGCAGGTAGGGCGCAAACAGCCGAAGGAGCGTCGAGAGCGCCACGAGCATGGCGCTGTTGGCCGACGCGGCGGCGTCGGGCGTGAAGTCTCCATACCGCCGCGCCTTCACCAGCTCCAGATAGTCGTCGCAGAACGACCAGAAGAACCGCTCGGTCCGCTCCAGCACGCGCGCGTAATCGTACGCCTCCAGCTGCGCGGTCGCCTCCTCGACGAGCGCCGACAGGCTCGTCAGCATCCCTCGGTCGAGCGGCTCGGTGATCGCGCCCCGCGGCTCCGCCTGGAGCAGCGCAAACCGCGCGGCATTGAGGATCTTGATCGCCAGGCGCCGGCCGATCTTCATCTGGCCGGGATCGTTCGGATCGAACGCCGCATCGCCTCCAGGCCTGGCGCTCGCGGCCCAGTAGCGGACGCCGTCGGAGCCGAACTGCTCCAGCAGTGCCAGCGGCGTGACGACGTTCCCCTTCGACTTCGACATCTTTTTGCGATCGGGGTCGACGATGAAGCCGGAGAGCGCGGCGTGGGACCACGGCAGCGAGCGATGCTCGAGGTGCGACCGAAGCACGGTCGAGAAGAGCCAGGTCCGGATGATGTCGTGCGCCTGCGGGCGCAGATCCATCGGGAAGACACGGCCGAACAAATCCGGATCGTCGAGCCAGCCGGCCGCAATCTGCGGCGTCAGCGACGAGGTCGCCCACGTGTCCATGACGTCGGGGTCGCCGACGAAGCCGCCGGGCTGACCGCGCTGCTCGCCGCGGTATCCGTCGGGAGCGTCCGTGGACGGATCGACGGGCAGCCTCGACTCGGGCGGAACGATCGGCCTGGCGTGCTCCACCGCGCCATCGGCAGCGACCGGATACCACACGGGAAACGGCACGCCGAAGAACCGCTGGCGGCTGACGCACCAGTCGCCTGCGAGGCCGTTCACCCAGTTCTCGTAGCGGTGGCGCATGTACTCGGGGTGCCACTGCAGCTCGCGGCCCCTGGCCATCAGCTCCTCGCGGTACTCCATCGTCTTGATGAACCACTGCCGGCTGGTGACGATCTCGAGCGGACGCTCGCCCTTCTCGTAGAACTTGACCGGATGCATGATCGGCCGGGGCTCGCCGATCAGGTCGCCCGCCTCGCGGAGCAGCTCCACGATCCGCGGACGCGCCTTGATGGCGGGGAGGCCGGCCAGCTGGTCGTAGGCCGCCTGCGCGCGGCCGGCGTCGCGCGACTCCCACCCTGGGCCACCCCACGCGACCGGCCGCAGGGTCCCGTTGGGCTGAATCACGGCCCGCACCGGGAGGCCGAGCTCGCGCCACCAGGTCACGTCGGTAAGGTCCCCGAAGGTGCAGATCATGGCGATGCCGGTGCCCTTCCCGGGGTCGGCGAGCGGATGCGCTCTCACCGGCACGGGCACCGCGAACAGCGGCGTCATCACCTCCGTGCCAAAGAGCGGCGTGTACCGTTCGTCATCGGGATGCGCCACCAGCGCCACGCAGGCCGGAATCAGCTCCGGCCGTGTCGTATCGATTTCCACGAAGGCCGGCGCCGCCGCGCGCCGGAAGCGGATGCGATGGTACGCGCCCGGCTGCTCGCGATCTTCCAGCTCCGCCTGTGCGACGGCGGTCCTGAAATCGACGTCCCAGAGCGTCGGTGCCTCGACCTGGTACGCGATGCCGCGCGCCAGCAGGCGCAGAAAGGCCGCCTGCGAGACGCGCTGCGCCGCCCGGCCGATGGTGGCGTAGGTCATCGCCCAGTCCACCGACAGCCCGAGATAGCGCCACAGGTGCTCGAAGGCCTTTTCGTCCTCCGCCGTCAGCCGGTTGCACAGCTCGATGAAGTTCGGTCTGGAGACGGATACCGGCTGCTTCCCCGGCTTCTCCGGGGCCCGAAATGATGAATCGTACGGGAGCGACGGGTCGCACCGGATCCCGTAGTAGTTCTGCACGCGCCGCTCGGTCGGCAGGCCGTTGTCGTCCCACCCCATCGGATAGAACACGGCCTTGCCGCGCATGCGCTGAAAGCGCGCGATGACGTCCGTATGGCTGTAGGAGAAGACGTGCCCGATGTGGAGCGAGCCGCTGACCGTCGGCGGAGGCGTGTCAACCGCATACACCTCGGCCCGCGTGCGGCTGCGGTCGAACCGGTACGTCCCGTCGGCCTCCCAGCGGACGTTCCACTTCGCTTCCAGCCCCTCGAGCGCCGGCTTCTCGGGAAGGACGATCGGATGGTGGGGATCGGTGACGTCAGACATGCCTGTTCCGCATTCGATCGAGCTCTTCCCTCACGAGCTGCCGCAGCTGCTCCACCACCGCCTCGGTCAGGCGCAGCTCGTGCTGGCCGGCGACGAGCCGCACGGGCCGGGCGCCCGGCTCGCCGTCCTCGAGCGCCAGCAGGGCCGCAAACGCTTCCGCCACGAGGCTCGGCGCCGCTGGCGGGATGACCACGCTCCGGGCGGCGGCCTCCAGCTCCGCGGCGGGGTCGGCGCCCGCGGGGGCTGGCCCCCGCGACTGCAGCGCGGTCAGCGCCGCGTCGAGCCGCTCGAAATAGTCCTCGACCGGATCGTCCATGGCCCTACAGAGATCCCACGCGCGACCGGGCGTGCTTCGTGATGAAGTCGACGATCTCCTGCATCGGCGTGCCCGGAAGGAAGATGCCTCGCACCCCCATGTCCTGCAGCTTCGGAATGTCGACGTCCGGAATAATCCCGCCGACCACCACGAGCACGTCCCGCAGCCCCTTCTCGGCGAGCAGCTCCATGATCCGCGGGCAGATGTGCATGTGGGCGCCGGAGAGGATGGAGAGCCCGATCACGTCGGCGTCCTCCTGCAGGGCGGCGGCGACAATCTGCTCAGGCGTCTGGCGCAGGCCGGTGTAGATGACCTCCATGCCGGCGTCGCGCAGCGCGCGCGCAATGACCCGCGCGCCCCGGTCGTGTCCGTCGAGGCCTGGCTTGGCGATGACCACACGGATCTTCGTCAAATGACCGGGACCTCCTCGTACTCGCCCCACACGTCGCGGAGGGCATCGCACATCTCGCCGATCGTCGCATATACGCGGACGGCGTCCACGAAGAGCGGCATCGTGTTGGCCCCGCCTCTCGCCCCCTCCTGGAGCCGCGCCAGCGCCCGCCGCACGGCGTCTCCGTCCCGCGCGGCCCTCACCCGCTCGAGGCGGGCCAGCTGAGTATCCGCGGCGGTCTGGTCGATGTAGAGGGTCCCGATCCGATCGTCATCCTCGTCCACGAACTCGTTGACGCCGACGATGACCCGGTCGCCCCGCTCGACCGCCTGCTGGAACCGGTAGGCGCTCTCGGCGATCTCCTGCTGCGGAAACCCGCGCTCGATGGCGGCCACCATGCCGCCCATGCGGTCGATCGTGTCGAAGTACTCGAGCGCCTCTTCCTCGAGCTCGCGCGTCAGCGTCTCGACGAAGTACGAGCCGCCGAGCGGATCGACGATCCCGGTGACGCCGGTCTCGTGCGCGAGGATCTGCTGCGTCCGCAGCGCGAGCGTCGCGGCCTCGGCCGTCGGGAGCGCCAGCGCCTCGTCCAGCGAGTTGGTGTGGAGCGACTGGGCGCCGCCGAGCACGGCCGCCAGCGCCTGCAGCGCCGTCCGGACGACGTTGTTGTACGGCTGCTGCGCGGTGAGCGAGACGCCGGCCGTCTGGGCGTGAAACCGCAGCTGCCAGGAGCGCGGGCTCCGCGCGTTGAAGCGGTCGCGCATCACGTGCGCCCACATGCGGCGGGCGGCGCGGTACTTGGCGATCTCTTCGAAGAAGTCGCTGTGCGCATTGAAGAAGAACGAGATCCGCGGCGCGAACACCTCCACGTCGAGGCCGGCGTCGATACCGTACTGCACGTACTCGATGCCGTCGCGCAGGGTGAACGCCAGCTCCTGCGCCGCCGTCGCCCCGGCCTCGCGGATGTGGTACCCGCTGACCGAAATCGTGTTCCAGCGCGGCACGCGCCCGGCGCAGAAGGCAAACACGTCGGTCACCAGCCGCATGGAGGGCCGCGGCGGATAGATGTACTCCTTCTGTGCGATGAATTCCTTCAGGATGTCGTTCTGAATGGTGCCGGACAGCCTCTCCCAGCCGACGCCCTGTTTTTCGGCGACCACGAGGTACATCGCCAGGATCATCGGCGCCGGCGAGTTGATCGTCATCGACGTCGTCACGCTGCCGAGGTCGATCCCGTCGAAGAGCACCTCCATGTCGGCCAGCGAGGCCACGTTGACGCCGCACTTCCCCACCTCGCCGAGCGAGAGCTCGTGATCGGGGTCGCGGCCCATCAGCGTCGGCAGGTCGAACGCCACGCTCAGGCCGGTGCCGCCAGCGGCGAGCAGCTGCCGGTACCGCTGATTGGTGTCCTCCGGCGTCCCGAACCCGGCAAACTGCCGCATGGTCCAGATCCGGCCGCGATACCCGTTCGGATGAATGCCTCGGGTGTACGGAAACTCGCCGGGGTCACCGAGGTCGCGCCGGTAGTCGAGCGCCGCGACATCGGCCGGCGTGTACAGGGGGGCCACGGGACGGCCTGAGACGGTCGCGAACGCGCTCTTCATCCTCGTCAATTCTACCTGCGGGGTCCGACGCGCGCCGCATCCGGTTGCGCCGCGGCCGTCCGGCCTACAATAGTCGTCGATGGCCGAACACGGCAGCATCTTCCGCGCGATGCTTCAGGAATTCGATGATGCCGCGCGGCTGCTCGAGCTCGATCCGGGCATCTGGAAGATCCTCACGCAGCCCAAGCGCCAGATCATCGTGTCGTGTCCCGTGCAGATGGACACCGGCGAGATCGAGGTGTTCACGGGCTACCGCGTGCAGTACAGCATCACGCTGGGGCCCGCGAAAGGGGGCATCCGGTACCACCCCGATGTGACCCTCGACGAGGTCACGGCGCTCGCCGCGTGGATGACGTGGAAGTGCGCGGTCGCGCACATCCCCTTCGGCGGCAGCAAGGGGGGCATCATCTGCGACCCGACGCGGATGTCGCGCCGAGAGCTCGAGGCGCTGACGCGGCGCTACATCGCCGAGATCATCGACGCCATCGGGCCCGAGAAGGACGTGCCCGCACCCGACGTCAACACCAACGACCAGGTGATGGCGTGGGTGATGGATACCTACAGCATGCATGTGGGCCACACCGAAACCGCCGTCGTCACCGGCAAGCCGATCGAGCTCGGCGGCTCGCTCGGCCGCCGCGAGGCGACCGGACGGGGCGTGATGATCGTCGCGCGCGAGGCGACAAAGCATCTCGGCCTCGACATCAGCCGGGCGACGGTTGCGGTGCAGGGCTTCGGGAACGTCGGGGCGGTGTCGGCCGATCTCACCGCCCGCACGGGAGCCAAGGTCGTCGGGATCACCGACTGGAAGGGCGGCGTCTACAACGCCAAAGGGCTCGACGTCGCCAAGATGCTCGCCTACACGCAGGAGCACAAGACGGTCGAGGGGTTCCCAGGCGGCGAGCCGCTGACCAACGAGCAGCTCTTTACGCTCGAGGTCGACGTCCTGATTCCCGCCGCGCTGGAGAACCAGATCACGGTTGCGAACGCCGGCGCCATCCGCGCGAAGATCGTCATTGAGGCCGCCAACGGCCCCGTCACGCCGGACGCCAACAACATCCTGCAGGCGCGCGGCATCTTCGTGGTGCCCGACATCCTGGCCAACTCGGGCGGCGTCACCGTGTCGTACTTCGAGTGGGTGCAGGACCGGTACGGCTACTTCTGGGAGGAGAGCGAGGTCAACGCGCGCCTCGAGAAGAAGATGCACGAGGCGTTTCACGATGTCCTCCAGACCTCACTCCGCTACAACGTCGACATGCGCACCGCCGCCTACATCGTCGCGATCTCGCGCGTCGGGACGGTCACCCGCCTCCGCGGCATGTACGCGTAGCGGTCGGTCCGTGGTACGTAGTGCTCGGCTTCAGCCGAGCCGCTGCCCGTCGTAGAGGCCGGGCTTCAGCCCGGCCCGCGTTATTCTCCACGTTCGTCACGCCGGCCTGCGGACCGCCGGCGCTGCACGCCGGAAATCGGCTTCTGCTCGCTAATCTATCGCTGCCGCGGCGAGTAGGAGCTGACTCGCAGCGCCATCCGTCACACGGCTCAAAACGTCACGGGGCCTTCGCAATATCCAGAACGCGTGGACGGAACTCGCCGCGACACTCTCGCTCCACCCGATTTCCCGCTTCGCTAAGCGTGGCGCTTGCGCAGGCGGTCCGCAGGCCGGCATGACGACCGCGGAACGACGCTTTCGTAGTGTCCGGCTTTAGACCGACGTACGTAAGAACTCTTCCGCCTCTGTTCGAGACAGATGCGCCGGTTCAGACGCTTGTCAGCCCGCAACCTGTTGCGAGCGCAGGCGTCCAAACAGACCCCCGACCAGCCCGAGAAGAGCGCCGGTCAATGTGGTCGCAATGACCACGCCGACGAACCGCGGAAGGTCTCGCGATTCGAGCGGCTGGCGCCCGGGACCGATAGCCCAGGCCGTGCGGAGCCGACGGCACGGGCCGGCGCCTCTGCCGGGACGGTCCGGCTGAAGCCGGACACTACGTACGATGAAAGTGAAAGCGACGCTGGCCCGGCTGAAGCCGGGCACTACGTAGGCACGGGGCTCGGCTGAAGCCGAGCACTACGTACGGGCTGGGGTCACGCCAGCAGCTGATCGAGGTGATGCTGCAGGTGTCGCAGGTAGTCGCGCATCATCCACTCGAGCGTCACCGCTTCATCGTCGCCGACGATGCATGACGTTGAGAGCTTCGAGGCTGGAACTGATTCCATGGCGTACGCGAGGTGCCGGTTCAGCGCCGCCCACAGGTCCACGAGCTCGCGCCATGAACGGGCGCCGTACTGCTGGACGCGCACCCAGGCTTCCTGCTCGTAGCCCGGGCCGGCGTACGAACCGGCCAGCTGCGCACGCATGAATCGCTGATGGTTGTTCGCCGCCGAGTCGATCAGATGGCCGAGGATTTCCTTGCGCGTCCATTTGCCCGGCCCGCGGCTGATGTCTGCGGAGACGTCGTCGAACGCCCGGAGCGCGGCCAGCGCGACATCCACCTGAGCGCGCAGTTCGTCGGCGAGTTGCTGCATGGGAGATGGCCCGGCTGAAGCCGGGCACTACGTACCTACACGGCCCGGCTGAAGCCGGGCACTACGTACGTTCTAGCGCGAAGGGCTACGATCCGATCCTGAGCGGCACCAGCTCCTTCGCTTCGCTGCCCGAGCCCTTGGCCGTGATTTCGACGAGGTACTCGCCGGCGGCCACCGAAGCGAGGCCCAGATCGATCTGATGCGTCCCGCCCGCCGGCGCCGCGGCCACCGGCACGTCGGCCATCTTCTGGCCGTTGCGATTGAGCAGCACGGCCGTCGGCGACGCCGTTCCGTAGACGTCGAAGCGGATCAGCAGGCGCTCGGTGCGCGAGAACTCGCGCGCCACCGCAGGCACGGCCGACGCGTCCGAGGAGACGGTGCGGAACTCGAGCGCGTTGCGCGCGCGGAAGACGCGCGGCGTGCTGAGCGCCGCGTCGGGCGACGTGAGGTCCGGGACCGCCAGCCTGCGGATCTCGCTGTCGAGGATGCCGCCGCCCGCCGCCGCCTCCACCGACAGCCGCAATTCCAGCTCTCCCGGCGGCGCGTCGAACACGAGGCGCTGGGGGCCGGTCGCGGCCGGCGCCGCCGGCGTGGCGGGCGGCGCCGTCGACGCCAGGGCGGCGTCGGGCGATCGTCCGCGGAACACGAGATCTCCACTGGCGTCAGCGGCAATGACCGACATCCGGCCCGGCTGCGGCTGCGCGGAACGGGCACCCGGCGCACCCGGCAGCGGCTCCCAGATCAGCGTGACGCGCGTCTTGCCCGCGTCTCCGCGTGTCGTGCCGAGCCACGTGCGCACGTACTTGCCGGCCTGCACCGAGGGCGCAATGGAGGCGAGCGCCTGCTGGATCGGCTTCGCGGTGTCCGGCGTAACCGTATTGGCGCGCGTGATCGCCTCGGTCGTCAACGCCCAGTAGCCCTTCCGCGACCGGACGTTCACCCCGCGCCGCTTCACCCGGACGGTGATCTCGTGGAACTTGCCGTCGGAGGGCGCCTGCGTCGAGTTGTAGCCGAGCAGGTAGTAGTAGCTCGAGTCCCGGACGATCTGCGCGAGGCCGCCGCTCAGATCGTTGCGGTTGACGATGGCGCGACCGTCGGTCTGCTCGGCCATCGAGCGCAGCGTGTTCTGCGTCTGCTGCAGCGCCCGTGCGTCCTGCCGGGGACCGACGGCCTCGTCGATGCCGTACTCGAACGCCGTCAGCCCGCGCGGATCGACGGTATAGATGGCGGCATTGTTCCGGTTGGCGGCGTCGAAGACGTCGCGCAGCTGCGTGTAGAGATCGGCCTCCGCGAACGCCGAGGCGGTCTCCTCCCGCGGGTTGTTGTTCTCCCCGTACAACGGATTGCGCGCCACCGGATTATCGATCGGCCCGAGCGAGGCATCCGACGACCGCATCTGCGGCGGCAGCATGATCGTCAGGCCCTCGCTCACGTAGATGATCGCCTTGCGCCCCTCGCGCAGTCCGCCCAGGCGCGTCGCCAGGCCGCGGAGCGCGGTCATGACCACCTGATTCCGGATCTGCTCGACCGCTTCCGAGGGCGCGCGGGCGTACTGCTCCTCGAACTGGTTGCGCGGCCGATAGTCGAACTTGCGCCCCTCGAACCGCTCGATGGCGCTCGTCACCGACGCCATGTTGCGCGTGAAGGAGATGCCGTCGAGCGGCGTGAGCGG
This sequence comes from Acidobacteria bacterium RIFCSPLOWO2_02_FULL_67_21, assembly GCA_001767195.1. GTDB lineage: Bacteria > Acidobacteriota > Vicinamibacteria > Vicinamibacterales > UBA2999 > MEKU01. Next base: position 11,523 of record MEKU01000105.1, read on the forward strand.
GTACATGATGCCGACGACGTCGTTGGGCCGCAGTTGCGTCTGGATGAAGCGGATGAGCGGCTCGCGGACCCCCAGCGAGTTGCCGAGCCGCACGTGATAGTCGTCAAAGAAAAAGACGAACAGCCGGACGTCGTCTTTGGCGAGCTCCGTCTCCTCGTCGATCCGGTTGCGCAGCTCGCGCG
>MEKU01000105.1:11725-19637 GCA_001767195.1 Acidobacteria bacterium RIFCSPLOWO2_02_FULL_67_21
CGACGCGGACGAAATTGACGTCGGCGCGGAACGTCGGCTGCTGTGGCGCGCCCGACTCCTGCGTCCCGCCCTGGCCTGCGGCGGGGTCCTGAGCCGCCTGGGGATGCCCCGTGCCGGCCTGCACGAGGCCGACGACGAGCGCCACGAAGAGTGCGGTCGACGTGCGAATACGCATCGGGCTCAGCCTTTCCGCGATAATACCACCTGGAACATCGATGCCAGCCTGGAGCCACATGTGCCACGTGTAGATACGGTCCGCGGCGTCGCCGCGCTTCATGAAGACGAAGCGCTCTTTCGGGACAGCGTGTATGAGTTTGCCGACCGGGAGATCCGCCCGCTCGTGCGGCAAATGGATGAGCAGGCCGCCATTCCGCGCCAGCTCATCGATCGCCTGTTCGAGCTCGGCGTGATGGGCATCGAGATCCCCGAACCGCAGGGAGGCGCCGGCGCGCAGTTCTTCCACGCGGTGCTGGCGGTCGAGGCGCTGTCACGCGTCGACCCTTCGGTGGCCGTGCTCGTGGACGTGCAGAACACGCTCGTCATCAACGCGCTGCTCAAGTGGGGCTCGGAGGACCTGAAGCAGCGCTGCCTCCCCCGCCTCGCCGGCAGCACGGTCGGCGCGTACGCGCTGTCGGAAGCGGGATCGGGCAGCGATGCCTTCGCTCTCTCGACGCGTGCCGTCGAGAGCGGCGACGCGTTCGTGCTCACCGGCCGCAAGCTCTGGATCACCAACGCCCACGAGGCCGACCTCTTCATCATCTTTGCGACGGTGAACCCCGACGCCGGCTATCACGGCATCACCGCGTTCGTCGTCGAGCGCGGCGCTCCCGGCTTCACCGTCGGCAGGAAGGAAGATAAGCTCGGGATCCGCGCCAGCAGCACCTGCGAGCTGCTGCTCGAGGAGTGCCGGGTGCCGCGCGCGAACGTGCTGGGCGAAACCGGCAAGGGCTACAAGGTCGCGATCGAGACGCTGAACGAGGGGCGCATCGGCATCGGCGCCCAGATGATCGGGCTCGCCCGAGGCGCGCTCGACCATGCCGTCCACTACACGAAGGAGCGGAAGCAGTTCGGCAAGGCGATCGCCGAGTTCCAGGCGGTGCAGTTTCAGATCGCGCGGGCGGCCACCGACCTCGAGGCCGCGCGGCTGATGGTGTACTCCGCGGCGCGGCTCCGTGACGCCGGCGAGCCGTTCGTCAAGGAAGCCGCGATGTGCAAGCTCTTCTCATCCGAGGCGGCCGAGCGCATCGCCTCGCTCGCCGTGAATCTCTACGGCGGCTACGGGTTCGTCAGGGACTACCCGGTCGAGAAGCTGTACCGCGACGCCAAGATCGGGCAGATCTACGAGGGGACGTCGAACCTGCAACTGCAGACAATCGCCAAGCAGATCTTGAGCTGACGAAACACGCCACAGAGACACTGAGACACAGAGTAAAAACTATTCAGTCTCTGTGCCTCTGTGCCTCTGCGGCCCGTGAATATATCAGCCGATCGTCCAGAGCGCGATCGAGGTCAGGTCCTTGATGAAGATCCGGTTGCCCGAGATGGCCGGCTGCGCCCACGTCGAGAAGGTCTCCTCCGCGGCCACGCGATAGCGCGTGATCGGCTCGAACCCGGTGCGGCTCGTCCGGAGAATCACGAACTCGCCGTCGTTCTCGAGGCTGAAGAGGATGTCGCCGGCGCGCGCCAGCGCGACGTTGCTCGCCTGCCGGCCTTCCGACGTCCACAGCGTCTTGCCGCTCTTCACGTCGACCGCATAGTACTGGCCCGAGTTGCGCCCGGTGAGCCCGAACAGCACGTCGCCGTCGAGCACCGCGTTGCTGAAGCGGCCCGGCAGGTCCGCGTTCTCCCAGGCCGGCTCGACCGCCCACTGGTTGTTCTGCCGCGCCACGCGCAGCGCGGTCATCGGCGCGTTGTTGCCGCTGCCCCAGAAGATCAGGGTGTCGCCGTAGCGGACGGGCGTGATCGAGTTGGTGAAGTTGGTGCTCGCGTACGGCCGCTCCCAGAGGAGCACGCCGGTCGACGGGTTCACGCCGATGATCTTGCCCTGCGTGATGGTCACGAGCTGCCGGACGCCGCCCAGGTCGACGACGATGGGCGACCCGTAGCCCGGGCCGTCGCCGCCCCACCGCCACCTCACCTCGCCCGTATTCATGTCGAACGCGGTCAGCGCCCCTTCCATGTGACCGCCGACGTGAAAGATCACGGTGTTGCCCTCGATGATGGGAGAGAACGAGTGCGACGTGTACATGGGCACCGGCTGCGATCCCGGCTTCTGCCACAGCTGCTTGCCGGTCGCCGCGTCGTACGCGGTCACCACGCCGGTCATCCCGATGGCAAACAGCCGGCCGTTCGAGTACACCGGCGTCGACTTCGGCCCCTTGAGGTGCGGGGCGGACGCGCTGTTCATCTCGAACGGCGCCGGATGCGCCGTGCGCCACAGCACCTTGCCGCTGGCGGCATCGAGCGCGCTCATGACCTCGTCATCGTTCTGGCGCGAGAAGACGTACACGCGGTCGCCGATGACGATGGGGGTGGCATAGCCGAGCCCGACTTCGACCTTCCAGCGCTGCGTGAGCTGCTCCGGCCAGGTCGAGGGCGCCTTGAATCCGGTCACGATCCCGTCGCGGTTGGCGCCGCGCCACTGCGTCACGTCGCCCGCAGATTGCTGCGCCTCAATCGCGGCCGTCAGGCCGGCCGCCAGCACGATCACAATCGCTGCTCTGCGCATAAGTCTCCGTGTCTCCTCGACTCCTGCAAGTAGTGCCGGGCTTCAGCCCGGCTAAAGCCGGGCACTACGTTTCAGCCCGGCTAAAGCCGGGCACTACGTTTCAGCCCGGCTAAAGCCGGGCACTACGCTGGCGAAATGTCGTAGGCCGTAAGAATACCCTGATTCCGCAGGTATAACCGCCCGCCGCTGACCACCGGATGCGCCCACGAGGGCCAGCCCTGATCGGGAATGGTGAAGCGGCCCTTCTCGACGTACGCCGACGGGGCCGCCTCGACGAGCCCCATGACGTTGTCTTCGCCGAGCACGTACAAATGCCCGTCGGCGTACGCGATCGACCCCTTCCCGACGCTGCGGTGCCGCCACATCATCTTGCCCGTGGCGAACTCCAGGCACGTCAGGATCGAGTTGCTGAACCCGTAGAGGTACCCGTTCACGACGACCACGCCGCCATGATGGTTCTGGAGATCGCGCGTGAAGTAGACTTCCTTCGCGCGCACCTCGCCCCCCTCCGCCTGCAGCGCGAGCAGCGCCCCGCCGGTGCCGTAGGCGGAGCTGTAGAACACCTTGTTGTCCTGATAGACGGGCGTGGTGATGTTGGCGGTCCTGTTGGCCACCGGTGTGTAGCGCCACATCAGCTTGCCGTCGGTCGCGCGCACGCCGACGGCCGCCTCCCCGGTCAGCGTCATGATCGTCCGCACGCCGCCGACGTCCGCCACGATGGCCGATGCGTATCCCGCCTCGTCGCTCAACTCCTTGCTGACCCAGACCGTCCGGCCGGTCATCTTGTCGAGCGCCACGATGCCGGCGCCGCGTCCGCCGGGTGTCACGATGACGTGATTGCCGTCGACGAGCGGGGACTCGCTGATGTCCCAGGAGATGTTGCGGCCGCTGAACTCCCGCAGAATGTTCCGCTGCCAGATCGACGTGCCGTCCGCCGCGCGGAGGCATGCCAGATCGCCGCCTTCGGTGAGCACGTAGACGCGATCGCCATCGACGGTCGGCGTGCCTCGCGGGCCCGGACCCTGCCCGCCGCCCCCGCCTGCCGGCCCGATGGCCTTCGACCAGAGGCCGCGCCCGTCGGCGCGGCTCAGCACCGAGACGATGCTCTGGCCGCTCCGCAGGCCCTGGACGAAGATGCGATCGCCGCTGACCGACAGCGATCCGTACCCGCCGCCCAGGCTGGAGGCCGACCAGACGCGCGGCGGCCCCGACGCGGGCCACTGACGCAGCAGCCCCGTCTCGGTGGAGATGCCCGACCGCGCCGCACCGCGCCACTGCGGCCAATCAATGCTTTGCGCGCCCAGCGTTGCGACCGCGATCGGCGCAACGCCGACGAGCGCAAAGACCAATTTGCGGATTGACGAATTGGCGAATTGACGAATTGCAATTCGTAAATCCGTAGATATGTAAATTCGTAAATTCAAGTTTAAAACGTCACTCCGGCACTGATACCAAAGGTGCGCGGCGCGCCCGGCTCGCCCAGAAATCCGGACGGCGCCAGCCGCGGATCGAACGCGAACGCGACCGGCACGTAACGTGTATCGAACGCGTTGCGCACCCAGAGCTCGGCAAACGCCACCCGGCCTCGGACGCCGCCACGAACGCCCGCCAGCGAGTAGCGCTCCTGCCCCGCCCTGTTCAGGTCGTCGTACCGATAGGCGCCATAGAACGTCAGGTCGGCGCGGCCGTACACCGTCGTCTCCGGGAGCAGCGTTCGGGAGACCTGCGCGCCGATCGTGGCCGTGTAGTCGGGCGTATTGGGAATCTCGTTGCCGCCCACGCCGACGCCGTTCGACATGCTCCCCGCCTTGAACTGGGCATCGGTGAAGCCGAACGCCCCGAAGACGTCGATCCCCTGCTCCACACGCGCATTCAGCTCGACCTCGACGCCGGAGCCGACCGCGGCGCCGACGTTGGCGATATAGAACTGCCCCGGGACCGCCGGATCCGGAAGGTTCAGCTGCAGGTCGTCCCAGTCGATCCGGAAGACGGCGGCGTTCGCCCTCACCCGCCCGCCGGCCCAGACCGTCTTCAGGCCGCCTTCGACATTCCAGATCAGCTCCTCGCCGTAGGCCTCGAGCCCGGGCGGAGCTGCCGGGTTGAAGCCACCCGCCTTGAAGCCGCGCGCGATCGAGACGTACACCATGCGCTCGGGCTGCAGCCGATAGGAGGCCGCGATCTGCGGCGACAGGTTCGAGAAGCCCGCCTCCGGCGCCACCGAGCTCGCCGGCGCAATCGGCGGCACGAAAAACGTGCTGAGCGACGCCGTCTTCGACTCGTGGTCCAGCCGGGCCCCGAGCGTGAGGTCCAGCCGATCGTTGAGCGTGGCGGTGCCCTGCCCGTACACGCCCACGCCCGCATCGTCCAGCGTGGACTGCGGCGAGTGCTGCGCGACCGGAAACGACACGAACGGCGAGAGCACGAAAGGAGAATACGTGTTCACCGCATCCTGCTCGTAGTCCTGCGTGAACAGGAAGACCCCGGCCTGCCACCGCACCGGCAGATCGGGCGCCGCCTGCCAGGCTGCCCCGGGCGTCGACGCCAGCCGAATCTCCTGCGTGAACTGAAACGCCTTCTCCGCGTTGCTGCGCCGCGCGATCGGAACCGGTGTGTAATCGAGGTCGGTCTCGTCCACCGTCTCCCAGTTCACCAGACCGGTGATGGTCGAGACGCTCACACGGCTCCCGACCCGTCGCGCGAGCAGCGTCGCGCCCATGACGTCGCGGTCGGTGTGCCCCTCGAAGTCTCGCGCCACCTCGAACGGCCGCGCGCGCACCGCTGCAAGATCGTTCAGCCCGTAATCGCCGTCGCGCGCGCGCTCGCCGCTCACAATCACGCGGGTGTCCCAGGTGCTCGAAGGCACCCACAGCAGCTGGCCCTTGCCGCTGAGCGCCGCGCGGTCGTCCACGTGGTGGCCGGTGACGAGGTTGCGCGTGAAGCCCTCGCGCCGCCCGTAGGCGAGCGTGCCGCTGACCCCGACCCGCCCGGCCGCCAGCGGGCCGGACGCGCTGGCGCGGACGTCCCGCGATCCAAAGTTCGCCAACGGCGCTGAAAGCGCGTACGACCAGTCCGTGAGCGACGGCCGGGCGCTGACCACGTTGATGACGCCGGCGAGCGTGTTGCGCCCGTACAGCGCGCTCTGCGGACCGCGTACGAACTCGACCTGCTCCACGTCGATCAGATCGAGGCTCGACGTGTTGGCGTGGAGCTGCGGCACGCCGTCCAGATAGGTCGTGATGGCGGGGTTGGCCGGGCTCGAACCGATGCCGCGAAACCTCGGGTTGCTCAGTTTGCGCGCCGTGAAGTCAGTGTAATGCGTGTTCGGCGAATAGATGGCGACGTCGCGCACGATCGTGGCGCCGGCGCCGGCCAGCGTCTCGCGGCCGATGGCGGTGACGCTGACGGGAAGCGCCTGCGGATCCGCCGGTTCCTTCTGGGCGGTGACGATCACGGTCGGCAGCTGAACGGGCGGCGCCTGGCCGGGCGCTGCAGCCTGGCGCGTCGTAGCTCGCGCAGCGAGCGAAGGCGGGGCTTGGGCGTGCGCCGGCATCGGGGAAAAGGCCGCAGCGTATATCAACGGGATGAGAACGAGTACGGCATTGACAGGATAACGATGCATGAAAGGTATTGTAGCCGCCGGGTCCACGGCTCGGAGGCGCGATCGCATCGACCGGCGGACCCGCCGTAAACAAAGCCCCCGCCGATCAGCGTATATTGATCGTCATGCTCAAGAAGTGGTGCGGAGCGGCGGCGGTGCTGTGCGCCGTGTCGGCATCGGTCGTGGCGCAAGGGCCGCGTCGCGTGGCGGCCGGCGACTGGCCGGAAATGCGTGGGCCAGGTCGAGACGGCGTCTCGCGCGAGACCGGTCTCATCGATCGATGGGCGCTCAACGGCGAGAACTTTCTGTGGCGCGTGCCCTATGGCGGCCGGTCGGCGCCGATCGTCATGGGCAACCGCGTCTACGTGCAGAACCCCGCGGGCCGCGGCACCGACCTTCAGGAGCGCGTGATGGCGCTCGACGCCGACTCGGGCAACGTGATCTGGGAATATCGATTCAACCTCTACCAGAGCGACGTGCCGGCTCATCGCGTCGGGTGGGCCTCGCCTGCCGCCGACCCTCAGACCGGCAACATCTACGCGCTCAGCGGGGGCGCCGAAGCCATCGCGCTCGGCCGTGACGGCAAAAAGCTCTGGTCGCGATCGTTCGGCGAGGAGTTCGCCGCCTTCACGACGCACGGCGGCCGGACGATGTCGCCCGTGGTTGACGGCGATCTGGTGATCGTCAGCGCCGCGGTGTCGAACTGGGGCAGCGCCGCCGGCCGCGCCCACCGGTTCATCGCGCTCGACAAGCGCACCGGCGACGTCGTCTACGTCGCCAATCCAGGCGGCCGCCCGTACGACACGGCGTACGCGCCCCCGGTGATCGCCACGATTGGAGGGCTGCGGCTGCTCATCGCCGGCCTGGGCGACGGCGCCGTTCACGCCATCAAGCCGCAGACCGGCGAGCGCGTCTGGAGCTTCGCGGCCACGAAGCGCGCCATCAATACCGGCGTGGGCGTCCGCGGCAACGACGTGATCGTCTCGCACGGCGACGAGAATCTCGAAGGCAACGAGCTCGGCCTGCTCGCCGCCATTGACGGGGCGCAGACGGGCGACATCAAGACAACCAAGTGGGCCGCCCGAGGCCTCGAGTTCACCTATTCACCGCCGGTCATCGACGGCGATCGGCTGTACCAGATCGACAACGGCTCGCACCTCAGGGCCTTCGAGATCGCCACGGGCAAGGAGCTCTGGGAGATCGCGCTCGGCACCGCTCAGAAGGCGCCGCCCGTGCTGGCCGACGGCAAGATCTATGTCGGCACCGACAACGGCACCTTCCATATCATCCGGCCCTACGCCGATCGCGGGGAGATGCTGAGCAAGGTCCAGCTTCCCGACAGCGTCAGAAGCTGCTGCGGGTCCGAGGGCACGCCCGAGCAGGTCCTGGCCGGTGCCGCCGTGTCGCGTGGACGGGTCTTCTTCGTGTCGAGCGATGCCGTGTACGCCATCGGATCGAAGCAGCCGAAAGCGGTGTCGGGCTACGCAATCGACGAGCCCGCGGCCGCCGGGCAGGGCGCGCCGGCGCATCTGCAGGTCTCCCCCACCGAGCTGGTGCTGGAGCCGGGCCAGACGGTCAGGCTGCGT
>MEKU01000106.1:0-13396 GCA_001767195.1 Acidobacteria bacterium RIFCSPLOWO2_02_FULL_67_21
GCCGCGATGAGGTACGACCGCACGGCGGAGGCCATCCGGAAGGTCGGGCCGCAGTACTGCATCCTCTCCTCCGACCTCGGACAGATGGGCAATCCGCGGCCGGCCGAGGGACTGGGGGCGTTCCTGGCGGCCATGCGGGCACGAGGATTCACCCAGGACGAGATCCAGATGATGGCGGGACGGAACCCGGCGCGTCTGCTCGGCCTGCCGTAGCGGAGGGAATGCCGCCGTGCAACCACGCGTCACGTTCATCTTCCGCCGGAGTGAGGTCACATGTTTTCGATGAGTCCTATCGGCACGGTCCGCAGCGCCTACGCCGACACGGCGGACATCCCCAAGGGCCTCGGAGCCGCGCACGAGGCGGAAGGCGTTCTCGAGCTGCTGCCGGAGTTTGAGCCCGGGCTGGCCGACATCGAGGGCTTTTCCCACCTCTATGTCTTGTGGGTCTTCGACCGGGTCAGCGGGTACGACCTGACCGCGATGCCGCCCAGCGACAACCGCCCGCACGGCGTCTTTGCCACCCGATCGCCGCGCCGGCCGAACCCGATCGGCCTGACCGTGGTGCGCCTGCTGCGCCGCGACGGCTGCCGGCTGCACGTCCACGGCATCGACATGCTCGACGGAACACCCATCCTGGACATCAAGCCGTACCTGTCGAGCATCCCGGACGACGAGCTGCGGCGCGGATGGCTCGCCGAGGCGGAGGCGCGGGCGCGCGGGAGCTAGAGCGTTTTTCATAACGCCGTAGTCGAGGCGTCTTTCCCTTCGATCGCGCGCCGGCGGGATGGCCACGGCGTCGCTCCGGTTCGCGCCGCGGACAATCGGCCACTCGGCGGGCGTGCTGACGGTCACGGCGGCGGCTGGCGTGATCCGAGATCCGGTGAAGAATCGGGTCGATAACCCGCTGATCCGAACGCTGGTGGCGAATCACCGCCGCCGCCGATCGGAACGCGCTCGTGGCCGCTTTACTTTCTGACGCGTGTCGCGGCGCTCACAGTCGCTCCGCCGCAGCCATCCCGCCGTCGCGCGATCGTCGTGGGCGATCAGCGTCAGCGGTCTGACGTCGGCGCAGCGGGCGACCCTGGCCGCGAGCGACCTGTGAGCGCCGCGATCGGCGACAGGGGTAAATCAGGTCCGGAGGCGCACCAAGTGCCGGCGCCGCGACTATCGCCACAACCGTGTGGGGTGGCTCTCTGCCGACACGATGCCTGGCTGGCGTCCGGATCGCTCCAGGCGCGGCGGACCGTCAGTCCATCGCCGGAGGGCCTGATTTTCCGCGGCGATCGCCGGGAGCCGCGGGCAGGGTCGCCCGTCGCGCCGACTCGTTGACGCAGCTACAGCAATTCGAAACACGCTCGCCTAGGCGAGCCGTTTGGTCGATCGGAGCGTTGCGAGGGCCAGGATCGCGACGCCCCACCCGAGCAGCGCGAGCGCCTGCGGCCACAGCACCTCCAACCCGATGCCCTTGAGGAAGATGCCGCGCAGGATCACCAGGAAGTACCGCAACGGGATCGCGTAGGTGATCGGCTGAATCACCTCGGGCATGTTCTCGATCGGAAAGACAAACCCCGAGAGAAACACCATCGGCAGCAGGAAGAAGAAGGCCGTCGTCATCATCGCCTGCTGCTGGGTGTTCGAGATCGTGGACACGAACAGGCCGAGCCCGAGCGCCGTCAGCAGGTAGACGGCACACATCAGCACCAGCAGCGCAAAGCTGCCGAGCAGCGGCACCTCGAACCACCAGACCGCCACGCCGACCACCAGAAAGACGTCGATCATGCCGAGGATCGCGTAGGGCACGAGCTTCCCGACGATGAGCTCCCATCGGGCGAGGGGCGTCACGTTGAGCTGCTCGAGCGTCCCGATCTCCTTCTCACGCACAATCGCCATCGACGAGAGCGTCGTGCTCACTACCAGCAGCACGAGCGCGAGAATCCCCGGCACCATGAAGTACCGGCTCTCGAGGGTGGGGTTGAACCAGACGCGGATGTCGGCGCCGACGAGCGGCTCCGCCGGGCCCGTCCCGGCCGCCGCGGCCAGCTCGCGCGCGTACCGCGCCACGAGCGCTCCTGCGTAGCCGAGCGCAACGTTGGTCGAGTTGGCGTCGCTCCCGTCGGCAATGACCTGCACCGTGGCGCCACGGCCGGCACGCACGCGCTCGGCATACCCGGCGGGAATCGACAGCGCCATCCACGCGATGCCGCGATCGAGGTATGTCTGTACCTGCGCGGTCGACGCCACGCTGTCGATCACGACGAAGTTTTCCGACGCCTCGAAGCGCGCGATGAGATCCCGGCTCCGGGACGACCGGTCCTCGTCCACGACCACCACCGGCACGTCGCGCACGTCCGTTGTCGCGGCATACCCGAGCATCGTGAGCTGGAGCAGCGGAGCGATGATGACGATGCCGAAGAGCCGCGGGTCCTGCCGCAGCTCGAGGAACTCCTTGTGCATCAAATGGATGGCGCGCCTCATCGGCTGAGGCTCCACTCGCGTCTGAGCCGCAGGGACGCCAGCGCCAGAATCATCGCCGCGAAGATGCCGAGCGCCGCCAGCTCCTCCCAGAACGCCGCCGCGCCGACGCCTTTCAGGACGATGGCGCGCAGCACGGTCAGAAAGTACCGGGCCGGTACCGCGTAGGTCACGATCTGGAGCGGCCCCGGCATGCTCGAAATGGGAAAGATGAAACCCGACAGCATGAACGTCGGCAGATAAGACGTCAGGATCGCCACCTGAAACGCGACCTGCTGCGTCTCGGCGATCGTCGAGATCAGCACGCCGAACCCCAAGGCGCCTACCAGGAACAACGACACCGACGCCACCAGCAGCGGCCACGATCCACGCATCGGCAGGTCGAAGAGCAGCATCGACGCTCCGATAATCGCCATGGCCGAGACGAGCGACACCACGAAATACGGCACGGTCTTGCCGATCACGTAGGCCAGCGGACCGACCGGCGACATCCGCACCTGCTCCATCGTCCCCACCTCCTTCTCACGGACGATGGAGAGCGCGGTTGAGACGACGGCCGTGATCATCGCGAAGTACGCGATGAGCCCCGGCACCAGGAACAGCGTGCTGCGGAGCTCGGGGTTGTACCAGATCCGCGGTTCGGTCCTGACGAGGGGGCCGACAGGCGATGCCAGCCGCGCCTGCACCTCGTACCGCGTGGAGAGCGCCCCGACCAGGCCCACGGCATAGCCGACCACCGTCGTCGCGGTGTTCGCGTTGTCGCCGTTGACGATGAGCTGAACGCTGGTGGTGTGCCCGTTGCGGGCGTCGCGTCCGAAGCCGGCGGGAATGACGAGCACGGCGCGCGCGTCGCCGCGATCGAGCAGCCTGACGATATCCGCGTCGCTGGAGATCGTGGCGACGAGATCGAAGTAGCCGGAATTGACGAATGCCGACACCACCTCGCGGCTCGTGCTGCTGCGATCGTTGTCTTCCACCGCCAGGCGGATGTTGCGGATGTCGAAATTCAGCGCGTACCCGTACAGCAGCAGGAAGAACGCCGGCACGAACAGCAGGATCATCAGCGTCCGGCGATCGCGCGCGATCTGGCGGAACTCCTTGACCCCGACGCTGAGGGCCTTCTTCACCGTGCGCTCCGCTCGGCGATGTCGAGAAACACGTCCTCGAGGGACGGATCGACGACGGTGCACGCGGCCTCGATGCCGCCGGCCCGCAGGCGGGCGGCCACCGAGTCGGCCCCTGCATCGGCCGACCGCAGCACCGCATGGACCGCCGTTCCGAAGATGCTGGTCTTCTCGACTTCGGGCATCTCGTCGAGCCGCCGCATCGCCGCGACCGGCTGCGCCGCGCGAATCTCGAGAATCGGACGGCCGGCGAATATCTGCTTCAGCTCCGGGACCGTACCGAGCGCCGCGAGACGGCCCGCCTGGATGATCGCCACGCGGTGGCAGTTCTCCGCCTCGTCCAGATAGTGGGTGGTGACGAGCACCGTCGTGCCGGCCTGCGCGAGCTCACCGATGAGCCGCCAGAAGCGGCGCCGCGAGAGCGGGTCGACGCCGCCGGTCGGCTCGTCCAGGAAGACGATTGGCGGCTCGTGAAGGATCGCGCACCCGAGACTCAGACGCTGCCGCCACCCGGCCGACAACGCGCCGGTGAGCATCGCCTCCCGGCCGCGAAGCCCGGCCATCTCGAGCGCAAACTCCCGCCGCGCCGCGAAGCGGGCGCCGGTCAGGCCGTAGATGCCGGCAAAGAAGGCGATGTTCTGGTCGACGGTGAGCTTCTCGTAGAGCGAGAAGCGCTGCGACATGTAGCCGATGCGCTGCTTGACGCCTTCGGGATCGGAGCCGACGTCGACGCCGCCTACGCGTGCGGTCCCGGCGGAGGGGCGCAGCAGGCCGCACAACATCCGGATCGTCGTCGATTTGCCGGCGCCGTTGGCGCCCAGAAACCCGAAGATCTCTCCCTGGCGAACGTCAAACGTCACGCCGTCCACGGCCACGAACCCGCCAAACCGCCGCGTCAGCTGTCTGACTTCGATCGCGTTCATCGCCCGAGTGCCCGGTCGAGGCGCGCCTCCGCCAGCCTGACGCCGGCGAGGGCCCTCGTGCGATCGAGCTCCGCCTGCAGCAGCGCCACGTCCGCATCGAGCACCTCGGTTTGCGTGGCTACGCCGGCCTGGTACCGCTCCGTGACGACCCTCTGCGCTTCGGCGGCGGCCCGAATCCCCTCGTCGGCAGCGGCAATCGCCGCCTTCCCCGAGTCGATGTCGAGGAGGCGCTGCTGCACTTCGAGCGCCAGCACCGAGTCGAACTCGGCGAGGCGCTGCCGGGCCGCCTCGACCACCCCGCTCGCCTGCGCGACGTCCGCCCTGACCCGGCCGCCATCCCACAGCGGCCACGTCACGGCCACACCGGCATCCCACGAGTCGTCCCATCGCTCGGCCCTGGGGAAGATGCGCGGATTCGGCCGCGCGTAGTCGAAGCCGCCGACCACGGCCAGGGTGGGCCGCGTACCGGCCTGCGCCGCCGCGCGCTGCAGATCCGCGGCTTCGATGCGCAGTTCGAGCGCGCGGCGCTCGTTGCGGGCACCGCGAGCCTCCGCGACAAGGCCGGGCAGAGGCGAGGCCGGCGCGGGCGCCCGTTCCAGCCCGTCGACCGGATCGAGAGGCTGCAGCAGATCGACGCCAATCAACCGTGCCAGCTCGGCGGAGGCGAGCGCCCGCTGGTTCCGGGCCTCGATCAGCAGCATGCGCTGCCGCGACTGCTGTGCTTCCGCCGAGGCCACCTCATTCGGGGGAATGAGGCCCACGTTGAGCCGCTCGCGAACGTCACGCACGTGAGCGCCGGCGCGCGCCAGGCTCCGCTCGAGCACCTCCGTCGTGGATCGCGAGGTGACGAGCGCCCAGAACGCACGGGTGACTTCGAGCCGGAGGTCGGCCTGCGCGGCGGCGACGTCGGCGGCTGCGGCCGACGCCTCGGCGCGGGCGGCGCGTTCGAGGACGTCGACGCGGCCGGCCGTGTAGATCGGCCACTGCAGGTCGAGACGCGTCCGGTAGTTGTCCGGTGCGTCCGGATACAGCACACGTGGGGCGCCGCCCGTCGGACTCGGCACCACGAACTCGGTGACGTGATTGGTCCGTGTGTAGCCTCCCTGCAGCGCGACGATCGGCCGGTCGGCCGACTGCCGGACGGAGACGGCCGCGTCGGCGACCGACTGCCTGGCTCGCGCCTCGGCCAGGCGGTGGCTTGCCGCCACCGCTCTCATCCGGGCGTCGTCCAGCGACAGACGAAGAGAGGCGGCGTCCTGCGCGGAGGCGCGCGCGGCGGGCCCGAGAGAGGCGCTGCACAGGCAGAGGCACATCGCAATCGTTCTCATGAGGCGACATCCTTCGTGGCAAGGAGGCTGATGAAGACGTCTTCGAGCGAGGGCGATCCCGGCCGCGCGGCGCGCAGAAGGGACGGGTCGTCGCTGGCCAGCAGCCGCCCTTCGTGAAGCAGCGCGACGCGCGTGCACCGCTCGGCTTCGTCCAGATACGGCGTCGACATCAGGATGGTGATGCCGTGCGAGAGGAACTCGGAGAGCAGCTTCCAGAACTCGCGCCGGGAGACGGGGTCGACCCCCGTGGTCGGCTCGTCGAGCAGCAGCAGCTCCGGCTCGTGGACGAGCGTGCAGACGAGCGCGAGCTTCTGCTTCATGCCGCCCGAGAGGCGATCCGCGAGCCGCCGCCGGAAGGGCGCCAGCTGCGTCATCTCGAGGAGCTGATCGCGCCGCTCGCGATAGCGGCGCAGCCCATGCACTTCTGCGAAGAACGCGACGTTCTCGTCGACCGTCAGATCGCCGTAGAGGCTGAAGCGCTGCGAGAGGTATCCGACCCGTTCGGTGGTCTGGCGGTGCTCGCGCACCGGGTCACGGCCGAGCACGCGGACCTCCCCGGCATCCGGCCGCAGCAACCCGCACATGACGCGAATCGCCGTCGTCTTGCCGGCGCCGTCCGACCCGATCAGCCCGAACATCTCGCCTGCCCGCACCTCCAGCGACACCCGATCGAGCGCGGTCGTCGCTCCGTAGCGCTTTGTGACGTGGCTGAACTGCACGGCGGCGGTCATGGCAGCGTCAGCTCGGCGTCCACCGGCATGCCGGCCTTCAGCGTGCCGGCGCGGTTGTCCACGGCCACCTTGATCCGATAGACGAGCCGCGAGCGTTCGTCCGCCGTCTGGACGTTGCGCGGCGTGAACTCCGCCTGGGGCGAGATGTACGTGACCTTTCCGGGGATGCGGTCGCCGGCGTCGGTGAGGACCGTGGCCGGCAGCCCCAGCGCCACGCGCGGAACCAGCGGCTCGGGGACAAACAGGTTGGCCCAGGCGCTGTCCAGGGCCGTCACGATCAGGATCGGCATCCGCGGCGCCACCATCTCGCCCACGTCGGCGAGCTGCTCGGTCACGATGCCGGCCACCGGCGAGACGACTGTGGCATCGCCGCGTGCTTTCTCGAGCGCGGCAATCTGGGCGTCGGCGGCGGCGACTCTGGCGAGCGCTCCGTCGAGCTCCTCGCGCGTCGCGCCCGCCTCCAAGCGCGATACCACTTCACGCGCCGCACGAACGCGGTCCCGCGCGCTCCGCTCACGCTCGCGCAGCAGATCGACCCTCGCGAGGGCATCGTCGCGCTGCTTCCGCGAGCCGGCGTTTGCCTTGAGCAGCGTATCGAACCGCTCGAAGTCGCTCTGCGCGGCCCGAAGCTCGGTGGCGAGCGCGTCGGCCTCGGCGGCCGCCGCATCCACCTGTGCCTGCGCCTGCCGGACGTCCTCGACGCGCGCGCCCCGCTGCAGGAATCTGGATTGGGCGGAGGCGGCGGCGCGATCCGCTCGAACACGGTCGATCTGCAGCTCGACGTCGCGCGTATCGAGCCGTGCCACGGTGTCTCCTGCCGCGACGCGATCGCCTTCCGCGACGCGAAGCTCCAGCAGCCGCCCGCCCACCTCGGCAGCGACCTGCACTTCCGTGGCCTCCACGTGCCCCGACACGCGGACCGTGCTGGACGGCTCGGGCTGGGCGCATGCGGCCACGGCGGCCAGCGCGAACACGAACGGGACCGGGATGATTCGTCTCATCTGTCTCTCCGCAGCGTGGCACGCGCCGTCATCTGCACGTGCCGGATGAACTCGCCGGTGTTGCGCGGCGCGGCCGCCGCCAGGCCCTGCATGCCCCTGCGCTGCGAGATGACACGCTGGCGCGCAAAGAAGATCAGGATTGAAGGCAGGATGGTGAAGTAGGTGAGCACGGGATCGGCGTCGCCGAACGTGCCGTCGCGCTGCCCCTGCGCCATCACGTCCCGGAAGCCAAGGTAGACCCCGTTGATCATGGCGAACGTCTCATCGTCGATGTGAGACGCCCCGGAGGCGAGCTCGCGGAGCATGATGGGCGGGAACCACGGCCGCGCCGCCGCTTCCTCGACAATGGCGGCCACCCAGTCGTCGAGCTTCACGTCGGCGGCCGCTGCTCCATCCGCGATCGCCCGCCCGCGGGCGCTGATGGTGCGGACCATATCGCGGAGGACCTCGGTGTACAGGGCGTGCTTGCTGCGGTAGTGGTAGTAGAGCATCGCCTTGTTCACGCGGGCACGGGCGGCGATGCGGTCGACGCGGGCGGCCTCGAATCCCCGTTCGGCGAACTCGTGCGCCGCCGCCTGAAAGACGGCGGCCTGGGAGTCGCCCCGGACCCGTTTTTTCAGCGCCACTGACTTAACCAACCAGTTAGTTAATATCCGGTCGCCGTCACCCTGTCAAGGTCGGCCACGGTGGCTTGGCTAAAGCCAAGCACTACGCCGGTCGCACCAAGCACTACGCCGGTCGTACGTAGTGCCCGGCTTCAGCCGGGCCGTGTACGTAGTGCCCGGCTTCAGCCGGGCCGTGTACGATGTGAGGGCCATATGCGCATTGTCGTGGCCGGCGGCACCGGCTTCCTGGGGTCGGCGCTCGTCACGGCGCTGCAGCGGGACGGCCATGCCGTGACCGTGCTCACCCGCCGGCCGAATGCCTCACATCATGCGCGCTGGGATCCGGCCGGGGCGCTCTCGACGTGGGCCCAGACGCTCGAAGACGTCGACGCCGTGATCAATCTCGCCGGCGCGCCGATCAATCACCGCTGGACCGCCGCGCACAAACGGGCGATGTGGAACAGCCGGGTCACGGCCACACGGACGCTCGTCGCCGCCATGAAGAGCGTGCGGCGCATTCCTCCAACGCTCCTCAATGCGTCGGCCGTCGGCGTCTACGGGCCCCGTGGCGATGAGCCGATCACAGAGGAGAGCGGCTCCGGCTCAGGGTTTCTCGCCGGGCTTGGCGCCGCGTGGGAAAAGGAAGCCATGGCGGCGGGACCGCACGCCCGCACGGTGCTGCTCCGCAGCGGCGTCATCCTCGACCGCGACGGAGGCGCGCTGCCGCAGATGGCGCTGCCGTTCCGGCTGTTCGTGGGAGGCCCGCTGGGCTCCGGAACGCAGTACATCTCCTGGATTCATCGGAACGACTGGGTCTCCATGGTGCGGTGGGCACTGATGACAACGGCGGTGGCGGGACCGCTCAACGCGACGGCGCCGAACCCGGTGACCAGCGCCGAGTTCGCGCGGGCGCTCGGCAAGGCGCTGCACCGCCCCGCCATCATGCCGACGCCGGCGTTCGCCTTGAAGCTGGTGCTGGGGGAGATGGCCGACGTACTCCTCGCCGGCCAGCGCGTGTTCCCCGAGAAGGCGCACGCGCTCGGGTTCGAGTTCCAGTACCCGACGGTCGAATCCGCCTTGCGCGCGATTTATCCGTAGCGGCGGGCGCGATCTCTCCCACGTTGCCACAGAGTCACAGAGACACAGAGAAGATTTGGTTCAAGAACCTCTGTATCTCTGTGTCTCTGTGGCCCGTGGATGTGAAGTACGGTCAGCGCGCGTAGCGGCCGAGCACGTCGAGCCAGAGCGGCACCGGCGTCGGCGCGCCGGGCGCCGGGCCGAAGATGATCTGCCTGGTCTCCAGCCGCTTGCCGTAGAAGCGCTCGTTGGCGTCGCGGTCCTGGCGGACGGTGCTTCCGTTGACCGTCACGCCGGCAAAGAGCCCCCGCGACCGCGAGTAGCTCAGAATCTCGGCCCGAAGCTGCAGGTCGGTTGCGGCCTGCGCATCGCGGCCGACCGGGCCCGCGGCCACCGCCGCGTCCGCGCCCAGCTTGAACTGGTTCGCCACGAGGTTCTCGAGCCCTCTCCGGTTGGTGATCACGAGAATGAGGTCGGCCGCCTGCCCGCCGATCTGGAGGCCGAAGCTCCCGCCCGTCAACGTCAGAAACGCAGGCGCCGACCAGCGCCCTTCGTTCCGGGCGCTGATAATGCCGCGCCCGCGCATGCCGCCGACGATGAACCCGGCGCGGATGGTGCTGGGGAAGATCGCGATCCCCTCGGCGCGGCCGACGATCGCCCTCGGGATGGCCTTGTCCTCCGCCGCCATGATCTCGCCAAAGACGGTTATCGCCTCGCGAACGCGCCGTGCCTCGTCTGATTCCTGGCGCGCGTTGACGCCGGGCGGGAACGAGCAGACCGCCAGCACAACGGCGGCGGCCATCAATGGCATCGTCGGATTTACGGATTTACGAATTGATGGATTCATCACCCAATACAAATACGCTCACTTCGTAAATTCGTAAATTCGTAAATTTCCTCACACGATCGCCGGAGCGCCCTGGCGGAAGGTGGCGCCCAGGACGGCTGCCGAATCGGCGCCGAGCCAGGAGTCGAGCACCCGGGCGTACACCGAACGAAAGTCGGTCTCGTAGCGCACATCGGCGCCGTTGTTCTCGAGCGTGGGGTTGGACGGGTCGGGGTTGAGCGACGGCGCCGTGCCGTAAATGCCCCCGCGCACCGTGCCCCCCATCGCCATCATGACGCCGGCCGCGCCGTGATCGGTCCCCTGGCTGCCGTTCTCCGTGATGCGCCGCCCGAACTCGGAGAACTGCAGGACGAGCGTGTCGCTCAGCAGGCCCTGGTTGCGGAGATCGCCGTAGAAGGCGAACAGCCCGTCGCCGAAGGTTCCCATCAGGTTCGCGTACCCTCCGGCGCCGGCGTTGCCCTGGTTCGCGTGCGTGTCGAAGCCGCCGGTCTGCACCCAGTACACGCGGGTGCCGATGCCGCGGGCCATCGAGCCGGCCACCGTCCGCAGCGCGAGCGCGAAGCCGTTGTTCGGGTACGTCACCGACGGCACGTAGCTGTTGATGCTGGCCACACGGTCGAGCGTGCCCATGGCCGCCAGAATCGACCCGTTGACGAACGCGAGGTGCGGGCGATCGAGCGGCTCGTGCGACGCAATCCGCGAGGCCGCGGCACGCTCGTTCTGCGCCTCCGCCCCGCCGTTCGGACTCGAGAGGCTGTACACGCGGGCGTCGGGAATGGCGGGGACAGCGACGGTGCGTGAGACGAGCGCCCGCGGCGTTTCGCCGGTGGCGCTCCAGCCGACCAGCGGGTCGGCGGGCGACGGAAGGGTGTCGAGATAGCGCCCGAGCCACCCGGGGCCGGTCGGCGACGACGGATTGGCGGTGCCCCAGATATCCGTGCCCTGGAAGTGGGACCGGCTCGAGTTCGGATACCCGGTCCGCTGCACGATCGCCAGCCGGCCCTGGTTGAAGATCTCCTGCAGGCCGGTGAGACGCGGGTGCAGCCCAAGGGCCTTGCCGCCTGGATCCGAACCGATCTGGAGCACCTGACCGGCAGGAATCGCGATGTTCGGCCGGCGGCTCCGATAGAAGGCATCCTGATACGGCACGACGGTGTTGAGCGCATCGTTGCCGCCGCCGAGGTACACCACGACGAGATTGCGGCTGCGCGCGCCCTGCGCGCGGGCGATCTCGCTCAGGAACGCGGGCGCGGCGAAGCTGGCCGTAAAGGCCGCAACACCGTCCCGGATGAACGCTCGGCGGGTAATCATCGCCTTCACACCAGCTGATATTCGGCCGACCCCGTGATGAGACGGGCCAGCCCCTCGGTCTTCGCGTTGAGCTGCGCGTCCGAGCCGGTCCATGGCGCGCTCGCCTCGATGTACGTCAGGAGATCGCGATACGCGGCGCCGTCGAAGGCCACCGGCGACAGCCGGTCGAAGAAGAACTCGAGCAGCGAGTTCGGCGTCCCCCGCCAGGGCGCCGCGGCGCGCGCCAGATTGAACCGCTGATTTGCCGCCAGGGTGGCCGCGAAATTCATGCGCGCCAGCATCGATCCGGTGGCGAACCACCCCACGCCGGGCTCCCATCCGTTCACGTCGGGCGGCTCGAAGAGCGTCTGCCCCATGTTGGCCAGCGGCGTCCGCGCGGCGTCCACGGACAATCCGGTCCACCCGATCTCGCGAATGGCCCGGACCACGAACTCCACCGGCCACGAATAGCGCGTGTACACCCGCGCCGGGCTCGAGAACCAGGGCGAGCGCAGGATGTAGCGGACCACGGGCCTCATCTCGGTGTTGCTCTGGAGATACTCCCGCGCCACCTCGTCCACGAACGCCGGATCGGGAGCGTCCAGCTCGCTCACGAAGAAGTTCCAGAGCTTGCGCGCCAGGCGGCGTGCGGTCTCGGGGTGGTGCGCGAGCGCCGTGAGGAGATCGATGCCATCCTGCATCCCGTCGGCGGCCGATCGGGCGGGGATGGTTCGGCTGCCGTTGCCGTAGATCGGGAACGTGAACGTCTTGGCCGTCGCGTCGTGCTGATTGGGGTTGTAGGCGAACTCATAGTACGCGTTCGGATCGTTGTTGTTGGCACCCCCCTGCCGCGCGCTCAGGTTCCAGCCCGTGAACACGCGCGCCGCGGCGTACACATCTTGCTCGGTGTAATTCCCGACGCCCCACGTGAAGAGCTCCATCACCTCGCGAGCGAAGTTCTCCTGCGGTCGATTCCGGACGTTCTGACGCCCGTCGAGCCAGACGATCATCGCGGGGTCGCGCGCCACCTCGATGAGCAGCGTGCGGAAGTTGCCGAGCGCGTGGCGGCGGAAGAGCTCGATCTGCCCGGGCGGCCCCGGCAGATCGCCCGGCTTGAGCGCCATCATCTTCGTCGCCTGGATGCTGCCGACGGCGCCATTCAGCTTGCTGTACGCCGTGGCAAAGTGGTTGTGCCAGAACAGCGCCATCTTTTCCTGCAGCGGGCGCTGCGTGTGCACCATCCGGAACAGCCATCGCTGACGCGCATCCTCGATGCGCGTGTTCGGAGAGAACTCGCCGCCGCGCGTGGTCACCGACACGTACTCCGGCGACCCGATCTTCGTGTCCACGTCGTCGGGCTGCCGCTCGAAGTTCACCAGGTAATCGACGAGGATCGAGGCGGAGATGTCCGCGAAGCGAAGCAGGTCGGCCTGCGAGGGACCAAAGCCCGCCCGTCGCAGGAGGTGCTCGACCTGCCAGTTCTCTCGTGCCATCGGATGCGGTGTATACGCAATTCTAGTTGGACCCGCCGCTCGCGGGCGACGAATTTCCTCTGCCACAGCCTCCCGCCTGGCGTCTGCGCTTGCCGATGGCCGCAGGGCGCGGCATCATGCTGCACACAATGGCCCGAAAACCCCGGACACGCGTACCGCAACCGACCCGGCGCCGCAGGTCGGCGCCGCAACGCAAGCGGGCGGCCCGCCGCCGGACACCGGCGCTGCCCGCGGGACGCCGACCGCGCTCCGACAGCGGGGTGGCGCCCGGCATGCAGCCGATCAGCAGCTATCTGGCGGTCGTCAACGTCGCGGCCTCAGTCGACTTCCTGGAGCGGGCCTTTGGATTTGCCCGCGGCGTGGCCCTCGCGGACGCCGACGGCCAGCTGCGCTACGCCGAGGTGCGCCATGGCGACGCGGCCGTGATCCTGGTGCGAAAGGGCGACGCCACGACAGCGACCGGCGGCGCCGCGGCGCTCTACACCTACGTGGAGGACGTCGACCA
>MEKU01000106.1:13448-24943 GCA_001767195.1 Acidobacteria bacterium RIFCSPLOWO2_02_FULL_67_21
CTGGGTCCTCGCTACGTTCAGGAAGCTGGCGCCGTTTGCTTAGCGGAGCCCGATCCGTCTAAAGCCGGACACTACGGGCTACCGGCTATCGGCTATCGGCTATCAGCGTCTGATAGCAGTCCTCATACATCGGCACGACCTTGTCCACGCAGAAGTGGTCGAGCGCGCGCCGCCTCGCGGCCGCCGCCATCTCGCGGTGGCGGGCCGGATCGGTCAGCAGCGCCACGGCGCTGGCGGTCATCTCGTCGATCGCCTCGGGCGGATGCAGGAAGCCGCTGATGCCGTGCTCGATGACTTCCGGCACCCCGCCGACGCGCGACGCCACGACCGGCACCTCGCACGCCATCGCCTCCAGTGCCGCGAGGCCGAAGCTTTCCTGCGAGGACGGCAGCAGGAACAGGTCGCTCACCGAGAGCAGCGGCACGACCTCTTCCTGCGCGCCGACGATGTCGATGAGCTGCCAGATGCCCAACTCGCGGGCGAGCCGGTACGCCGTCCCGAGCTCCGGGCCGTCGCCGACGAGCAGCAGCCGCGCCGGCACCGCCCGGCGGATCCGATCGAAGATCGCGAGCACGAGATCGATGCGCTTGACCGGACGGAAGTTCGACACGTGCGTCACGATCTTCGTGTCGGGGTTGTCGCCGGCGAATCGCCGGCGCAGATCGGGAAGGCTCTGCCGCCGGTGGATGGCGCAGTCCAGGAAGTTCGGAATGACGCTGATCTCGCGTGTCACCTTGAGCTCGGCATACGTCGATGCCCGGAGGCTCTCCGAGACGGCCGTCACGCGGTCCGACTGCTCGATGGAGAACGCCACGATCTGCGAATAGGACGGATCGTTACCGACGAGCGTGATGTCGGTGCCGTGCAGCGTCGTGACGACCTTTGGCGACGGACCGCCGTTGCCGGATCGGAGCACCTGGCGCGAGAGAAACGCCGCGGTGGCGTGCGGAACCGCGTAGTGCGCGTGGATGATGTCGAGGCTGAACTCCCGGGCCACCTGCACGATCGTGTTCGATAGCGACAGCAGGTACTGCGGCTCGCGAAAGAGCGGATAGGTGGGGGTCAGCACCTGATGAAACGCCATCCCGGCCTGAAATTCGCCGAGCCGGAACGGGGTCTCGGTGCTGATGAAGTGCACCTGGTGGCCGCGCATGGCGAGCGCCTTGCCCAGCTCGGTCGCAACGATGCCGCTCCCTCCGACCGACGCATAACAGACGATGCCGATGTTCACCGGTCAGCCCCGCGACAGCAGATGCGCCCGGACGAGAGGCTCGCGGACGACAAACCCTTCGGCAAACGCCACCCCGGCCTGCGCGCCGAACTGCGCGTCGCGGCTCTCGACGAGTTGCTGAAAGCGCGGCGAGGTGAGCCGCGTGGCCACGGTGCCCTGGCCGGACGGACGGAACTGCGAGGCGTGGCAGGCCAGCGCCCGCCGCTTCGTCTCGTAGTGATCGCTCACGTCCACCACGAATGACGGTTCGGCGGCGTTGTTGATGAAGTAATAGCAGACCGATTCGGGCTTCCAGGCCTCGCCCGCCGCCGGAAACCGCCGGAGACCCGCGCTGAACACCCCTTCCGTGATCAGGTGGCTGGCTGCCGCATGATCGGGGTGGCGGTCCGCCCAGTACGGCACCGCCACGACGCGGGGGCGCGCGCGCCGGACGATCTCGGCCACGGCGCGCACATGGCCCGGGTCGCTGCCGATCGCCCGATCGGGAAGCCGCAGATTCTCGCGCCACTCCGCGTTGAGCATGGCGCGCGCGGCCTCCGCCTCGTGCAGCCGCTCGTCGACGGTGCCATTGCTGCCCATCTCCCCTGCCGTCAGATCGCAGAGGGCGACGCGATGCCCGAGCGCCGCGTGCTTGGCCAGGGTGCCGCCAAGGCCGATCTCGAGATCGTCGGGATGAGGGCCGAACGCGAGGATGTCCACCGCAGCCGTCTGCGCGCTCATCGATTCCAGCCGAAGACCTCGTCTGCGCTCTCGGGCGTTCCGCGCACGGCCCGGAGCAGAATCCGAGCCGCTGCGAACGCCCCGGTGGCGCTGGCCGGATGGCCGCCGATCGCGAACAGATGATGGGGGTAGTTGCGATGGGCGCCGATGTACGGCAGTCCGTCGGCCGCCTGCCCGTACACCGATTCCCAGCCGAACTCGGGCTGCAGACCCGAGATCGCGGGATACAGCCTCAGCACTTCGTACATCAGCTCGCCGGTGCGCTGCACGAGCGCCGCCTCGCGCGTCCGGGCCGGCGTCTCGGGCTGGTCGGCGCCCGAGATGACGAGCCGATCGTCGTGCGTCCAGCCGGCATGGTCGGGCGGGACGCCCGCGCCGCGCAGGATGACCCGTCGATCGCCCAGCTCCTTGCGCATCGCCGCCGGCATCCGCCCGGTCAGCACGAGATAGGTTTCGCGCCGATCCAGATGGCGGCGCAGCGACCTGAATTCCTCGGTCGCCGTGGCTGTCGCCACGATCACGCGGCTCGTCTTGATCCTGCCGTGATCGACAACAACCTCGGCCAGCTTGCGCGTAAACCGCACGTTCTTGACGGCCGAGCGCTCGAAGCAGAGGGCGCCGCGCGCCGCCGCCGCCGAGGCCAGCCCGAGACAGGCCCGGTACGGGTCGAGCATGAACGCGTCGCGCGTCTTGAGCCCGCCCGCCGCGTCGAGCCGCATCCGGGCCTGAAGCTGGCGCCGGTTCAGCCATGCCACGTCGAGGCCGGCCTCACGGCGGCCCTCGTACTCGCGGCGCAGATCCCGCTCCTGGTCGCCGCGTGCCACCACGAGCGCTTCCCTTGGATCGAGATGGCACGGCACGCCCAGACGCCGCAGGAGCGCCGCGCCGTCGAGCGCCCCCCTGCGCCACACGTCGAAAACCCGCCGGGCGGCGTTGAGACCGTGCGCTTCAACGACGTCGCGAAACGCCGGCCCCGGCTCCGGGCTCAGCAGGCCGAGCCCACGGCCGCTGCGCCCGTGCCCCATGCGGTCGCGCTCCAGCAGGATGGTGGTCAATCCGGCCGCCGCACAGGCATGCGCCGCCGCGCAGCCGGTCAGGCCCCCGCCAATCACCACGACGTCCGCGACCCGGTCGCCGCTATAGCGCGGAAATGCGGGCACGCGCGACGCCGGGAAGCGCTGGATCCAGGGAGACGTGCCAAAGCGTGTCGGCATCAGATCGCTCTCGCGAGGGGGAATTGTACCTTGCAGCTAAGATGACCCCCAGGATGCGCAGGTTTTTCGGCGTGATCGTGGCCCTGCTGCTGGCGCTCGTGGCCGCATCGGCCGCCGGCGCCTGGTGGGCCCGCGCCCAGCTGCGCGGCAGCCTGGCCATCCTCGACGGCCAGGTCCGGCTGGCCGGCCTGCACGCGCCGGTGCGGGTGACGCGCGACGCGCTCGGCATCCCCACCGTGCGTGGCGGGTCGCGGGCCGACGTCGCGCGGGCCACGGGGTTCCTCCACGCGCAGGATCGCTTCTTCCAGATGGACCTCGCCCGCCGCCGCGCCGCCGGCGAGCTGGCCGCGCTCGTCGGCGCACGCGCGCTGCCGATCGACCGCGAGATCCGCCGGCATCGATTCCGTGCGGTCGCGGCACGCGCGCTGCCGCTGATGAGCACCGGCGATCGCGCGCTCCTCGACGCCTACGCCGACGGGGTCAACGCGGGACTCCGGCAGATGGCCAGGCCGCCGTTCGAGTACCTCCTGCTCCGCCAGACTCCCGCCGCATGGGCGCCCGAGGACACGCTGCTCGTCGTGCTGTCGATGTTCGTCACGCTGCAGGACGATGACGGATCGTACGAGGCCACGCTGGCCACAATGCGGGAGCTGCTGCCGCCGGCCATGTTCGACTTTCTCGCGCCGGCCGGGTCCGAGTGGGACGCACCGGTCGTCGGGACGCCGTTTGCGACGCCGCCGGTGCCGGGGCCCGAGGTCTACGACCTGCGGGCACGCCGCAGGGGAAAGCCCAGAACACCAATCCCGGAATCGCTGCTGCCGGATTTCACCCGGGTGGATGCCGGGCTGGCGCCTGGCGGCAGCGAACGTGACGCGATGGCGATCGGCAGCAACAGCTTCGCCGTTGCGGGCGGACTGACCGCGGACGGCCGGGCGCTCGTCGCCAACGACATGCATCTCACCATTCGGGTGCCGAACACCTGGTATCGCGCGTCGCTCGAGTGGCCGGACCCTTCCGCTCCCGACGGCGTGTACCGGATTACAGGTGTGACCCTGCCGGGTGTCCCGGCCATCGTGGCCGGCAGCAACGGCCGCGTCGCCTGGGGGTTTACCAATAGTTACGCCGACTGGAGCGACATCGTCCTCCTGGAAACGGACCGCAGCCGGCCTGGCGAGTACCGCACGGCGGAAGGATGGCGCCGGTTCGACCGCTTCGAGGAAGTGCTCGACGCGGCGGGCGGCGATTCCGAGCGGACGTCGGTCGACTGGACCACCTGGGGGCCGGTGATGGAGCCGGACTTCAGGGGCCGGCCGCGCGCGTACCGCTGGGTGGCGCACTCTCCCGAGCGGCTGGCGGTGTCGATCCGTCCGCTCGAGACGGCACGCACGCTTGAAGAGGCGTTCGATCAGGCGAACGGCGTCGGTGCCCCCGGCCAGAACATCCTCGTCGTCGATCGTTCGGGCCGAATCGGGTGGAGCGTCTACGGATCGATTCCCCGGCGGACCGGGTTCGACGGACGGCTGCCGGTCCCGTGGGCCACGGGCTCACACGGCTGGGACGGCTGGCTGGATCCCGCGGAATACCCGCGTGTACTGGATCCGCCGAACGGCAGGCTGTGGACCGCCAACGCGCGAGTGGTGGACGGCGACATGCTCGCGAAGCTCGGCGACGGGAGCTACGAGATCGGATCGCGAGCCCGGATCATCCGCGACCGGCTGCTGGCGCGCGACCGTTTCGACGCGCGCGACCTTCTCGCCATTCAGCTCGATACCAGCAGCGCGTTTCTCGACCGGTGGCGGCGACTGCTCCTCTCGACGCTGACGGCGGAGGCGGCCGGCGGCGTGGCGGCGCGCGCCGCGCTCAAAGACGTCGTGGATGGGGGCTGGTCCGGCACCGCGGCCGCCGAGTCGGCGGCGTACCGTCTTGTGCGCGGGTTCCGGGACGCCGTCTTCAGGCGCGTCATCAGCTTCGTCCTCGCCGAGTGCTACGAGGCCGACCCTTCGTTCGACTACACCGCCGTCCGGCGCCGCGAAGCACCGATCTGGCAGCTGGCGATCACGCAGCCGGCGCACTTGCTCGATCCGGCCTACGAGACGTGGGACGGACTGCTCCTCGAGGCTGCCGACGAGGTGATCGAGCAGGCGACCCGCGGCGCGCCGGGCGAGCTGCGCGACCGGCACTGGTCGGAATACAACGTCACGGCGTACCGGCATCCGCTGTCGGCCTCGCTGCCATTCATCGGCCGCTGGCTGGACATGCCCCGGTCGGAACTGCCGGGCGACCTCTACACGCCGCGCGTCCACTGGGGCGCGATCGGCGCATCGGAACGGATGGTCGTGTCGCCCGGCAAGGAGGCCGAAGGCATCCTGCACATGCCGACCGGGCAGAGCGGCCACCCGCTCTCGCCGTTCTATGCGAACTCACATGAGGCATGGGTCAGGGGCGAGCCGACGCCGTTCCTGCCGGGCCCGGCAGCCCACACCCTGACGCTGCACCCCTAAGTGCCGGGTCCGCGGCTCGATGCCCGGCCGCTCGCCGCGGCATTGTGACGCCGGGTCCACGGCTCGATGGTCACCTGCTCGCCGTGGCACCCGGCCCACGTACGTTCGTGGGGCGGGTGCCGCCGGAGACTCGGTCGCAACGACCGGCGGACCCGCCGACCTCAGATCAACAGCGCATCCCTCGCCGCGATCACCCGGTCCTGCGCCTCCTGCACCGTGCGACCCGTGGCCGTGAGATGGCCCATTTTGCGTCCCGGCCGCGGCGCGGTCTTCCCGTACAGGTGCAGCTTGACCTCGTGAAACCGGCACGCCGCCGCCCAGTTCGGCTCGCCGTCGACCCAGAGATCGCCCAGGAGGTTCGCCATGGCCGCCGGCCGCGGCACCTCCGGCGATCCGAGCGGCAGGCCGCAGACGGCGCGCACCTGCTGCTCGAACTGGCTGGTCACGGCGGCGTCGATCGTCAGGTGGCCCGAGTTGTGCGGCCGCGGCGCCAGCTCGTTCACGAGCAGCTCGCCGTCGGTGCTCAGGAAGAACTCGACGCACAGCACGCCGACGTACTGCAGCTCCTCGAGGACGGTCCGGGTGATTTGAGTCGCCTGCTTTGCCGCCGCCGGCGGAATGGCCGCGGGCGTGGTCGTCAGGTCGAGGATGTGGCGCTGGTGGCGGTTCTCGAACGGCGGGTACTCGGCGACGGCGCCGTCCACGCCGCGCGCGGCAATGACGGAGATCTCGGCCTGCAGGCTGATGAACTTCTCGACCACCGCTTCCTGATGGCCGATGGCCGTCCAGATGCGCTCCACCTCCGCCGGAGCCGTCACCGTGTGCTGGCCCATGCCGTCATAGCCGAACGCCGCCGTCTTGATGACCGCCGGCGTGCCGATCCGCGCCACGGCATCCCAGAGCTCGTCGAGGGTATCGGCGGCGGCAAACGGCGCGGTCGGGACACCTCGATCGGCCAGGAACATCTTTTCGCGCGCCCGCTGCTGCGCCGTGTGCAGCGCCACCGCCGAAGGACGTACCGGTACGAATTCCTCTACGATATTGATGGAGTCGATCGGCACGTTCTCGAACTCGAACGTGACGACATCGACGCCCCCTGCAAAGGTGCGCAGCGCGTCGAGATCCTCGTAGGACGCCGTGATCTCGAGATCCGACACCTGCCCCGTCGGCGAATCGTCATCCGGGGTGAACGTGTGGACCCGATACCCGAGCCGCCGGGCGGCGACCGCGAACATGCGTCCCAGCTGGCCGCCGCCGAGGACGCCGACCACGGCACCTGGCCCGATGACGCGGGGCGGGGCGGCCGCGGCATGCGGCAGGGTCACGGCAGCCGTTCCTGGCGGACCCTCTCGGTCTGCTCCTGCCGATAGGCGCGGAGCTTCGCCCGCAGATCCGGGCGCGAATTCGACAGAATGGCGACGGCAAGCAGGGCGGCATTGGTCGCGCCTGCCTTTCCAATCGCCAGCGTGCCGACGGGCACGCCACCGGGCATCTGCACGGTTGAGAGCAGCGAGTCGAGCCCCTGCAAGACGCTCTGCATGGGGACGCCGAGCACGGGGACCACCGTGTGGGCGGCAACGACACCCGCCAGATGTGCGGCGCCTCCGGCCGCAGCGATGACGACCTCGATCCCACGCGCTTCGGCGCCGCCGGCGAACTCGGCCGCCTCCAGAGGGGTCCGATGCGCGGACAGGACGTGGCGCTCGTGGGAGACGCCGAATCGATCGAGCACCTCGGACGTGTGCTTCATCGTCTCCCAGTCAGACGAGGAGCCCATGACGACGGCTACGAGAGGACGGTCCATGTGGAGTCGAGATCTTACCCCACCCCGCCCGGCTCGTCCGCGAGGCGTGGGATACACTCGTCGCGAGACCACGCATGCGCGTCCGCTGGGCCCTGCTCTTTGTTGCGATGTGCTCGCTCACGGCGAGCGGGCAGACGGCGCAGCCGCCGAAGCTCGACGTCCCCTACCAGCTCTTCACCCTGAGCAACGGCCTGACCGTGATTCTTCACCGCGACGCGAGCGTGCCGGTGGCGACGATCAATGTCTGGTACCACGTCGGTTCGGCCAACGAGCGGCCCGGGCGGACCGGGCTGGCGCACCTCTTCGAGCACCTGATGTTCGAGGGGTCCGCCCACGTGGCGGAGGGCGACTTCGACACGCTGCTCGAAGCGGCGGGCGGGACGAGCAACGGCTCGACCGACAACGACCGTACGAACTACCTGATTGACGTTCCGGCCAACGCGCTGGAGCTGGCGCTCTTCCTCGAGTCGGACCGCATGGCGTACCTGCTGGACACGATGACGCCCGAGCGGGTCGACGGCCAGCGGGACGTGGTCAAGAACGAGCGGCGCCAGAGCTACGAGAACGAGCCCTACGGAATGGCCTCCCTCGAGATCGATCGGATGCTGTGGCCCGAGGGGCACCCCTACAGCCGGCCGACGATCGGATCGATGGAAGACCTGACCGCGGCGAGCCACGACGACATCGTCGCGTTCTTCAAGACCTACTACGCACCGAACAACGCCACGCTCGCGATCGCCGGAGACATCGACCTTGCGAAGACGCGCGCCCTGGTCGAGCAGTGGTTCGCCGAGGTCCCCCGCGGGGCCGTCGTCCAGCCGATTGCGCCGCCTCCCGCGGTCCTCGCCGATGTCAAGCGGAAGACGATCACCGACCAGGTCCGGCTTCCGCGGCTGTACCTCGGATGGCTGACCCCGCGGGGTTATGCGCCCGGCGACGCCGCGCTGGACGCGGCCTCGTCGATCCTCGCAGGCGGAAAGAACTCGCGCCTCTATAACCGTCTGGTCTACGAGACCCAGATCGCGCAGGACGTCACCGCGTACCAGCAGGGCGCTGCGCTCGGCGGATCGTTCCTGATCGTCGCGACCGCGCGCCCCGGCCACACCGCGGCCGAGCTGCAACAGGCGATCGACGAGGAGCTCGACCGCCTGCGCCGGGAGCCTCCAACCCCTCGGGAGCTGCAGCGCGTTCTCAATCAGATCGAGGCGTCCTTCTACCGCTCGCTGGAGCGGGTGGGCGGGTTCGGCGGCAAAGCCAACCAGATGAACGCGTACTACTTCGCGGGAGCGGCGCCCGATTTCTTCGCCGAAGACCTGGCGCGATACATGGCGCTGACGCCGTCGGACGTGCAGGCGGCCGTGCGCCGCTGGCTGCCGCCGGATCGACGGGTGGAACTGATCGTGGAACCCGAAACGCAAGGATGACTCAACCACGAAGGCCACGAAGGTCGCGAAGATCACGAAACCCAGTAAGCGTTCTTCGTGTCCTTCGCGATCTTCGTGTGCTTCGTGGTTGTGTTGTCGCCGCGATTGCCGTGGAAAGCCTCGTCGCGGCCCAGGAGCGGCCCGACCGCTCCCGGCCGCCGCTGCCGGGCCCGCCGGCGGCCCTCGACCTTCCCACGATCCAGAAGCAGTCGCTCCCCAACGGGCTTGCCGTGTGGGTGGTCGAGCGGCACGAGGTGCCGGTCGTGCAGCTCAGCCTGCTCGTGCGGGCCGGGGCCGGACAGGATCTCGCAGGCAAGGCCGGCGCCGCCAGCCTGACCGCCGCGATGCTCGATGAGGGTGCCGGCGCCAGGTCGGCGCTCGAGATCGCCGACGCCGCCGAGTTTCTCGGCGCCGCGCTCACGACGGCAAGCTCGTTCGATGCCTCGGCGGTCCGGCTGAACGTCCCCGTGCAGCGTCTGGCCGAGGGGCTGCCGCTCCTGGCCGACGTGGCGCTGCGCCCCACGTTTCCCGAGAAGGAGCTCGAGCGGCTTCGGCAGGAGCGGCTCACCCTCCTGCTCCAGGTGCGCGACGATGCGGCCTCGGTGGCGGGGATGGTGTTCTCGCGCCTGGTGTACGGACCGGGGCACCGGTATGGCACCGGCACGATCGGGACCGAAACGTCGCTGAAAACGCTGACCGCAGCCGATCTGCGTGCGTTTCATGCCGCGTATTTCCAGCCCTCGAACGCCACGCTGCTCGTTGTCGGAGATATCAGCGCCAGCGGGGTGATGCCCGTGCTTCGGAGCGCGTTTGCAGACTGGCGCGGAAGATCCGCTCGCGGGCCGACGCCGCTTGCAGCGCCGCGCCCGCCAGACCAGGCGGAGATCGTGATCGTGGACAAGCCGGATGCGGAGCAGTCGCAGATCCGCATCGGCTCGGTCGGCGTCCCCCGCTCGACGCCGGACTATTTTCCGTTGCTGGTCCTCAACACGATCCTCGGCGGCGCGTTCACGTCGCGGCTGAACCAGAACCTGCGGGAGGAGCACGGCTACGCCTACGGCGCCAGCTCCGGGTTCGACATGCGTCTCGGGCCGGGCCCGTTCTACGCCGCAGCGGGCGTGCAGACCGATAAGACCGCCGACGCGCTCCGGGAGTTCTTCAAGGAATTGAACGGCATCCGCCAGCCGGTCGGCGTGGAGGAGCTGGCCAAGGCCAGGAACTACATCGCGCTGGCGTTTCCGGGAGAGTTCGAGACCACGACCGACCTGTCGCGGCGTCTCGAGGAGCTGATTGTGTACCGGCTGCCGGACGACTATTTCGAGCGGTATATCGCCAACGTCATGGCCGTCACGGCGGCGCAGGTGCAGCGCGCCGCGGAGACCTACATCCAGCCCTCACGCTTCATCGTCGTGATCGTCGGAGACCGCAAGACCATCGAGCCGGGCGTCCGTGCGCTCGAGCTGGCGCCGGTGCGTGCGCTCAGCATCGACGAGGCCCTGCAGCCGTGAACTGTTTGGGCTGCCGTTCACTTCCACGTGGCCACAGAGCCACAGAGACACAGAGACAGAGATTTCTTCTCGGTGCTTCTCTCCGTGCTTCTCTGTGTGTACGTAGTGTCCGGCGTCAGCCGGACCGGCCGCACTCCTTGTTGCGACGCGGCCTGCGACGATGGCATCGTCGTCGGATGGATGCGAATAATCCCAAGTTGCTCGAGCGCGTGCGAGAGGCGATTCGCGCGCGGCATTACAGCCGGCGGACCGAGGAGGCGTACGTGCTGCACCGCGGAGCGCTTGGCGTGCGAAGTCCGGCGGATCAGCTGTAGCCACTGGCCGTTGGCCGCGGCCGGCTGGATGTCATGGTGGAGCGGACGCCGCGCCGAGCATGGGAAGTCTCGCTCGATCCGGGGTTTGCGCTCCCCGCCACGCCTGCGCGCCGCCCGTTGAGCTGCAAGGCCACGCACATATCGTTCTTCCCGGCAGCCAACGCCGCTCCAGAGGTGGGGGCGCGCTGCGTGTTGACATCCCGCCTGCCTAAAACTTGGGGACGACCTGCGCTGAGGAACGGCGGTGTCGTTGGCTGCCTGAGCGCGTAGCGGTCTACTCCCTTATTCGTTATGCCGCAATCCGGCCACCGGCCCATTGCGAGGTGTCGGACGATACGCCATTGGCGTATAGTGGTTCATGCGGTTCGTCGAGACGCCGATCTTCACCAAGGTCATCACGGGGCTTCTCGATGACGAGGACTATCGGGGGTTGCAGATCGCGCTGATGCTGCGACCTGCACAGGGCCGGTCATCCGGGGCTCGGGTGGTCTGCGCAAAGTTCGGTGGGCGAAGGCTGGGGCTGGCAAGCGCGGAGGCGTGCGGGTCATCTACTACTGGACTCCGAAGGAAAGCGCCTTCTTCATGTTGTACGCGTACTTGAAGAGCGACCAGGCCGACCTGACGCCAGCCCAGGCCCGTCGGCTTGGGCAGATCGTTCGGGAGGAATTCAAATGAAGGCAGCGGCGTTTCAGGAACTCGTCGCGAGCGTGCGGCAAGCAGGTCGGATTCGCCGGGGTCGGATGAAGGCCGGACGAATCACGGTGTTCCGTCCGACGGAC
>MEKU01000107.1:0-11638 GCA_001767195.1 Acidobacteria bacterium RIFCSPLOWO2_02_FULL_67_21
CGATGCCGGCGGCTTTCACGGCGTCCTTGACCGCCCGCGGGACGACCGATTCATGGAGGTGATGCCGGCGGCCGCAGCTTATCCCGGCGGCTGATCCGGCTTCAATTGCGGATCTCTGTGCCTCTGTGTCTCGGTGGCTTCGTCGTCTGTGGCTCTCGTCTGTAAGAACTACGGCGCCAGGCGCTCGCGGGTCCAGGAGCCGTCTGAGCTTCTGCGGTATTCCAACCGATCGTGCAGCCGGTTCTCCCGCCCCTGCCAGAACTCGAACTCGTCCGGCATGACGCGGTAGCCGCCCCACCATGGGGGACGTGCAACGCGATCGCCGTACGCTTCGCGCGCCGCGGCATAGGCGGCGTCGAGCTCTGCGCGGTCGTGGAGCCGCTCGCTCTGGCGCGACGCGTAGACGCTCCACCGGCTCTCGATCGGCCGCGTCGCGAAGTACGCGTCCGACTCCTCCCCGCTCACCCGCTCGACCGATCCGGCAATCCGGACCTGCCGCTCGACCGACCGCCACAGGAACAGCAGGCCCGCGCGGCCGGTCTGCTCGATCTCCCGCGCCTTCCGGCTCCCGTAGTTGGTGAAGAAGACGAACCCGCGGGCGTCCACGCCCTTGAGCAGCACCGTCCGGACCGACGGATGCCCGTCGCGGGTCGCCGTGGCCAGCGCCATCGCCGTCTGATCGGGCTCGAGCGGCCGCACCTGCTCGAACCAGATCGAGAACTGCCGGAAGGGATCGGGGTCGGAATGGGCCTCGTCGAGTGGCTCACCGAGATACTCGCGGCGGATGTCGGAGAGGGACATGCGGGATCAGCGTAAATCCCAAATCCCAAATCCCAAAGCCCAAAGCGCACGTTGAAATTTGGTCATTGGGAGTTGGGACGTGACACCAACGCAATTTCGTCGTCTTTGACCGCGATCGTCACCGCGCCGCCTTCGGCGAGGGCCCCGAAGAGCAGCATCTCCGACAGCGGCTTCTTGATCACGCGCTCGATCAGACGGGCCATCGGTCTGGCGCCAAACGCGCGATCGAAGCCCTTGGCGGCCAGCCACGCGCGCGCGGCGGGGTCGAGCTCGAGCGTCACCTGCTTGGGCGCCACCATGGCGCGCAGTTCGTCGATTTGCTTGTCGACCACCCGCTCGATCTCGGGCGTGCCGAGCGCGTTGAAGGTGACGACCGCATCGAGCCGGTTGCGGAACTCCGGCGTGAACGCGCGCTCCATCGCGCCCCGCGAGGAGGCGCCCACCCCGGTCTCGCCGAATCCCATCCGCCGATCCGACAGATCCCGCGCGCCGACGTTGGTCGTCATGATGAGGATCACGTGCCGGAAGTCCGCCTTGCGGCCGTGGGAATCGGTCAGCGTGGCGTGATCCATCACCTGCAGCAGGATGCTGTACAGGTCGGGGTGCGCCTTCTCGATCTCATCGAGCAGCAGCACCGCATGCGGGGACTTGCGGATCGCGTCGATCAGCAGGCCCCCCTCCTCGTAGCCGACATATCCGGGCGGGGCGCCGATCAGCCGCGAGACGGCGTGCTTCTCCATGTACTCGGACATGTCGAAGCGGATGAACTCGATGCCGAGAATGCGGGCGAGCTGCCGCGCGAGCTCCGTCTTGCCGACGCCGGTCGGGCCGGTGAAGAGGAAGTTGCCGATCGGCTTGTCGGCCGACCGCAGGCCCGAGCGCGACAGCTTGATGGCCGACGCCACCTCGTCTATCGCGCGCTCCTGGCCGAAGATGACCTTCTTCAACTCGGCGTCAAGGTTCGAGAGCGCCTGCCGGTCGTCGCTCGAGACGGCCTGCACCGGCACGCGCGCCATCTTGGCGACGATCTGCTCGACCTGCTCGGCGCCGATGCTCTCGACACGCCGATCGCCCGGCAGCAGCTTCTGCGCGGCGCCTGCCTCGTCCATGACGTCGATCGCCTTGTCGGGCAGATGGAGGTCCTTGAGGTGCTTTGCCGAGAGGGTCACCGCGCTCTCGAGCGCCGCATCGGCGTACTTCACGCCGTGATGCGACTCGTAGTGCGGACGCAGACCCTTGAGGATGTCGAGCGTCTCCTCCTCCGAGGGCTCCAGCACATCGATCTTCTGGAAGCGGCGCGACAGGGCGCGGTCGCGGTCGAACGACTGCTTGACGTCGCTGAAGGTGGTCGACCCGATGCAGCGCAGCGTGCCGTCGGCCAGCGCCGGCTTCAGCAGGTTGCCGGCGTCCATCGCGCCGCCCGACGCAGCGCCGGCGCCCACGAGCGAGTGGATCTCGTCGATGAACAGGATGGCGTTCTTCTCCCGGCCGAGCCGCTCGAGCACCTGCTTGACCCGCTCTTCGAAATCGCCGCGGTAGCGGGTGCCCGCCAGCAGCGCGCCCAGGTCGAGTGCGTACACCCTGGCGTCCTTGAGCACGTCGGGGACGTCGCCCTGATGAATGCGCAGGGCCAGCCCCTCGGCCAGCGCCGTCTTGCCGACGCCCGGCTCCCCGACGAGTAGCGGGTTGTTCTTGCGCCGCCGGCACAACACCTGGATCATCCGCTCGAGCTCGAGCCGGCGGCCGATCAGCGGATCGATCCGGCCCGCCGCCGCCCGGGCCACCAGTTCGGTCGCATACGCCTCGAGCGGATCCGGCGGCACAGGGGCGCCCGCCTCGCGCTCTCCACCCTCCGCGGGCGCCGGCTCCGGGACGCCGCCATGCGAGATCACGCGCAGCAGTGTCAGCCGATCGACGCCCTGCCGGCGCAGGAAGTACGCGGCGTGGCTTTCCTCCTCCTGCAGCAGAAACACCAGCAGGCTCCCGGTATCCACGTGCCTGGCGCTCGACACGGCGGCGTGGACGATCGCCTGCTGAATCACCCGGTCGAGACCGACGGTCGGTTCCGGCTCGGCGGGTCCCGGCGGCGGTACCGGCGTGAACGCCTTCGCCAGGACCTCGTCCAGCTGCTTGCGCAGCACGTTGAGATCGACACCGCACGTGGCGAGCACCTGACGCGCGTGCGGCTCGTCGGTGGCCGACCGGAGGAGGTGCTCGAGCCCGACGGTGTCGTGCCGGCGTTCGGTCGCCATCCGGAACGCGCGCTGGATCGTCTCGAGTGTCTCAGGGGCAAACGGGACTGGCGGCTGGGACATTTATACGCGCTCCGGTTCCGTCTCGGGCTCCATCGTCACGAGCAGCGGATACTCGTGCTCTTCCGCCAGCTTCTCGGTGGCCTTCACCTTCGTCTCCGCGACGTCACGCGTGAAAACGCCTGCCACGCCGAGGCCCGAACGGTGCACGCTCAGCATGATCGTGAACGCCTCCGCATGCGGTTTATGGAAGATCGTCTCGAGCACCCAGACCACGAACTCCTGCGTCGTGTAGTCGTCATTGTGAAGCAGCACCCGCCACAGACGGGGTCGCTGCACCTGCTGCTCGCTGCGCGTTTCCGCCAGCGTGGACTCGTAAGGCCGAGCGCTCATACCTCAACCACGAAGATCACGAAGATCACGAACTCTTGAGAATGTCATCTTTCGTGACCTTCGAGGTCTTCGTGCCTTCGTGGCTATATCCATTGTACTCACAGGGTTGCGTGGAAGCCCGCGTCGAACCGCCACGGCGAGGGCACCGCGGGCAGCCGGACGAGGCGCTCGAGGTGGCGCAGGAACTCACGCCGCGGGATCTCGCGCGCCCCGAGCGACGCCAGGTGCGGCGTCGCCATCTGGCAGTCGATCATCTCGAAGCCCCATCGTGCGAGCTGGCGCGCCAGCACGACGATCGCGACCTTCGAGGAGTCCGTCCTCCGGCTGAACATCGACTCGCCGAAGAACATGCGGCCGAGCGCGACACCGTAGAGGCCGCCGGCCAGCATCGCGCCGTCCCACACTTCCACGGAATGCGCGTGCCCGCGAGCCGCCAGCGTGCCGTAGGCCTCGGCCATTTCCGCCGTAATCCATGTGTCCGGCCTGTCTGGCTGCGGCTCGGCGCAGCCGGCCACCACGGCGGCAAACGCCGCGTCGAGCGTGACGCGGAAACGCTGCGCCCGCAGCGTCCGCCGGAGCGACCGCGACACGTGCAGCTCCTCGAACCAGAGCACCATGCGCGGATCGGGATGCCACCAGAGCAGCGGATCGCCCTCGCCGAACCACGGGAAGATACCGTGGGCGTAGGCGTCGAGGAGCCGTTCGACCGAGAGGTCGGCGCCGGCCGCCAGAAGTCCGTTCGGCTCACGAAGCGCCGCGTCGACGGGCGGGAACGGGTCGTTGACTCCGAGCCAGGGAACCACGGCTGATGACCGACGCACCACAGGGTACCTGCATCTCGGGCAGGTCGTGAACGCGATCTGCAGCAGACGAAGAAGGTCTGTGCTCAGGGGGTCGAATGCCGCCGGACGTACTCGCCGTCGCGTTCCTCCAGGAAGCCCTCGCCCGACAGACTGTCCAGCACGCGGCCGAGCACCCCATCGGGGAGCCCGAACAGCGCCCGCGCCTGTGCCGGTGTGACGCGCAGGCCCGGCATCTCTTCGAACTCCGCGCGCACGCGCCGAATCGTCGTGCTCCACTCGCCATCGGCCGGACGGTCCGGCCCGCGAGGCTGCCACAGGTGAGCCATCGATTGCGTGAATACCCCGAGCGTTCCCTTACAAACGGTGTGCCTACCAGCGTCCGGGGTGGGGCCGAGCTTCAACACGTTCGGCTTCGCGATCATGGAGCTCGACTACGTCCGTCCCTTCGATCGGCCCGGCCGGGGCTGGATGTGGCAGTTCAATTTGACGCCCGGATTCTGAACCACGAAGGGCACGAAGATCTCGTGCCTTCGTGGTTAACGGGCCAGGCTCAATCGATCGACC
Source organism: Acidobacteria bacterium RIFCSPLOWO2_02_FULL_67_21 (assembly GCA_001767195.1). Classification (GTDB taxonomy): domain Bacteria; phylum Acidobacteriota; class Vicinamibacteria; order Vicinamibacterales; family UBA2999; genus MEKU01. The sequence goes on from MEKU01000107.1 coordinate 4,814, forward strand.
ACCTGCACCACGCCTTCGACGCCGCGCGCGGCCGACAGCACACGCTGTCTGGCCGCGGCCGTCGGGACGCGGCCCTCGAGCAGCAGCACGCCGTCCCTGGCCGTGACCTGAACGGCGTCCGCTGATGCCTGCCGATCGGAGGCGAGCGCCGCGCGCACGCGCTGCTCGAGCGCGGCGTCCTGCGACGCGGCCGGCGGAGCCGGTGTCCCCGGCGCGGCTGTTGCGGGCACCGACGTCTGCTGCACGACAAGCGCGTCGTCGACATGCTCGACGCCCGGCGTAGTCCACGCCAGCAGCAGGGCCTGCGCGCGTTCGTTGTCGCTGCCGACCTCGCCCCGCAGCGTGACCACGCCGCGCTGTGCCGAGACCTCGATCCGGCGCGCCTTCAGGCTGGTGTCCATGAAATACCGCGTCTGAATTCGCGTCGCGATCGCGTCATCGTCAACAGGGCCTTCGGGCGCGACGGCCGCCGGCTGCGTGCCGGCCGTTCCGATCGGCTCCTGCGACGGCTCCGGCTGCGGTAGTGCCGCCCGCGCGGCGGCGTTCGATGCCACGAAGAGCTGGTCCTCGACGGTGCGGACACCGTCGGTCGCACGCGCGATGCCGAGCGCCTGCTCCCGTGCCCGGCCGCTGTCGACAACCCCGCGCAGCGTTACCACGCCGTTACGCGCGGAGACGTCGATCTGGCGGAGCTTGATGTCCTCGTCTGCGAAGTACTGCGCCTGAATCTTGGTGGTCAACCAGCCGTCGGCCAACCGATCGCCCGCGCGCAGGCCGAGCTCGCGAACCTCGGCGCCCGCCTGCCGCGCCTGTTCGCGGGTATCGGCGCGATTGCAGCCGATTCCTGCCGCCAGCGCCAGGACGACGGTCACTGTAAGAAGCTGAGGTGCCATGATTTCCCCCTGTCGCCCGGCTCGGTGCAAAACGGGCACCGGGGTCGGGTAGGATCCATGTTGATGAGCTGTCCGCGGGTTGCCCTGCTGGTCTTCGCCGCGACGATCGCGTCAGCGGCGCCCCTGGCCGCCCAGGCGGTGCCCGGCACTCGTGCGTACGTCGCGGCGCAGTCGGGCTGGGACGCGCTGCGGGACGGGCGGCACGAGGCCGCGGCGGAGGCGTTTGCGCTGGCGCTCGACCTCGAGCCGCGCGATCCGTCGCTCCACCTTGGGGCAGGCATGGCCGCGTTTCTGCTCGGCCAGACCACCGCCGCACGCCACTCGCTGGAGCGCGCGCTGGCGCTCGCGCCGTCGCTGACGCCGGCGTCGCTGCTGCTTGGCGACATCCTCTATCGCACGAGCGATCTCGACGGCGCCATCCGGGTCTATGAGGCGGCAGCGGCCTACGCGCCCGCCAACAGCACGCTTGCCGCGCGGCTCGAGGCGCTCCGCCGTGAGGCGGCCCTGCACGGCTCGTTCTTCGCATCGCAGGGCAGCCGCTTCACCGTGCTCTTCGAAGGCCCCTCCGACGAGGCGCTGGCGAGCCACGCGATCGAGGTCCTCGAATCCGCCTACTGGCGGATCGCGACGGCGCTCTCGACCTATCCCGACCAGACCATCACCGTCGTCCTCTATACCCAGGAACAGTTCCGCGACATCACCCGCGCGCCGCAGTGGGCGGCCGCCGCCTACGACGGCCGCATTCGCATCCCGGCACGAGGCGCCGCCGCCAACTCCCGTGAGTTCGAGCGGGTGCTGGTCCATGAGCTCACCCACGCCCTCGTGCAGGGTGTCGCGCCGCGCGGTCTGCCGATCTGGCTGCACGAAGGGCTTGCCGTGGTCTTCGAGCCGGACGGGGCCGGCTGGGCACAAGCCCAGCTCGCCCGGGACACACGCCGGCTCCCCGTGGGACGGCTGACCGGCGACTTCGCGCGCCTGTCGACCGCGGAAGCCCGCCTCGCCTACGCGCAGAGCGCCGCGATGGTGCGCGCGCTCTTCGAGCACAATGGCGCCGCGGCGGTCGGCGCCCTGCTCCAGGACCTGGCGCGCGGCGATGCCTTCGCCGACGCGTTCGAGCGCCGTTTCCTGATCGCCTACAGCGCCTTCGTGGAGAGTCTGGCGCGGTAGACAGGCTCGCTTGACTATGTGGGATACAATCTGGAGTCCTTTCGGGGAGAACCTTGGGAGTTCGGCTCTTCATCGGTAACCTGCCCTATGGCGCGACGGAGGCGGACCTTCGGGCTCACTTCGCGCCGATTGCGGAACCATCGCACGTCGTGATGCCCGTCGATCGCGAGACCGGCCGTCCGCGCGGCTTCGCGTTCGTCGAGTTCGCCGAGCGCAGCCTCGCGGAAGAAGTCATTCGCAAGTTCGACGCGCAGCCGTTCCAGGGCCGCAACCTCGCGGTCAGCGAGGCGCGCGCTCGCGAAGATCGGCCGCCGCGCCCGCCTGGTGGGGGCGGGTTCGGCCCCAGGCCTGGTCCGCCAGGCCCGCGCCCCGGCGGCTCGTTCGGCGGCGGGTTCAGCCCTCGTCCGCCCGGCGGTGGCTTCCCCCCCGGCGGCCGGGACCGCTCCGCCAACTTCGGACCGCCCGCGCCTCCGCGCAGGCTTCGCGGCAAGAAGGGTCAGCAGGGCGAGTACAAGCCGCGCGGTCCCATCAAGGAGCGCACCGGCGGCCGCATCTACCACGTGGACGACCTCGACGACGACCGGACGCCGGCCCCCGACGTCGACAACTTCGCCACGAGCGCGCCCGACGCGCCCGACGCGCCCGAGGGGTTGGACGACATCACGACACCGGTCGACAACGACGACAGCGACGATCAGAGCTGACGGGCGTCCGCGGCGACGCGGTCTCATCAATTAGACTCACAGGCACGTGTTTCGATCCGTTCCACAAGCGGTGGCGATGGCCGCCGTGGTCCTCGGCGTCACGCTGTTCGCGCTCACGCTCGTCTACATCGACCGTGAGGAGACGCTCGCCGCCGCCAGCCGGCTCGGCCTCGCCCTGCCGGTGATCCTGCTGCCGGGCACCGCCTGGCATCTGCTCCGGACGTGGGGCTGGGCGATCGCCTTCCCGGACGATGCCCGGCCGCCGTTCACGCGGCTCTTCCGCGTCCGCCTGGCGGCCGACGCCATCGGGTTCTTCACCATCCGCGGCATCGCGGGCGAGCCGTTGAAGGTGCTGCTGCTCTACGACCGCGTCGCCCCCGAGATCACGACCGCTGCCATCGCGCTGGAGCGGCTCGCATTTGCGGTCTTCGGCATCGTGATCGCGGCGCTGATCTCCTTTGCGGTCGTGACCCAGCTGTCGATGTCGGGCGCCTGGGACACCGTGTTCACCCTGCTCATCGTCGGCGCCGTGATCCTGCTGGCGCTCGTCGGCATGATGGCGCGTCGCCACACAGAGGACTACCTCGGGCGGCTCGTGAACGCACTCGACCGCGCCACCGGACGACGGTTGGAAGCGTCGCGGGTGGTACGCTTCATCCTGGACGTCGAGGACGTGCTGCTGCAACTGCTGCGCGGCGACCGGCGGCGGCTGATCATCCTGACGGTGCTGGCCTTCGTCGGCTACCTGCTGATGGCCGTCGAGATCTGGCTCGTCTTCTGGGCGATCGGGATGCCGATCGGCATCACGGAGGGGCTTGCCGTGGAGACGTTCGCGCGCCTGGCGAGCGTCGCGTCGGCGGCGATTCCGGGCAACATCGGCACGCTCGAGGCGTCCAATGCCGCCGTCGTGGCGGCGCTCGGCCTGAGCGGCGGCGGCTCGCTGGCGCTGGCCCGCCGCATCCGCGCGCTGTTATGGGCGGCGGCCGGACTCGCGCTGTACCCGCGCATCCAGGAACGGCGCCAGCACGTCGGCCGGTAGGCGGCGGTAGTCGAACCACTCGGTCCGGAAGTCGACAGTCAGCCGGCGCAGGAAGAACGCGGCGCGGCCGCGGCCGGTCAGCGAGAGCTCGACCGGCATCCACAGATCCGCGTCGACGGCCCGCCGCGTGACGATCGCGGTGGTGCCCTCCGACAGCCGCGCCACGATGCCGAACCCGATCGAGATGTCGTCGATCGACTTCGCCTCGAGCCGCATCACCTCGGCGGCGGCCTCCGCCACCCAGATGGTCCCGGCGAACCTCTCGGCAATGCGGCCCTGCCGCGTGACCGGGGACGCCCGGGGCTTCGGCGCGAACGCGACCACAATCGTCGGGACCCCGTCGTAGACATCCCGGCGATCGATCCTGAAGGCCAGCGTGTTCGCCACGTCTTCGACCGCGCGCTGGCCACGCTGCCGCGCCGCCGCGTCCTGCTCGTCGAGCAGCCGCCGCGCGTTGCCGCCGGCATCGCGCTGTACCTCGGCCACCCTGGCGCGATACTCGCTGTCCTGGGCCGCACGATCACGGGCGCTCACCGGCGTCCCGTTGCGCTCGATGAGCCGGCGGTAGGTCAGCGACCGGATCACCGACGGATACACCTCGAACAGGCTGGTGCCGTCGGTCCCCAACCTGCCGAACGGGTTCGTGTGAATGTCGGTGCGGCGCTCCCTGTACGCGTACAGGTGATTGACGCGCTCCGCGCGAATCAGGTTGTCGCGGACGGCCTTGAAGAAGGCGTCGGCCTCGGGGAGTGGCTCCTGCGCTGGATTGACGGCGTCAAATCCCAAAGCCCACATCCCAAATCCCAAGGCGCAGGCCGCCTTTCTCCAACGGCTTTGGGATGTGGGCATTGGGATTTGGGATTTCATACCTGCCGCAGCCTTTCCGCCGCCGCCTCGAGCGTCTCGTCCCGTTTGGCAAAACAGAAGCGCAGCACCGGCCCCGGATCGACGCCGGTGAGAAACGGGGAAATCGGGATCGACGCCACGCCGTGCTCGAGGACCAGCCGCCGCGCGAACGCGGCATCGCCCTCCGCGGTAATCGCCGAGTAATCGAGCACCTGGAAGAACGTGCCCCGGCACGGCAGCGGCCGGAATCGCGACTCCCCGATCAGTACAAGAAACCGATCGCGCTTGGCCTGGTAGAACGCGGTCACGTCCGAGCACGACGGATCGCGGCCAACCACCTCGGCATAGGCGCGCTGGATCGGTGTATTGACGGCGTACGTGACCCACTGGTGCACGCGCGCGACCTCCATCAGGAGCGGCTGCGGGGCGGCGCAGTACCCCACCTTCCATCCGGTCGTGTGGTACGTCTTGGCGAACGAGCTGATCACGACCGCCCGCTCGGCGATCTCGGGGTACCGCGCCATGCTCTCGTGGCGCGCCCCGTCGAACACGATGTGCTCGTACACTTCGTCGGCCACCACCACTGCGCCGGTGCGCTGCAGCACGCGCCCCAGCGCCCGGAGATCGTCCGCATCGAAGACCATGCCGGTGGGATTGTGCGGCGAGTTCACGAGAATCACCCGCGTGCGTGGCGTGAGCGCGCGTGCGACATCGTCCCAGTCCACGCGGTACTCGGGCGGACGAAGCGTTACGAATACCGGAAGGCCGCCGCTGAGCTGCACCGCCGGCCCGTACGAGTCGTACGCCGGCTGAAACAGGAGCACTTCATCGCCGGGATGGACGAGCGCCGTGAGGGTGCTGAAGAGCGCCTCTGTCGCGCCCGCCGTGACGCAGATCTCGGTCGCCGGATCGTAGCGGCGTCCATAGAGCAGCTCGATCTTCCGTGAGAGCGCCTCGCGCAGCGGATACGCGCCGAGCATGGGCGCGTACTGATTATGGCCCTCCCGCATGGAACGGGTCACGGCGTCGATCAGGTCCGGGGAGCAGTTGAAGTCAGGAAACCCCTGGCCAAGGTTGATGGCGCCATGCTCGTCTGCCAGACGGGACATCACCGAGAAGATCGTGACGCCCGAGGCGGGCAGTTTCGACTTCATTGCGTCCATTCCCAGATCCTGCGCGACAGCACGGCGTAGCGGTTGCGCATCTGCGCCACCAGTCCCAGGTACTGGGATTTCGGAAACTCGTGGCGAAGCAACCGGTCGCGGAGCCGGCGGAGCTCGTACCGGTACAGGTCGTTGACGAACTCGCGTACCAGCTCCGGCCGTGTCGTGTCCCTCGGCACGACGCCGTGGACCGCGAGCTGCGCGAGCACCTCCGGGCGGTAGCGATACGTCATTGACGTGGGCACGCCGGACACCCGCGCGCCTACTGCGCGCACCCGCCGAGGTAGGCGCGCGCCTCCGCAATTTCCACCGGCAGCGCAGGACGGCGGTTCCACGCTTCGGCAAGCGTCCGATAGGCGGAGCAGGCGGCGGCCGCGTCGCCGAGGCGACGGGTCGCGCGGGCGAGGCCGGCGAGAATCCGAAGGTTGGCTCCCCTTCGTGCGGCGGCCTCCGTGAACGCACGCTGCGCCTCGTCATAGTGGTGCACCTGCAGCCACAACTCGCCGGCCAGCTCCGCCGCCGACACCAGCGGCGCCCCCTCGAAACCGGCCGCCTGCTGCAGCAGCTCCATCTGCGTCGCCGTCTCGATGTACAGGCGCATCTCCTCGCGCTCGCTCTGGGCGGCCGCAGCCGCCGCATGCAGCATGAGCCGTGCAATCTCGGCCCCGCCGGGGCGGCCGCGTGAGATCTCAGCCAGCGCGGTGATGGCGTCGTGCACCGGCGTGAGACTCTCCGCGCTGCCCCCGTGAAGAAACGACTGCCGGGCGGCGAGGATGCCGCCGATATAGAGCGCCGCGACGTTCGCGTCGGCGTCACCGCGGGCGGCGGCGGCGGTCAACAGATCGAAGGCGCCGTCCAGATCGAATTCCGTGCTGCGGACGCCCGCCTCGGTGACGAGCGCGGCCGGCTCGCGGCCGTCGGCAGGGAGCGCCCGGCGTGGTATGGCTCGCCCCGACTCCGCCCCAGGCGCAATCGCCGGGCGTGAGGACGGCCGGGGGGCCGGCGGCCGATCG
>MEKU01000107.1:11657-15029 GCA_001767195.1 Acidobacteria bacterium RIFCSPLOWO2_02_FULL_67_21
GGCGGCAGTTCAACCGTGCCGCGCACCGTCTCCGGCTCGCGCGCAGAAGGAACCGGCGGCGCCGCGGTCTCCAGCACCACCGGCGATGCGGGGGATCCTGCCGGCACGGCCTCCTCAACAACCGGAGGCGCCGACGCGGCGGGGACAGGCGACAGGTCCGCGCTGGCCGGCGACGAGGACCGGGAATCGCGCGAGAACAACAGGGAGAGCAACACGCCAAACGCGATGAGCACCAGCGCGCCGGCCATCACCGGGCGAGCCCACCGCCGCTGCGCAGACGGCACAGACGACGCGACCCCCTGGAGGCCGCCGCCGAGCAGCAGCACTCTCCCGTCTGCGGCAAGAAAGACTCTGTCGGCGCTCACCCCCGGGTGACCGATCCCTCGTCGCCAGAGTGCCAGCCTCGCGCGGCCGATGACGGCCGCGCAGCGCACGGCGTCTCGAACGCTGAGCCCCCGGCGGTCGAGCCGCGCGCGCAACGTCTGACCGATGAGCGGCTCGGACACGACGTAGGCGGCACCGCCATCGATGCCGACGTCGTAGATCTCCACGACGCCCGGATATGAATACGACGCTGCGGCGCCTATGTCCCGTTCGAATCTCGCGCGAAGGTCGGGGTCGCGGCCGAAATCCGCGCGGATGACCTGGATGGCGACCTGCCGGTCGTGCTCGTGATCGTGCGCGCGGTAGACCTCCCCCAGGCCCGGAAGGTCCAGCCGCGCTTCGATCTCAAACGGCCCGACACGGACGCCGGCGGCCAGTGGCATTGCAGTACCGCCTACAGGCTACCAACTACCGACTACCAGCTACCAGCTACCGGCTACCGGCTACCGGCTACCGGCTAGTACCGGTAATGCTCCGGCTTGTAGGGGCCGTCCACCGGGACGCCGATGTAGTCGGCCTGATCCCTGGTCAACCGGGTCAGCCGCACGCCGAGGTGCTCCAGGTGCAGCCGCGCCACCTCTTCGTCCAGCTTCTTGGGCAGCATCGTCACCGTCTTGCCGTACTGCTCCGCGTTGGCATGGAGCTCGAGCTGCGCCAGCACCTGGTTGGTGAACGACGCCGACATCACGAAGCTCGGATGGCCGGTGGCGCAGCCCAGGTTCAGCAGGCGCCCTTCGGCGAGCACCAGCACGCTGTGGCCGTCGGGAAAGCACCACTCGTCGTACTGCGGCTTGATGTTGATCCGCTGGACGCCGCGCACCTTCTTGAGCCCCGCCATGTCGATCTCGTTGTCGAAGTGGCCGATGTTGCCGACGATCGCCTTGTCCTTCATCTGCGCCATGTGATCGACGGTGATGATGTTCTTGTTGCCGGTCGCCGTGATGAAGATATCGGCGGTCTCAATCATCTCGTCGAGCGTGGTGACCTCGAACCCTTCCATCGCCGCCTGCAGCGCGCAGATCGGATCGATCTCGGTGACCACCACCCGGCAGCCCTGGCCGCGAAGCGCCTGCGCGCATCCCTTGCCGACCTCGCCGTAGCCCATGACGACCGCCACCTTGCCGCCGAGCATCACGTCCGTGGCGCGGGCCAGGCCGTCCGGGAGCGAGTGCCGGCACCCGTAGATGTTGTCGAACTTGCTCTTGGTGACCGAGTCGTTCACGTTGATCGCGGGAAACAGCAGCGTGCCCGCGTCCATCATCTGGTACAGCCGATGGACGCCCGTGGTGGTCTCCTCGCTGACGCCCCGGATGCCGGCCGCGACCTTCGTCCAGCGGCCCGGGTGGGCGCTCAGTTCCTTCCGGACCGTGTCGAGGATCACGCCCCACTCCTCCGGATCGGCATCCGCGTCGAAGGCCGGCACCTTCCCCGCCTTCTCGAACTCCGCCGCCTTGTGGACGAAGAGCGTCGCGTCGCCGCCGTCGTCGACGATGAGCGTGGGGCCGCTGCCGTCGGGCCAGACGAGCGCCTCGACCGTGCACCACCAGTACTCGGGAAGCGTCTCCCCCTTCCAGGCGAAGACCGGCGTCCCCTTCGGCGAGGCGGCGGTGCCGCCCGTCTCTGGCCGTCCGACGACCACGGCGGCCGCCGCGTGGTCCTGGGTCGAGAAGATGTTGCACGAGACCCACCGCACGTCGGCGCCGAGGTCTGTGAGCGTCTCGATCAGGACCGCGGTCTGGATGGTCATGTGGAGGCTGCCCATGATGCGGGCCCCGGCCAGCGGCGTCCGACCGGCGTAGCGGGCGCGCAGAGCCATGAGCCCGGGCATCTCGTGCTCCGCCAGGCGGACTTCCTTGCGCCCCCATTCCGCGAGCTGCAGATCGGCCACTTTGTATGGAGGGCGCCCTGCCTTGGCGGCCGCCTCGAACGCGTGCATCTTCTCGGGTGCTACTGTCGCCATGTTGTCTCCTTCAAAAATCCACAGTGCCTGGAGTGCCTGGAACCGGTTTCATCACCGACGTAGTGCCCGGCTTTAGCCGGGCTGAAGCCCGGCACTACGCACGGAATTGGCGCCCGTGGTCGATGATGAAACCGCTTCTAGGCACTCTACGTTCGTCTCGTCGCCACCGCTGCAAACAGCGCCGGTCCTGTCGCATCGGCATCGACCGGCAGCGTGCGGACGCGGACGTTGCCGAACCCGGCGCCGGTCAGGAACCGGGAGATCTGCTTCTCCGAAAATCCGAGCCAGACGTGCCCCATCTGCTGCTGATACTCGTCGCGATCGTGCGGCAGCATGTCCACGATCAGGACGCGGCCGCCCGGCTGCAGCACGCGCGCGACCTCGGCCAGGGCGCGCGCCGGATCCGGTGAGTAGTGCAGCACCAGCGACAGCATCGCCGCGTCCAGCTCGCCCGGCTGGACCGGCAGCGCTTCCAGGTCGCCCTGCCGCATATCGACATTCGTCAGCTCGCCGAGCCGGCGGCGCGCGGCCTCGAGCATGTCGGCGGACGCATCGACCGCGATCACCCGGTGCACGTGTGGAGCCACCGTTTCCGACAGCCGGCCGGTGCCGCAGCCGAGATCGCCGACGGTGAGCGACGGGTCGATCAGGCCCAGCACCGCCCAGAGATAGAACGTGTCGCCGAACAGGTCGGCGCGGAGATCGTCCCATCGCGCCGCGGCGCTCGCGAAGAACTCGCGCGACTTCACGCGACGGCGCGCGAGCACGCCGTCGAGCCGCCGCACATCCTGCCCGGCGGCGGCCGTGCCCGCCACCTGCTCGCGAATCAGCGGCCAGAGCCGGCTCGCCCCCGAGTCCAGGTCGTCGAGCGGCATGCTGTAGAACCGGCTCGTCCCGTCGCGCCGCGACGCCACCCAGTCGTCGTCGGCCAGCGTTTTCAGATGGCGGCTGACGCTCGACTGCGGGAGCTGCAGCACCGTGCAGATCTCCGACACCGTGAGCTCATGATGTTCGAGCAGCAGCAGGAT